>CANPWL010000004.1 GCA_947584375.1 uncultured Clostridia bacterium | reverse complement strand
GATGGCTTAAATCCGCCAACTGTTCCGTAAGTAATATCTTCACAACTTAATGTTATTACCGGCTTTGGTAGACTGCTTGACTTTACCTCTATTTGTTTTTCGGAGACGGGCACGCCATTTTTTGTTCCATTAATTATTTGATTTTTAACGTTTTCACTAGTTACAATAATTTTTGCATCATCATTATTTACAAATCCTGTAAATGCTCGTGGACCTGTCGCACCAGTAAAGATTACAGAAGATGCATCAATCTTTATTGTTTTTAATTTTGTAGAGCAATTCATAAAAGTTATTGCAGAAAAAGTTAACTCACCAGTATATGTATAACTTACCTTTTCTAAAGCATTTAATCCTTGAAATGCCATTGGGGAAACAGATGACACTGATGAAGGGGTTATTAATGACGTAATAGTGTCATTAGTTATACCTGCTTTATTAAAAACAACTGGTAACTCACCATTAGTGTTATTATTATACTTGGATGGGAATTCTACTTCTGACATATTAGAAAAATCTGCACTAGAATTAAGTTGAGCAGTATAACGTGTTGTACCATAAGAGAAAGAAAAATAAGAATTATCAGTTACGGCTAAACTAATTAATGAAGTAGAAAATGAAATAATAACTACAAATGCTACAAAAAAATTTAAAAGTTTTTTAATTATCATTTTATAAACCTCCGTTTAATTATTAAAATTTTTGCAGGCATATAATAACTTCTCCCTATATACTAGAATCACAAAGAGCCTGCACACTTTGTAATCAAGTTTAATCAATCACCCTCCTTCACTTCAGGCGACGCTAAAAATCACCTGCTTTGCGATACAGATTTACCAAATCTGAAAATATTACTTATAATAAAATAGCTGCTTTTTATGCTGTTCTGTTTCTGAAAATATTAGGGTCAATATTAAGTGCGGTGCAGATAAGTAAAAACTCATCTGCAAATATACGTCTATTGCCTTTAAGCATTTGAGAAACAGTATCTTCAGCCAATCCTGTTTTTTGAGCTATATAGATTTGATTAATATCATTTTTATTAACATACTCGTTCAGTTTATCGACTATATTCATAAAAAGCCCCCTTATTAATCTAAATTTCGTAGACTACAAACGTATTATAGACTATATTTTCTAGATTGTCAAGTGTTTTTTAAAAATTTTTCTAATTTTTTTAGAATTTCATATTGAAAAATAGCAATAACCATTATATAATTGAATTAATTTAGAATAGGTGGTGTATAATAATGTCACGCGAAACGATAGCTAAAGCACTAAAGCGATTAAGGTTGCAAAGCGGATTAACAGCAAAACAAGTTGGAGACATTTTAGGAAAGAGCGGAAAAACAGTTAATGCGTGGGAAAACAACAGAGGTCAGCCTGATGCCGAAATGCTTATGAGTTTATGCGACATATACAATGTATCTGACATTCTTGCAGAGTTTCGTGAAGATTACAGAGATGCATTTGCAGTATCCGACCATGAAAAAGAGGTAATAACTGCATATCGGGAAAACGCTGAAATGCGTCCTGCAATTGACAGATTATTAGGAATAAATAAGGAAGAAAAAATCACAGTGTATAAAGCGGCTCGCAGCAGTGACCGGGAAGAAGACGGTTACGTTGAAATTACGCAGGAGATGCTTGACAGGCTTAAAAATGCTCCTGAAACTGATGATGATTTATAATAAAAAATCCCATTAAGAAATACTCCTTAGTGGGACTGATTTATTTTTTTATTGTCAGAACAAGTAATCAATGTAAGTTGATTTTCAGGTCGTATTTAACGTCTGTATCTAAACGGCACTGCATTCAGTCGCTCAAACCTCGTTGAGCAGGAATGATCCTGTCGGAGAATAATAATCATGAATATGATTTACGGAAAATATACAAATGCAAGAAATGCAGCCTGGCAATGTCTTATTGAATATGATGTAAGCTCGCTTCCTGTTTCGGTAAAGCTGATTGCAAAAGATGCGGGGATAAAGCTTATAAAAGAAAGCGACGTAAGCTGTCTTTCTCCAAATGAAATCGGAATAAGCATCATAAGCGGAAACCAGTGGTACATTGTATATAATGACAGCTGTTCCCGTCAACGATGCCGTTTTACTATCGCTCACGAGCTTGGACACATTTTTCTTGGCCACAGTCTGGAAAACAAAGGACAATTTACTCAAACATTTAATAAAACCGAATCCTTTGCAGAACAAGAAGCAAACATTTTCGCATCAAGATTATTATCTCCGGCTTGTGTACTGTGGGGTCTTAATTTGCACACAGCCGAACAGATAGCGTCAGTATGCAACATTTCCCTAACTGCGGCAAAATTTCGTGCTGAGCGAATGAAAACGCTATACAAGCGCAACAGATTTCTTACAGCACCCCTGGAAAGAGAGGTATACAACAACTTCAGGGTATTCATACAAAAACATAAAAAGAATAACTTTTAATACAGATATCACTCAGCACAGCCAAAAGCTTTTTGTATACAATAACTATCATTCGGTATATCTAAGGGATATTTATTCTGCAAGACTGCAATTAAAATGGGTGTACCTATATGGTGCACCCACATTTATTTTACAGTGTAAATCACAGTCCCATGCCGAAAGCTCCCCTATGGACATAAATAAACATTCATCTGCAACATATTTATTTATGCCACTTTCAGCATATGTGTTACTATTAAATACGCTGATAAGATATAATATTCCAAAAAACATTGTATTGTGACAAATTTATATATATTAAAAACAAAACAAGACCGATACATCACTAAATGTATCGGTCTTAACTTTCTATATTATATTTTAAATTAATCTGAATCACATTTAACTTAATTAAATAAATCAGTTTTACTTATTTGACTTATATTCAAAGCCTAAATCATTCAGTCTTAACACAGTTAAGCGTTTAATTAATTATTACTGTTACTATTTGAAAGTTCTTTCCTCCGTTTGAAAATATAAATTTTTATTCTCCTCATCAATGTAGACTTTAAAACAAGATATGTCTGTTTTAACATTTCAGCTTAAATCTTTATCAGCAACTTATTATCTGAGTTTTGATTTCATTTACATGACATCCGAGCCAATTTCAAAGTCACACAACACTGATGAACTTTCTACTGCCATTGGACTCGCCTCTTTCTTACTGAATTTCAATCAATCGGTCTTGATAGGTTTTAAACGCTCTTTTTAACATTCCTATCACGCCCTTTCAAATTTTAAACTGTAATTTATTTCAACCAGTAAACTGAATTTCATATCTTACTTTTCAGTTCACCACAACTTTAACTGGTTTAATTTTCAGTCTTTAAATTCTTATCTGTTCATTGGACTGATTCTCCTGTAAAAATTTGAATCACTTTCATTTCAAAACCTTAATGAACCATCGGACTATACTCTCCATTCAAAAATATCTTTATAATTTTAAATTATAATTAGTTCATTGGACCTGCTCTCCTTATTCCGATTTACGAAGTAAGATTTGATAATATAATTTACTTTATTTTTTGTATTTATCTTATCTATTCTTATCTTCAACTATAATATATCACACTTTTTGTGTATTGTCAATAGTTTTTTTCAACTTTTTTATAATTTATTTATTTAATATTACTTTTACAAAATCTGCTTGACAATTGAATTTATATGTATTATAATATTTAATGTTGTGGTGATAATAAACACCATAACTTTTTTATTAATCTGAAAATAAACATTTTATTTTATATCTTAGGAGGTTTAATTATGAGCGAAGAAATGGATATGCAGCCTGACTTATATACCCTCGTTGATGAAGAAGGACAGGAGCAAATGTTTGAACTATTGGATTCTCTTGAATATGAGGGTGAAACATATTATGCTCTTACGCCGTATTTAGAGGATGCAGAAGCTATACTTGCCGATGACGGTGAAGTTGTCATTTTAAAGTCTACTTATGAAGGCGATGAAGAGGTTCTGGTTTCAGTTGATGATGACGATCTTTTTGACAAACTCGGCGATTTATTTATGGATCGCTTTGCTGAAATGTTTGAGGACGAGGATGAAGATTCAATTGAAATTGAAGGAAGCGACAGAGTTGACCTTGATAACGGCGAAGTTGATTTGACAGATTAAAAATTTATTTGTAATATTTTTGTCTTATATTACCGCTTGTATACTCACAGAATCGGTGATATAATATTTACAAAGGATAAACTGATTTTTTAAAAATAAAATCTTTCTGCCTTGTACGAGCAAGTACAGTTTTATAATCCAACACATAGAATAAGGGAACTAAGCTCTGGCTGAGGATTGCAGACCTCCCGGTTTTTGCCGGACGAAGGGAGCGTGAGGCTGTCAGGCCGTTACCCACCTGCACAAGTGCGGGTTTTATTCACTGTGCGACGGCAAGGCGGATATATTAGAAAATCAAACTGCTCATTTGGCACTATGCTGAATGGGCAGATTTTTTTACAAAATATTTTTATTAGCATCTATAATTTGTTATAACTATCTTATATTTTCAATTTAGTGAGCTTGGTTATAAATAGTATCCTTCATGCAGTAATACATATATGTGTATTGTTCATTTGGTTGACTTATACAAATAATAATGTTATAATTTATTTGTATAGTCAACGATAGCATATAATTAAAAAAATATATATTTCTATAATCATTTTTACAAAACAGTGTGCTTTATTGTGCAGAAACGGAGAATAAAATGAAAGATATAAAACAGGTCCTCCCTATCCTATTTGTCATTTTTTTAGCAATAGGTCTTTTCTTTATTGTAAGGGCAAACGACCAACAGACTGAACAGCTTGCTGAAAGCTCAAGCATCGCCTCTGAACAGGCAAAAACCACAATAAATACCGAAGATACTACTCTTGTTTCCAATACAAGCAATAATTCTAATAAAGAGTCAAAGGGTAAAAATTTAAAATATACAAAAAAGGTTTTCAATATTACACAAAAAGAAAAAAAGATAAAATATCCTGTTACCGCCGTTATAACCGCAAAAAGAGTAGTTAAATATTTCTTTGAGGATTTAAAAAATAATTTTGAGTTGAATAACAAAATAAATACCTATTATAAAAATATAAATAATAATAAAACATTTTCTAAAAATACAATATTTCTTACAATAGTTAATTTTAATAACAGTAATTCAAAATATACAATAAGTGCCGTTAAATATGTCGGAAACGAAATTTATATTGACATAACTGAAACTAAAGCAAAGAAACCTGATAAGAAGAAGTGTCAGAAAATGTTTGTTGTAAATGTAGCGGATAAGGATTGCAACGCTAAAGCTATGCAAAAAATAAATGTTAATATTATAAAAAAGTAGAAAAAACGCTTGCATTTTAATTTCGTTTGTGATATACTGTTAAGCGCTGATGATTATTTCATAGAACTACTGTCTAAACTGAAATGATGGGCTTCTATGTAAGTCATATATTTGATGTTTTGAGAGGAGGAATTGTAATGAGAGATGGTATCCATCCAGAATATGAGGAAACTACAATTACCTGTGCATGCGGTAATGTAATAAATACTCGTTCGACAAAGAAGGATATTAAGGTTGAAGTTTGCTCAAAGTGTCACCCTTTCTATACAGGTAAGCAAAAACTTATGGATACAGGCGGACGTGTTGACAGATTTAAAAAGCGTTTCAACCTTGATTAGTAATCAAAAGAATTTAGGGTGGATGTTCTATCCACTCTTTTTATTTTTAGATTAAATTAAGGAGGATAATTTGTGAATTATACTACCATAAGGGATTTTGCAAAAAACAGCTTTGTTGAAAAAAAATCTGAATTCATCGGATATATTTCTCCTGTAAAGACAAATGATGACGCTATTGAATTTATAAACAAAATTAGAGCCGAAAACCGCAAAGCTAAACATAATGTATATGCATATATACTTAGAGAAAACAATATTACCAGATACAGCGATGACGGCGAACCTCAAGGGACAGCCGGTATGCCTGTGCTTGATGTACTCCAAAAAGAGGGGCTTACAGATGTATGTGTTGTTGTTACAAGATATTTTGGAGGTATATTACTGGGCGGCGGCGGTTTAGTCAGAGCTTACTCACATACTTGTAAGCTAGCTGTTGACGCTGCCGTTAAAATGCAAATGTATGAATGCTTTGAAGTAACTTTGGAATTTGCATATTCACTATATGGAAAAATTGAATACTCACTTCCTGAGTTTGACATAAAAATGATTTCAGATGAATTTTCTAACAATGTTACAATTAAAATGCTTGTCAAATCAGAAATGTACGAAAAAATGAAAGAAAAACTACTTGATATTACAAACGGTAAAATAGCAATCACAAAATCCGAGTTGAAATATGGAGATTTTACGTGATAGTAAGCCGTTATTGCTCTTTTTTAATGAGAAAATGTAAATATTTTGTTAATATATTCTGTATTAAAAGGTTTTGACGGCTTTATTCGGTATATAATATAAACATGATGTCAGGTGGTGATATTATTTTACCGAGAGAAATAACAGAAATGACTGAAGAGCAAACTCTTTGTGATGCAGCTTGTCTTTCAAAAAACACTAAGGGAAGATTGACTGAGATAAAAAAATGCGATTTAAGAACCGATTTTCAAAGAGACAGAGACAGGATTCTGCACTCCAATTCTTTCAGGCGTCTTAAGCATAAAGCTCAGGTATTTCTCTTCCCTAGCGGTGATCATTACAGAACAAGGCTCACACACACTCTTGAAGTTTCTCAGATCGCACGCACTATCGGCAGAGCATTAAGGCTCAACGAGGATTTGATTGAAGCTATTGCACTCGGTCATGATTTGGGTCACACTCCGTTCGGACATGAGGGTGAACGTGTTTTAAATGAGCTTTCCTCTTCCGGTTTCAAGCATTATAAACAAAGTCTTAGAGTCGTTGATCATATAGATAAGCTTAATCTTACATATGAAGTCAGAAACGGTATTTTAACACATACAAATCAAATTGCCGATACAAAAGAAGGATATGTAGTCAGACTTGCGGACGTTATTGCATATATAAATCATGATATTGACGATTCTATAAGAGCAGGCGTTTTATCTGAGGAGGATATTCCCTCTGATATTTCTAATGTTCTCGGACACTCAAAGTCTGAAAGGATTACAACTCTTGTTAACTCGATCGTCAAAAACGGGGTTTATGATATTCGCATGGACGACCATATAAAAGAAGCCCATGATAAGCTGCATAAATTTATGTTCCAAAGTGTTTATACTAATCCTGTATGCAAGTCTGAAGAAGTAAAGGTAAAAGGTCTGTTAGGAACTTTATTTTATTACTTTTATGAAAACTTTGACAAAGTTATGACAGAGCAATATAAAGAACTTGCTTATAACTTTTCTAAAGAAGCCGCAGTATGTGATTACGTTGCGGGAATGACAGACAGTTATGCTATAAACATATTTGAAGAACTATTTATTCCAAAAGGATGGAACGGTTAATATACAATTATTCGTGAGCTGTTAATATATATTTTAACGTAAAAGGAAGTGAAAACAAATGCCGTTGCCTGCTGACTTTTTAGAAAGACTTAAGGATGCTAACAGAATAGATGATGTAATGTCCAGCTATGTTCAGATAAAAAGGGCAGGTTCAGTTTCAAAATGTCTGTGTCCTTTTCACTCTGAAAAAACGGCTTCCTGTACTATATATTCAGACACACAAAGTTTTTATTGCTTCGGCTGCGGTGCCGGTGGAGATGTTATTACCTTTATTATGAAAATAGAAAACCTCGACTATATTGAAGCTGTCAAGCTTCTGGCAGAACGCAGCGGTATTCCCCTTCCTGAAGAATCCTCTCGTGGCAGCGACACGGTTAGAAAAAAGCAAAGGCTTTATGAAATAAACCGGGAGGCTGCAAGATTTTTCTTTAATAATCTTCGCTCTCCTAATGGAAAAACCGGACTTAAGTATCTTATAGGAAGAGGCTTAAAACCGGAAACCATCAGTAAATACGGTCTTGGTTTTGCTGAAAATAAATGGACAAGCTTAAAGGACTATATGTTATCCAAAGGTTTTTATGAAAATGAGTTGGTAGACGCAAGTCTGCTCGGACGAGCCCAAAGCGGAAGGACGTATGACTTTTTTAAAAACAGAGTAATGTTCCCTTTCTTTGATTTAAGAGGAAATGTGATAGCTTTTGGAGGAAGAACTCTTGATCCTGAAGATGCAAGAAAATACTTGAATTCAAGAGAAACTATGGTATTCAAAAAAAACAAAACTCTGTTCTCTCTTAACTTTGCAAAAGAATCCGCTGTTAATAAAAAACAACTCTTACTTTGTGAAGGAAATATGGATGTTATTTCGATGAATCAAGCCGGATTTGAAAATACAGTTGCAACCTGTGGAACGGCTATAACGTCCGAACATGCACGTCTTATGTCGCAGTACTGCAAAGAGGTAGTTATATGCTATGACTCTGATGAAGCAGGTCAGAAAGCTTCAAAAAAGGCTATTGCCCTTTTAACCGAGGTAGGGCTTCAAACAAAAATAATAAATATGGTAGGTGCTAAAGACCCTGATGAATATATAAAGAAATTCGGTGCCACTCGATTTAAACTTCTTATCGATAAATCTGATAATGCTGTTGAGTTTGAACTTAATAAGGCAAAATTCAATCTGGATATTGATAACAGCGATATAGACCGAATTGAATATATTAAAAAGTGCTATAATATTCTTTCACAGATCGAAAACGAAATTGACAGAGAAGTCTATATCAAAAGCTTTGTGAAAAAGATGAATATATCTGAGGATATTGCCATTCGTGAAATAGACGCTCTGATAAAAAAACGTAAAAATTCAGTAAAAAGAAAGCAATGGCGTCAGCTTTATCAAAATACCGCTTATACCTCAAATGACACGTCTTACACAATGTCAACACCAAAAAAAGAAGTTAAAAGCGAAGAAGGTATACTGTATTATCTATATCAAAATCCCGAACAAGCAGACTTTATCAGCAGTAAACTTCCTGCTGATAGCTTTGTAACGGACTTAAACAAACGCATTTATTTAAGTCTTCTTTTTAAGATAAAAAACGACCTTGATTTTTCTGTTTCATCATTCAACGGCGAATTTTCTCCCGATGAAATGGGAAATGTAGCAAATATTATCGGCAGACGTCGAGAAATTCCTGTTGACAAACAAGTATTAATGGATTATATAAATGTGCTAAATTCGCATAATAATATTAATCAGCAGTCTGATGATAATACTTCTGATGACGCACTGCGCAGATTTACAGAGCAAATGAGATATGAAAAATCATAAGTTTAGTTAATAAATTTTTACGATTGGAGATTTTATTATGACAGTAGATAAAAGATTAATTCTGGATACCCTGATGGAAAAAGGAAAATCCACAGGTAAACTTTCAACTAAAGATATAACAGACGCTTTAGAAAAACTGGATTATGATGTCGAACAAATGGATGCGTTTTACGACAACTGCGCTGCATTAAATATTGAAATTATAGATGACATTATTCCGGACGAAACATTGGACATAAACGCAAGCGATGAAGAAAGTACTGAAGATTCTGTTGATATTTCTATTTCAACAGAAGGGATTTCCATTGACGATCCTGTTAAAATATATCTTAAAGAAATAGGAAGAGTTCCCCTGCTGACAGCCGAAGATGAAATTCAACTGGCAGAACAAATGGGAAGTTCTGATGAAGAAAAAGCGTCTGAGGCAAGAAAGAAACTTGCAGAGGCTAACCTTCGTCTTGTTGTATCTATTGCAAAAAGATATGTCGGACGCGGTATGAGCTTTTTAGATTTAATTCAAGAAGGAAATTTAGGCTTAATTAAAGCTGTGGAAAAGTTTGACTACACAAAAGGCTTTAAATTCTCAACCTATGCAACATGGTGGATAAGACAGGCTATAACAAGAGCCATTGCCGATCAGGCAAGAACTATAAGAATTCCTGTGCATATGGTTGAAACAATTACAAAAGTAAAGAAAGTATCATCTCAACTTCTTCACAAAAACGGACATGATCCAAGCTCTGAGGAAATAGCTGAAGAGCTTAATATGCCTGTTGAAAGAGTTAGAGATATTATGAGAATAGCTCAGGATCCTGTGTCGCTTGAAACGCCGATAGGCGAAGAGGAAGATTCACATTTGGGAGATTTTATACCTGACGATGATGCGCCGGCACCAGCCGAGGCTGCTTCAAGAACTCTTTTAAAGGAACAGCTTAATCAGGTACTCTCAACTCTCACCGACCGCGAAGAAAAGGTTTTAAGACTGCGCTTCGGTCTTGAGGACGGTCGTTCAAGAACTTTAGAAGAAGTAGGTCAGAGATTTAACGTAACCCGTGAACGTATTAGGCAGATTGAAGCAAAGGCCCTCAGAAAGCTGCGCCACCCAAACAGGAGCAACAAGGTTAAGGATTATTTGGATTAAAAAAGTTTATGAGCTTTTGCTACATAACTTTTACACTACTAAAAAGAAAGGCTCAGTCCTATGAGAAATTCAAATACCTTTTACGGCGATAACTATGAGCCAGACCACTATAATGATTCAGATTATGATTATGAAGAAAATGACAATAGGGCTTATAAAAAGAAGTGCAAAAGCCAAAAACGAAAAAGAATAATACTATGGCTAATCACATTAGGTATTGCCGCTATATTAATCGACCTTATTATACTTCTCTATACAGGAAGAATTTGGTTTAATTCTCCCGACCGAAAGGAGTATCCGATACAAGGCATAACTGTTTCATCTCTTCACGGAGAAGTCAACTTCAATGCGCTTGAACTGGGAAACATATCATTTGCATATCTTAAAGCAAGCGAAGGCGAAAATTTTGTAGACGAGCAATTTAAGTCATCTTGGGAAAACTCAAAAGACAGCACTGTTAAAACAGGAGCTTATCATAAATTTTCATTTTCAGATGATGGGAAAAATCAGGCAGAGAATTTTATCAAAACTGTTGGTAAAATTTCAAGCGACGGATATAGGCTACTTCCTGCTGTTGAAATAACAAAAAGCGGATTATCACTGGCATACTCACCTAAAAAAGAAGATGTTGTGATCGAACTTAAAAAGTTCTGCAAAGCTGTTAAAGATGAATATGGAGAAAATCCTATTATTATAACAGGTGATAAATTCTATAAAGAATATTTACAGGATGACTTTGCAGGATATACGCTTTGGATAATAGATTTGTTTTCAAAGCCTGATTCAATCAACTGGAAGCTTTGGTGTTACAGCCCCAGAGGAAAACAAAATGGCTTTTCAAAATCAAAAAATTATATAAATTTAAGTGCATTTAACGGTTCAAGACAGGATTTTATTAAGCTTCAATACAAATGAATAATACAGACAGAAACCCCTCAGATTATTTCTGAGGGGTTTAATTTATACTCGAACAGATAAATCTTTCAAAATCGCATAAATGTTCTAAAGCAGACAAACAATTAATAAAATAAAAAGAGACAGCTTATGAAAGCTATCTCTTCTTAACTTTAATGTTATTATTATTTTGTCAGTTCTTTGACGCAATCGGCACACACAAATTTGCCTTTAAATTCTGCAACTCCATCCTTATTGCCGCAGAAAGTACATGAACGCTGGAACTTCTTAAGAATAATCTTATCACCGTCAACATAAATCTCCAGTGCATCCTTAGGACCAATGTCATATGTCCTTCTCAGTTCGATTGGAATTACAATTCTTCCTAGCTCATCAAGTGGCCTTACAATTCCTGTTGATTTCATTTTTTCTTTCCTCCTAAATTCATAAAATAATAACATCCAAACTAATATTATATATTTTATTCAACTATACTTTAATTTTACCATAATACAAATTTTTGTCAAGAGATAATATAAAATTGATTATAACTGTTAACGAGAGGTACATTTTATGTCTACAATTATAGTAATCATTACTATTATATCCATAATTATGGGAATTTATAATAATAATTTTAATGATATTACATATTCTGTTATGGATAACTGTAACAATTCTGTACAATTTATGTTAAAAACCGTCGGTACAATGGCTTTGTGGGGCGGTCTTATGAACATAGTTAAAGAATCAAAGCTTGATGAAAAAATCTCAAAAATATTAAAGCCTGCACTAAAATCGATATTTTCATGTTTAAATCTTAAAGGAAAAGCATATAAAGCAATTACAATGAATGTCACAGCAAACTTATTAGGTTTAGGCAACGCAGCCACTCCTTTGGGTATTGAAGCAATGAAACGCATCAAAGAAGAGGATAACATAAAAACATATCCATCTGAAAATATGGCTATATTTACACTGCTTAATACAGCGTCTATACAACTAATTCCTTCTACAATCGCCGCTATTCGATTTTCACACGGTTCAGAAAATCCTATGGATATTCTTCCGGCTGTGCTGATTTCTTCATTCATATCACTATTATGTTCTGTTGTTCTTATTAAAACAACTTGGAAAAACGAAAAGAGAAAAGCCAATGGGTAAATATTTGTCAAACTTTAATTTCTCTGATCTGGTACTTCCGCTGATTATAGCTTTCATATTGCTTTACGGACTCATAAAGAAAGTAAACATTATTGATACCTTTATAAAAGGTGCAATCGCTAATATTAAAATATCTTTAGAAATATTCCCGTCAATTTTACTGCTTATGGTTTCAATTGGAATGTTCAGTTCATCAGGCGGAATAAATGCTCTAACAAAGCTGATATCACCTGTTACTTCATTTTTAGGATTTCCAAAAGAATGTGTTCCATTAGCAATTATTCGTCCCTTATCGGGAAGCGGAGCATTAAGTATTTTTGACTCAATCCTTTCAGAAAACTCACCCGACGGATTTGCCGGGCGTGTTGCAAGCGTTTTAATGGGTTCAACAGAAACAACATTTTATACGCTTTCTGTATACTACGCTGCATGCAAGGTTAAACCGACAAAAAGAATAATCTTCTACTGTCTGTTTGCAGATCTAGTCGGATTCATTATGAGTTCTCTTGTTGTTACTATTATATATCATTAATCAAAAAAATACAACAATTGCAAAATTTATTTCAGCAAACAATCAATCACATTACCGCATTACAAAAAAGGAGAATTTAATTGAAAAAACAAGGCTTTCTAATGGGTTCATTTATCTTGGGGATAACAATGTTAATAACAAAGGCTTTGGGAATGATATATAGAATCCCGCTAACTAACATTTTAGGCGGAACCGGAATGGGATATTACTCTTCAGCCTACACTGTATTTATGCCTTTGTATGCTATTGCGGCAAGCGGAATACCATCGGCTATGTCAATGGTTGTTGCAGAAAACTATGCTTTTGAAAGGTACAAAAACATAAGACGAATAAAACATATTTCTCTTATAGGGTTTTCTTTCATATCTCTTCTGGCAACGCTTTTGATGATTTTTCTCTCATACCCTATTTCCAAATACATATCAGGCGACAGCAAAGCCTATTTATGCGTTATAGCAATTGCACCAAGTATTTTAGCCGGAAGTATTATGTCGGTATACAGAGGCTATTATGAAGGTCTGCGGAATATGCTTCCCACTGCTGTTTCTGAAATTATAGAATCCATACTAAGAGTTGTTTTGGGTCTGGGAGGAGCTTATCTTGCTATTTATATTGCTAATAACAGCTTTATGAAAAACGGTACAGTTTTCGGGCAGACTGTTAAGAGTTCCGATGAAATACTAAGCGCTGCGACTCCTTATATATCCGCTTTTTCGCTTTTCGGAGTTACTGTATCAACACTCATAGCTGCAATATACTGTGCCTTACGCTCAAAAATTTCAGGCGACGGGATAACAAAACAGATGATTGAAAGCGACGTTGTAACTGATCGGATGAGAACAATATTCAAATCTGTTCTTTCACTTGCCTTCCCTATTGCAATAAGCTCTGTTATTACAACAATAATCTCAATGATTGACCTTGCAACTATTCCCCCGCTAATCAAAAGACTTTTAGAAAAAAACAGCAATATACACTTATTCAAAATAATAGGCAGTCAAATTGATTATAATGATATTCCAAACTTTGTTTATGGATCATTTGTGGGACTTGCTCTTACCATATTCGGTCTTGTTCCGTCTATTACAGGAATATTCGGAAAAAGCTCATTTGCAAATGTTGCAACCTGCTATTCAAAAAAGGATATGACATCGCTTACAAAAAGTGCAAACGCAGCCGTATTTTCAACAAACTTCATTTCAATGCCTTGCTCTTTAGGATTGATAATTCTTAGCGAGCCTGTATTATCACTTTTTTTCAGCACACGACCGCTGGAAGTTTCAATTTCTGTTCAACCTCTTATGTATCTTTGTATAGGTATGATTTTCATTTCTATAACTGTTACAATGTTTTCTCTTCTACAAGCAGTGGGCAATGTAAAAGCTCCGCTGAAAATTCTTGCAGGAGGCTTGATCATAAAACTGATTTTAAACGTTTTCCTGATCAGTGCAGAACCGCTTAATATAAACGGTGCAGCAATATCAACAAGCATCTGCTATATGTTTATCGGTATATGTTCGATTAGGTCGTTTGTAAAATATACCGGTATTAAATTTGATTTCATTACAACCACAATAAAACCTCTGTTTGCAGGAATACTATCAACAATAGTAATATTATTTAGCTTTATTTTAGCCGTTCAACGATACAATAGCCTAATTTCTCTATTTATTTCCATAATTTTTGGTGGCATTATGTACATTTTATTTATGTGTTTATTGTCTGTTTTCAACAAAAATACTATTAAAAGCCTTTTTTCTAATACAAATATTTAAAAAAGTCTTGAAATTAAAGTTAATTTAGAGTATTATTAATAAGTACTTGTTAATTATGCAAATCCCGATTTCAATTGATTTATATTATTTTATAATTATTAATTATATTTTTATTTTGAATTCTGAAGATTTAAGTACAATTAAAACTTTTGGAGCTGTTTTACAAAATGGTCGATTTCAAATTTAAGGATAGGTATAACATTGATGATTTAATTGAAATCGTAAGATTGCTCAGAAGTAAAAACGGATGTCCTTGGGATAAAAAACAAACTCATAAATCCATCCGTATGGATTTTCTTGAAGAGGTTTATGAAGCAATCGAGGCTATTGATTTCGATAGTAAGGAAATGCTCAAAGAAGAACTGGGTGATGTTCTTTTACAGGTTGTGTTTCATTCACAGATTGAAACGGAGAAAAACTCATTTGATTTTTCAGACGTTACTAATGACATTTGCCAAAAGCTTATAATTCGCCATCCGCACGTTTTCGGAAATATTTCTGTTAAAAGCTCTGAGGATGTTTTAAGAAATTGGGATAGTATTAAGAAGGATACAAAAGGACAAGAAACATTTACTGATACTTTAAAAAGCGTACCTCGCGTTTTCCCTTCCCTTTTAAGGGCAAGTAAGCTTGGGAAAAGGGCGTCAAGAGCTAACTTGGATTTTAAGGATGCAAGCAGTGCGTTTAATTCACTCAAAGATGAAGTTAGTGAATTATCTGGAGCTTTGGAACTCGGCAATAAAGAAATGATTTCTGAAGAAATAGGCGATGTTATTTTCTCTGCTGTTAATGTTGCAAGAAAGCTTGATCTTAACGCTGAGGAGTTATTAACTCAGGCAAATGAGAAATTTATATCACGCTTTGAAAAAGTTGAGCAAACGGTTACTCAGAATAATGAAAATATGCAGGATTTATCACCGGACAAGTTGGATAAGTATTGGGAAATGGCAAAAGCAGACAAATAATTAAGGCTATAAGAAATTATAATAATTTCTTTGCATAAAAAAGACTTACCGAAAAAGTTAGTCGGTGAGCAAATAATTTATGGCTGTATAAGCCAAACATTTTAGGAGGAAATTCAAATGACAAAGACTGAGCTTGTAAGCCTTATCGCTGATAAGGGCGACTACTCAAAGAAAGATGCCGAAAAAGCATTGGCAACAGTTATTGACGCTATTACCACATCACTTAAGAAGGGCGAAAAGATTTCTCTTGTAGGATTCGGTACTTTTGAAGTTCGTGACAGAGCTGCTAAAACTGCTATCAATCCAATGACCAAGGAAAAAATCAATGTTCCTGCTAAGAAGGTTCCTGCTTTTAAGGCTGGAAAAGCTCTAAAAGACGCAGTTGCTAAATAATAATTAAACCAGCTGCCTGTCAGTATTCTGGCAGGCTTTTTATTATATGAAAATCATAGAGGAATAGTGATCAGTATGAGACTAGATAAATATCTTAAAATAACAAGAATTATAAAAAGACGTACAGTTGCTAACGAAGCCTGCGATGCAGGTAAAGTTTCAGTTAATAATAAAATTGCACGCGCTTCTTATGATGTAAAAGTAGGAGATATAATTGAAATAAATATGGGACAAAGACCTTTAAAAATAAAAGTTGTTAGCATAAGCGATTATGTAAAGAAAGATG
Source organism: uncultured Clostridia bacterium (assembly GCA_947584375.1). Taxonomy (GTDB): domain Bacteria; phylum Bacillota; class Clostridia; order Oscillospirales; family Ruminococcaceae; genus UMGS1601. The sequence goes on along the minus strand of CANPWL010000004.1, from coordinate 103,894 downwards.
AAGCCGCAGATTATTATCAAGTAATTGAATGATTCCATTGTTTTTATTACTGCAAACACTACGTGATATTTGCAATTCCAGCTTGTATGTGCTAGACTGTTATTGTTGTTCATTTTGACAACTCTCCTTTTGATTTAATTTTTAGTATAGTGTATCAGACTGTACTCTACATTTTAATCAAAAGGAGTTTTATTTTCAATACACCGCTTAAGCTCTTCTGAACCCCCGGTACAACCAGGGGTTTTCTTTTTACAAAAAGAAATGGTACGGCATAAGCCGTACCATAATTCTATCAAATATTTTTTTCTTTTTTATTTAACAATAAACTTAGAAATTTGTGCAAATAAAGCCTGCGAATCATCAGTGTATGCTATTATATCAATGGGATTTGATAAATCCAGACTGAAAATACCCATAATTGACTTAGCGTCTACTGTGTATCTTCCTGAAATTAAATCCGCATCAAAATCACACATGGATATTGCCGTTACAAATTCCTTAACATCTGAGATCGATTGTAACAATATTTTTGCTTTTGTCATAATAAATTCCTCCCTAAAAAATGTTTTATTTTGAAAACCCTTAGGAATTCAGAGAATTTATACCTCTTTTAATTCTCTAACTCAAATATATCACTTTTTTTTTAATTGTCAAGGGGTATTTGAAAAAAATATGTAAATATAGTATAATGTTCAAGTAAAACAAAATGATAAAAATTAATTTGTATAATTTGAACAATATTCCGTAATTAATTTGTGAAACATGTATATTTTAAATTGTTTATTTAATTAATTTGGATGTAGAACTCTTAAAGGAGTAAAAATTTATATATGAAAATATACTTTTACACACTCGGCTGTAAGGTCAATCATTATGAAACCGAAGCACTAAAAGAAAAGCTGGAGCAATCAGGTCATACCTGTACAAAATCAATTAATGACGCTGACGCAGCAATTGTAAACTCATGTACTGTTACAGGACAAGCTAATCTTAAATGCAGACAGGTTCTTCATAAATTAAGACGGCAAAATGAAAACTGTATAATTGTTCTCACAGGATGTTTCCCACAGGCTTTTGAAAAAGAGGTCCGTGAATTTGATTTCTGTGATATAATATGCGGCACTTCAAATAAAATGAGTATCCCTAATATGCTTGACGAATATCTGTCAGATGATAATATGTATAACGGCTTAAAAAGAAAGCGGATTATACGTATAGAAAATCATTCAAAAACAGATAAAATTGAAAATATGAGCATAACCGGATATGAGAACAAAACAAGAGCAAACGTAAAAATCCAGGACGGCTGTGATCAATACTGCACCTACTGCGTTATTCCCTATGCAAGAGGTCATATACGTTCAAAAAGCTTAGATGAAATAAAAAAAGAGATAACTGATCTTTCAAAAAGCGGACACAAAGAAGTTGTGCTTGTAGGTATCAACCTTTGCTGTTATGGAAAGGATCTGGACGGCGGTAATAGCATAAAACTCGTTGACGCAATAGAAACTGCCTGTTCGGTTGACGGAATAGAGAGAGTAAGATTAGGTTCTATTGAACCAGAAATGATCTCAGACGAAGATATTGACAGAATATCACGTTTGAGCAAGTTTTGTCCTCAGTTTCATCTATCGCTTCAAAGCGGGTGTGACAAAACACTTAGAGAAATGAATAGAAAATACACATGCTTTGAATATGAAAGGCTTTGCAAAAAGCTTAGAAAAATATTTCCCGACTGTGCTATAACTACGGATATTATGGTCGGATTTCCCGGAGAGAGCGACAGTGACTTTTCAGAATCACTTAGTTTTGTAAAGAAAATCAAATTTGCTAAAGCACATATATTCCCGTACTCAAAAAGAGAAGGAACAGCTGCTGCAAAACGCTGTGATCATATTGACAATCGAACCAAAGAAATACGTGCAAAGGCTATGGAAACAGTTTGTAATGAGTCAGCATATGAATTTCTAAAAACTCAGGTTGGAAAGATATATCCCGTTTTATTTGAAAAGGAAAAATCCTCTGATTTTTTTGAGGGACATACTCCAAATTTTATATTTGTAAAAGTTCCGAAAAAAAACTTTAAAACCAATCAAAATAGTTTGCGAAAAAAGATATTATATGTTAAAATAGAAAGGGTCGAAAAAAATTATTGCATCGGCAGCTTTACTGACGATTTAGGTCAAACTCAATAAATATTCTATAAATATGTAAGGAGATGCGCTATGCCAGTTTATCGAATCTATGTTGAAAAGAAGCCCAACTACGCTTCACAGGCTGAGACTCTTCTCAGCGGAATTAAATCAGTTTTGAAAATTCCAGAACTTACAGGAATAAGAATTATAAACCGCTATGATGCAGAAGGACTGTCAGAAGAAGATTTCAAAAAATGTGTTCCCGTTGTCTTCTCCGAACCTTCCGTTGACGTTACTTACAGCGATTTACCTAAACTTCAGAGTAATGAAAATATTATTGCGGTCGAATATCTTCCGGGACAGTTTGACCAAAGAGCAGATTCATGTGCACAATGTATTTCTTTGCTCACTGAGGGGAATCGTCCTGCTGTTAGATCTGCAACTATATATATTTTGCAGGGCGATATTTCTGAAAAGGATATTAATGATGTAAAAAATTACATAATCAATCCTGTTGAAAGCCGTGAAGCCTCTCTTAAGACCGTTGATACCTTAGATATTAAATACGACATTCCTGAAAGAGTCGTTACTATCGAGGGATTCATTTATTCAAGCGATATTGAGCTGAAATCACTTATGACATCTCTCGGTCTTGCTATGGATTTTGACGATATAAAGTTCTGTCAGGACTACTTCAAAAATGTAGAAAAACGTAATCCTACTATCACTGAAATCCGCATGATCGATACTTACTGGTCTGATCACTGCCGTCACACAACATTTTCAACAATTATTGACGAAGTTGATATAAAAACTCCTTATATTGAAGATACATTCAAAGACTATTTAAAAACAAGAAAAAAGCTGTATGACGGAAGAACAGACAAGCCGGTTACTTTAATGGATCTTGCTGTAATAGGCGCTAAAAAGCTAAGCAGTGAAGGTCTTTTATCAGAACTTGACGAAAGCGAAGAAATCAACGCCTGCTCTGTTAAGATAAAGGTTGAAGTTGACGGTCACAACGAAGACTGGCTTTTGATGTTCAAAAACGAAACTCATAACCACCCTACTGAAATTGAACCTTTCGGAGGCGCTGCTACTTGTCTTGGCGGTGCAATTAGAGATCCTTTATCAGGACGTTCATATGTTTATCAGGCTATGAGAGTTACAGGAGCGTCAAACCCTCTTGTACCGTTTGAAGATACAGTAGCCGGAAAGCTTCCGCAAAGAAAAATTACAGTTGGTGCAGCAAATGGATATTCTTCATACGGAAATCAGATAGGTCTTGCTACCGGACATGTAAGTGAAATATATCACCCCGGATATGTAGCAAAAAGAATGGAAATAGGAGCTGTTATCGGAGCTGCTCCCGCAGAAAATGTCAGACGTGAACGTCCGGAGCCGAATGACCTTATTATTCTTCTCGGTGGTAAAACAGGACGCGACGGCTGCGGCGGCGCAACCGGCTCTTCTAAATCGCATACACTGGATTCTCTTGAAAAATGCGGTGCAGAAGTTCAGAAAGGTAACGCACCGGAAGAAAGAAAACTTCAAAGACTTTTCAGAAATCCGGAAGTTACAAAAATGATTAAAAGGTGCAATGACTTCGGCGCAGGCGGTGTTTCTGTTGCTATCGGAGAGCTTACTGACGGTTTGGAAATAAACCTTGACGCTGTAACCAAAAAGTATGACGGTCTTGACGGAACTGATCTTGCAATATCAGAATCACAGGAAAGAATGGCTGTTGTTATTGCAAAAGAAGATGTTGAAAAGTTCTTGTTCAAGGCTGAAAAGGAAAACCTAGAAGCTACTGTTGTTGCACACGTAACCGATGACAGACGGCTTAGGATGAATTGGAAAGGAAACGAGATAGTTAATCTTTCAAGAGACTTCTTAAACTCTAACGGCGCTGAAAAGCATACTAAAATCACTATAACAGACCCTTATCTTATTACAAATGATAATATAGATAACAGCCCAGAAAAATGGGAAGCTATGATTTCAAACCTTAATATTTGCTCTCAAAAAGGGCTTGTAGAAAGATTTGACTCTACTATCGGTGCAGGAACAATTCTTATGCCTTACGGCGGAAAATATCAAAACACTCCTACACAGGCAATGGCTGCTAAGATACCTGTTCTTCACGGTGAGACAAATACCGCTTCTATAATGGGTTGGGGTTATGATCCTTTCCTTTCAGAGAAAAGCCCTTACCACGGAGCAATATCCGCTGTTGTACAATCCATTGCTAAAGTTGTTGCCACAGGCGGAAATCATAAAAAATGTTGGCTGACATTCCAGGAGTATTTTGAAAGAACACAAGATGATCCTAAACGATGGGGAAAGCCGCTTGCAGCACTTCTCGGTGCATATAAAGCTCAAACTGAGCTTGGATGTGCTTCAATAGGAGGCAAGGACTCAATGAGCGGTACTTTTGAGAAAATTGATGTTCCCCCTACGTTGGTATCATTTGCTGTGTCTACCGCTGATTCATATTATATTACGTCTCAGGAGTTCAAGGAAACAGGCTCTAAAGTTATTTATTTGGCACCTGAATATGACGATAACGGAATTATAATTTTTGATAGCGTTAAAAAGGTTTTTGAAAAGGTAGAAAAGTTAATTAAAGATGATCATGTACTTTCCTGCTGGGCAATTTCATTCGGAGGAATTTCCGAAGCCGTTGCTAAGATGAGTTTCGGTAATAAGATCGGATTCAGATTTACAGGTGAAGTTACTCCTAAAGAGTTGTTTACACCTTGTTACGGAGCTTTTGTTGTTGAGCTGAAAAGTAATATTGAAACCGATGAAAGAATTATCGGCGAGACAGTTGATGAATACAAAATATATACCGATGATTATCAACTTGATCTGGAAAATCTTCAAGCTCTATGGGAAAACAAATTAGAGCCTGTATTCCCAGCAAAAATTGATAGTGACTGCGGTGTTTTAGACAAATATTCTTATAAATCTGAGAACAGAATAAAGCCTATCGCTCCTATCGCAAAACCGAGAGTTTTAATTCCTGTATTTCCCGGAACTAACTGTGAATATGACACTGCCAGAGTTTTTGAAAAAGCTGGAGCAATTCCTGAAGTATTTGTTATTAAAAACTTATCTGCCGAAGCAATTTCAGAATCAGTAAACGAAGTTGAAAAGCTTATAAGACAATCTCAAATCATTATGCTGCCGGGAGGATTCAGCGGCGGAGACGAGCCTGACGGAAGCGGTAAATTTATCACATCATTTTTTAGAAATCCACGTCTTACTCAAGCTGTGCATGAGCTTTTGAAATACAGAGACGGTTTAATGCTGGGTATATGTAACGGATTTCAAGCACTTATAAAGCTGGGACTAGTTCCTTACGGTGAAATTGTGGATATGAGGAATGATTCGCCTACTCTTACATATAACGCAATTGCAAGACACCAGTCAAAGATGGTTAATACCCGAATTGCTTCTAACAAATCGCCATGGCTTGCAGGATGCGATGTAGGAGATATTCACACTGTTGCTATTTCACACGGTGAAGGAAGATTTATTGCAAGCGAGGAGGAAATTGCAAAGCTTGCGTCTAACGGACAAATTGCAACTCAATATGTTGATTTTGCACACCGTCCTACAATGGATATTCATTGCAATCCTAATACATCAATGTACGCTATTGAAGGTATTACCTCACCTGATGGTAGAGTTCTCGGAAAAATGGGACACTCAGAGAGAATAGGAATGGATATTTGCAAGAATGTTCCCGGTAACAAAGACCAGAAGATATTTGAAAGCGGAGTAAAATATTTTACTGACTAATAAAAAAATACTATATTTCAATAGCTATGATAATAAATATCCCCCGGCTACGCCGGGGGATATTTATTATCTGTTATCTGTAATTAAAATATACAAATGCTAAATTCATGCATGGTTCACACCTGCTGACCTAGCTGTATCGCTTTCATATTAACGTCGATCAGATGTGATTTCTTAGGCGGAATCGCCTTTTCAAATGCTTTATGTAAAGTGTCAATCGAAATTATATCTGTTTCCTTAATGAACTTTCCAAGCAGGATAATATTTGCCATTCCCGACATTTCATTTTCCTCTGCAAGCTGAGAAGCAGGAATATAAAAACACTCAATATCGTCCCTGTCTGATTTTTTATCTATCATAGTGCTGTCTACAAACACCTTTCCGCCCGGCTGAACACTGTCAATAAACTTGTCAAAGGATGGTGTATTCATAACGATAAGGTAATTAGGCTCTAAAACAAGCGGTGAACCGATAGGGTCGTCTGAAATGCAGACGCTGCAATTTGCAGTGCCTCCCCTCATCTCAGGACCGTATGACGGCAGCCAGGAAATCTCTTTGTTGTCCATCAGTCCGCCGTATGCAAGTATCTTTCCGGCGAACAAAATTCCCTGTCCGCCAAAACCTGCTAAAATTATTTCATTTAACATCTTACTTCTCCTCCTTTGGATTTTTTGCGTCACAATCCTTAAAAACTCCCAAAGGATAGTAAGGAATCATATCAGTTCTCAACCTCTCCAATGCCTCAACAGGTGAAAGTCCCCAGTTTGTAGGGCAGGTGGAAAGCACTTCAACAATTGAGAATCCCTTTTCGTCTCTCTCATTTTCAAACGCTTTTCTAATAGCCTTTTTTGCTTCGTTAATATGAGGAACACTGTCAACGGCAACTCTTTGTGCAAGAGCAGTTCCCGAAAGGGTTGAAAGCATCTCGCAAACTCTTATAGGATAACCCTGAATCTTTGGATCACGTCCGTAAGGAGTAGTCTGTGTAACCTGACCCGGCAATGTCGTAGGAGCCATTTGTCCTCCTGTCATTCCGTAAGTTGTATTGTTTATGAAAATAACAACTATGTTCTCCCCTCTTGTTGCGGCATGAACAGTCTCAGCAGTACCGATAGCCGCCAAGTCTCCGTCGCCTTGATATGTAAACACCATAAGGTCGGGTCTTGCCCTCTTTACACCAGTTGCAGTAGCGGGAGCTCTTCCGTGAGCCGCTTCTATCATATCGCAATTAAAATAATCATATGCCATAACCGAACAGCCAACAGGGCAAATACCCACTGTATTACCCTCAATGCCCATTTCGTCAATTACCTCGCAGACAAGTCTGTGAATAACTCCATGCGTGCAGCCCGGGCAATAGTGCAAATTAACGTCGCAAAGTGCATGAGGCTTTTCAAATACAACTGCCATTAGTCAGCACCTCCCAGTTTCTTTATTTCATTTAAAATTTCCGAAGGCTTTGGAATAACTCCGCCTGTTCTTCCGAAGAATGACACAGGAATTCTACATTCAAGAGCTAATTTAACGTCATCTATCATTTGTCCCATAGACATCTCAACGCTTAAAACATTCTTAGCAGATTTGCAAGCCTCGTTAATCTCCTTAACAGGGAAAGGCCACAATGTCTTAGGACGGAAAAGTCCTGCCTTTATCCCCTGCTCTCTTGCAGTATTTACGGCACTCTTAGCAACTCTTGCCGTTGCACCGAATGCTGTAACAACGATTTCAGCGTCATCGCAAAGATAAATCTCTGCGTCGGTTTCATTCTCTTTTATTTTTTTATATCTCTCATAACGGCTTATGTTAGAAGATTCAAGCGTATCAGGCTGGAGATAAAGCGAATTTATAATATTGTGCTTTCTCTGCATTTTTGTACCGTCACATGCCCAAGGCTTTGGCTTTTGATTAGCATTTATCTCAGGAAAAGTAACAGGCTCCATCATCTGACCAAGCAGACCGTCTGCTAAAATCATAGCAGGCATTCTGTATTCGTCAGCCTTGTCAAACGCCTTAACTACCATATCAACCATTTCCTGAACTGACGCAGGAGCAAAAACCAATAGCTGAAAATCTCCGTGTCCGAGAGCCTTCGTTGCCTGCCAATAGTCAGACTGCGACGGCTGGATCCCTCCCAATCCCGGACCGCCTCTCTCAACATTTATAATAACGCACGGTAAGTCCGAGCCTGCTATGTAGGATATTCCCTCGCTTTTTAGCGATATTCCAGGCGAAGAGCTTGAAGTCATACATCTTGTTCCGGTCGCAGACGCACCAAGAACCATATTAATTGCCGCTATCTCACTTTCAGCCTGCAAAAATACTCCTCCGTTTGCTTGCATTTTCTTAGCTAGGTATGCCGAGATCTCCGTCTGCGGCGTTATAGGGTAACCGAAAAAGCACTTACAGCCTGCTCGCATAGCTGCCTCTGCCAATGCCTCGTTTCCCTTCATTAAATTTCTCTCCATTTAATTCAACTCCATCTATATAGATATTTTCTTTATCTCTCAACAGTTATACAACAGTCGGGACACATAATTGCACAGCTCTTACATCCTATACAAGCGTCATCATCAATACATATTGCCGTGAAATAGCCCTTTGAGTTTCTCTTTTTCTTTTGAAGCTCAACGATCTTCTTTGGACAGGCTGTTGTACAAAGACCGCAGCCTTTGCATTTTTCAAAATTAACATTAATTTTAGCCATAGTTATATTTATTCCTCCTCGTATATTTTTAAAAATAATTATTAATTATTCATTCTCTATTGTATCATCATCTACATATTCCATAATATCTCCGGGTTGGCAATTTAACAGCTTACATATAACCGCCAGATTTTCAGCGTTGACTATATCTCCTTTTCTGAATTTTTGCATAGTCCGCTCTCCGAAAATTTTTTCTTTTCTTAACCTATATGTTGAATATCCAGTAGCTTTTAATTCTGCCAAAATATTGATTTTATATTTTATTGGCACATTACCGCCTCCATTACATATATTTTGTATACAATATACACATTTTATTCACTCAAAATTCGTGTATGTTGCCATATTTACATACATAAATTTTAGGTGTATAATATAATCATATTAAATAAAGGAAGTGACATATGTGAACATCTAACAGCAATGTTGACAATTTATAATTAATTATCCATTGTTTATTGTATCATCATCTACATATTCCATAATATCTCCGGGTTGGCAATTCAAAGCTTTGCATAGTTTATTTATTGTATCAGTAGTTACACTTCTATCATTGTTTAATGCTGTTAATGCACTCTGAGATATAATATTTTCCTGTCTTATTCTATATGTACTTAATCCTCTTTTTTTCATTAAACTAAATAGCTTTTCAAATTTTATAGCCATATACAATACTACCTTTCACTACTATCCTTCTTCATCTACATACTCCATAATATCTCCAGGCTGGCAATTTAATAATTTACAAATACGTTCTAAAGTTCTTGTATCTATATTTCCCTTGCCATTTTTCATTTTGGTCAGTGCCGCCTGAGAAATAAGATTTTCCTTTCTGATTTTATATGTGGAAAATTCTTTTTCTTTCAGCAATTCAAATAGCTTGTCATATTTAAATGGCATTTTAAACACCTCTTTTATTTGTCAACGGTCTTTAATTACTTACCTACTAACTGTTTAATTATAATATATTACAATATTTGTGCCAACTGTACAAGATACATAAATATATTCACTAAGCATTGTGAGTGTTTACCAATGACTATTCACTCGCACAAGTGTATAATGCAATTACACACTATTTTTATCTCTTTCTATAGCTTCATCAGCTGCTCGATTAAGAAACTTGTTCAGAGAACCGTCATACTCCTTTGCATGTGCTGCAAGTTTTTCCTTTTTACCTATAGGAACTCTCATCTCTATTCTTTCATAGTGCTCTTTGTTGTATTTATCAATTGCTTTTATCTTATCTTTACTAGCAGGCATATTTTTTCACCACCCAATAATATTTTAAATAAATATATCACATTTGTATATTTTAATCAATATATACAAATATAAATCGTATTAATTTGTATGTTTTGCATATTGCATATCATATGACGTCATATTATAATATTTATATGACGTCATAACATAAGTACAGTTACATTCTAAAAAGGAAGTGACATCAATGAACAGAAAATTTAGAGCTATTCATTTAGTTGATTTTGAAGAAGTAATGAAAGAGGCTGAAATGTTATCAGGACTTGCTCAGGTATGCTTATTAAGCTATATCAATTCCTTTGAAAACGACGTTTTCAGAGGAGCATTTGAATGTTTAGCTTATGAAGCCACAAAATTAAGCGAACATTGTAATGAACTTATGCAAGAGGCGGAAGAATAATTTATTTCAATTAATAATTATCCATTATCAATTGTCAATTATTCCGACCCGCCGTTGTGCTAACTATAACCTTTTACAAACTTTTCAAAGGCGGCTGAACCACCGGCGGCTCGCCGGTCTTGCTTCTTGCCTCTAAATCTCTTGCCTCTGGGAAAATGGCTTAGCCATTTTCCCAAATATTGCGCACATAACGATTTATTAACTTTATATTAGTGCGTTCACAATCAAACTCGCAGGGTGACGATGTAAATACGATAGGAAGTCCAGTCTGCTTTGATACCTCGTCAGCATAATCAAGCGAATCCAAAACGGTTTGCATATCCGTTTCCTCACCGAGGTTTGAGTTGTTTATTATACCCGTATGCTTAAAACGAGCAGTATATTCTATCTCTCTCATTAACTGAACAGCTTCATTTGGAGTTTTAGTAAGGAGCCTGTACTTATTTATAACATAAAGCATATCAATATCGCCCGACTCGGCAAGCACATCAAAAACGGATTTATATCTTCCCAAAGCCGTCGATCCGCTGTCGTCTCCGCCGACATCTATTATAAGATATCCTTTTTCAGAGGTAAGTCTTTCAAGGTCAAAGCTGATCGCCGGAATGTCAAGGTTGGAATTTGCATACATAGGCGTTATAAGGTCTATATTGTAATCAGAAAAAAGGTCTTTGAAATCGGCGGTTCTGAAATATGGGTTTACAATATCCAAATCGACTACTGCAACCCTTTCTCCGGTCTTAGCAGTTTCAAGTGCAAGATTAACAGAAATATTAGTTTTTCCACTTCCGTAATGTCCGGTGATAATAGTAACCTTTTTCAAAATCTACCCCCATTTAAGTAAAACAAAATCATTAAAAAATATTATTCTTTATATGCAAATAAATGACTGATACTATCATAGTATAACAGTCATTTATATATTATATCACAAATTTTGTTTTAATTCAACAGCTATTTTCATAAACTATCGGTCTTGAACTAAAAGTCAAATACAAGACAACAAAAACAAGTTTTAGTTTCTGATATCAGCTAATACCGACATTTGATCTCTTGTTTCAGTATACGTCTAGTCATCAGTATCGTCTTCGTCAGATTTATCAGTAAGTTCGCCTTTCATCAACGCTTCAAAATCATCGCCGTCAATCTTTTCATTCTTAATAAGATAATCCGCAACTAAATGTAGCTGATCGGTATGCTCTCTTAGAATTTTCTCTGCGTCCTTAAAGCAACTTTCGATGATACTCTTTATCTCGCTGTCTATCTGATAAGCAACCTCCTCGCTATAACGGTTGCCGTTTGTATAATCACGTCCTAAAAAGACCTCGTGTTCATCATTTCCGTAAACTACCGGTCCGAGCTTATCGCTGAAACCGTATCTCGTAACCATACTTCTCGCAGTAGAAGTAGCACGTTCAAGGTCGTTTGAAGCACCTGTGGAAATATCGTCTAGAATTATCTTTTCAGCCACACGTCCTCCAAGCAGAACAATAATGCTCTGATACATTTCCTTTCTTGAAACATATGCTTTATCCTTTTCAGGCAATGACAGCGTAAAACCTCCTGCAGCGCCTCTCGGAATAATTGATACCTGATGAACCTTATCCTGCTTCTCGCAATAATAGGTACAGATCGCATGGCCGCCCTCATGATAAGCAGTAAGCCTTTTTTCATTCTCGGTAACAACTCTTGAGCGTTTTTCGGGTCCGGCAATTACCTTGATTGACGCCTCTTCTAAATCCTCTCTGGTGATAGCCTTTCTGTTCTTTCTTGCCGCAAGAAGACTTGCTTCGTTTATGAGGTTCTCCAAGTCGGCACCGGTAAAGCCAACAGTGGTCTTTGCAATAGTCTTTAAATCAACGTCAGGGGCTAACGGTTTGTTTCTCGAGTGGACTTTCAGTATCTCCTCTCTGCCCTTCACATCAGGGTATGAAACTAATATCTGCCTGTCAAATCTTCCGGGACGAAGCAAAGCAGGATCAAGAATATCACGGCGGTTCGTTGCCGCCATAACGATTATACCCTCGTTTCCTGTAAATCCGTCCATCTCAACAAGAAGTTGGTTAAGCGTTTGCTCACGCTCATCATGACCTCCGCCAAGTCCTGCTCCTCTCTGACGTCCTACCGCGTCAATCTCGTCTATGAATATAATAGCAGGTGCGTTTTTCTTAGCCTCTGAGAACAAATCTCTCACTCTAGAAGCACCAACTCCGACAAACATCTCAACAAAATCTGATCCTGAAATTGAGAAAAACGGAACTCCCGCTTCTCCTGCAACAGCACGTGCAAGCAATGTTTTACCGGTTCCCGGAGGTCCTAAAAGCAGTACTCCCTTCGGAACTCTTGCACCTATCTCATTATATTTCTTGGAATCCTTAAGAAAATCTACGATCTCTGCAAGCTCTTCCTTTTCTTCATCCGCTCCTGCTACATCGTCAAAAGTAGCTTTTTTGCTGGTAACCATATGTTGCTTTGCATTAGACCTTCCGAAATTGCCTATCTTTCCACCGCCGCCGGTAGTTTTCATCATAAGATAAACAAGTACTCCCATTGTTCCTAATATAAGCAAAGTAGGAATAAGATTAAGCCAAAAGCTGTTATCCTTAACCTTTTTCATATTCATTTTAAGAGGTTTATCGGGATGCTTTTCATTATACTTTACTTGATAATCATACTGATCATTAAATAACTTGTTGTAAAACGCTGTTGCACTTGGTACTGTGTATTTCTTTTCTTTAGCCGAACCGATAAGTTTATAGGTAAGCTCTCCTGTTCCAAGATCAAGCGTAAACTCAGATACCTTGAGGTCATTAAAATATCCCGTTATTGTCGAATAGTCGACCTCTTCGTTCTCCTTATTTACATTATGAAGTAAATATACCAGTCCAGTTATTATTACTATTGATACCAAAATATAAATAATTAAACTCTTGTTTTTATTTTGTTTCAATTTGTCAACTCCTTCTAATAGATGCAAGAAACCATAAGCAAGATACATTAACCTATCATTAGTATATTGCTTTTTGTTTCTTGTTACAAGTTTATCATTGTAATGTGATAGTTTTATGATATTCTAACATTTAAAATTCGTTTTGTGTTTTCGTCCGACGAAACGCGCTCGTCAGCGCCGAAGCCTTCAACAAATATCACTCCGTTATCATCGCTTAGAACTACCGTCTTATAACGGTTGTCAAGCGGAATACTCTCATTATAAAGCTTCTTTAAAGTTTTTGTTATCCCTCTTTCAGGAAGCCTTATTTTATCTCCGCTTAAACGGTTTCTCAGAAAAACTCTACCTTTTATTTTATCATAATCAATATTTTTCTTTGTAAACATATTGTGAATATCAGGCAATCGAATATCTCTGTCAATAATGGATAAAGTTACTTCTCTTCCAAAAAAGTCCACAAAAATTTCATTTATACTTAAATTTTCAAAGCTGATTTCTTTTAAATAATTCTCCGCTTTTTCAATTTCCCCACTGAAAATTAGCTTTCCCGATTTAACGCTTGCATAAACATTTTTTTTAAGATTTATTTTTTTATTTGCATAACAGGCTTGTTTCAAATCATCAAGCTTTGCCGATGATATTTGCACCCCATAACTTTTTAAAAGCATTATAAGCACACGATTTGCAATAGCCTCATGAGCTGAAAAAATCATTTCGGCATTATAAATATTCTCATCTATCAGCGCCTTTTTAAGTAAATTTACAGCCTCACTGTTTAAATAGCTCTCATCAAGATTTAAAGATAACAACGTCTTGTTGATGCTTTTATAAAAGCTCCCGTTTTGTTCATTTGAAATTTCAATAAGCTGAGGAATGACCCAATGCCTAAACTTATTTCTTGTATAATCATCAGAATAATTTGTTGAATCGTTTACATACCTGATATTACGTGAACTTAAAAAGTCCTCAACCTCTTCTCTTGTACATTCAATAAGAGGACGCACTATGTTCCCTCGCTTATAAGGTACTCCGCAAAGACCTTTAAGAGCCGTTCCCCTTACTAGATTTATAAGCATAGTTTCAACACTGTCAGAAAGCGTATGTGCCGTACAGATCTTATCAGTCTTAGCCTCAGAGAAAGCCTTGTATCTAAGTTCTCTTGCCCCCTCCTCGACGCCCAGTTTATTTCCATGGCAATAAGCTTTTACGTCAATACTTTTAACAGTCAATGGTATGTTAAGGTGAGTACAAAGCTCAACGCAGAACTGTTCGTCACGGTCACTTTCCCTACCTCTAAGATTATGGTTAATGTGAACAGCGGAAACATCGTAACCCAATTCCTTTAAACATACTAAAAGAGATACACTGTCCGCACCTCCTGAGAGTCCGACAAGAACACTGTCCGAGTGAGAAAGCATATTATATTTCAATATTGTGTTTTTTACTTTTTCGAGCATAATAATACTCCATTTCATAGTATTAATGGATAACAGACAATTTTCTATCAATTATCTGTTATCCATTTTTTTAATCTACTGCTCTCTGATAACATCTATACTTCTAAACAAAGTGTATTCGCCAAGCCATGCTAATTTTACAGTACCAGTTTCGCCATGACGGTTTTTGGCAATAATGCACTCCGAATCACCTTGATTGGGATTTTGCTTATCATAATATCCATCACGATATAAAAACATTACAATATCAGCGTCCTGCTCAATAGAACCGGATTCACGCAAATCTGCAAGCAAAGGTCTGTGGTCGGTCCTGTTCTCCGGTCCACGGGCAAGCTGTGAAAGACATATTACCGGAACATCAAGTTCCTTTGCCATAAGCTTTAACTGTCTTGTTATCTCAGAAACCTCAGTAACACGGTTTGAATGTTTGTTAGGACTTTCCATAAGCTGGAGATAGTCAACAACCACTAAACCTAGATTTCTCATTCGTCTAAGCTTTGCTTTCATCTGCGGAACCGTTATTCCCGCCGAATCATCTATGAAAATAGGAAGCTCTGAAAGAGCCCTTGCTCCTTCGGCAAGTTTAGTCCAGTCCTCAACTTCAAGCATACCGCTTCTCAGAGTATTGTTGCTTACTAATGATTCAGAAGAAAGCATACGGGTTACAAGCTGTTCCTTTCCCATTTCTAGTGAAAAAATAGCGATCTCCTTGTCAGAAGTTCTGCACATGTTTCTAGCAATATTTAAAGCGAATGCTGATTTTCCCATTCCGGGACGTGCCGCTACAATTATTAAATCTGATTTATTAAGACCTGTTGTATAGCTGTCAATAAGATTAAATCCTGTTTTTGCTCCTAAAAACTTTTCCTTATCCGAACCCGAGATCTTTTGAA
Organism: uncultured Clostridia bacterium; assembly: GCA_947584375.1. Lineage (GTDB taxonomy): Bacteria > Bacillota > Clostridia > Oscillospirales > Ruminococcaceae > UMGS1601. Next base: position 88,285 of record CANPWL010000004.1, on the reverse strand, counting down.
GTCTGTCATAAGATTCTATTATAATCTCATCAATTTTAGTAAGACCGTTTGACGCCTTGCCCTTTCTTATATCATAAATTCTTTGCTCTGCAACATCAAGAAGATTTTCCGCGTCAACTGTGTTTGCCGCCTTATCTATAATATCCTGTGCAGTTTCAATAAGTGATCTTAAATAGAATTTATCCTCAATTATCTTGCAATAGCTGGCGATATTTGAAATAGACGGAACATTTTCCATCATACCTTTAAGGTATGTCTTAGCCATTACGCTTGTTTCAAAAACGCCGGTTTCATAAGATTCATTACCTACTGTGATAATGTCAACAGTTTCATTATTTGAAAACATTCTCAGCATTATGCTGAATATCTGCTTATGCTTGTCGTTGTAAAAGCATTCAGGCTTTAACATCTCTATAACGGTAGGAAGCGTTTTCTGTGAATCAATTAAAACTCCGCCGAGAACGGTCTGTTCAGCCTCAAGGCTGTATGGAATTTCCCTGCCTGTAAATTCAGACTGAATATTTAATTCCATAATAAAACACTCCTTTCCGAATAACTATGTAACAGCCTGCAAAAAGCCATTTACGTAATATCTCAAATAATTTATAATTCTACTACCTTTACTTTTATAGAAAAATTAACACCCTGCGAAAGTTTAACATTTGCATTAAAATCACCGTAACTTTTTATTTCACCGCTTGTAGAAATCTTCTTTTTATCAATATTTATACCGTAAAGTTCTTTTATCTTCTCACTGATAGTAAGAGCAGTTACCGCACCAAACAGCCTTCCGCCCTGTCCTGCTTTCGCCTTGATCTCTATCGTCTTGTCCTTAAGCCTTTCAGCGACTTTCTCATTCTCTGTTTTTTCAACATCAAGCCTATGCTGTTTAGAAGCCTTCTTGCCCTCAAGTTCATTTAAGTTCTTGGCATTTGCCTCGCACGCAAACCCACGGGCAATTAAATAATTCCTTGCATATCCGTCAGCAACATTAAGAATGTCTCCTGCTTTGCCTGAACCTTTTACGTCCTTTAATAAAATTACCTTCATAACTATTATGCTCCTTACAATATTCTCACGGAAACAGCTCCGCCTATATTCATAATTAATCCTAAATCTTGTTAAATAAAACGAACCTCCGGCATCTTACCGTTGCTACGTCACCATTAGTCACCATTTCATATTTTATAAAAATACAACCCGCCGTTTCTCAAAATTAAACGCTAATCTAATTCTCCAAAGGCGGGAGAGCATCGGCGGCTCGCCGGTCATCGCTGCTCTTGAAAGTATTTATCAATAGCCCATTTCAGCTTTTGTGTTGCCTCGTCCAAACCTGCGTCAAGCTGAGCACCCGCCATTGTCTGATGACCTCCGCCACCTAAAGACTCCATTACTATCTGAACATTCATATCTCCGGTTGAGCGTGCCGAGATAGAAGTTTTTCCACCGTCTGAATATACAACAAATGAAGCTATTACACCGTTTATATATAAAATCTCATCCGCCGCCTGCGGAGCTGCTATTCTGATAGTATCTCTATCATCATCATCAGTAATAGTAATAGCACAACCTTTGTGCATTACTGCATTAGTTATTAAATTTGTTTTCTTTTTATATAAGTCAAACGATGTTGAGAACATCGTTTTAACCGTAACAGTATCTGCTCCCAGTTTTCTTAAAAATGCCGCTGCTTCAAATGTCCTAACGCCTGTTCTCATTACAAAATTCTTTGTATCAAGCATAATTCCTGCCAGCAGACATTCAGCTATTGATGGAGACAATTTTATGTTATCTCCAAAATACTGAACAAGCTCCGTTACCATCTCAGAGGCAGACGACGCATAAGGCTCATGATAGAATATTATTGAATTGTCTATATGCTTTACCATCTTTCTGTGGTGGTCAATAACAATGACCTTATCAAACATTTCATATAATTCACAACTGTCAAGAATATCAGGATTGTGAGTATCAACGATTATAAGTGTTGAATTATCTGTTTTCATAGATATAGCAAGTTCGGGAGGAATGAAAAATGTTTCATTTTCGTTTTTGTTGACGTGGTCAATCAAAACACCCGAAAGATTTTCCTCAGGTTCAACTACAACGAACGATTTTTTTCCGATCTGCCGCATGAGCGAAACAACGCCTACTGCCGAGCCTACGCTGTCAAGGTCGGCAAGCCTGTGTCCCATTACAAAAACAGTATCCGATGTTTTTACACTTTCGTTTATGGCATTAGCAATAATTCTCGCTTTGACCTTGGTTCTCTTTTCGATCCCCTTTGATACGCCGCCATAAAACTCAAATCCGTTTTGCGTTTTTACTGCCGCCTGATCTCCGCCGCGTCCTAAGCACATATCAAGTGCCTGTCTTGCATAAATTTCACTTTCATTCAAAGTTTTAGCTCCGTGTCCGACACCGATGGAAAGCGTAACAGTCTGCCTTTCGCCTATATTAATTTTCCTTGCCATTTCCAAGATGCTGAATCTTTCCTCAATTATTTTTGAAAGATGACGCTCTTCTAAAACGACGAAAAATTTGTTATTTGATATTTTCTTGGTAACACCTGTCGTGCTGTCTATAAAGTTTTCAACGAGCTTTTCAATCTCAACCAGAATATGAGCCTTTTCACTCTCTCTTGCATTTTCGAGCAAATCTTCATAATCGTCAACCGATATTATCATAACAGACGGACGTGACTGCCTATACTCATAGTCAAGATTTACTAAATCCGTTTCGTTCTTAAAGTATATCATAGTAAGCCCGGACTTGTTGGTATCAGAATTTACCGCCAAAGCACGGTAATACTTCCCTTTATATGTAACAAGTGTACCTTTTTTTGTAAATAACTTATTGAAATTGATATCCATAAGGTCATTTAACCGAACTCCGAAAGCGTCCTTTTCCTTAAAAACCTCTTTATCAAAACGTGAATTCAGCCAAACTATTACATTGTCTTCATCAATAATAAAAGCAGGTGCAGGAAAATTATAAAGCGTTTCTCTCTGTGTGGCTGAAACATCTTTGGACATTTTTGCTATATATCTAAGTCTGTAAACATAAAAACGAACTGTTTCTGTTGTCATTAAAATAAATCCAACCGAAGTTACAGCAAGCAGAACTGTTCCGAGTTTATGATATTCTGTTTTTTCATAAATATACCAAGACGCAAAAATCCCAACAGCGCTGAGCAATAAATATGAAATTATAAATATCGGAGACAGTCTTTTTTTCATAATTGCGCCTAGCTCATCAAAAAAGAGAGCATTCCTCCTAATTCAATAAATTAAATCCTGACATTTTATTTTATAACATTTATGAAATAATGTCAATTATCAATTTAATCATCTGTGTAACATTCATCTTTGTATTATATTATGTTAACAGGCTTTAAATTTAAGACTTTATAAATTATTTGCACTAATATTTTTAGTGTTTTAGTGCCTGACCTGCTGTTTTATCACATTTAACAGTATATCTGTTATTACTGTTTCTTATAAAAACTTATAAATTTATAATAAATAAGCACAATTAATATCTTGCCTTTTGTATATAAATATTTCACCTTATCGTATGATATCAGCTATGCAAGTTAATCGCCTAGCCTTCCATAATAATTGGAAGAATCATAGGACTGCGCTTTGTTTTCTGATAAATAAAGTTTGAAATAACGTCCTTCATTCTCATTTTGATGGTATTCCACTCGGTTATATCATCATCAAGACATCTTCTAAGAGTAGTATACAAAAGCTTTCTGGCTTCTTCAATAAGCTCCTCGCTCTCACGAACATACACAAACCCTCTTGATATTACATCAGGACCTGAAATTATCTCCCGATTTATAGAATTTACCGTTGCAACAGCTATAATAAGCCCGTCCTGAGCAAGATGCTTTCTGTCTCTAAGAACAATTGAACCTACATCTCCTACTCCAAGTCCGTCAACTAAAACCTTGCCCGCCTGAACAGTGCCAGTTATTCTCATATCAATGCCGTCGGTTTCTATAACATCGCCAATGCTTGCAATAATAATATTATTACGATCAACACCTATCTTTTCAGCTGTTTGAGCATGCTTTGATAAATGCTTGTATTCTCCGTGCACAGGTATAAAAAATTTTGGCTTTGTAAGCGATAGAATAAGTTTTTGCTCCTCCTGACAGGCGTGTCCCGAAACGTGAACGTCATACATTTTTTCGTATACAACATCTGCACCCGACTTCATAAGCTCATTAACTACATTGGTTACAAACTTTTCATTGCCCGGTATAGGAGTAGCCGATATGATAATAAAATCCTTTGGTGTAATGTTTACCTGCTTATGCTCATTCCTCGACATTCTCGTAAGTGCAGACATAGGCTCGCCCTGACTTCCCGTAGTAATTATTACTAACTGTTCAGGATTATAGTTCTTTATCTCATCTATATCTATTAAAATGCCTTTAGGACACTTTAAATAACCAAGCTCTACACTTATTCCGATAACATTAACCATACTTCTTCCCGAAACGGCTACCTTTCTGTTCTGCCGTTCGGCAATATTTATGATCTGCTGTACTCTGTGTATGTTTGACGCAAAAGTTGCAATAATAATTCTTCTTCCGTCAGCTTTTGCAAAGAGCTTTTCAAAACTCTCTCCCACTAGTTTCTCACTCATAGTGTAACCGGGACGCTCAGAGTTTGTAGAATCTGCCATAAGTGCCAAAACGCCTTTATTTCCAAGCTCTGCAAAACGGGCAAGATTTATCACCCCATCGTCAATCGGAGTGAAATCCACCTTGAAGTCACCCGTATGGCATATAATTCCCGCAGGGGTGTGGAAAGCCATTCCAACAGCGTCGGGAATTGAATGGTTTACCCTGATAAATTCCACAGCCATACAGCCAAGCTTAACTGTTTGCCCAGGAGTGACGTTTACAAGCTTTGTTCCGCTTATACCATGTTCTTTAAGTTTTCCCTCTATAAGACCTATGGTAAGACGTGTGCCGTAAACAGGAGCTTTTACCTTTTTCAGCATATACGGAAGTCCGCCTATGTGATCCTCGTGACCGTGAGTTATAACAATACCTCTGATTTTGTCAGAATTTTTCTCAAGATAATTATAATCGGGAATAACAAGATCAATACCCGGCATTTCGCTGTCAGGAAAAGCAATTCCCGAATCGAGAATTATAATGTCATTTGAACACTCAATAACAGTAAGATTTTTTCCTATCTCGTTAAGTCCCCCCAACGGAATTATTTTGACAGGAGTCTTTCTTATCTGCTCACGTGGTTTTGTGCTGTTTCTGTGATTTCTGGGCTTAGGTACATAAGAACTTGACGTTCTTCTTGATGTGTTGTTTTTCACAGAAACAGATTTTGATGCTGACCCTGAAACATTGTTTGTCTTATTTGTATTTTTATTTTTCAAGGATCTTACCGATTTGTTATCATTACTATTAATATAAGATGGTTTTCTTGATTCCCTGATTGGCTCTAAATTAATTTTAGGCACGTCAATAGTAAGAAGGTTTGTCAAACCGTCTTCTGTCTTTCCGCTCACCGAAGATGATTTTACCCTCTGCTGTGTAGAACTCCTTTTTCTGTCGGAGATCTCAGGTCTGTTATTCTGTTTTCTCATTAGTGTCATGCTCCCTTTGGAGCATACCTCCTTTTCCTGTTTTAATTTGAAATAGCAACTATTTGTCCTAACAAACAATCCAGTCTTTGCTATTAAAATATTTCCGAAAATAAACGATCTAAGAAATATGATGATTTAATTTCTTTGTCTTCTTAGATCAAACAGGACTTATACGTACTAATCCCTGTTTCTGCCTTAAAGGCAAATAGCTTTTAGCTTCCGAACACAAATTATAATTTAGATTATACTCCCAAACTCTAAATCTGTCAAGCGGAGAACCGCCGCTGGCTCTGACGCCTTCGGAAAGTTTGTTTAATTTTATACTTTAGCGTAACGGCGGGTTTTGCTATGTGCATTAAACAGACTGAACAATAATGACGTCACCATTTGCGTATCTTATTTTCTATTTCCTCACATAGTGCTGCGGCAGTTTCAGCCTTTTCCGAATCCAAATAAAGCATAAGTCCTCTTCCCTTTTTCAGCGGCTTTATAACTGCTCTTGCATTGTCTTTGCTGATTACCATACCATCATCCGTATGTTTGAATTTTGTTTTGATTTCTCCAAGTAAATTATCTGTCTGTATATTATCGCTCGCCGCCAGAAATCTCTCACTAGTATAAAATTCAGGAAGCTCCGATACAGCTTGTGACAGACTTATATTTTTTTCAGTAATATAACTCAGTATATCGGCAATAAGATACATTCCGTCATGAACAAAGCTGTTGCATTCTCTTGACGCCAGGCTCCGTGCCGTATCGTCAGCATGAGAACAGCTTGAATTGAAATATCTATAAACATTTGCTGATAAGTCCTTAGCCAAATCGTTAAAGACAGAAGGAAATGTAAAAGGTATAGCAACATCCTCGTTTTTTTCAAAGTGAATTTTAGCACATAACATAACAAGCTTCTCATAAATAATATAGCCTGTTTTTTCCGAATAAGCTGTCACCTTCTCTGCATTATCAAGAAAGTGAAATATTATCTCCTCGCCGTTTATATCATTTATCGGTACTATAAGTCTGTCAATTTCCTGAGCCGTTTTATCGCTTGAAGTTTTAACTGTCACATTAATTCCTTTAAGCTTTTCGGGAAGTCTTGACATAATTGATGAAACATACATCTCGCTAAGTCCCTCGCAGTTTATATACTTGCCGAAATCAGATATGTCTACCTGTCTGAAAACTCTGGTTTTAAGACGCTGTTCTATTTCCGCTTCCATATCCCGTTTTAACATCAGACCCCCCGGACACCCTAAAGAAAGTCTGGCAGACGGATTTGCTGAGACCACAGCATAAACGTCCGTTTTCATAATCATTGCAGAAAAATCCGCTGCTCTCTTATGAGAGATACCCAAGTCACACACAGTTACACCTGCCGACATAAGACCCGACATAAAGGCTCTTGCATATGTTGTACATTCATCGTTAACACAGCATACTAGAACACTGCTTTTTGTACCCAGCACAGAACCTAGCGCACATCCAACCGAGACAGCCTGAATGGGAGATACAAGTTTATCGCTTCCTTCCTCATTAAAGGAAAACTCCGGCTTTGAACCGTGACGGAGATTTGTTCTAAGCTTTGTGTTAGAGGAAAGCGTTTTACCGTTCCAAAGCTTTACGCCCTCGCATATTACAGAGTTATCCTCAACGACCGAACCCTCTCCTGCTACTGACAGTTTATCCATTTCTGCACCATTCTCTAAACGTGCGTTTTTACAGATGACTGCACTGTCAACTTTAACCCTGTTTCCTGTTTTTGAATACTGACCTACATATGAACCTGTTATATTTCCACATTCACCGATTGATGCGTTATCTTCAATTACAGTGCCCTTTCCTATTACGCTTCCCATACCGATATTTACGTTTTTGCCAATAAATACAGGAGGAATAAAGCTTACCCCTCTGAATAGGTACGGAGTGTTTGAATACACCCCGTCTTCAATAGAAGAACCAAGCTTGAAATTATTACTTAAAATAACCTTTTGTGATGTTTCAAGTAAATCTTCAATTGTTTCTACTTTTTCATAAAATGGTTTATACGAGCCTGCCTCGCAATTTTCATCTGTATATACGTATATATTTTGCTCTCTTTTTAAATTTACCCATGAAAAGAGACCTTTTCTATCGTTTTTATTACCGTCCTCTTCAAGCATTGTTTTAAGCATATCTACTGATATAATATATACCGGAGCCGCTTTAAAATTTGTCGAACCAAATTCATTATCTGAATTTTTATAAAAATATTCAAGATAATTTTGTTTATTGAACTCAACCAAGCGTTCATAAGCTAAATCGCTGCTGCCGGTTTTTACTGCATAAATGCAGGCAAGACCTTTCTTGCTTTCAAAAAACTTCTTCATTTCTGACAGATTAAGACTTATTATACCGTCTGCCTGAATAACCATAATATCCTCTTGCCCATTCCACAGATTTTTTAAAATTTCACTTGTAGACATCTCATCTTTGCACAAATATGTTTCAACATTTACCTCAGAGGCTATGAGTCTGTCTAAATACTCTTTAGTGTCTATGTTGCTTGTAATAACTGTACAGTTTGTTATTTTATTATCTGACAAGTTATCCAAAATATAATCGATAAGCCTTTTACCGCAAATTGAAAAAAGCTCAAGCGGAGTTTCAGCAGTTACTGGCTCAAGTGCCTCGTTCTCCGAATTACAAAAAATAATTGTCTGCATGTATTTTCCTCCCACACTTATTTATTCAATTTAGTATGGGAATATTTAACCTTATATATTCACTGCGGCGAGCCACCGCTGGCCCTCTGCCTTTGGAAAGTGTTTAAAATGTGTTCACTTTGTACAACGGCAGAACATACAAAGATGAAATAAAAATATTGTAACTGGCGAGCCGCCGCTGACCCTCTGCCTTTGGAAAGCTTTTAAAATGTGTTCACTTTGTACAACGTCAGAACATACAAAGACGAAATAAAAATATTGTAACTGGCGAGCCGCCGCTGACCCTCTGCCTTTGGAAAGTGTTTAAAATGTGTTCACTTTGTACAACGGCAGATATTATACAACGGCAAGTATTTTTAAATAAAGTTTATTATTGTTATAATATATTTAATAAAAAAGTATGGTAATTTAATTAAATATGTGTTATTATAAAATAAGTATATCTATTTTTAAGATTTATATTAATTACGATTGGGGAAAAATTCAGTTTATGAATAATTATGACGTAATAATTGCAGGCTGCGGAGCCGCAGGCTTATATTCAGCTATAAATCTTTCAGAAAGTCTGAAAATTCTTATAACTTCTAAAATGGAGATCACTCTGTGTAACACTGCTTTGGCACAAGGCGGAATTGCGGGAGTTTATAACTCCCCTGATGATTCGCCTCAGCAGCACTGTCAGGATACATTTGTTGCAGGCGGTTTTGAAAACGATCCGGAAACAACCGCAATACTCTGCGAAGAAGCTAAATTTGATATTGACAAAATAATAAAGCTCGGTGTTGAGTTTGACAAAACAGAAAACGGAGATTACCACCGCACTCTTGAGGGCGGTCACGGCAAACACAGAATTTTTCACCACAAGGATACCACCGGTTTTGAAATAGAGACAAAACTTCTTAAATACGTTAAAGCACTACCGAATGTCGATATACTTGAAAACGCTTTAATCTGCGATATTAAGGAAACAGCAACAGGATTTTCTTTTGATATTTTGAAGGATGAACATCATAACATATTTAATTCTCGCTACGCTATTATTGCAACAGGCGGCATAGGCAGAGTTTATGAACGCACTACCAACTCAGCTATTGCTACGGGGGACGGCATTGCTTTTGCTTATAATATGGGAGCTGAAATAAGTAACATAAGCTATATACAATTCCACCCCACTGCATTTAACGACAAACATAAAAGAGAATGCTTTTTAATTTCCGAAGCGGTTCGGGGCGAGGGCGCATACCTTAGAAACTGCTTTGGTGAAAGATTTATGCAAAAATATGACAAACGGCTTGAGCTTGCGCCCAGAGATGTCGTATCACACTCTATAATGTTTGAATCGGCTAAAACCAATAGCAATAATTTTTATATTGACATTACACATAAAAATTCAGAGTTCGTTAAAAACCGTTTTCCGATGATTTATGAAAAGCTTTTTGAACTCGGATATGATATGACAAAGGATCTGATTCCTATTTTCCCTTGCCAACACTATCTTATGGGCGGTATTAAAGTGGATAAAAATGCACGTACTACCGTTAAAAATCTGTTTGCCTGCGGTGAATGTTCCTGTACGGGTGTTCACGGTAATAACAGACTGGCTTCTAATTCTCTGCTTGAAGCTTTGGTTTTTTCAAGACGTGCGGCTACTGTTATTAATGAGCAGTCTAAAAACGGAAGTAACTCTCCACTTATTTCAGCTGACTTTAAAATAAACGATAATGCTCCGCATATTCCAAAGGGTATTCGTACAGAAATCAGAAAAATCATGCAAACAGCTTATTTCGTAATGCCTGATATAAACGCTCTTTTTGAGGGCTTTGACCGACTTAATCAAATAATGGAAATCCTAACATCGGGCAATTTCAAAACCGATAAGGATTATGTCGAGGCTAAAAGCCTAACAACCATAGCTTATCTTATTTTACAGGAAGCTAACAAAACTGCTACTGAAAATGTCCAGATAGACGCTGCTAAATGGGCAGAATATGAGCTTAATAACTATTAGGAAAATTAATATAGACAGCCAGCCGGTCACAAAGGAGTTGATAGCCGGTGCATATAAACAAAAAAAATAAAAAACTTATACTGATAATTACAGCTTTGATTCTGGCTTGTTTGTTGATCAAGTATTTTTCAACAGCAATACTATTTTTTGCACACATCATTGATGCATGCTATGCTCTTATTCTAGGTGCTGTTTTTGCATATATACTCAACATTGTTATGAAAAAATATGAAAAAATATATTTTCCCAAATCGACCAAAAGGATTGTAATCAAAACAAAAAGATCGGTTTGTATTGTGCTTTCAATATTTACTGTTTTGGCTATTATAATAGGAATAATCATAATCGTTATTCCTGAGATCTACAAGTGTTTTGAGCTTTTAAGCAATGCTGTTCCAAGAGCAATTGATACAGTAAAAGCCTGGATAAACACAAATATAAGTTCTGATTTTATTAAAGATAACGTAAACAGCTTTGATTTTAGCTTAAAAAGCCTAGAGCCTGCGCTTTTAGGTTTTTTCAAGATAAACTCGTCACAAATACTTGACTCTGTAATATCTGTGACAAGTTCTATTGTAGGTACGATCGCCGATATTATTATCGCACTGGTTTTTTCAATATATATACTATACAACAAAGAAAAGCTTGCAAAGCAATTTATTAAAATAACTAAGGCATATGGAAAACAGGAAAAAAACAAAAAGCTTTTGAATTATCTTAAAATCGCCGACAAAACCTTTTCAAGCTTTATTTCGGGTCAATGCATCGAGGCAATAATTTTAGGCTGTCTTTGCTTTGTGGGAATGATCATCTTCAGATTCCCCTACTCGGGTGTTACAGCTGCGGTTGTAGGTCTTACAGCGCTTATACCAATTGTCGGAGCTTTTATAGGTGCCATTGTAGGTGCTTTTTTGATATTTACAGTAAGTCCTGTTAAAGCTGTTATGTTTATTATTTTTCTTATTGTGCTGCAACAATGCGAGGAGGCTTTTATATATCCAAAGGTTGTAGGCAAGTCCATAGGGCTTCCGGGAATGTGGGTTTTAGCAGGAATAACTGTCGGCGGAGGTCTTTTCGGGATCGTGGGAATGCTTATCGGAGTCCCTGCTGTTGCTACATTATACAAAATATTACAAAAGTCTGTTGATGCGAGAATTAAGGAAAAGAAGATTGTTAAAGCCCTTGAAACAAATAAAGAACTTGGAGATACAATAATAATCAAAAAGCAAGATATTAATGATTAGAATTTTTCTGTCTCTTGCTTTTCACCTGCTGAAAAAGCTTAACATATACAATTATGGAGGACAATATGAAACCGTTACAAATGGAAATAGACAAAATTATAGCAAATGCAATTAAAGAGGATATAAACTATATTGATGTCACTACCGATCACCTTATATCTGATGACAGTATAAGTACTGCTGAATATGTTGCTAAGGACAGCGGTATACTATGCGGAATTGATATAGCTCTCAGGGTATTCACTCTTCTTGACGCTGATACCTCGTTTAATATAAAAATACATGACGGCAATAAAGTTGAAAAGGGAGATATTATTGCATCTGTTACTGGAAAAACTAAGGTTCTATTAAAGGGTGAAAGAACATCTCTAAACCTGCTCCAGCACCTCTCAGGCATTTCCACTATGACAAATAAGCTTGTAAAACTAATTGAGGGTACAAAAGCATCCATTGCAGATACCAGAAAAACGCTTCCCGGACTAAGGTCATTGCAAAAGTACGCAGTTACAGTCGGCGGAGGTAAAAACCACCGCTTTAACTTATCCGACTGCGCCATGCTGAAGGATACTCATTTAGACGCTTACGGAAGCATTACAAACGCTGTTAATACTCTCCGAGAAAAACTGGGACATACAATTATGATAGAAGTTGAAACAGGAAATCTCGATGAAGTCAAAGAGGCTCTTGAAGCAGGCGCTGACATTATCATGCTTGACAATATGGATACTCAAACAATGAGCAATGCCTGCAAGATTGTATCTGGCAAGGCAAAGCTTGAAGCCAGCGGAAACGTCACAGAAAATACTATTGAGAGTATTGCAAAAACGGGTGTTGACATTATCTCTGTCGGTGCCATTACACACTCAGTCAAGGCATTTGACATTTCGATGAAAATACGCAAAACTACCTTTGAAAATTCACTGTCTTTATAAAATATGCAAAAATTTTCCTTTTACAACATCGGGTAGTACTTGTATGCAGAAAAAAAGAATTTTTCTTAATATTATGATTATGCTATCTTGGTTCCAAATTTCTTGCGTATAACTATATAATCTTTTATCTTGACTTTTAATCACTAAGGGGTGACTATATAATGAAATTAAAAAAGCTTTGTTGTTTCTTTATATGTATTTTGTCTATACTCTCTCTCAGCAGTTGTAAATTCCCTGAGTTATTTTACAAAACTCCTTCTATAAAGGAAGTTCAGCAGAAAGAAATTCAGACAAAAGTAGTAATGCCCGATTTAAGCGGACTTACCTATTCTCAGGCTGTTGAAAAAACAGAGAATATTCCGCTTATCGTTACAAAACAATATAATGACAAAGTGAAAAAGAACAAAATCTCCTGGCAGAGCGTAAAAGCCGGCGAGGAGATCTCAATAGGCACTCCAGTAAATATTGTTATTAGCAAAGGCATTCAATTGATCGAGATACCTAAGGTTTCAAATATGGATTACCTTGCAGCACAGAATGTTTTAGAGTCGCTTGGATTTAAGGTGAAAATTATATATCAGCATAAGTGGGGCAGCGAAAGCGGGGACATTATATCAATGAGTCCTCAGAATGGCAAGAAAAAACCTTACGGCTCAACAATTAAAATGACGGTAGACGCTGTTAATCCAAAGGAGAGAGTTTCTGAGGAGAAAACACAATAGTAAAAGAAAAGCTTTCCATGTTCGGAAAGCTTTTTTAATATTGATGCTTTTTAATATTATCAACAAGTGATTTATAGTCTATACTCCCATCTGCTAATCCCATGCCTATAGAAATTAATTCAGACTTTGTAAATACAACATTAATTTTATTTATCTTCAATTCAACTAACATCGCTAAAACAGCAGTTCTTTTATTCCCATCTACAAATGGATGGTTTCTGCAAAGGGAAAATGCCAACCTCGCTGCTTTTTCCAATATGCTCGGATAAAGCTCTTCATCTCCAAATGTGAGATTGCAGTTCATTACTGCAGATTCAAGCATTCCCATATCTCTTAAACCATATAAACCACCAGTTTTATCGATTAATTTTCTGTGCATTAAAATAATTTCTTCTACTGTCAGTATAATCATTTTGCAAGTTCCTCAAATACTTCTAAATTTTCTTTTATTATTTCATCTGATGCCTCATTAATAAGTTTTGCTCTTGCAGCCTTGATTTCTTCGTATTCTGCAAAATCCACAACCATGTAGCGCGGTTTATTGTTTTTTAAAATTACCGCCATACCATTTTCATCTACCATTCTCACTACCTTTGAAAAATTTTGATTTGCATCAGTCATCGCCACTAAAATATTTGTATCAATTTTCATATTATTTACCTTACCTTTCATCTAATAATCAGTCTATTTGACTGATTATTTATATTATACCACATATATAGGATAAATTCAACCTATTTTATAAAATTTGAAAAAACCCTTGACAAATTTAATATTTTGGAATATAATATATATTAATCAAATATTTTAAATCCTGTGAGCAAAAGTAAGTAGCCGATTTTACGGTGTTACAGAGAGCCCTTGACGGTGAAATAAGGGCACATACGATTTTTGGTGAATGGGTTTGTGAGGAGCTTGGTGAAAGAATTTATGCAATTGCTGAATTCAAGTATTCAACGCCGCTGGTTTTCAGCGTTACTGAAAAAAAGTATTGATGCATTTTATTCAAATGCTGCGTACTTTGCTGAGTTGATAAGTGTAAGCTTATCATAAATTTGGGTGGCACCGCGATGTCTATCGTCCCATTAGTTTTCTAATGAGAAACGATGGGCTTTTTTTATGCATTGATAAAATTTGCATTTTGCCGCTCTTTCTTCTTGTATCTTATAAAGGAGGTAAATTTTATGCTTTATCCAACAAAAGAGGAAATTAAAGATATTTTAAAAAATTATAAGACAGTTCCGGTATTTTATGAACTGCTTGCTGATTCATTAACACCAATCCAACTTTTTAATGCTCTACACGAAGCATATGACAACTGTTTCATACTTGAATCGGTCGACAACAGCGACCAGTGGGGACGGTATTCATTCGTTGGAATTAACCCAAAGGCTGAAATAACGCTTAAAGACAAAGTCGCTATTGTTTTTAAAAACGGTAAGCATGAAAAATATAAAGTTTCTGATCCTATCGGATTTCTATCGGATATTCTTAATGAATATAAGTCTCCCCATTTTCCTAACCGACCTAAACTTACCGGAGGTCTTATAGGTTACTTTGCTTATGACATGGTACGCTACTTTGAAAAAACTCTGTGTGATCCTCCGAAAGACGATCTCGGTATGCCGGACGCTAATCTGTTTTTGTTTGATGAAATTGTCGCTTATGACCACCTTAGTAATAAGGCTGTTATTATCCTAAATATTCACTCAAACAAAGATATTGACAAGCAGTATGAAGACTGCATAAAGAGAAAAGACGAAATCATCGCAATTCTGAAAAACTATGTTTCAGGCAGCAGCATATCTAATAGAAATACCGAAAATGAAATACAGATCAAATCTAATATAACAAAAGAAAAATACATTCAAAATGTCGAGAAGGCAAAGGAATACATAAGAAACGGTGACATTTTTCAAGTAGTGCCGTCACAGAGGTTCGAAATAGATAATCCGCCTGACAGTTTTGATGTATACAGAATGCTCCGCTCGACCAACCCATCTCCTTACCTTTATTATTTCAAGCACAAGGATTATGCCTTTGCAGGTGCTTCTCCAGAAAAGCTTGTATCTGTAAACGGCAAGACAGTCATCACAAAACCCATTGCAGGTACGATTAAGCGAGGTTTGACCGATGATGAGGACCATAAAAACGAACAGCAGCTGCTTAACGATCCTAAAGAGCGTGCTGAACATACTATGCTCGTTGATTTGGGCAGAAACGATATAGGAAAGGTATCAAGATTCGGCAGCGTGAATGTCACAGACTATATGATAGTAGAACGCTACTCTAAAGTTATGCACCTTGTTTCTAATGTTGAAGGCGAACTTGAAAGCGGTAAAAAACCGCTGGACGCTCTCATGGCTGTTCTGCCTGCCGGAACGCTCTCAGGTGCACCAAAAGTAAGGGCTATGGAGATTATTGACGAGCTTGAACCTACTCGAAGAGGTCTTTACGGAGGAACAGTCGGCTATCTCGCTTTCGACGGAAGTTTAGACACCTGCATTGCAATAAGAACTGTGCTTTTCAAGAACAACAAAGCTTATGTTCAGGCAGGTGGAGGTGTGGTCCTAGACAGCGTTCCTGAAAACGAGTATCAGGAATCATGCAATAAGGCATTGGCGGTTATTAATGCAATAAAAGAAGCTGCGGCAAATCGTCGTTGGCTCTGATATCTCTGAAACGCTTGATTATTGTTTATCTTTATGCAATATCATACCTTAATTTATATAACGCACTTTAAAAGATTTTTATGTCTATAAAATAACATTAACTAATGGTTAAATATTTTTGTAAGAAACTTTTATTTTTGGAGGATTCATATGATTCTGATAATTGATAACTACGATAGCTTCACCTATAATCTTTATCAGTATATAGGCGAGCTTTACAGCGACATTAAGGTTGCAAGAAATGACGAGATCACTATTGCTGAAATTGAGGCTCTTTGCCCTGACGCATTAATTATATCACCAGGTCCCTGCTACCCTAAGGACGCCGGTATTTCAGTTGAAGCAATAAAGCATTTCAGCGGAAAGATTCCTATTCTTGGTGTTTGTTTGGGACATCAGTCAATTGCTGAGGCATTCGGCGGTAAAGTGGTTATTGCCAAGGAACAACTACACGGAAAGGCAACAGACATAACTTTGGTTACAGATAATCCACTATTTACGGGACTTCCAAAGAAAATCAAAGTTGCAAGATACCACTCTTTGATTGTTGATAATAAAACCTTGCCCGAGTGCTTAGAAGTCACGGCATATGACAGCAAAAATCAGATTATGGCTTTACATCACAAAGAGTATCCAACTTACGGCGTACAATTCCACCCAGAATCTGTTATGACGGATACGGGTCGGAAAATTATAGAAAACTTTCTCAATAATATTGCAGGAATTAAAACGAAAGTGAGTGATAATATCATGATTCCGGACAGCGAAAGAACAGAACTTAAAAAGTACATTGCAAAGGTGGTAAACGGCGAAAGCCTTACCGAGGACGAGGCATACTCGGCTATGGACATTATAACCTGCGACAGAGCAACTCTCGCTCAGACGTCTTCTTTGCTGACTGCTATGTCTATAAAGAGAGAAACAATAGACGAGATAACCGGCTTTGCTAAGGTTATGAGAGAAAAAGCAGCTAAACTCAAAAATTGCTCAGATTCCGTTGACATAGTCGGCACAGGCGGAGATATGTCAAACAGCTTTAACATCTCAACTACTTCGTCATTTGTTATTGCAGGAGCAGGTCAGAAGGTTGCAAAGCATGGAAACAGAAGCGCGTCTTCAAAAAGCGGTGCTGCCGATTGCTTAGAGGCACTGGGAGTTAAGATCACATCAGTTCCTGAACAGGCTGAAAAATGTATTGATAAAATAGGAATTTCATTCCTGTTTGCACAAAGCTATCACCCTGCAATGCGATTTGTAGGTCCTGTCAGAAAACAAATAGGAACAAAAACCGTTTTTAACATTATGGGTCCTCTTTTAAACCCTGCATTTGCCGAGTATATGATACTCGGAGTTTACTCTCCCGATATTATGGATAATATGGCAAATGTTCTTATAAAGCTCGGAATTAAACGTGCAATGCTCGTCTACGGCAACGATAAGCTTGATGAGATTTCAATTTCCGACTCAACAACAGTATGTGAGATAAATAACGGAAAAATCGAAAAATACGAAATATCCCCTGAGGACTTCGGATTCAAACGTGCGTCAAAAGAAGATGTCAAGGGCGGTACTCCTGAGGAGAACGCGCAAATCACCCGTGACATTCTTTGTGGAAAAGAGCAAGGCGCAAAGAGAGATATTGTATTGCTAAACGCAGGCTGTGCTCTATATGTAACCGGCAACACAGAAACAATTGCCGATGGAATAAAACTGGCTGAAAAGTCCATTGACAGCGGCAAGGCTTTAAGGAAACTGGAGGAGCTAATAGAATTTACTAATAAAGATTAATGTACACTGTCCCCTTAAAGATAGGAGCAATTTTATGATATTAGATGAAATAATCGAAAAGAGAAAAATACAGCTTGAAAAAGAAAAGGCAAAAGTTCCTTTTGATGAAATAAAGAATCTGGCTCTTAATACTAAACTAAATACAAGAAACTTTAAATCTGCCCTTTCAGGCGATGATTTGAGTGTTATATGTGAAGTAAAGAAAGCTTCGCCGTCAAAGGGTCTTATCAGACCTGACCTTCACCCTGTTGAATTTGCAAAAGAGTACGAATCGGCAGGGGCAAACGCAATATCCTGCCTTACCGAAGAGTATTATTTTCAGGGCTCGTCTGAATATTTAAAAAGCATTTCAGAGTGTGTAAATATCCCTATTCTTCGCAAGGACTTTATTATTGACGAATACCAAATATATGAGGCAAGGACAATAGGTGCGTCAGCAATTTTGCTTATTGCGGCGGTTCTTGATGAAAAAACTTTGGAAAAATTTTATCAACTTGCGTCTTCCCTTTCGCTCGATTGCCTTGTTGAAGTACACAATGAATGCGAACTTGAAAAAGCTCTTGCAGTCAATGCAGAAATAATAGGAATTAACAACAGAAATCTAAAAACATTTGAGGTCGATTTAAACACTACCGGCAAACTAACTTCACTTATACCAAAAGATAAGGTTATCGTTTCAGAAAGCGGAATTAAGGATAATAAAGATATGAGGGCTGTCCGAAGTTTGGGGGCATCAGCGGTGCTTATCGGCGAAACGCTTATGAGAAGTAATAACATATCCTCTACCTTAAAGGAGCTGAGAAACATATGACCAAGCTTAAAATCTGCGGCTTGCGCAGAAGTGAAGACATAGCTTATGTAAATGAGTTTCAGCCCGATTATGCAGGATTTATTCTCTCAAAACCGTTTTGGAGACACATAAGCCTTTATGAGCTTGTTAAGCTTACAAAAGAACTTTCGGACAAAATAACTCCTGTTGGTGTATTTGTCAATGAAACAACTGAAACAATTCTTTACTTTGCCGAATATCTTGATGTTATTCAGCTTCACGGTGATGAGGACGACGATTTTATCAAATCTCTCAAAGAACATACCGACTGCGAGATATGGAAAGCTGTCAGACCGCAAACACCCGATGAAATCAAAAACGCGTGTCAAGGCTGTGCTGATAAGCTTATTATAGACAGCTTTTCAAAAGATTCTGTCGGAGGAACAGGCATGGTCGGCAACTGGGAAATTATAAAAAACACTGAAATTACAAAGCCTTTCTTTCTTGCTGGGGGTATTTCTGCTGACAATATCAACGAGGCTGTAAAAACAGTCAAGCCATTTGGCATAGATGTTTCAAGCTCGGTTGAAACAGACAGGAAAAAGGATAGAGTAAAAATAAAAGAGCTAATGCATTTATTAAGGAAAATTGACAGTTGACAACTTTAATTTGCTAATCAAAAGGAGGTCAGGATTATGACTAAATCTATCAAGGGCCGTTACGGCGAATACGGCGGTCAGTATGTCCCTGAAACAGTTATGAATGCTGTTTTGGAGCTTGAAGAAGCTTACAGCAAATACAAGAATGATAAGGATTTCAAGCGTGAACTTACGGCTCTATACAAAGAATACGCAGGCAGACCGTCGCTTTTGTACTTTGCTGAAAAAATGACAAACGATTTAAACGGTGCTAAAATATACATTAAGCGTGAAGACTTAAACCACACAGGTTCGCATAAAATAAATAACGTACTCGGTCAGATACTTCTTGCCAAGAAAATGGGCAAGAAAAGAATTATCGCAGAAACCGGTGCCGGTCAGCACGGTGTTGCAACAGCGACAGCTTGCGCCCTTTTCGGTCTGGAGTGCGAGGTTTATATGGGTGCAGAGGATATGAAGCGTCAGTCGCTTAACGTATACCGAATGAACCTGTTGGGAGCAAAGGTAACAGGCGTTTCAAGCGGAACCTCAACTCTAAAGGACGCTATCAACGAGGCAATGCGTGACTGGTGTACCAACATTGAAACGACCTTTTACTGTATAGGTTCTGTTATGGGACCTCACCCCTACCCTGAAATGGTAAGAGATTTTCAGAAAATTATCGGCGAAGAGATAAAGTCTCAGCTTAAAGAAACAGAAGGCAAGCTCCCCGACTGTGTGGTTGCCTGCGTCGGCGGAGGTTCAAACGCTATGGGCGCATTTTATGATTTTATAGACGACAAGAGCGTTCGCCTAGTTGGTGCAGAGGCAGCAGGACGAGGTGTTGATACTACAAAACATGCCGCTACTGTCACAAAAGGCTCTCTCGGAATTTTCCACGGTATGAAGTCATTGTTTCTCCAGAATGAATACGGTCAGATCGACCCTGTTTACTCAATCTCTGCCGGTCTCGACTACCCCGGTATAGGTCCTGAACACGCTTATCTTAACTCAAAAGGCAGAGCAGAATATGTAGATGTAACCGACGAGGAAGCTGTCTGCGCGTTTGAGTATCTTTCAAAAACCGAAGGAATAATCCCGGCAATTGAGTCAGCTCACGCTGTTGCTGCTGCACTGAAAATTGCTCCGACTATGCCAAAGGACAGCATTCTTGTTATAAACCTTTCAGGACGCGGAGACAAGGATGTTTATTCAATTGCACGATACAGAGGAGTTGATTTAGTTGAAGAATAAAAATCGCATAGACGCTTGCTTTGAAAGGTTGAAAAACGATGGCAAAAAAGCTCTTATAACCTTCGTTACGGTGGGTGACCCAGACATTGAAACTACAAAAAAGCTGGTTCTTGCAAAGCTTAAAAGCGGTGCAGACATAATTGAACTTGGTGTTCCGTTTTCAGACCCTATTGCAGAAGGTCCTACCATTCAAAAGGCTTCATTGCGTTCTTTGAACAACGGAACTAACCTAGACCAGATCTTTAGTTTAGTTAGTGAACTCAGAGAAGAAACTGACGCTCCTTTGCTTTTGATGATGTACATAAACACTGTGTTTAAATACGGCACGGAGAAATTCTTTTCAAACTGTAAATCAAGCGGTATAGACGGCGTTATAATCCCCGACCTCCCCTTTGAAGAGCGAAATGAAGTAGAAGACCTCTCGAACGAGTACGGAGTTTACAATATAAACCTTGTTGCACCGACCTCTCACGACAGAGTAAAGACTATTGCTTCACAAAGTAAGGGCTTTCTCTACTGCGTTTCATCTGTGGGCGTTACAGGAACACGCTCGACCTTTACCACAAACTTTGACGAGTTTTTCTCACTTATCAATTCATCAGCCTCCTGCCCCGCCTGCGTGGGCTTTGGTATCTCAAATCCCGAACAGGCAAAAAAAATGTCACAGTACTGCGACGGGGTTATCGTAGGAAGTGCTATTGTTAATATTATTGCCGAGTACGGCAGAGAAAGCGTTGATAAGGTAGGAGAATTTGTAAAGAGCCTTAAAGAGGCAATGTAATTATGGATACTTTTAAAGCGTTAGAGTCCTATTATAACGCTCATGATGAAAACTCCCGATTGAGCTCAAGGCACGGCAGCATTGAATTTCTGACGACAGTTGAATACATAAAAAAATATCTCAAAAGCGGAATGAAAATTCTTGAGATAGGCGCAGGCACAGGACGGTATTCTCACTATTTTGCACGTCTTGGATATGAGGTCAACGCCGTTGAGCTGATGCCCTGCAATATTGAAGTATTTAAAAATAATACTGAGCCGAGTGAAAAAGTAACCATTACTCAGGCAAATGCAACCGATTTGTCTGACTTTTCATCAGACACATATGACATTACTCTTTTACTAGGTCCGATGTATCATCTTTTCAATCATGAGGATAAAATTTCCGCACTTTCAGAGACTATTCGTGTTACTAAAAAGGGCGGTATTATATTTTCCGCCTACTGCTCTGCTGACGCGTCAATTTTGCAGTTTGGTTTTGTTAAAGGTAACATAGATTATTTAATAGATAACAAAATGTTAGATCCTGTCACCTTTAAAACACATTCAGAGCCAAAAGACATTTTCGAGCTTTATACAAAATCCGATATTGACAGTCTGATGCAAAGGTTTGACGTTGAGCGTTTGCATTTTGTAGGAACAGATATGGCGGCTCATTATCTTCCCGACTCAATTGACGATATGGACGATAAAACCTTTGAAATATATTTTCGCTATCATCTGTCAATCTGTGAACGTCCTGATCTGGTCGGGGCAAGCAATCATATTCTTGATATTTTTAAGATAGTTTAGATTTTACTTGACAAATGACAAGTTGTATTGTAATATATCGTTGTGTTAAACTATTATTTGTTTTACAACACTTCTTTTGGCACCGCAGAGTTTATTCCTGCGGTGTTTTTTTGCCTATGGGTTATTTTATCTAATAAATTATTAAAATTATTAGTAAAAGCCTTTACTTTTATTGTTTTTTGAGTATAATAATATAAAGAATACTTGAGATTTAAAGATTTCTTTAGAAAGGGTGTTTTTATGAATTTAGCCAAAATCTCTTCCAACGGACAAATCACTGTACCTGCTGAAATACGCCGTCTGCTGGGGCTGAAATCAGGGGATAAGATTTTATTTTATCAAAAGCCTGATGGAGAAGTCGTAATCAATAACGCTTCTGACAAAGCAATTTACAAAGCTCAAAAAGCCTTTGAGGGCATCGCTGAACAAATGGGAGTTAATAATGAAGATGATGTTCAGTCTTTGGTTGACGAAGTACGTTACGGAAAGGAAAAGTAATGAAAATACTTATTGACACAAACATTTTAATATCTTCACTGCTTTTCCCAAACTCAAAGCCTGCAAAAGCATTACTTTATACTTCGGAACATCATAATATGGTCTTATGTGACCGCAATCTTTACGAGTTTCGTGATGTTCTTAAACGTAAAGCACCAAATGTATTACAGGATGCAGAAGTCTTTTTGACAGAGCTTTCCTATGAGTTGATTCCTGCTGCTTATAACACAGAAAAGCTCATAAGAGATGCTAAAGACCAGCCTATTTTAAATGCTGCTATTGTTGCTGAAGTTGATATCATACTAACAGGTGACAAGGATTTTCTGAGTATGAATATTGATCGTCCTAAATGTATGACAGCAACACAATTTCTAGAAAGCGAGGGAGTGGAGCTTTAAGTTTCGCTACTTAATTGTTCTACTCTTTCATTGACAATGTTTCTCATTAATAGTATAATTATTTTTATAAATTCGCTAAATTGGAGGCACACAATATGGATTCTTTGCTTAAGCTTCTCAAAAAGAATGCGCGGCTTTCAAATTCAGAACTTGGAGTTATGCTAGGCATCTCTGAACAGGAGGTCGCGGATAAAATAGAGCAGCTCGAAAACGACGGGATTATCAAAGGCTATAACACTGTTATAAACGAACAAGCGGCAACTGACTGCGGAGATCTGGTCACAGCCTATATTGAACTTAAAGTTTCTCCGAAAGCTCAAAGCGGCTTTGATGAAATTGCAAGAACAGTCAGCCAATATGACGAGGTCGAAAATGTTTGGCTTATGTCCGGCGGGTATGATTTAGGCATTACCATTAAAGGAACAAACCTTATGGATATCTCCCTGTTTGTCGCTCAGAGACTTGCTCCGCTTGAAGGTGTTTTATCGACTGCAACACACTTTGTACTTAAAAAATACAAGGATAACGGAATTGACCTTTCTGACAAAATTATTGATGAAAGAGGATTAGTTTCCCCATGATAGATTACAACAGGATAATTAATAAAAAGACAAGAGAAATGAAGCCCTCCGGTATTAGAAAGTTTTTCGACCTCGCCCAGACAATGGAAAATGTCATTGCGCTCGGTGTCGGTGAACCTAATTTCCAAACCCCATGGCCGATAAGACGTGCGGCAATTACCGCTTTAGAACGTGGAAAAACCTTCTATACGGCAAATGCCGGATTATATAATCTCCGAAAATCAATTTCTGAATATGTTATAGACTATGCAAAAACCGAATACTCACCTGATAATGAGATTATAGTTACTGTGGGAGGCTCAGAAGGTATAGACCTTTCTATCCGTGCTATTGTTGAACCGGGAGATGAGGTTTTAATTGTAGAACCATGCTTTGTGTGTTACAAACCGATTGTTGAACTGTCAGGCGGAATTCCTGTTATTGTAGAAACCAAAGCCGAGAACAATTTCAAGCTTACAGCAAAGGCTCTTAAAGAAAAGATAACCGACAAGACAAAAGCTCTGGTTCTTCCATTTCCAAATAACCCGACCGGAGCTATTATGACAAAGGATGATTTAGAACCTATTGCCGAAGTTTTGAGAGACACGAATATAATTGTTATTTCAGACGAGATTTATTCAGAGCTAACATATGGCAAAAAGCATTACTCCATTGTTCAGTGCAAAGGAATGAGAGAGAGAACTATACTTATAAACGGCTTTTCTAAGGCATTCGCTATGACAGGCTGGCGTCTCGGATTTTTATGTGCACCGAAAGAGATGGTCAGTCAGATACTTAAAATTCACCAGTACGGAATTATGTCGTCACCCACAGTCAGCCAGTATGCAGCAATAGAAGCTCTTAAAAATTGCAGAAGCGACATTGATATGATGGTAGATGAATATAATATGAGAAGGCGTTTCTGTGTTCACGGCTTTAACGAGATAGGTCTTGACTGCTTTGAACCCGAAGGAGCTTTCTATGTGTTCCCCTGCATAAAGTCTACCGGCCTTTCCAGTCAAGATTTCTGTGAACGGCTTCTATATACAAAGAATGTAGCTGTTGTTCCGGGAGATGCTTTCGGAGAGTGCGGAGATGGTTTTATTCGTGTTTCGTATGCGTATTCACTTAATCATCTCAAAAAAGCTATCAAAAAAATCAGTGAATTTATCTCAGAATTAAAGGAGGATTCCTGATGCTAGGATATGCCTCGCTTAAAGCTCCTGCAAAGATAAATCTTATTTTAGATGTTCTTGACAAAAGAGATGATGGTTTCCATAACATTCGCTCTGTTATGCAGACAGTATCAGTCTATGATTACATAGTTATTAATGCTGTGGAATCAAGGAGAAGAAAAACGCTTCCTAAGATAAGTATTAACTGCAGTGATGTTAGTATTCCCTCTGACAAAAGAAATATCGTGTACAAGGTATGTTCGGCATATTTGAACGCAGCCGGAAGTCTGCCTTTTAAAGAAATAAACATTAGAATCTACAAAAACATACCAAGCGGTGCAGGTCTTGCAGGAGGTAGTACAAACGGAGCGGCAGTTCTTAAAGCAATAAACAGCTTTTGCGATAATTATTTTTCAACAGAAGATCTCTATAAAATCGGTTCATCAGTTGGTGCAGATATCCCTTTCTGTATTAGAGGAGGCACTTGCCTTTGTGAAGGAATAGGTGAAAAAATCACTCCGTTAAGATCACTTCCAGAATGTAAACTGCTTATTGTAAAGCCTAATATTTCTATATCAACTGCTGAATCATATAAAAAATTCGATGAGCTTGAACACTCGAAAATTTCTGATTTTGATGACTTTATGAGAGGTCTTGAGGACAGTAATTTAACTATGATTTCAAGAAATATTTCAAACTCACTTGAAAATGTCACTGACGAATGTGTAATTGCTGATCTGAAAAGAGATATGATAGAGTCGGGTGCTCTTGGCTCCATAATGACCGGAAGCGGATCTGCTGTTTTCGGAATATTTCCTGATAAAAAATCGGCTGATATGTGTGCAGAAAAATATCACAAAACACAAGCTTTTTGTCAGGTATGCTCTCCTGTTAACAACGGTATTCAAGCTTTCTGAAAACTTGTGCTATCAGTTTTGTTAAAGCTTCATTAATTACAAAATAAATTGTATTCAAGCTTGTTTACTTTATAAGGGTCAAACAAAAAAGGTCATCATTTCTGATGACCTTTTTAATATTTAAACACTAACCTTGGACGAATATTTTCCGTAATATTTATATCCACCATAAATCTTATATGCTCTGATTTTAAAAATATGTGTTCCTTCGGATAGATATTTGATTTTTGTTTTTGTCTTAGGAGAGGAAACATTTTTAACACATCTGTATTTGTTTCCGTCAAACATATAAATCTTATATTTTGAAGCACCATTCACATTTTTCCATGACAAGGTTACATTGCCGTTTAAATCCTTTACTGCCGTAATATTTTTAACCTTACCTGGTTTTGTAACTGCATATGCCTTATTTGAACATGCACTATAAACACTTCTATTTGATATTTTCTTTATAGTTTTTACCTTGAAAATATAAGATGCTCCTGTTTTCAGCTTTTTAAGCTTTACTGAATGCTTTTTCCCGGACACCTCTGTAATCTTTATAAACTTACCGTTGTCTGCACTTGCATAAACTGCATAGCCGTCTGCTCCGTATACTCCCGTCCATGACAAATTGATTCTTGACGCCGATTTTGTCACAGCAGTCAGATTTCTGGCTTTATCAGGTCTTGTATAAGCTGTCAAAACAGAAGAATAATTTCCTAAATAACCCTTACCGTTTGTCTTTTTATATGCTCTTACCTTAAATTTATACTTCTTTGCCCACTTAAGTCCACAAATCTTATATAAATTAGTCTTAATATCTGCAATCTTAACATATTTTTTCTTTGCAGAATCATACATATACAGTCGATAGCCTGAAATATCTCCTACTGCACTCCATTTCAGCGTTATAGAACTTTTACTGCTGCTTGACACTTTAACATTTTTAACAGTTTTCGGTTTTACCTTTACAGTACATACTGCCTTAACACCGCTTACTGCCTTAGAAGTTATAGTTACGGTTCCTGCTTTTATACCGGTAACTAATCCGCTGTTTGACACTGTTGCAATAGAATTATCGCTAGAAGTCCAAGTAAGTATATCGTTTGTATTTTCAGGAAGCATATGACTGGTAACAGTCTTAGTTTCTCCTGCAATTACTGTAATTGATTTTACACCTAACTTTACACTGGAAGCCAGCGGCTGTCCAACAACGAAGAACTCCTTAAACGCACTGGCGGCACTCCTGTTAGACGAAGAATAGTTTATAACCTGAACTGTGTAATGTCCCTTATCAAGTACAATTGAAGTATGTCCGCCTCTAATATTGGATGTTGACGAAATCAAGTTGCTGCTGCCGTATGTACCCTTAGAATTGTAGCTGTATATATTCAGCGTTGACGAAGCCGTTTTTTTCCCTGTTGTCCACGAGAAACTTTTTGCAACACCCTCCTGAGAAGCATAATCCGTTGTTATAACAGGCTTTGATGGTACATCTGCCCCACTATATCTAAAAAAGCTTACATCAGATTCCAAATTATTCAAATCGACTGTTCTGTTATATTTTGCATAACATCCGTTATTATCATACCAAGTCCAATTTTGCTCAAATAAAACAACTTCACTGCCGTTAATTTGTTTAACTATCGCCCAGTGGCTTGAATTTCCATATATATCTCCTACCTCGGGTACTTTAACCTTTGAAAATGTTCCATTATCACAGAGCGGTGTGCTTCCCGGCCATAAATTATATACGGTACATCCATAAACAGCCTCATAAAATTTCTTTATAAGCGCCGCACAACAGTATACTGGATCGTCCCACATTTCGGATGCATTACTGTCATTTCTAGGTATGTAAACGGCATTTACTTTAACGCCCTCATAAGTCATTGTATCAACTATCTGTCCCGCTTTTGTTACCTTTACTGTAACAGGAACAGTAGCCGCATTTGTGCTTATAGGCACTGCAAAAGCCGTAACCATAAGCACAAGCGTAATGCAAAAAGATGCAATACGCTTATGTATTTTTATTCCTTTCATTTTATTGCTCCTTACATAACACTTTACACAATTTACTCAGAACTTTCCTCTATATCTTTGCTGAATAAATTAATTTTTTACATTCTACATAATAACACAATATTTGATAAATTGCCACCGGCGAACCGCCGGTGGCTTTGCCGCCTATTACAATTTGCTAAATCAAAAACTAAGCATAACGGCGGATTTAACTATGATTAAAATTATTAATTCTTAGACAATTCAGCCTGCCATTGCACTAAGTTAAACATTAATCAAGTTATCCAAAGGCAGAGTGGATGCAACGTCATCGTTTGCCGGCGAACCGCCGGTCTAACCTCTTACGTCTAAAATTCTTGCCTCTAAGTACTAGCCTGCCGTTTATCAAAGTTAAACATTAATCAAATTATCCAAAGGCAGAGAGCCCCTGCCGGCTCGGCAGTCACCGTTGCCGGCGAACCGCCGGTCTAACCTCTTACGTCTAAAATTCTTGCCTCTAAGTACTAGCCTGCCGTTTATCAAAGTTAAACATTAATCAAATTATCCAAAGGCAGAGAGCCCCTGCCGGCTCGGCAGTCTAGCTTCTTGCTTCTAAAAATCTTATCTCTAAGTACTAGCCTGCCGTTTATCAAAGTTAAACATTAATCAAGTTATCCAAAGGCAGAGTGGATGCAACGTCACCGTTGCCGGCGAACCGCCGGTGGCTTTGCCGCCTATTACAGTTTGATAGACTAAAACTATGTATAACGGCAAGTTTTAATTATATTATATCTTTTTTCCTAATCTTCTTGTATCATATTGAATTATATAAATTCTGATAGCTAAATGCAGACTTGTTCCAACTAAAGTCCTCTTTCATAGCATGAACAACAAGCCTTCCCCAAATCATCTTGCTGTCATAAAACGCTCTGGCTCTTGCACAAGCGTCAAGCATATCATGTGCATTGTATGTTTTGAAGGTAAAGCCATTTCCCTGTATCTTACCTAAATGCGCCTCGCCTGCGTCCGTTATACTGTCACGCAATCCTCCGGTTTCACGGACTATCGGTATAGTTCCGTATCTAAGTGCGATCATCTGAGCTAAACCACAAGGCTCGCTCTGAGACGGCATCAGGAACATATCTGCTCCGGCATATATCCTCTTGGAAAGTTCAGGTATAAATCCGATCTTCACCCCTACTCTGTCAGGATAGCGATATGCCATCTCATTAAAGAAGTCCTCGTAAATTTTCTCACCCGAACCGAGTATCGCAAATTTGTATCCGAGGTTTACAATATCCTCAAATACATATTTTATCAGATCAAGTCCCTTGTGGGAAACAAACCTCGAAACAATTCCTATAATCGGTTCATTACCCGGCATAAGACCCATTTCATCGCAAAGCTTCTTCTTACAAACTTTCTTTCCGAACATATCATTTAAGCCAAAATTTTTCGGAATGACCGGATCTGTTTCAGGATTGTAAATGTCACGGTCAATTCCATTTAATATTCCGCTAAGTTTATACTGCTTGTTGACAAGCTCCCTGTCCATTCCGTGAGCGTACCAAGAGTCTAAAATCTCCCAAGCATAACTCGGAGAAACTGTTGTTACTCTGTCGGATACCTCAATAGCGGCTTTCATAAAGTTTACGTCACCGTCATATTCAAGCAAATCGGTGTGATACAGAGGTATACCCATCAAATCGTTGATAAGTTCTAATCCGTACTGTCCCTGATACTGAATATTATGAATCGTGAATACTGTCTTTATGTCTTCAAACCCAGACTGATAACGATAGAAAATATCATAATATACCGGAACTAAAGCTGTCTGCCAGTCGTTTGCATTTATTACGTCAGGCTTGAAGTCAATATGATGCAAAAGCTCTAGCACTGCTCTTGAGAAAAATATAAATCTCTCGGCGTCATCATAGAAACCATACAAACCGTTTCTGGCAAAATAATACTCATTATCCAAAAGATAATACGTAACGCCGTTTACATTAGCTGTGAAAACACCGCAGTATTGATTTCTCCAAGCAACAGGTACGGTAAAATTAGTTACAAAATTAAGCTTATCTAAAAGCTCGGGCTTCATTGTCCCATACTTGGGCATAACTACTCTGCAGTCGTTACCGATTTCGTTCAAAGCCCTCGGCAATGAACCTGCTACATCTGCCAATCCGCCTGATGCGGCAAAAGGAAGCGCCTCGCTTGCTGTATATAATATCTTCATATGAATCCTCCATTCTATTGCTTAAAACCTAGATGTCTTAACAGTGCTCTGTCATTGTAACACCTACGTTAATTGAAATCAAGCGTTAATTATTGCTAATTAAAATATAAAATCAATTATCCGTTATTTTTATCTCTTTCCATAGTCTCTTTCACTGCCCTATTGAGAAACTTGTTTAAAGAACCGTCATATTCCTTTGCGTGGCTTGTAATGCTTTCCTTTTCGCCTTTTGGTACTTGCATTTCAAGTCTGTCATAGTGATTTTTTTTGTACTTGTTATGTGCTTTTATCTGAGCCTTGGTTGCAGGCATATTTTTACCACCTTTGTATTATTAATAAAAAAATATATCATATTTGTATACTCTCGCCAACATTTACAAATATATCTAGTTATTATTTGTCTATTTTGCCTATTGAATATGTGATTACGAAATCATATAATATAAGCATAATCACTAAAAAAGAAGTGACAAAATGAATACTTAAAACAGCAAAATTGTTCCATTATCCATTGTCAATTATCCATTATTTTTATCTCTTTCCATAGTCTCTTTAACTGCCCTGTTAAGAAACTTGTTTAAAGAACCGTCATATTCCTTTGCGTGACTTGTAATGCTTTCCTTTTCGCCCTTTGGTACTTTCATTTCCAATCTATCATAGTGATTTTTATTATACTTAGTATGTGCTCTTATCTGAGCCTTGGTAGCAGGCATATTTTATACCACCTTATATATAAATTTGATTGTTTTTTATAACTATAATATACCATGTTTGTATATTATAGTCAATATGTACAAATATTAATAATAGATTTTTGTACAATATACCTATTGATACAATTGATGTCGATATCATATAATATAATCAAACTAAACAAAAAGGAAGTGACAAAATGAATACTTAAAACAGCAAAATTGTTCCATTATCAATTGTCAATTATCCGTTATTTTTATCTCTTTCCATAGTCTCTTTAACTGCCCTATTGAGAAACTTGTTTAAAGAACCGTCATATTCCTTTGCGTGACTTGTAATGCTTTCCTTTTCGCCCTTTGGAACTTTTATTTCCATTCTATCATAATGATTTTTATTATACTTATTTGTAGCCCTTTGCTGAGCTTTACTTACAGGCATGTATTTACCACCTTAAATTATTAATTAAATAAAATATATCATATATTGTACACTTTCGTCAATATTCACAAATAAAATTAGTTGTTATTTGTATGTTTTACCCATCGAAAGTATAATGTCGTCAGGATATAATAATATCAAACTAAACAAAAAGGAAGTGACATCAATGAGCAAAATGGTTAAGGAAATACCATTGTCAGATATTGTAGAAATTCAAGCGAAATCCGAAATAATAGCAGGGCTTTCGTCCATATTTGTTGAATTTCTTGACTACACAGATGAAGACAACAGATTTAAAGGAGCGTTTGCGTGTCTTGCAGATGAAGCTTACAGTCTAAAAAAGATATGCAATTCTTTGTGCGGAAGTATATTTGACTGTCATCAAAGCGACGTCTGAACTTATAGCTACAATAAAAACCTGATGTAAGTGGCAGCCCTCTATTGCAGGGAATGCCCCTCTTTAGAAACAATCTACCAGATTGTTTCTAAATTCACCCTATGCCGAACGCACTCCGTTAAGTATTTCGCCAACTGCGGTTGGCGACAGGGCTCCTCCCTTGACCCACCCAACGATGACGTTGGATCCAATCCGTGTTTTAACTTTGTTAAATGTAAACATTCAGTATCCCACGTTTGTTATTTGTAGGTAGTCTTACCTGCCGTTGATCAGCGTTTGTCATTTATAGAAACTTTTCAAAGGCAGAATGCTTCCGGTGGCTCACCGGGAAAAAGGCTTGACCGAAAACTTTTAGTTTTACCTTTTAATATTTCTGCTATGTCCGGCATGGGTGACCCCTGCACGCAGTTCGCGTAGTACACTTTGGAGCATACAAATCTTTTATATCTCGCATTTGTTTTTGTATAATAAAAGGTTAAACTAAAGTAAAGCCCGCCGTTGTGCAAACCTTAATATTTATCAATCTACCCAAATGCAGCAGAAGATGCAACGTCACCGTTGCCTAAGGCGGCAGAATAAACAAAGTAAAGCCCGCCGTTGTACAAATCTTAATATTTATCAATCTATCCAAAGGCGGAAGAGGATGCAACGTCACCGTTTCATAGTTTTCCTTTTAAACAAAGTAAAGCCCGCCGTTGTACAAACCTTAACATTTATCAATCTATCCAAAGGCGGAAGAGGATGCAACGTCACCGTTGCCAAAGGCGGCAGAGCCTGCGGCGGTTCGCCGTCACCGTTTCATAGTTTTCCTTTTAAACAAAGTAAAGCCCGCCGTTGTACAAACCTTAATATTTATCAATCTATCCAAAGGCGGAAGAGCCTGCAACGTCACGTTGCCTAGACTGATGCCCCTTTACCAATAAACATAGGATAATCGTCAGATGAGATCAAGGTCCTGTCATTTGCAACAGAAACATTCTTATCTGTAATTACATTTTCAAGCTTGCTTCCGTCACCGATAATAGTATCCTGCATTAGAATAGCATTTTTGACAGTTACTCCCTTACCTACATTTACTCCTCTGAACAAAACCGAATTTTCAACTGTTCCGTCTATCACACAGCCATCAGCTACTAGTGAATTTGCAACATAGCTGTTCAGTCCGTACTTTGAAGGAGCATTATCTCTTACCTTAGTATAAATCGGTCTTCTCGGATTAAATAGTTCTCTGCAATTTTCAATATTGAGAAGATCCATATTAGCCTCAAAATAACTCTTTTCGCTGTATATCTTCTTAAAGTATCCCGAATATTCATAAGCGACTATTTTCAGCTCTCCGAGCTTGCTCTGAAGAATATCCCTTTCAAAGCTGTATCTTCCCTGAGCAATAGCTGTCTGAACTAAATCTACCAAAAAATTCTTTTTAAGTATAAACATATTTAGACTAAGTGTACATACTCCCGAAAGATTTGAAGCAATAAGCACATCCTTTACTCTGTTATTTGAATCTATTGAAAGTACTGTACTTGATTTTATGAGTTTAGTATTATACTGTCCTGTGTGAGTAATACAGGTAATATCCGCACCGCTGTCAATATGAGCAGCCAGAACAGGCTTATAATCAATATTTGCGACAACGTCGCAGTCCGACATCAAAACATATTCAGCGTGAACGCTTTTTATAAAGTTAAGCACTCCGTACAATGCTTCCAGTCTTCCTCTGTAAAGTTTGCTCTCAACATTACTGAACGGAGGGAGCAGATAAAGTCCGCCTTTTTTGCGTGACAGATCCCATTCTCTGCCTGTTCCCAAATGATCAATGAGCGACTGATAATTGTATTTTGTAATAACTCCGACAGTAGAAATTCCGCTGTTTACAAAATTGGAGAGCGGAAAATCAATCATTCTGTATCTTCCGCCAAAAAGTACAGAGCCCATTGTTCTTTCTTTTGTAAGATCCTTAACAGTGCTGTCATGCATATTTGCAAAAACAAGTCCTAAAACCTTTCCCATATTAGAAGTTCCCATTTAAGCTCATCCTTTCTCTACATATCTTCCGAAATTATTTGTTTCGGCGCTACAACCTTACCGGAGGAAATTTTTATGTCCTGACCTACTACTGCAACTCCCCACTCGTCTCTGTTTTCCATATCCTCAGGACGCCTTCCGATATGTGCGCCGCTGCATATCTCAGAGTTTTCTCCAATGATCGCATATTCAACCTTAGCTCCCGAACGAACAACCACACCAGGCATTAAGATCGAATCAGTTACAATTGCATCCTTTTCAATTACTACGCCGTCCGAAAGCATTGAAAAATCAACAGTTCCGTCTATTACGCAGCCCTCTGTGACCATAGAGTTCTGAATTTTTGCATTCTTTCCTATCACCTGCGGAGGAAGTGCAGGATTCCTTGAATATATCTTCCAAGACTGATCGTACAAGTCAATAGGAATGTTAGGGTTGATCAGATCCATATTGGCATCCCAAAGGCTGTCTATTGTTCCTACGTCCTTCCAATATCCATCGAACCTGTATGCATAAAGCTTCTGATTGTCACGAAGAAGTGCCGGAATTATATCCTTTCCGAAATCTTTAGAGTTGTTCTCGGATTTATCTTCCTCATTTTCAATAAGATATTTTTTCAAAATATCAAAGGTGAAAATATATATTCCCATTGAAGCCAATGTACTCTTAGGCTCAGGAGGCTTCTCCACAAAGTCGTATATCTGACCGTCCTCATGTGCAAACATAATGCCAAATCTGGAAGCCTCGTCAATAGGTACATTGATTACAGCAATAGTAGCCGCTGCTCCCTTTTCCTTATGGTAATTTAGCATCTTGTCATAATCCATTTTATAGATATGATCGCCCGAAAGAATTATAACATATTCCGGATCGTATCTTTCCATAAATGAGAGATTCTGATATATTGCGTTAGCAGTTCCCTGATACCAGTTAGCTCCCGTCTGCGACTGGTAAGGCGCAAGAATATGAACTCCACCGTGTACCCTGTCTAAGTCCCACGGCTGACCGTTTCCGATATAGTCGTTCATAACAAGCGGCTGATACTGAGTCAGCACACCGACTGTATCTATTCCCGAATTTACGCAGTTTGATAAAGGAAAGTCAATTATCCTATACTTTCCTCCAAACGGTACTGCCGGCTTTGCAACCTTTTGAGTAAGAGCATACAGTCTGCTGCCCTGTCCGCCTGCCAAAAGCATTGCTACACATTCTTTTTTGTTAAACATATACATTCACCTACTTATTGTATTTTTGTTTACTTTTTATTTTGATTTATTTAGAAGTCTGCTTTGCCTTACCGGATGCTGATCCTTTATTACTTTCAGATTTCTTTTTATCTGTCTTTTTTGTTTCAGACTTATTACCAGTTGATTTCACGGAAGCCGATTTTTTAACTGCCTCTTTCTTTTTCGTTGAAGCCTTAACCGAATGCTTTGCTGCCTTATTTGATGTATCAGACTTCTTAGAAGATTTCCTTTTCCTGCGTTTAAAATACATTACCGAAAACGCAGGTATCTCAATTGTTACAGATTGATCGAACCCATGCATAGCCACAGCAACAGATTTTACAGGCTTATTTGTAATCGGACTTCCGTCAGGAGAGGTAGAATTAAATAACTCCTCATACACTCCCTTTGCAGGTACTCCGAACGAATAGTTCTCACGTCCCACAGGAACAAAATTACATACAGCGATGATCTCATTGCCGTCTTTATCTAATCTTCTGAAAATTATAATGCTCTGTTTAAAGTCATCATTAGATATCCATGAGAAGCCCTCCCAAGAATAATCTATTTCCCAAAACGGTTTATTATCCTTATAAAAATGATTTAGATTTCTTACAAAGCTTTGAAAATTCCTGTGATTCTCATAATCATCAATCATAAACCATTCAAGACCGTTTTCATAGTCCCACTCTCTGAACTGTGCAAACTCACTGCCCATAAACAGAAGTTTCTTTCCCGGATGAGCCATCATATATGCCAAAAAAGCTCTTGCCTGTGCAAACTTTTGATCAGTATCTCCGAACATTTTATTTACAAGCGAGCCCTTTCCGTGAACAACCTCGTCATGCGAAATAGGAAGAATAAAATTCTCCGAAAAAGCATAGAAAAACGAGAATGTAAGTGCATTATGATGAAATGCCCTGTTTATAGGATCCTGTGACATATACATAAGCATATCGTTCATCCAGCCCATATTCCACTTAAAGTTAAAACCAAGACCTCCGTCACTTACAGGCTTTGAGACCATAGGCCACGCTGTGGATTCTTCTGCTATCATCATTGCTTTAGGAAACTTTCTGAACACCTCGGTGTTTAAATTCTTTAAAAACTCTATTGCCTCTAAATTTTCATTACCGCCGTTTTTGTTAGGTATCCATTCACCGTCCCGCCTATCATAATCGAGATACAGCATAGACGCTACTGCGTCAACTCTCAAACCGTCTATGTGATACTTTTCCAGCCAATAGACAGCATTTGAAATTAAAAACGATCTTACCTGCGGTCTGCCATAGTCAAATACCTTTGTTCCCCACGAATAATGCTCTCCTTTTCTCGGGTCGGAATACTCATAGCAAGCTTCGCCGTCCCACTCGTAAAGACCTGATTCGTCCTTGGGAAAATGTGCGGGGACCCAATCAAGGATTACTCCTATACCTGCATTGTGGAACATATCTATCATTCTCATAAAATCTTCAGGCGTTCCGAACCTAGATGTAGGAGCGTAATATCCTATGCACTGATACCCCCATGAACCGTCAAAAGGAAATTCAGCCAACGGCATAAATTCAATATGCGTATAGCCCATATCAATAATATAAGGAATCATATCATCGGCAAATTTGGTATATGAAAAGAAATTCCCATCCTCATACTTTCGCCACGAGCCCAAATTAACCTCATAAATATTTACGGGGGAATTTAATATATCAGTATTTTCAATCCTTTTCTGCCAAGCACTGTCAGTCCATTTAAAATCGTCTATGTCATATATTTTAGTTCCAGTGTCAGGGTTCGTTTCCATATGTTTGCCGTAAGGATCAGCCTTCATCAATTTTTTACCATTGCCTGCAACTACACAGTATTTATAGGTATCATACTTGCGGACACCTGAAATAAAAGCTTCCCATACCTCTGTATCAGCAATTTTCTCCATAGGATTTTTATTCTCATCCCACGAATTGAAATCTCCTACTACTGAAACAGCCTTAGCATGCGGAGCCCAAACTCTGAAATAATAGCCTGATTTATTATCTTTTTTACCCTTAACAGAGCCAAAAAATTTATATGCTTCAAAATTAGTACCCTCATTAAAGAAATGTAAAGGAACTTTATAATCCTCTGGGATCCTTTCCAAATTAATCACCAAACCTTTGATTTTATTAGAAATAAGAGATACGATGTCAGATGTCATAAAGTTGCAGCATCAGTATTTTACATACATCTTTTCAACAAATCAGAGTTTTACATCTTGCATTTATTGTTTCATCTCAGTCAGATCTGCCATTATATAAATAGTTTTTCATCAGTTTATTAGGGCAGACTGTTTGCAAGGCAAAGCCATGCTTTGTTTTATTTTACACTCTTCTGACTTATTTTTCAATAGTTTTTGTATAAATTTTAGAATTCCCACAGAAAATGTTGTCCTTTTTTGTTTATATTCACCAATATTTTAGTTTGATACAGCATATTACTATTTGATTATTATTTTTTATTAACTCTGCT
This sequence comes from uncultured Clostridia bacterium, assembly GCA_947584375.1. Lineage (GTDB taxonomy): Bacteria > Bacillota > Clostridia > Oscillospirales > Ruminococcaceae > UMGS1601. Next base: position 51,305 of record CANPWL010000004.1, on the reverse strand, counting down.
GCATATAACAGTAATATCATCAGGCTTGGGAACTGTATTTTCTCCTGCTGCCAGCTTGCCTATTTCCTTAGCTATTTCGTCCGGTGACATTTTAGATACCTCTTTTCTTTTTCCGAGTACAGAACTGACGGCACTCTCGCTTACACCGTCGCTGCATATTATAACCAAATCGTTTTTAAACAACTTGTTTCTTATCTGATTTACACTTGTTTCTGAAAGTATTCCCAACGGGAAAGCATAGCCTTCTATCTTTTTAATTTGACCGTCTCTGTAAAGATAGCTTGGTCCTGCACCGGCTTTCAAAATATTCAAATATCCGCCGCACAAGTCAAACTTAACCAAATCAAGAGTAGCAAAAGACTCCTCCCAACATTTTACCTGCAATACAGAGTTTAACAGCTTTACGGTAGCAGCGTCTGAAACACCTGCTGTAAGCAGCCTTGCGGCAAGGTTTACAGTAAACATTGAATCCAGCCTTGCTCTGTTTCCGGTTCCCATCCCGTCTGAAAGAATAACATAGCTTTCTGTGTTATTGATAGTTAGTTTTTCGTAATAGTCTCCTGAATGCTGTCCCGAAATACTTGACGCCTGATAAAATCCCTGCGAAAGAGAATACATCGGGCGCTCTGAATATTCTAATCTTGTTGTTTCGCCCATTGTAACCTTTCTGGGCATTTCAAGATCACATCCGGTTATATCACTGAGTTCAACCGTAAGCCTTACAACGTCAATTTGCGATTTAGAACTGTAAAATATTTCAGCTCTAAGCATCTTTCTTTCATCAACATAAATGCATACACGCTGATTTTCTCCGCCCATTCTTTTAACCATTTCGCTAGCCCTTGAAGAAAGTCCTACATCAACATTTAAAAGCTTTGAAACATCATTCGAAATATCGTTGAGCACATCTCCCATAGTTTCAAGCTGGGTCGACAGAAATTCACGCATTTCTCTGAGCTTTCTTGAAGAACTTTGCTCAAACAACATATTTGTATACATAAGATTATATGTATTTGCAAGCAATTCTTTTCTTATACAATCAGGAAGCTTTTTTGATATATCGTCTTCACAAAGCTTTTCCATACAGGCGATCTTTCTTTGGAGCTGAGTGAAAATACTTTTTGTTTCACTGTCCTTTCTCTGCCAGCAGGTTACATTCATTGGACATTCTCTGCATACACTATCCCTGACAAGCTTACCAAGCTGAGTTGGAGTGACTTTCTTTTCCATAGCTTCTGTAACTGTGGAAATCTGGTTCTTTACTTCAGACAATGCATCCGACGCAAACGACAGCTTTGATGCAACGGTTTTGTTTGAAATTTCCGTTGCTTTATTAGTTCCGCTTACAAGTTTAAGAGCACCGGTGACCTTTCCGTCAGGAAGAGCAAGGTATACAACTGCTCCCGCAATCAAGTCTGCAAACAGCTTAAAAGTATCAGGATTCATTCCGATAGTTATTAAAGAAATAAGTGATACTCCTATAAATACAATTATTATCGCTATAATTCCAAAAGAGGCAAACGCCCCGCATATAAGTCCTGATGTTGCAAGCAGAAGAGAGTTCTTTGCAAGCTCAGGAGCACACAAAATTACTCCGCAGGTAGCCAAAGCTCCGCATACTGCTCCGCCTATATGCTTATATCTGTTAACTGCAAAAAGCATAATTACAACTCCGAAAGCACGTCCTATATTTATTCCCAGAATTGATACAGATGTAAGCGTTGCTACAAGCATTACATATAGTATACTCAAACCCACACCGTTTAATCCTTTTATGCTTATTATGCCTGTCTTTTGGTAGTTTTCATAGCAATATTTTGAAAAGAACACAAGAAAAAAGCAAAGCATTGAAGCAAAAACTCTATATACGATTAAATCTATTCTCGCAGGCATAACAAGGCTAAACAATGTTCCGAAAAATAAGGTTACCGCTCCCGACATAACCGCAAGTGAAAATGGCGAATGATTATATGTATGCGGGAACACAACTGTTTTAAGTACAACAATCGTCAGCATAGAGCATATACTTGGAATTCCTTCTGAAATATTACCGTTAATAAAATAAGACAGTACCGACGCTATAAATGCCGGCACGGAACTGAATCCCGATATAGAAACAATTGCAATATTAACCGGCGAATTAAAACCCAATATACTTCCCTTACTGGATATATACCCTAAAACCATAGCAAGACCCATAATAGAAAAGCTTTTTATCTTTTCTTCATTTTTTTCTAAAACCTGAAAATTTAACATTCCTATCACCATTGTACTCCAAAATTTCTACACACAATCTAAAAGTAGATATTTCAATATTACAATGTGTATGAAAGAAAAAATGTCGCAAACAGCGTATTACAACAGGTCTGCGTTTTTGACAATTTATAAAAAAATCCCCTGTGAATTTTACAGGGGGGTTACATTAAGAAGCTTACGGCTCTTATTATTAATCTTTATATATAGGATTATTTAGGTTATACCAAGCATTTTAAACAATAACCATATCCAATACTGAAATTTAAAAACAACTTGCTACATATGGCTTTCCAATTTTTCCATTAGAATATCAATGCATTTTTCAATATCCTGTTCAGTAGTATTTATGGAAATATCAGGGTTTTCAGGCGGCTCATAAGGCGAAGAAATACCCGTGAAATTCTGTATCTCTCCCATTCTCGCCTTCTTATAAAGACCCTTAACATCTCGTTTTTCACACTCTTTAAGCGGTGTGCTTACATAAACCTCGATAAAATTATCCTTTCCGATAATTTCCTTAGCATTTCGCCTGTCACTCTTAAAGGGTGAAACAAACGAATCAATAACTATAACTCCTGCGTCGTTCATCAGTTTTGAAACTTCGGCAATACGTCTGATATTCTCAATCCTATCCTGCTCTTTAAAACCTAAATTCTTATTAAGACCCATACGTACATTATCGCCGTCTAAAGTCATAGTATGCTTTCCTAACGCAAAAAGACGCTTTTCCAAAGCATTCGCAAGCGTAGATTTGCCCGAACCTGAAAGACCGGTAAACCAAATAGTTCTCGCCTTCTGTCCTTTTTGGTTTTCTCTCTGCTCTCTAGTGATGTCCATCTCGTGGTATGTAAGGTTGTCAGCTCTGTTGAGCTTGTGCATAACAACTCCGCACGCAGATGTCATATGCGTAATGCGATCAATAAGTATAAGTGCGCCAAGCGTTGGATTTTGAACAAACTCATCAAATACTATTTTCTCAGACACCGATATATCACACTCGGCAATCTCATTTTTATATATAGCGTCGGCAGAAACCTCGCTGCCTGTGTTTACGTCTATCTTGTGCTTTATGTTCATAACTACCGCAGGAATTTTCTTTGTTCCCAACTTTAAAAGATAGTTCTTTCCCGCTACTAGTTCGCTGTCGTCCATCCACAAAAGCTTTGCTGTGAACAGATTGCCTACTGTCGGCTTTGCCTTGCTTACCAGAACACAGCCTCTTGAAACATCGACCTCTTTGTCAAGCTGAACGGTAACCGCCTGACCCTTATTTGCGCTCCCAACTTCTTTACCGGCACAAATAATGCTCTTTACATTAGCCTTTTCCTTAGACGGCAAAGCGGTTATCTCATCACCTACGCTCAGCTTGCCCGTTTCTATCTGACCTGAAAATCCCCTGTAAGTGTGGTTAGGTCTGCAAACTCTCTGAACAGGCATTGTAAAGCCCTTTTCAACATCGTCTGCGTTTACATCAATTTCCTCTAAATAAGAAAGCAGAGTTCCTCCCCTATACCATGTCATATGCTCTGACTCAGTTGTAATATTATCTCCCTCAGTCGCAGAAACAGGGATTATCTTTACCGAATCGTAATCAAACTCGGCAAGAAGTATTTTTATCTCTTTTTCAATCTTTTTAAACCTGTTGCGGTCAAAGTGTATAAGGTCCATCTTATTTACGGCAAACACAAAATGCTTAATACCCATAAGCGAGCAAATTCTTGCGTGCCTTCTCGTCTGAACCAAAACGCCCTGAGAAGCGTCTACCAATATAACAGCAAGCTCTGCGAAAGACGCCCCCACCGCCATATTTCTAGTGTACTCCTCATGTCCGGGAGTGTCTGCTACTATAAAGGATCTCCGCTCTGTTGTGAAATAGCGATATGCAACGTCTATTGTGATCCCCTGCTCACGCTCTGCCATAAGACCGTCTAAAAGCAGAGAATAATCTATATTACCCTCTCTTGAACCGACCTTACTGTCCAATTCTAAAGAACGCTCCTGATCTGCAAATAAAAGCTTGGCGTCATAAAGCATATGACCGATTAGAGTAGATTTGCCGTCGTCAACGCTGCCGCAGGTGATGAATTTCAAAAGTCCGTTCATTTTAGAAATAGCCCTCCCTTTTTCTCTTTTCCATACTTGCGGCTCCGCCATCGCTGTCGATAACACGGCTGGTTCTCTCGGAAGAAACTGCTCCTAAAGTCTCGTCGATAATTTCGTCAAGCGTTTCTGCATTGCTCTCCATACCGCCCGTAAGCGGATAACAGCCAAGCGTTCTGAAACGAATCTTCTTTGTCTGGACTTTCTCGCCCTCTTTAAGACGCATACGGTCGTCATCTAACATAATTATATTGCCGTCTCTTACAACGCACTTTCTCTCTGCCGCAAAATACAGAGGAACTATATCTATATTCTCTCTCTTGATATACTGCCAGATGTCCTTCTCCGTCCAGTTTGAGATCGGAAATACACGAATTTCTTCGCCATTATTTATCTCGGTGTTGTATAGCTTCCACATCTCAGGACGCTGATTTTTAGGGTCCCATGCGTGATCGGAGTTTCTGAAAGAGAAAAGTCTTTCCTTTGCTCTCGACTTTTCCTCGTCACGTCTGCCGCCGCCGAATGCCGCTGTAAAGCCATACTTATCAAGAGCCTGCTTTAAAGCCTGCGTTTTCATTATATCAGTATAAGACGAGCCGTGATCAAACGGATTTATCCCCTGCTTAACACCCTCTTCATTGATGTATTCTAACATCTCTATACCGTATTTTTTTGCCGTTCTGTCACGAAATTCTATCATCTCTTTGAACTTCCAAGTGGTGTTTACGTGCAAAAACGGAAACGGCGGCTTTTCAGGGTAAAAAGCTTTTAATGCAAGATGCAGCATAACAGATGAATCCTTGCCAATGGAATAAAGCATAACAGGCTTTTCACATTCTGCCGCAACCTCACGCATAATGTAAATAGCCTCCGCCTCTAGCTCATCCAAATGTAAATAATCACTCATAATTTAATTTCCTTATCTCTTTTCTTTTTCTTCACATATTTTTGTATACTATTATTTTAATTTAATGTACAAGAGTATTCTATTTCTTATCTCTGTCAAGACCGTATCTTTTTCGCACTGCATTTTCCCAGTTTGTAAATATAACACGGTCTATTATCGTTCCTATCACTATAATTATAAGCATTATAAGCGTGACCTTGTTTATGTCGCTTTCAATACTTCTAGCAGCGTCGAGAATCTGTCCCAAGCCTATCATACTTATCATCATCTCCGCCGCCATAAGCGCTCTCCACGCAAACGACCATCCGCTTTTAAGACCGGCTATTAACATAGGCTGTGCCGCAGGTATTATTACCTTGAAATATAGCTGTCTCTGATTGACCCCCATTGTCTTTGCAGCTCTTATAAAAAGCGGGTCTACGTTCTGTATTCCGTTATCAACAGCCATAGCTATGCTAAATGCAGAGCCGACTACTATTACAAATATAACGGCGCTTTGGTCAAGCCCGAACCAGAGAATCGCAAACGGCACCCAGCACACGCTCGGCAGTGTTTGGATCCCTAAAATAAGCGGCTTTAAATTTTCTTGAAGATATTTGAACTTTGAAATCAAAAAGCCAAGTGCCGTACCTATTACAACTGATATTGCAAAACCGACAAATGCTCTTATCAAACTTGCTAAAACGGCGGCATATATGCTCATTCCAGTGTAATCAAACGAGAACATATCCACACATCTATCCCAAACACCCTGAGGAGAAGGTATTGTGTATGACTTCCACAGCCCAAGAACCTCAACGCCCAACAAATAGACAAGCTCCCAAAGAGCAAGTATTATGATTATGAAGCCTATACGGCTCAATATCTTTTTAACTGTCATGCTCTTCTTTTTCAATCTTGTCCACCTCTTCTTTTAAAGTATCCAGTAACTTTTTTCTAATATTTACAAACTCCAAAGAATCAATGTGTCTCGGACGAGGTATATCTATCTTTATTATATCCTTAACCCTGCCCGGATTTGAACCAATCATAACTATTCTGTCGCTGAAAAAAAGCGCTTCCTCAACACTGTGAGTAACCAAAATTATAGTCTTTTTTGTCTGCTGCCATATGTTTAAAAGCTCCTCACGCAAAACATTAATTGTCTGCTTGTCAAGAGCAGCAAACGGCTCGTCCATAAGAAGTATCTTGCAGTCTAAGCAAAGAGCCCTGGCAAGCGCAACACGCTGTTTCATACCTCCTGAAAGCTCATGTATATTATAATCTCTGAAATTATAAAGCTGAACCATCTTCAAGTATTTTTCAAGTCTCTTGTCCTGCTCATCTTTAGAAAGACCTGCTATCTTCATTCCGAACCTGACGTTCTTCTCCACCGTCAGCCACGGGAACAAGGCAGATTCCTGAAACATCATTATCCTGTCAGAACCGGGCTTAGTTATCTCACTTCCGTCAAGAATTATCTTTCCGCTGTCCTGTTCAATAAGTCCCGCTATTATATTAAGAAGCGTTGATTTTCCGCAGCCCGAAGGTCCTAACAGACATATAAACTCTCCCGAATCAATATGTAAATTTACATTCTCCAGCGTGTTAGTTCTATTGTTTTTATTAAACTTTTTTGTTATCCCTTCTATTTTCAAACCCATGTTAATCATTCTCCATATACTTATATTTCTTTATATATCTGATTTATATAACAATTCAGTACAAATCTTCTATGAAATGGATTTGATTATGCTGTCGTCTATTATTTTATCGTCAGGAAGCTTTGATATAAAGCCCTCTTCAAGATTTATCTTTGCATACTCGTCTATTGCGTCCTTGGAAACGTCTGTTGTGAATACAATTCTTGAAAATGCACTTTCAAACTGCTTGTCGTCATTTTTAGAACCTGCAAGTTCCTCTATCTTTTTATTTACAATTTCAGCACTTTCTGAAATATTCTGTTGAATATACAAAGTTGCGTCCTTGTGGGCTTTTAAAAACTTCTCAACAATTTCTGGGTGTTCCTTTTGAAATTCTTTTCTTACAACAACTACCGCAACAGGATAATCGCCCTGACGCCATATCTCATCATAATTCAAAACAACATTCGCTTTAATATTTTCGCTGTTTTCCAAAACTGTTCCCCAAGGCTCAGGAACAAGTGCTGCGTCTATCTCTCCCCGGTCAAAGAGAGACTCAACCTCTGAGTTTTTTACCGCCGTTACATTGACGTTCCCGCCTTTGTCCTGAGCTTTTAATCCGTTATCGGATAGAAGCTTTAAAAGTGCTAAATGCTGTGTGTTACCAGCCTGCGGAATTGCCACTGTTTTATTTGCAAGGTCTTTGACTTCCTTTATTCCGGCGTCCTCTCTTGCAATAAGGACCTGTCCGCCGTTGGTTGCTCCTGCTATTATATTTATGTCACCGTTAGTTGAAACATTCGCACTTATTGCAGGAACAGGTCCTATATATCCTATATCAATATCCTCTGATTTAAGAGCCTCTACCTCGGCAGGTCCTGCATTGAATGATGTCCACTTAACGGTGTAATTATCACCCAGAGCGTCCTCAAAAGTCATTTGCGACTGCATTAACATTGCCTGTGCATGAGTTATGTTCGGAAAAAATGCAACATTCACCGTGTTATCATCTTTTGATTCCGTACAACCTGAAAGTGCAGTACACACGCAGAATAAAGACAATGCTGTGCATAGAACCATCTTAAAATTCATTTTTGTTGTTCCCCCTAAAGTGAAAATACTCACAGTTTAACTATAAAAATATGTCTAATTATACACATTTAAAATATAAACATTGTGAAAGCTTTGTGAAGTGTCATAACCGCTATAATGATTTTTATGCATAAAAAAATGCCTTCAGTATCACCAAAGGCAAGAAATTCGTTTAACATTTATTATGTTATTTATGTTATTAATTTATAATTCAGTATGTATTTCTATTGAACTATAATTTAATTAAACATGATTAAAAGCTTATAAAACTCCTTAATATATTTGAAAAGCGTATAAATTCCTCCATCGACAGTTGTTCAGGACGTACTTTAGATGATAATCCTGCCTGCTCTATTGATTTCATCACAACTGACTTTTCAATTCCAAAAGATAACGAAACCGAGTTTGAAAGAGTTTTTCTACGCTGTGAAAACGCTCCTCTAACAACTTTAAAAAAGAACTTCTCATCATCAACTCCATCCGGTGTTCTATCTTTTATATCAAACCTGACTACACAACTGTCAACATTAGGAGACGGCATAAAGCTTCCTCTTGAAACATCAAATAAAATTCTAGGATCGGAAAAATAGTTTACTGCCACTGTCACAGCACCCATATCCCTTGTACCCATTTCAGCACAAAGACGTCTGCCTGCCTCTTTCTGAACCATAACTGTCACTGATTTTATCCGAAGTCTTGACTCTAAAAGCTTCATTATAACAGGAGAAGTTATATAATATGGAAGATTTGCACATACTGCAACGTCGAGTTCCTTGAAATTTTCATCAATTATTTTCGATAAATCAACATCCATTACATCGGCGTTTATAATTTTTACATTGTCAAAATCCGAGAGAGTGTCCTCCAATATCGGAATAAGACGCTTGTCTATTTCAATGGCTACTACCTTTTCAGCACGCTTGGCAAGCTCAGCTGTCAAAACGCCAATACCTGTTCCTATTTCTATTATTCCAAAGCCCTGCTTTGCGTTTCCCGTTTCGGCGATTCTCGGACAGACGCTTGGATTTATAAGAAAGTTCTGTCCCAAACTTTTTGAGAACTCAAAACCGTGCTTTTTCATCAATGCTTTTATAACGCTTATGTCAGTCAATTTTTCCAATTTGTTTGATCTGCTCCTTTATTCAGCATCTGAAAATATAATACATAAAAGTCTTTTATGACTCTTCCCTGACCCTCAAGCCATCAAAAAATTTCTTATTAAAAAATACGGTAACTTATAAATGAATTACTGAATTGAATTTCTCATTACATATGATTAAATATTCCATTATGATAAGATAAATTTTTCAAAAATCATTATAGCATAATAAAAGAATATTTTCAAATACTAATAGTGTAAGAATCTTGTTGATATAGTTTGAACGAAAGGAGAAAAATTATGTATATGCAGGATATTCCTATTGGACTTACATTTGCGCTTGCTGAAAATCCAGAGGCTCTGAATTATTTCGTGTCGCTTTCTGAAGAACAGAAACAGCGCATAATTGAGCAAAGCCACAAAATCCACTCAAAAAGTGAAATGCAGGCATTTGCAGGAAACTTTGCCAAGAATAATTCATCTTCAAAAACCGGTTTCGCAAATAACCGCTTCAGTTAATTATGGATTAACAGTATTTTGCATAAAAAATATGTAATATGCAAATTTAACAATAAATTAAAATAATATCAGCATAAATTTTATAGCAAAAGGAGTTGCAATTTTTCTTAAACTGGAGTACAATATAAATTGTAGTAATTTTGGTTGAATTGAGGTAAAGTGTATGGCATTTATTTTTATTGGCAGACACTATAAATCTTCATACAGCTTTTCAGGTAACCGTTCTTCAGCAAAACTTTCAGAATGTTGCCTGTCTTCATTGCACTCAAACAACAAAATAATAGTATAATTTTAACTGCGACAGAGATGTTGCAGTTTTTTTACTGTCAATTTTAAACGGAGGTACTATATGAAAAAGGTTGCAGTTATTATGGGAAGCGACAGCGACTTTCCTATTGTATCAAAGGCAATTAAAGAGCTTGATAATTACGGCGTTCCCTATGAGGCGCACATTATGTCCGCTCACAGAACACCTGAACTTGCAGCATCCTTTGCTAAGAACGCAAAGAAAAACGGCTTTGGTGTTATTATCGCAGCAGCAGGTATGGCGGCTCACCTAGCTGGTGTTTTAGCAGGCAACACTACTCTGCCTGTAATTGGAATACCTATAAAATCCACATTCGACGGCTTAGACGCTCTTTTAGCAACAGTTCAGATGCCAAGCGGTATACCCGTTGCCACCGTTGCGGTAAACGGAGCGAAAAACGCAGCACTGCTGGCAATTCAGATGCTTTCGCTTTCTGACGACAATCTTGCAGACAAGCTGGAAAAGGCTAAGGCAGAAATGGTCGAAGGCGTAAAGGCTAAGGACGAAGCACTTCAGGAGGAAATTTCTAAGCTTTAATTTCTACTGACGGTTGAATTTTCACTTGCGTTCTAAACATAAGTTATTGCGGCTGTCACAAAACGGCTATAAAATAAGTCGTAGAAAGGTTGGTGCCGCTATGAATAACATAATAGGCAAAAATATTTATGCTCTAAGAAAAAAGCAGGGTCTTACTCAGGAAAAGCTGGCTGAGCTTGTAAACGTATCGTTTCAGGCAGTTTCAAAGTGGGAAAATGGGATTTCAGCTCCTGATGTTTCTGTTCTTCCCCTGCTTGCAAATGCCCTGCGGTGCGATATTGATTCTCTGTTGGGCTATGCCGCAGAGCAAAGAAAAATTACCGACTATGAGGAGCGTTACAAAAGTCGGGCTTACTACTGGGGAATTATGCCGTCAAATATGTGCTATGTGGTAATGAAACTTCTCCCTCCCCCGCTAAGACTGCTTGATATCGCCTGCGGCGAGGGAAAGAATGCGGTGTTCTTTGCACGAAACGGCTACAACGTTACTGCATTTGATGCTGCCGAATCAGGACTTGAAAAAGCACGACGTCTTGCTGACGGAATGAATACTGAGGTCAATTTCTTTCGTGCAGATATGCTTGATTTTAGGCTTGAAAACGAGTTTGATATTATATTCTGTTCAGGTGCATTGCATTATATTCCGCCTAAGCTGAGAACGGAAATTCTTGAAAACTATAAACAGCATACATCAAACGGCGGACTTCACGCTATGAATGTTTTTGTAAAAAAACCGTTTATTGAGCGTCCTTCAGATAAGGAAACTTCTGCTACTAAATGGAGCTCAGGTGAGCTTTTTACACACTATTCAGATTGGCGTATTGAGTTTTGCAGCGAAAGGATTTTTGACTGTAACAGCGGCGGTGTTCCGCATAAGCACTGTATGGATACGCTTATAGCTATAAAACAGATAGATAAAATGCGTTGACGCTCTTAACATATGAGTAAAATATTATTTCTGAAAAACTGAAAATTTTATAAAACAGGAGGAAACTGATATGGAAAACATTATTAAAGGCGAACTGCTTTATGAGGGAAAGGCAAAGAAGGTCTATGCCACAAATGATCCTGACCTTGTTATCGTTGACTACAAGGACGATGCAACCGCATTCAACGGTGAAAAGAAAGGTACTATCGCAGGCAAGGGTTCTATCAACAACAGAATGACAAACTTTATGTTCAAGCTGTTAGAAAAGGAAGGTATTCCAACTCACTTAGTTGAAGAGATAAACGACCGTGAAACTATCGTCAAGAAGGTTGAAATTGTACCGCTTGAGGTTATTGTGAGAAATGTTGCGGCAGGCAGCTTTTCAAAGAAGTTAGGCATTGCAGAGGGTACTCCTCTTAAAACACCTACATTGGAGTTCAGCTATAAAAACGATGATCTGGGAGACCCTTTTATAAATAAATACTACGCACTCGGTCTTGACCTTGCAACCGAAGAGGAAATTGAAACTATAACTAATTATGCGTTTAAGGTAAACGATTTTATGCTGAAGTTCTTTAAAGAGCTTAACATTGATTTAATAGACTTTAAAATTGAATTTGGCAGGTTCCACGATCAGATAATTCTCGCTGACGAGATCTCTCCCGACACCTGCCGTTTTTGGGATTCTAAAACCTACGAAAAATTGGATAAAGACCGCTTCCGCAGAGATATGGGCGGCGTAGAAGACGCTTATCAGGAAATTATGAGACGGCTAGAGAATAGAGGTTAGATATTAGAAGTAAGAAGTTATAAACTATAATATTAAAAGCAAGTAAAATACTAAGGTCTTGCATCTTGCTTCTTGATTCTTGCATCTAATATGCGGAAGAACCACTGGCGGCTCGCCAGTCTTATATCTGGTTTCTTACGTAAAAGTGCTAGTCCGCCGTTACTCAATGTCATACATTAATTAAATTATAATATGCGGAAGAACCACTGGCGGCTCGCTAGTCTTATATCTGGTTTCTTACGTAAAAGTGCTAGTCCGCCGTTACTCAATGTCATACATTAATAAAATTATTATAGGCGGAAGAACCACTGGCGGCTCGCCAGTTGAGGAAGGAATGATAATACTTGAAAAAAGGCTTGCACGAGGAGTGCGGTGTATTCGGTATATACTCTAACGAAACAACTGATGTTGCGTCATCTGTGTATGTAGGTCTTTATGCACTTCAGCACAGAGGACAGGAAAGCTGTGGTATAGTTGTAAACGACGACGGACTTTTTCACTACCACAGAGACTTAGGTCTTGTTCACGAGGTTTTTAATCATGAAACTCTCTCAAAATTGGGAAACGGTCAGATAGCTATCGGACACGTCAGATATTCAACGACCGGAAATTCAAATCGCTCAAATGCACAGCCGTTGGTCGTTCGTCATATTAAGGGACCTATGTCAATTGCACATAACGGCAATTTGGTCAACGCTCTTCAGCTAAGAGAAGAATATGAACTAAAAGGCGCTATATTCCACAACACAAACGATACTGAAGTCATTTCATATGCGATAACCGAACAGCGTCTTGTCTGCGGTTCCATTGAAGAAGCAGTTGACAAGGCAATGAATAAAATAAAAGGTGCATACTCAATTTTAGTTATGTCCCCTACCAAGCTGATCGCGGCTCGTGACCCTAACGGTTTTCGTCCGCTGTGTCTTGGTAAGACTTCAAACGGCTATGTTGTATCTTCAGAATCCTGCGCTTTTGAAAGTATGGGCGCTAAATTTATTCGTGATATAAAGCCGGGAGAGATAGTTGTCATTGACAAAAACGGTATGAGAAGCATTGATACACATTGCGGTAACAAGGGAACTATCTGCGTTTTTGAATATGTTTATTTCGCAAGACCCGATTCAGTTATCGAAGGCTCTAGCGTTCACAAAGCAAGACTTCGTGCAGGAAAATTCCTATGGCAGGAGCATCCATGCGACGCTGATGTAGTAATAGGCGTTCCTGATTCCGGGCTTGACGCGGCTCTAGGCTTTGCAAATGCAAGCGGTATACCCTATGGAGTAGGATTTATAAAAAACAGATATATAGGAAGAACATTTATTCAGCCTACTCAGCTTGAGCGTACTAACTCTGTTAAGATAAAACTTAATGTAGTTTCAAATACAGTCAAAGGCAAGAAAGTTGTTATGATAGATGACAGCATTGTAAGAGGCACTACAATGAGAAGAATTGTAAATCTGCTTCGTGACGCAGGAGCAAAAGAAGTCCACGTACGTGTTTCCTGCCCTCCGTTTATTGCTCCCTGCTATTTCGGAACAGATATAGACAGCAAAGATAAACTTATTGCCTGCCAAAAAAATTCCATTGACGAGATATGTGAAAGTATAGGAGCAGACAGTCTGGGTTACCTCAGCATTGAAAATGTCAAAAAGCTTGCAGGAATTTCGCATTGTGATTTCTGCGTAGGCTGCTTTAATGAAAATTATCCTATTGAAGTTCCAAAAGAAATGCCTAAGGATAAGTTTGAATCAAAGATAAACAACAATCAGCTAACGCTTAATATTGAATAAAACTAATGAGGTGCATTAAATTATGAAGAGTTTTTCAAACAGTTATAAAGAAGCAGGTGTTGACGTAACTGCCGGATATAAGGCTGTTGAACTTATGAAACAACACGTTGCAAAAACAATGACTTCCAATGTGCTTTCCGGACTGGGTGGATTTGGAGGTCTTTATGAGCTTGATCTTACAGGCATAAGTAAACCTGTTCTTGTATCGGGAACAGACGGCGTCGGCACAAAACTGAAAATCGCCTTTTTAATGGATAAGCATAACACAGTCGGTATCGACTGCGTTGCAATGTGCGTAAATGATATCATATGCTGCGGTGCTAAACCTCAGTTCTTTTTAGACTATATCGCAGTGGGTAAGAATATTCCTGAAAAGGTAGCCGATATAGTGTCAGGAGTTGCAGAGGGCTGTATTCAGTCAGGCTGTGCTCTGATAGGCGGTGAGACAGCTGAGATGCCCGGCTTTTATCCTGAGGACGAGTATGACCTTGCAGGTTTCTCTGTTGGAGTTGTTGACAAGGACAAAATCTTAAAACCCGATACCCAAAAGGAAGGCGACATAATAATTGGCATTAAGTCAAGCGGAGTTCACTCAAACGGATTTTCGCTTGTTAGAAAGGTGTTCTCAGTAAGTGAGTCAAATCTAGCAAGACATATCAGCGAGCTTGGCGCTACGCTTGGCGATACACTGCTAACACCTACTAAAATCTATGTAAAAGCAATTATGAACGCTCTTGAAGTATGTACAATAAAATCAATTTCTCATATCACCGGCGGAGGCTTTTATGAAAACATTCCACGCTCTCTTCCTGAAGGCATTTCAGCTAAGATTGATAAATCTGCGGTGCAGGTTCTTCCTATATTCGAGGTTATTGCAAGCACCGGAAAAATACCTGAGAGAGATATGTTCAACACATTTAATATGGGTGTGGGAATGACTGTTGTCGTTGACAAGAACGATGCAGACAAGGCAATAGAGGCTATCAAAGCCACAGGTGAAGAAGCATATGTACTTGGGGAGTTAGTTAAGAGCGACGAAGGAGTTATTATTGTATAACAGCAAATTTACTTCTTGCATCTTACTTTTTGCATCTTGCTTCTGAAAGGACAAGTGATAAAATAATGAAAAACATCGCAGTATTAGTTTCCGGTGGAGGAACTAATCTTCAGGCTCTTATTGACGCTCAGAACAGCGGAATTATTAAAAACGGAAAAATAACCAGTGTTATTTCGTCTAAAGAGGATGCTTATGCTCTTGAACGGGCTAAGCAAAATAATATTTCGACAAGAGTTATTCCAAGAAAGAATTATAACAGCGTAAGCGAATATACAAGAGCTGTAACCAATGCTCTTATAGAAGAAAAAGCTGAACTTGTTGTTTATGCCGGCTTTATGACTATTTTGGACGAGCAAATCGTTAAAGCTTTCCCAAACAAAATGATGAATGTTCATCCATCGCTAATCCCATCTTTCTGCGGAAAGGGATATTACGGGCTTCATGTTCACGAAGAAGTTCTCAAAAAAGGAGTTAAACTCACAGGAGCCACTATTCATTTTGTAACTGAGGAATGTGACGGAGGTCCTATAATTCTGCAAAAAGCTGTTGAGGTAAGAAATGATGATACTCCGGAAACTTTGCAAAGACGAGTTATGGAGGAAGCTGAGTGGGTTATACTTCCTAAAGCCGTATCGCTTTTCTGCGAAAACAGAATAGAGGTTAAGAATAATAAAGCATACGTTAAGTAAGACTATATAATATTAAACACTCAGGAGGAACAGATATGAAAACTATCGACATTTATGAGGAACTTAAAAGCAATCCCTATCCAGGCAGAGGAATAATAATCGGCAAATCAGCCGACGGAAAAAATGCAGTTACTGCTTACTTCATTATGGGACGAAGCGTAAATTCAAGAAACAGGATATTCACCAAAACGGCTGACGGTATTAAAACAGAGGCATTCGACCCCTCTCTGCTTACAGATCCACACCTTATTATATACTCACCGGTAAGAGTTTTGGGGAACAAAACCATTGTTACAAACGGTGATCAGACTGACACCATTTATGAGATGATGGATAAGCAGCAAACCTTTGAACAGGCTCTTCGTACCCGTGAGTTTGAGGACGACGCTCCCAACTACACTCCTCGCATTTCGGGAATTATGCATATTGAGGACGATACATATAATTATGCACTTTCTATTATAAAATCAGCAAGTGGGAGTCCTGAATCATGTGAGAGATTTACCTATTCATACACAAATCCTCTTAACGGCGAAGGCAGGTTTATTCACACATACATGGGTGACGGAAATCCATTGCCAAGCTTTGAAGGCGAGCCTAAGAAAATATCAATACCAAATGATATAAACGAATTTTCTGATTCTCTTTGGAAAAGCTTATATGAGGATAATAAGGTTTCTCTTTTTGTAAGATTCATAGACCTTAAAACTAAAAAGTATGAAACCGTTATTATAAATAAAAATAAGAAGTAGTAATTTATTAATTTGAATATAAAATCGAGAGGAGGAAATGCTCTGTATCATTATGGAGCATAAATAAAAATGAGTGTTGAAATGCAATTAAAATACGGCTGTAATCCAAATCAAAAGCCTTCAAGGGTTTATATGGCTGACGGAAGTGAGCTTCCGATAACTGTACTAAACGGAAAGCCCGGATATATTAATCTCCTTGACGCTTTCAACGGTTGGCAGCTTGTTAAAGAATTGAAAAAAGCAACAGGTATGTGTGCGGCTACATCATTCAAGCACGTTTCCCCTGCCGGAGCAGCAGTAGGAAAACCACTTTCGGACACACTAAAAAAAATTTACTGGGTTGACGATTTAGGTGAACTGTCACCTATCGCTTGCGCTTATGCAAGAGCCAGAGGTGCTGACAGAATGTCTTCATACGGTGATTTTATCGCTTTATCAGATGAGTGTGACGTTTGTACGGCAAAAATGATACAAAGAGAGGTATCAGACGGTATTATTGCTCCGTCATATTCAAGCGAGGCTCTGGAAATATTAAAAAGCAAAAGAAAAGGAACCTATAATATCATTCAGATAAACGAGAATTACACTCCCGATCCTATTGAGATAAAGCAAGTTTTTGGAGTTTCATTTGAACAAGGCAGAAACGAACTTGATATAAACACTGATCTTCTTGAACAAAATATACCGACTATAAACAAAACAATTCCTGATGATAAGAAGATAGATTTGCTTATTTCTCTTATCACACTTAAATACACCCAGTCAAATAGTGTTTGCTATGTCAAGGACGGTCAGGCAATAGGCATTGGTGCAGGTCAGCAGTCTAGAATTCACTGTACAAGACTTGCGGGAAACAAAGCTGATGTATGGTGGCTTCGTCAGGCTCCGCAGGTTCTTAACCTAGATTTCAAAGATGACATAAGACGTCCTGACAGAGATAATGCAATAGACGTATACATTTCCGATGAGTATGAGGACGTTTTGGCAGAAGGAGTATGGCAAAATACTTTCAAAACCAAGCCTCCTGTATTCACAAGAGAAGAGAAAAAGGCTTGGATCGCAAAGAACACAGACGTATGTTTGGGTTCTGACGCTTTCTTCCCGTTTGGTGACAATATTGAGCGTGCAAGAAAGAGCGGAGTGGCTTATATTGCTGAGCCGGGCGGTTCAATTCGTGACGACAATGTTATCGAAACCTGCAATAAATATAACATTGCTATGAGCTTTACAGGAATAAGATTATTCCACCACTAATAAAATAAGCTTTAATATCCGCAGGTTTGAATATATAAGGAAAGATGAACTAACAATTATTGCAAGGAGATATTTATGAAAAATTTAAAGAAAATAGCTGCATTGGCTGTAAGTATTATAATGATATTAAGCTTTTCAGGATGTCAGACCGTAAGCGATTCGCTCGATGAAAAAACATCATCAGACTCATCTGTTCACAATCACTCTGATAATGCTAATGGAACAATTAAAGACGGCATTTATACAACCGATGATTATTCTATTAAATTAGGCTCAGATTGGCAGAAAACTGACGATACTACAAATTCAAATATTGCTATGTTTGGTCACGGTGAAAACTCATACAGTAACATTAATATCCGTATTGAATGTCTTAACCAATCTAGTGAATTTAATATTGAACAGTATAAAGAATTAACAGCTGAACAGTTCAACTCACTTGACGGATATAAGGTAACCAAAACTACCGATGCAGAAATTGATGGCAAAAAAGCATTCAAAATCTATATTGATATGAATTCCGGCGAATCAAAAATGAAGATGATACAGAGCTATATCGTTTCAAATGAGGATGTTTATGTTTATTCATTCTTGACTTCTTCTAAAGAATACAAAAAAATGAAGTCTGAGGCTGAGGAAATTCTGAATTCCTTTAAATTTGCCAATTAAATATTTATAATATATATTTTCAATTGAAATTTTAAAAAGGAGAAATATTAATGAACATTTTAGTAGTCGGAGGCGGCGGTCGTGAACACGCAATCATAATGAAACTTGCCGAGTCGCCTAAAGTTGAAAAGCTGTATTGTACTCCAGGTAACGGGGGCATATCAAAATACGCAGAATGTTTTAATATTGGCGCCTGCGATATTGAAGGGGTTGTTGCATTAGCTAAAAAGCTTAAAGTCGATATGGTTGTCGTAGCACCTGATGATCCTTTGGTTCTGGGAATGGTTGATGCTCTTCAGGCAGAAGGATTTATGACATTCGGTCCTAAGAAGTCTGCTGCTATCATCGAGGGTTCTAAGGTGTTTTCAAAGCAGCTTATGAAAAAATACAACATTCCCACTGCTAAATATGAAGTTTTTTCTGATAGTAAAAAGGCTATTGATTATATAAAAGAGCAAAATACTTACCCAACTGTGGTCAAGGCTGACGGTCTTGCTCTTGGAAAAGGTGTTATCATTGCTGAAAACGAATCTCAGGCTGTCGATGCTGTAAATTCAATAATGAATGATAAAATATTCGGTGAAAGCGGTTCTCAGCTTGTTGTTGAAGAATTTCTTACAGGTCCTGAAGTTTCTGTTTTGTCATTTACAGACGGAAAAACCATTATTCCTATGATTTCTTCTATGGATCACAAACGTGCTTTGGATGGTGACAAGGGTCTTAACACCGGAGGAATGGGTACTGTTGCTCCTAATCCTTACTACACTGATGACATTGCTAAAGAATGTATGGAACAAATCTTTCTGCCAACCATAAATGCAATGAACGCAGAGGGAAGAACATTTGAAGGCTGTTTGTACTTTGGTCTTATGCTGACAAAGAACGGTCCTAAGGTTATTGAGTACAACTGCCGATTTGGCGACCCTGAAACACAGGTCGTTCTTCCAATGCTGGAGGGAGATTTATGCGAAATTTTTAATGCTGTGTACAATCACGAACTTGACAAGGTTTCAATCAACTGGAAACAGGGCTTCTGCACTTGCGTTGTAATGGCAAGCGGCGGTTATCCGAAGTCCTATCCAAAAGGACTTGAGATTTCAGGTCTTGACGAAAATGGACAAGTCGAGAATGCTTTTGTTTATCATGCAGGTACAAAGTTTGAAAACGGTACTTTTAAAACAAACGGTGGAAGAGTTCTCGGTGTTACATGTAATGCTCTTACTCTTCAGGGTGCACTTGACAAGTCATATAACGCAGTTTCTAAAATCAAATGGGAAAATGTTCATATCAGAACAGATATAGGCAAGCGTGCTTTAGAGGCTATTGACAACGATCCTCTTGCTCTCCACTACAAGGACGATATGGAGGATTACATTGAAGAGAACGGTGTTTATCTACGCCAATAGCAGTCAAACCTCAGATGGTGCTGACACATTTTAATAAATTGATAAAATTCATATTTTACCTTATATAAAAAATTCACGTTTCAACTTTGAAGCGTGAATTTTTTATTATACACTTTTTATTCTCTATTAATTATCTTGGTCGTAAGTTTCCTGAAAAAATTTAGCATAATCAGTCCTTTTCTCTTTCATAAACGCAATTGCCGTTCTAGGGTGACAATTAAATCTTCCTGTAAGCAGATACGGAACATCATATCCCCATACCAAACCGTCATTGTGAAGCTTAACCATATGCTTTTCAATAAAGTTGAGAAGCGGAACTAAATCGTACTTCGGGTTCTTTAAAAATCCAAGAAGAGTTTCAAGAGCACAATTTCCCGCTCCCCTGCCCAATGATCTTACAGTACCGTCAAGATAGCTTGTTCCCATTATCATTGACTCAATTGTGTTTGCAAAAGCAAGCTGCTGATTATCATGGGCGTGAATTCCTATCTTCTTGTTATACTTCTCGCCTAACTCTAAATATTTGGCTGTCAATCTCCTTATATCCTCCGGATACAAAGCACCGTAGCTGTCAACAAGGTAAATTATATCAACGCTGCTGTTTCCGAGTAATTCCAAAGCCTGATCTAGATCCCCGTCACTTGCTGTTGATACAGCCATAATATTAGCAGAAGTTTCATAACCTTTCTTGTGAAACTCCTCTACCATCTCAATACATGACGGTATCTGGTATACATATGTAGCCGTCCGCACAATGTCAATTACGCTCTCGTTCTTAGGCAAAATGGTATCCATATCCGTTCTTCCGACATCAGCCATAACAGAAATTTTTAAGTCGCTGTCATTTTCTCCGACAATTCCCCTTATAGACTCCTCGTCACAAAACTTCCACTTGCCGAAATCCTCCTCAGAAAAAATTTTCTTAGAAGCCTTATAACCAAACTCCATATAATCAACGCCTGCGGCTATATTTGTTTCATATAAATCCTTTACAAACTCGTCTGTAAAACGAAAATTGTTCACAAGTCCGCCATCTCTTACAGTTGCGTCAACAACCTTTAAATCATCTCTAACAGAAATTAAATTGCCTTTTTTAGCTTCGCTCATAATTATTTTGCTCCTGATTTGGAGCTTCCTCCTTTCAGATTTTTAAGGTTTTTAAATATTGATTATGGTTTTATGATTTAAAGCTTTAACGCTTTAAAGTCAACTACTACATTATATACTTATTTTCTGCCTTTGTCAAGCGTTTTTTAAAAAAATTCGCGCTTACCACTCAATAGTTTCAACATCAGTCGGTTTATCATTAATAATAACGCTTTCCACCCTTGAATTTTTTATCCTGATTATTCTATTTGCCATTGGTGTAATAGCCTGATTGTGTGTAATAACTACAACTGTCATTCCACGCTCTCTGCAAGTGTTCTGCAGCAGCTTTAAAATCTGTTTTCCTGTGTTATAATCTAATGCTCCTGTGGGCTCGTCACAGAGCAAAAGCTTTGGATTTTTAGCTAATGCACGAGCAATAGACACCCTCTGCTGTTCTCCGCCTGAAAGCTGTGCCGGAAAATTATTAATTCTATCAGCCAAGCCAACGTCATTCAGCGCTTTATCAGCAGACTCTGCTTCCTTGCAAATCTGAGACGCAAGTTCTACATTTTCAAGAGCGGTGAGATTGTTGATAAGATTATAAAACTGAAAAACAAAGCCTACATCATACCGTCTGTATGTAACAAGCTGTTTTTTAGTAAATTCCGCTATGTTTTTACCATCAACTGTAATCTTACCCTCATCACAAGTGTCCATTCCGCCCAGCATATTAAGCACTGTTGTTTTTCCTGCTCCAGACGCGCCTACGATAACCGCAAACTCACCCTTTTCAATCTCAAAGCTAACACCGTCAGAAGCAGTTATAACGACCTCACCCATATGGTAGCGTTTGTATACCTTTTCAAATTTTACAAAACTCATAAAAATTCCTTCAATCATGATTACACATTAAATCTGAACAGAACTATATCCCCGTCCTGCATAATATAATCCTTTCCTTCAAGCCTCATAAGACCTTTTTCCTTGACGTGAGCCATAGTACCGCAAGCCATTAAATCATCAAACGAAACCACCTCGGCACGTATAAATCCCTTTTCAAAGTCAGTATGAATTTTTCCTGCCGCCTGAGGAGCCTTAGTACCTTTCTTTATCGTCCAAGCACGGACCTCCGGTTCTCCTGCTGTTAAGAAAGATATAAGCCCAAGAAGCGAATATCCCTCTTTTATTATTCTTCCCAGACCAGATATTTCAAGACCAAGCTCTGACAAAAACATCTGCTTATCCTCATCGTTCATATCGGCAATCTCCGCCTCTATCTGAGCACAGATAGGTAATACAGCACTTCCCTCTTCTTTTGCGTGCTGACACACTGTTTTGTAGTTTTCATTTGTTTCTATATTGTTTGTAAAATCATTCTCAGAGAGATTAGCGGCATAGATAACAGGCTTTCCGGATAAAAGCGGAGTTTCCTTTATCCATTCTGTCTCATTTTCGTTCATCTCAAAGCTCCTTGCAGGCATTCCGTTCTCTAAATGAGCTTTCAGCCTTTCTAAGAAGTCAACCACTGCTGCTAGTGATTTATCACCCTTCATTGCCTTTTTTGTCCTGTCAATACGCCGTTCTATCATCTCAACATCTGAAAAGATAAGCTCCAAATCAATAGTTTCAATATCACGTCTTGGATTTATACTTCCGTCAACGTGTATGATGTTCTCATCCTCGAAACACCTTACAACATGTACAATTGCGTCAACCTCCCTGATATTTGACAGGAACTTGTTGCCCAGTCCTTCACCTTTTGAAGCTCCCTTCACAAGTCCTGCAATATCAACGAACTCAAGCGTTGCAGGTGTGAATTTAACAGGGTTATACATCTCCTTTAATTTATCAAGACGCTCGTCCGGAACAGATACTATTCCAACATTTGGCTCAATAGTACAAAACGGATAGTTAGCAGATTCTGCTCCTGCATTTGTAAGTGCGTTAAAAAGCGTACTCTTTCCCACGTTCGGTAGTCCTACCATACCAAGTTTCATTTTATCTTTTTCCTTTCTAATTTAAAATTAAGTCATTTAGCATTCAAATTTGTCTATATCGTCATAAGATTCAATATTGTTATTGCTCCGAGTCTAATACCGCTCTTCACCGGAGCTGCCAGTACTCCCAATAAAATACCAGGAAGGAACAGCGAAAAACCTTTCAAAAAAAATCTCACCTTTTGTTTTTCAATAAAATCTCCTTCACTCCAATATAATAATTATTCCACCGATTTAAGCGACTCTACCATTTCAATTTTCTTTAACTTAAAATACAAAACAAAATTTACAGCAACCGAGAATATTACAGTCAGCAAAAATGCAAAAACATATGCCCACCATACCAAATTTCTATTAAACATAACAATGTCAACCTCTGAGGTTATAACAACAAAATGATGCAAAAATACTCCCAAAATCAGACCAAATATAATTCCGATTAAAGTTGAAAGAAAATTTTCACGTATAATATAAGCCAGAACTTCTCCGTTGTAAAATCCCAATACCTTAATAGTTGCAATTTCTCTTTTTCGCTCGGTTATATTTATATTAGACAAATTATAAAGTACTACTATTGCAAGCACTCCCGCACATACAATAAGCAAAATAACTATGGAGTTCAAACTGTCAAGCGTGTTTGAAAAGCTTTCGCCTAATTCTGAAATATATGATACGCCAAGAAAGCTATCATTTGCTACAATTTTCTTTGCTATATCATTTTCGGAACAATTATCTGACTTATGAATATAAAATGAGTTAAATATAGCCTGCCTGCCGAATACTTTTTCAAAAAGTGCACTGGACATATAAACATAATGAGACGCATAGTTTTCGGTAATTCCGCTTATCTTCATTTTGTAAGTGTTTCCGTCCTCATCATTAAGACTTAGAGTATCTCCCACACTTAAATCAAGAAGCGTACAAAGCTTTTCCGTAACAATGACCCCGTCATTTTCTATACTTAATCTCTTACCGCTTTTTCTGTTTTGCAGTGATATAAACTGAGTTATCCTATCAGGAGCGTCCGTTGCAATAACAGTAACACCGTTAGGCGAACTATCCTTAACACTTGCAGTATAACTATTAATACAAAGCGGAATACTGTCACTTACACCGTTTATACTTTTCAACTCATTATCAGCCTGTGAAACACTTTTAATTCTATTTGTATTTACCATAACAGCGGCGTCATAATTGAATACATTGTTAAACTGCCTGTCTATTATAGTACTTATTGAATGTTTAAGCCCGAATGCTGTTACTATAAGGGCTGTACAGCCTGCAATTCCCACAACAGTCATAAAAAAGCGCTTTTTGTATCTTAATAGGTTTCTAAACGTTACCTTTGTTAAAAAGCCAAAACGTTTCCAAAGAAAACTAATATTCTCTAAAAAAACTCTTTTTCCCGCTGGCGGAGATTTAGGTCTCATAAGTTCGCTTGGAACTGCTTTAAGCTCCCTTCTAATTGCATAAACCACCGTAATCAGAACGCAAATAAGTGCCGCAGCGGTACATCCAATACAGTACCACGGCAGAAACGGAGTATTTAATTTTGGTATATTATATAATACTTTATAGCTGTTATATATTATTTTCGGGAAAACCTGAAGCCCAATAGTCACTCCAGTAACACTTCCTAATATCGTAGGAACAGCAGCATAGAACAGATATTTAAGTGCAATTTTAAATGAAGAATACCCAAGTGCTTTATATGTTCCGATCTGCATACGGTTTTCCTCAACCATTCTTGTCATTGTTGTAAGACAAACAAGTGCTGTTACAATAATAAAAAAAACAGGAAAAACCTTTGCAATCAAATTAATTTTCTCGCTGTCGCTCTCAAACGAAGAATAATCGTCGCTGTCAAATCTTGAAGACGTATATATCTTAGGATGTGATATTTCAGAAAGGCTTTTTTTGCTCTCCTTTAAATGTGTCTTACTTTCATTGATCTTCTGCTTATACTCTTTATCAACCGAGTGATCTCCATGTTCTCTTGCATTTATAAGCCTTGTTATCTGTCTCAGGCTGTCCTTACTTTGAATGATCTCTGCTTGCAAAAGAACACGCCCGGCATCGCTTTTCACCTTACTTATTTGTTTTTGCAACGCACTTATATTTTTATTAAGTTCAGTCTTTATTACCTTTAAAGACTGATTGTCGCTGTTTATAATATTCTGAAAATCTTCAATATCTGAATTTGCTTTTTCTATATCTTCCTTTACTTCGGCTTTATAATCTTCAAATCTGTCAGATACGCTTTCTTCTAAAGCTGACGCTGCGAATTTGGAATATATATCAACCTTATCCTTATATTTATCAGAAAATGGTTCGTACTTATCAAGACCTTCTACGCTTATATACAGTTCGCTGTAATAATCGTCAATAAAGTCCTCTTCTAAAAGAAAAATATTGCTGATTATCTTTCCGTTGCCCGCATTGGTATTATCCCTTTGATACCCTATATACAGAGGGCTGACAACAATGCCTACAATTTTATATGTATCATTCACAAGTGATTCTTTTATATCGGTGTTTTCTGCCGTAGCAGAAAGTTTTATGCTTTCTCCTATTTTAAATGTTTCAGGTGAACTGACCTTTTTCTCAACAACACATTCACCCGACTTTTTAGGAAGTCTTCCATTAAGCACAACAAGCTTGTTTAATGCGTCCTTTCCCTTATATCTGTCAGTATAAGACATGGCCTTTAAAACTATATTCTCATCATTATAGTTGTAAAAAACGTCCTTTGAATAGGAAGGCATTACCCCTTTTACAAAGTCAAGTTTTGACAGAGCCTGAACATCAGAAGACTTTATTCCTAAAGTTGACTGTAACCTTATATCCATAAGGTTATTTTTCTTAAAATAATCTGATGCTGTATTTTTCATATAAGGCATAGTGGCTTTTATCCCTGCAAAAAAACCACATCCTATTGCCACTATCAAAAAAATAGAAACAAATCGTCCGACCGTATGAAATATTTCACGTACTACATCTTTGAAAAATGCGTTTAACTTCATCATTTACACCTGAAATTATAAATACATTTATCTTGCATCAACAAATCCTACTTTATGATATACCTTTGAAAGAATCCTGTTGGTTATTCTCATTGCGTCTTCTGCTCCGCTTGTGTAACATTCCTTCAAATAAGCCCTATCAGCAATGAGTCTTGCAAAATCATCTCTTACCGGCTTTAAGTAATCAGCTACCGCCTCGCCTACCGCTAATTTAAAATCACCATAACCCTTTGATGCAAACTCACTCTCGATCTCATCATAGGTCTTACCAGTAACGCAAGAGTAAATTGACATAAGATTGTTTATACCGTACTTGCCCTCACGATAGCAAATTTCAGTTTCACTGTCTGTAACCGCTCTTTTGAACTTTCTTATAATTGTGTCCTTATCATCTAGAATGTAAACAGTCGCATTCTGATTTTCGTCTGATTTTGACATCTTCTTAGTAGGATCTGCAAGAGATTTCACACTAGCTCCCACAGGTGGTATATAAGGCTCAGGCAGTTTGAAAAACTCACCGTACTTTTGATTGAATCTTCCTGCAACATTTCTCGCAAGTTCTAAATGCTGCTTCTGATCAGCACCAATGGGGACTAAATCCGCATTATAAGCCAAAATATCCGCAGCCATTAATACAGGATATGTAAACAATCCTGCGTTAACGTCGTCTGCGTGTTTTTTTGACTTATCCTTAAATTGCGTCATTCTAGAAAGCTCACCGAATTGCGTCGAACAAGCTAAAATCCAATTAAGCTCAGCATGACATTTGTTATGACTTTGAAAAAAAGCTATCGACTTCTTCGGATCAATTCCGCAGGCAAGCAACAGTGCATATGCCTGCAATGAGTTTTGTCTAAGCTTGGCAGGGTCCTGCTTTACTGTGATAGCATGCAAATCAACTATTGAATATATGCAGTTATATTCGTCCTGAAGTGTTCCCCAGTTGCGGACTGCTCCTAAATAGTTTCCAAGTGTGAATACTCCCGTTGGCTGTATTCCGCTGAAAATAATCTTTTTTTCTTTGTCGAATTCAGGCATAATTAATCTCCTTTAATGTTATATAGATTTGTATTTATAAGTATTTGGCAATAGTTATATGCTCTTGCTTTTGATTTCTTTAATTTAATTGAACATTTCTCGTGAAAGCTTTCCTATAAGTTCGCAGCCCTTGATGATCTGCTCGTCCGTTGGCGTTGAAAAATTCAGCCTAAATGATGTTGTTTTGTCAGTTTCGTTAATAGTAAATGCCGTTCCGGGAACAACAGCTACCTTAAACTCGGCAACCGCCCTTTTGCAAAATCCCATCATATCGCAGTCATCAGGCAGAGTACACCATATAAACAGTCCGCCTTCCGGCTTTGTACACCTAATCTTGCCTGAGAAGTTCTTTTCAATCTCGCTTAGCATAAGCTCACATTTATGCTTATAAATTTTTCTGATTTTTACAAGATGCTTTTCCATATCGCATGTAGTTAAAAACCTCTCTGCCAGAACCTGTGCCCATATATTTGTATGAACATCTGATACCTGCTTGCACACGATAATTTTTGAAACAATCTCTTTAGGTGCTGAACAGTATCCCACACGAATACCCGGTGCAAGAACCTTTGAAAAAGTTCCCGAATATATAACCCTACCGTCTGTATCCATACTCTTTATACTTTGAATATCCTCTCCGGCAAAACGAATATCACCATACGGATTATCTTCCAGAATGAAAATATCATATTTCTTTGCCATCTCATAAACACGCTTTCTCTTTTCAAGCGACATGGTAAGCCCCGTAGGATTTTGAAAATTAGGAATAAGATAAATAAGCCTTGTGTTCTTGTTTGACTTAATAGCAGCTTCAAGTTTATCTAAATTTATTCCGTCGTTTTCCAGTTCAACGCCTACAAGATTAACATTATATGACTTAAACGCATTAAGAGAACCTATAAAAGACGGTGCTTCGCAAATAATTGTATCACCCTCGTCACATAGAACCTTTGCCGCAAGTTCGTTAGACTGCTGTGCTCCCGAAGTAATAATAAGCTCATCTTTATCAGGATCAAAATTCCCCTGTGCTTTCATTCTCTCCTTAAGAACATTTCTGAGCGGCATATAGCCCTCCGTTACCGAATACTGAAGAGCCAGTATTGGGTCTTTATTAAAAATATCCTTTGAAATCCTCTTTACATCATCCACAGGAAAAGCCTCAGGAGCAGGATTTCCTGCCGCAAATGAAATAACCTCCGGGTCTGAAGTAAACTTCAATATCTCACGAATTGCCGATGCCTGAAGATGAGATACCTTTTCTGAAAAGTTATATGTCATATTGTTCATACTCCTTATTTTAGAGTTTTTTATTATGCTAATTAATTTATTATAACATAACTATCATAAAGAAATCAAGACCAGCGTGAACCAAATGGATATCCTGCTTGCGAGATATAAAAAATCCACGTTCCACAAAATGTGAAACGCGAACAGACTCCGGCGGCAATGCTGCTTTTTTCTAAGTGTTAACCCACCGTTGCATAAAATTAACCGACTTCGGCAAACTAGCCAAAGTCGGCAATGCGTGCAGGGGTCACACCTGCTGGAAATACTTTTTCAAAAATATGCACTACTAACGCGAGCATAAATACAAAAATCCACGCACTTACGAATGCGCGGATCGGATGCAACGTCACCGTTGCTGGAAGGAGGTAGCAAAAAAGATTTTTCCGATATGGACTTGAACTAGCACTTTCAGAAAAAAGTCAATTTTATATTAAGCAGTTTTTCTTTTCTGTTATAATAATCATATTTTGAAAACCGAAAACTTAAATTAATGCCATTTGGACTTATGGGTTCAGATGGCGTTAGGCTTATAAGTTTTATTTACCCATATCAGGTAACTCATAAATTCAAATCCTTATTATAGGTCTGGCTGAAGTTCCATCTTTGCGTATGATGCAATTATCTCAGGAGTTGCCGTGTAATATCTTACACCCTTGTCTACCTTAGCGATTTCTGACATATCCTCATCAGTTAGAGAGAAGTCGAAAATATCAAAGTTGTCTCTGATATGATCAGGATTTTTTGAACCCGGAATAATTATATTTCCACTTTGAATATGCCATCTCAGGATAATCTGAGCATTAGTTTTTCCATACTTCTTTGCAAGCTCTCCGAATATCGGCTGCTCAATCAAACTCTTATCACCATGTCCGAGAGGATACCATGCCATAAGCTTAATATCATCTTTTTTAAGTATCTTATTTAGCTCCGTTTGTGGGTAATATGGATGTGCCTCTACCTGTACTACCTGAGGTTTTATCTCCATAGTATCAATTGCCTCTTTCAAAAGCTCATCAGGAAAATTCGACAAACCTATTGCCTTGACTTTACCTTCCTTAACTGCTTTCTCGATATTCTTATAACCGTCTCTCCAATTATCGGTAGGCTGATGCAGAAATAAAAGATCAATATAATCAGTTCCCAGTCTTGCTAAAGTCTCATCTACCGATGTTTCCTTTTCGTATACTGTAGGCCATAGCTTGGTCACTAAAAAGATTTCTTCACGAGGTACTCCGCTCTTTTTGATACCTCGACCCGTTCCGCTTTCATTCATATAGCCATTTGCCGTATCAATAAGTCTTACTCCGCACTTAAGTGCGCTTCCAACTGACGCTTCAGCCTCAGATGGTGACATCATAAATACACCTATACCTGCCATTGGCATTTTTATTTCATTGTTTAATGTAGTGAATTCCATAATAATTTCCTCCTTGAGATTGTTGTTATCATTATTTTATCCTGATTTAAGCTTTGTGAGAAGTCTCAATTAGTTTATTAGTTCATAGCAGACAATTTCCTTTATAAATCAAGACCTTCTACCCAGTCCTTAACATCGTCTTCTGATGCTCCCGACTGGAATCTTTCACCCTCCAGCCAGTTACCTGTTCCGGCTTCCTTTGCTAAAAGCTCTCCGCTTTCACCAATTCCGGAACTGGACGAAGTACAAAACGGTATCACAGTTTTTCCGGTAAAATCGTTTGCAGTAATAAATCCATTTACCGGCCATGCGGCGATTCCCCACCAGATGGGATAGCCTATAAATACAGTTTTGTAGTCTTCCCAATTCTCAACAGTAGTTGAAGTAAGCTCTACATTTCTCAAATCGGTATTGTCATGCTCACGTGATACACGGCTTTCCTCATTTGTCCAATCCAGATCATCATCGCTATATGGTTCTTTAGGTATCAATTCAAATGTATCAGCGTTAGTTGCGTCAGCGATATAACCTGCAACAGACTTAGTATTTCCCGTTGCCGAAAAATATACTACTAAGGCTTTACTGCCTACTGTTTCTGAATTTTCAGCGGCTACTTCATTGGTTGTATTTTCTGTTTGTGATTCTTTACTTGTACTTGTTTCAGATGAAGTATCTGACGAACTATCATTAGTATTCTGACTGCACGCAGTAAAAGATACAACAATAAATAAACTTGTAAATAATGCAATTACTTTTTTCATATTAATCACCTGTATTTTTATTTTTAATATTTTCCACACGGTAAATTATTAATGGTAAAAGTGCCCATTGGAGTACCAGACCAAAAATACCTGCGCTAATACTATTCCAAATAGCAGATACCTTTATACTGTCATTACCAAAAGCATAAACTGCTATCAAAATAGCTGCCGCACGTATCGCACAACCTGTAACCTGTACAGCTAAAACCTTTCCGATTGTTGGTATCTTTACATTGCGGAGCAATCCTGCCGAAAGACCGTATACACATAGTTCAATCATCATAAACGGAAGCATTGCAGCACTTGGCATACCGGAAAGTGCAAAACTCATAAGAGGTCCGAGCAGTCCTGAAATTGCTCCGGCATACGGACCTGCCAGAAGACCGACTAAAATAATCGGAAGATGCATTGGCAAGAATGTTTCGCCAAGAGCCGTTCCAAGCCCAGAAACTGCACCAAGCAAGTGAAACAACTGCGGAACAGCAACCGCTCCAGCGATAGCTAAAATAGTTGCTATTGTCTGTACTTTAACCGACAGACGGGGTTTTTCTATTGTTCTTATAATTGTTGTATTAGACATAATAAAATCCTCCTTATTAATTTATATCACAATATTAACAATAAATCCAGTTAATAGTGAAAATACGATAACAAAAGCTAAATAAAGCAAAAACCGCTTTACACCGAGTACGATTTTAAGCGCACCTAGATTGGTTATTTTAGTAGACGGACCAGTCAGCATAAATGCTGCGGCACTGCCCATACTCATACCTGAGTAGAGCCACTCCCTTAAAAGCGGAATAGTTCCTCCGCCGCAAGCGTATAGCGGTACACCGATAGTCGCCGCCATTAACACACCAAATCCCTCGTTTCCTTCCCCAAAAAGCTTAGCAAACGAATATGCCGGTACATACCGCTGAAATAGCGCCGAAAGCAATACTCCGATCAGAAACCATAGAGCAGTTGCCTTGATATTTCTGCCGATATTTTTAAGCAGTCTTAGAAATAGGTTCGGGTCTGTGTCGTGATTATGCGGCTCATCAAAGCCAGTGAAGTTAAAGAAGCTCTTATTTCTATAAAATAATCTAATCAAAAGTCCTGCAACAACTCCGCATACAAAGCAGGATACCAGTCTGACTGTCAGAGCTACACTGCCCAAAGCAGTGCTATACAGAATAAGCTGAGGATTGAGCAAAATAGAACTCATCATAAACGCTGCCAGCCAATCATCGCGTATACCGCTTCTTGAGAACGATGCCGCCAGAGGTATTGTGCCGTACATACATAGAGGCGAGGCAATACCTAGAATACTTGCAGGAATTACTCCAAGCACACCTAGTTTTTTGTTTCCTAATGCACGGAACAAGCCGTGTATACGATTCTTGACAAATACCGAAATTACGCTGCCAAGTACAATACCCAGCACATAATAAGGAGCAATCTGACTAAGCTGAAGCACAAAATAGTAACGCAGATAAACAAATTCACGCTGTAAAACTTCTAATATCTCCATACAAATCACTCCCTCTAACTCTAATTATCTATTGAAACAAGCTTATAACTTCTGCTGCCAAGACCTATTTTCTCACCTGCCTCCAAAACGTGTTGTGCATTTTGTCCTTCCATTCTGCGCACAAAAGAAGCATTGCCCTCTGCCTTGTAGATTAGGTCTACACACGCCTGGTCGAGTGCAACAGGGTCTGTTGATGCAAGTATTCCAATATCGTGGATATCCGGCTCCGACGGATTACCGTCACAATCACAGTCAATAGAAAGCCTATTCATAACATTGACATACAGTATGTTGCCGTTTAAAGCATCCACTACTGATTTTCCTGCATCAGCCATTGATTCCAAAAATGCATCCTGATTACCTCCCCAAGGGCTGGTATGACTTTGTCCTGCTGTGTGTATCAGACATTTTCCTTCTTTAGAACCTATACCTATTGAAATATTCTTTATCGCTCCTCCAAAGCCTGCCATTGCATGACCCTTGAAGTGTGAAAGAACCAAGAACCCGTCAAAATCTGCGAAATGCTTGCCTACATAGTTTTCGGAAAGCCTATTTCCGCCGTTTACCGGAATTTTCATTGAACCGTCTTCGTCCATTATTACAACCTTTGCAATATCGGTAAATCCGTGATCCTTAGCCACCTGATAGTGCATAGCCGTTTCAGAACGTGAACCTCCGTAAGCCGTGTTGCACTCGACAATAGTACCATCAACATGCTGAACAAGATCTTTTATCAGATTCGGGTCAAGATAATTGCTTGCAGGCGGTTCTCCTGTGGATAGCTTTACAGCAATATTGTTCCCTGTCAATTCTACGCCTAAAGCCTTATATGCTGCCATTAAACCGTCAGATGAAATATCAGTTGTCATATACACAATAGAATCCGTGTTATTATCCACATCTCCTGATGATGTAGAAGTCGTAGTAGGCTGTGTAGTTGGTTGGATGGTAGTTGTGCTCTTTGTCATGCTGGAAGTTATGCCGGCAGTTGTTTTTATAGAAGTTGGAAATCTCGTGGTTGCCAGCGTAGTAGACAAAGCTGATTTTTTCTTCTTAACTGTAACCTTGCACTTTAATTTCTTTTTTCCAACACGAGCGGTAATAACTGCCTTTCCTTTTTTCTTAGCTTTAATTACTCCCTTTTTAGATACTGATACTACAGACTTCTTGCTTGATGACCACTTTACTTTCTTTTTAGTGCCTTTTACCTTTAGTTTCTTTTTTTGCCCTACAACTAAGGTGATCTTAGTCTTATTCAGTCTCACTTTACTTGCTGCCTGCACGCTTCCAGCACTGAAGACCATAGGACATATCAATGCCACTATCAGAAGAAGTATTGTAAGCTTTTTACGCAACATCATAGAAATTACTCCTTTCAATTTTTATAGCCTAAAATTTATTTATACACTTATATTATAAAAAAATAAAGACCTCTTAAGAAGTCTCTATTAGTTCATCAGTTCATACTAAAAGTTATAACTGAACTTACTATATATATTAAAAAATTATAATAATCTGTTTATTTACATTCACCGAGAACTTCCAATAGCTCTCCACTGGTAAATTTCTTGCAGCAGCCAGC
The DNA here is from genome assembly GCA_947584375.1 of uncultured Clostridia bacterium. Lineage (GTDB taxonomy): Bacteria > Bacillota > Clostridia > Oscillospirales > Ruminococcaceae > UMGS1601. The sequence continues at coordinate 17,824 of CANPWL010000004.1, read as the reverse complement.
CGTTTTAACGGTGCTGTCGGCAATCGCTTTGAAGTCAGTATCATCAGGTATGCCCATATCAGTAAATGTTGTCGGAAGTCCGACCTCTTTTATTAACGCTGAAAGTGCGTCAATAAATTCATTTGCAAGCTGTTCGTCTGATTTACCATAAGGAGAAATATCCCACACATTTACCGCAAGTCTTGCAAACTGCGGAGCCGCCTCAGGCAGCATATGACGGTAGAGGGTCGGGTGAATAACCGCAAGACCCTGCCCATGATTACAATCAGTATAAGCACCCAATTGATGCTCAAGCATATGTGCCTGAAAATCTGTTACCTTTCCGATTTTCAAAATACCGTTTTCGCCCATTGCCGCTGCCCAGATAAGCTCACTTCTTGCGGTAATATCCTGCGGATTTTTCAGAGTAGCTCGCAAATTGCGTATGATATTACGTTGACAAGCCTCGTTTATCTCGTCTGATAGATTAACCTCTCTCGGCGAGCCCATATAGGTTTCCATACAATGAGAAAGAGCGTCGAACGAGCCTGAAACAACCTGTTTTATCGGCATAGTCATAGTGTATGCCGGTTCGAGAATTGCAAAGTCATAGAACGCACCCCAAAGTGCAGATTTCTGCATTTTTTCCTCGTTAGTAATAACCGCTCCGTTATTCATCTCAGCACCTGTTCCAAACGCCGTTACAACAGCCCCCATTGGGATAAATTCTGTCGGATTTTTATGCTCGGTGTATTCCATCTCCCATATATCTTTATCCAGATTTGCCTGTGCAGAAACGATTTTGCAGCAGTCTATAACACTTCCGCCACCTACTGCAAGAATAAAATCTATGCTGTTTTCCCTTGCCAGACTTGCACCTTCCTGCACCTTAGCATAGGTTGGATTAGACATAATTTCGCTTAACTCTGTAACGTTTTTTCCTGCATTATTAAGAATTTCAATCAGTTCTTCATAAATGCCGTTTTTCTTTATTGAACCGCCGCCGTATGCAAGCATTACATTTTGTCCGACTTTGGCAAGCTCTGAGGATAGATTTTTTTGTACAGCTTTCTCTCCGAAATATACTTTAACGGGATATTGATATGTGAAATCGTTCATACTAAACCTCCAAATAAAAAGAAAGTTAAAGCCACTGCATACTACTAAGATTTTTTAACTTTTAAAGCCTTGATCCATTTATTTATTTTCTTTTGAGACGGTATATCGTAAAAATTCCGACCCTTAAGCCATTTTGTTTTCTTAGAAACGATAGCATTTTTCTTAAGATTTTTTGCACTGTTTCCCAGTCCGCTGCTCATAGATGTACAAAACGGAACAACCGTTTTCTTTTTTAAACTGATATTCTCAACAAGATTATATACAATATGAGGCGCTTCTCCCCACCATATCGGATATCCGATATAAACAACATCTGCTTTTTTGACTGCCTTTTTAATTGCACTGAGATTTTTTATCTTTGGTCTTACACTGCTTTTTGCAGGAGATGACGCACTATTATGCTCTTTGGTCACACGGCTGTTGTCGTCTGTCCAATCAATATCAGCAGAAGTATATGCGTCAGCAGCTTTGATCTCAATCAGCTTTCCATTTGTATTCTTTTTTATCTTCTTAGCTACTGCCTTTGTCGTTCCCGTTGCACTAAAATATAATATTACAATTTTTTTATTGTCCTTTGCCTGTGCAGGTATACTATTCACATTTATAAGTGCAAACAGCATAACAAATGCTAAAGCTATTGATAATATACGATAAAACTTTTTTTCACTTAAACCAAACTGCATTACAATCAATCCTCCTCTACTTTAACTTATCTACCCTGCATCGGTTAAAATAACTACATCTTTACTCATTTTCCCCTTATACTGCTTTCTTAGCCCACTCAGCAACAGTGCTTTCCGACTTCTCAGCGTCAGCACCGTGAACAGCAAGACCTTTACCGAAAGCTGCACCTGAACACAGCTTTTTCAAATCACGCTCACAAGAACCAAGTCCGCTGCCTTCGTGGGTCATAACTGCCATAACTTTTTTGCCTGTGAAATCAAGCCGTTCAAGCTGTGAGAAAACTGCCATTGGGTAAGTTCCCCACCAGCAAGGACCTGCAACAAAAATATTGTCGTAATCCGAAATATCATCAAGATACTGTTTTAATTCAGGGCGTGCATTTGAGTGTAACTCATCCTGTGCCTCACGAGTACAGGTCATATAATCAGTCGAATAAGGTTTAACGGTATCAACCTTAAACAAATCGCCTCCGACTGCTTTTTGGATAAACTCTGCAACTATCTCGGTATTGCCCTTTTCAATGTTTTTGATACTTCCGTTCCAATAGTTCTCACCCTTGCGTGAGTAGTAGATAATCAGATTTTTTGCCATAATAAATTCCTCCTTGAATATTATATCATTCGTGAATCTTCATATTATGAAGCATTCTAACAAAGGCAGGATCATAGTGGTTGACAATTTCGCTGTGACCGAGATCAAGCGAAGCAATTGACTTCATCTCCTCATCAGTCAGCTTAAAATCCCATATATCAAAATTCTGCTCCATACGGCTTCTGTGAACAGATTTCGGAATAACTACTACGCCACGCTGCACATTCCAGCGTAAAACTACCTGTGCGGCACTTTTTGAGTATTTCTCACCAATTTGGGTAAGTATAGGATTTGTAAAAATACCATGCTTTCCCTCAGCAAAAGGTCCCCACGCCTCAGGCTGTACCTCGTATTCCTTCATCAGAGCCAGTGCGTCTGCCTGTTGAAAAAATGGATGCAGCTCAATCTGATTTACAGCAGGTGAGACCTCGACCGTCTCACAAATATCTGCAAGTACATGAGGATAACAGTTACATACACCGATAGCACGAATACGTCCTTCCTTATAAAGCTCCTCCATAGCACGGTATGCACCAATATAGTCACCCATAGGCTGATGAATCAAATAAAGGTCTAAGTATTCAAGACCCAGCTTGCTAAGCGAAGCCTCAAAGGCTTTTTTCGCTCCGTCATAACTTGTATCCTGAACCCATAGCTTTGTCGTGATGAACAGATCTTCACGCAGAACGCCACTCTTTTTAATAGCCGAACCCACAGCTTCTTCATTCATATATGCAGCGGCAGTATCAATAAGACGATATCCCACAGACAAAGCGTCCAAAACCGCCTGCTCACACTGCTTTGGATCAGGCACCTGAAAAACTCCGAAACCCTCCATCGGCATTTTAACACCATTGTTTAATAAAGTATACTCCATTTTAATTTTCCTCCTAAGTCTTAAATTTATTATATTTTGTTTATACTTTATATTATAAACTAATAGAGACTTCATAAGAAGTCTCTATTAGTTCATCAGTTTAAACCATAGGTTATAACTGCTTCTGTTCAATTACAGTTTTTACTGCCATAAGAAATCGCTCTACTGTCGGCGAAGGCGTTTTTGAATACAGCACACCAAACGGTATGTTATGCTCCCACTCAACAGGTATAACTTTCATCATCGGATGCACGCAATCCCAGCTTTTTATAACTAACAAAACGTCTTTTTCCTGTTCGCAGCGATTGAAAATACTAATATCGTAAAAATCAAAATCTACAATATTTATCTCTCGATGATTTTCCGTCAATTCATCTCTAAGCTTATCTACATAATGACTCCACCCACGATGCATCAGCAATAAATTCTCACCGTATAAATCTTGCACAGTCAGCTTATCTTTACCAGCCAACGGGTGGTATATTGATACTGCACAGCACAGCGGCTCTCTTGTGATCTCAAGACCTGCACATTGTCTTACTTCAAGCATAGTATCATCGAAAATACCTGTAACGACGTCAATATTCCGACCAAGATTTTTGAGTATTTCTTTTGCGTTTTCCGGAGTGTTTTCAAAAGGAACAAGCTGAAAACTGATATCTGAACAATGCTCGTGAATTTTTGGCCACAAATCAGTCAATATCTGAGCAGGAGTAATAGGAGACGTACCAATGCGAATAACTGAATTTTTCTCCATCATAGCACTTCTTGCACGACGCACAGCTTCATTACAGTATGTAATGATATATTTCGCATCTTTATAGAGTGATTCCCCTGCTTTTGTTAATTTAAGTCCCCGATGCGTCCGTTCAAAGAGCTGCACACCTACGTCATTTTCCAGAAGGTTAATTTGCTTTATAACAGCAGTTGAGGTAATATACAGCTCCTCTGCTGCTTTATTAAAGCTTCCCGCCTCTACAATGCGTATAAATGTTTCAAGATGAATATTATTCATGCCGTATGTCATCTCATTTCCAATAAGATTGTTTCTATACTATTTTTAATTATACTTATTTTAGCATATTAAATCAAGCGGAATAATAAAAATATGCGTATATACTTTTTTAGTACACTTAGCAAAAATCACCCAACAATACAAAAAGACACACAGATTATTTTACTTCTATGTGCCTGATTTTTTTAAATATTTGGTTGGTGATAGTTCGAGTCCTTACAGTTCCGCAAATTCAGCAAAATGTATCTATAAAAAACTATTCATTTTTATTGATTTTTTAACGCAAGAAAGCCCCGAAAAATCGGGGCTTTCTCGCTAAAAATCTTTTTTACTACCTTATCCTGGGGTGGGTGATGGGATTCGAACCCACGATCTTCAGGACCACAATCTGACGCGTTAACCAACTACGCTACACCCACCGTATCAGTATTTAATGTATAACACTGCTGGCACGCCTTACTGGACTCGAACCAGTGGCCTACTGCTTAGAAGGCAGTTGCTCTATCCAACTGAGCTAAAGGCGCATACAAAAAAATTGCACCCGATGGTGCATGGAGCGGGTGATGGGAATCGAACCCACACGACCAGCTTGGAAGGCTGGGATTCTACCATTGAACTACACCCGCAATGAATAACAAATCTTAACTGTCTCAATTGACGAAATTAATTATATCATTAAAAAAATCATTTGTCAACCCCTTTTTTATAAAAAAATAAGAAACAGCAAAATAACTATTTCTTAAATCAAAATATAAAATTGTATACGTTTTTTATTAAAATATTATTCTGCATTTTGTTTATGATTCTTAATCTTTTTCAGAGAAATTAAAAATGCTGTTATACCAATTGCCGCAATAGATAAAAGCCAGTAAAATCCATAGTTAGAGGCAAAATAAACCTTTTGATACATTCCTTTAAGATTATGATATTGAATAAACTCAGATCTACAACTGCTGAAATATTCTGTTGTCATAAATAACAGATCACATACAGCTAAAACTAAGGATGAACATAAAAGAATCAAGCCGGTTTTTTTCATATTTCGGTTATGTTTTATTTCTCTCTTTTTTAAGGAAAGCTTTTTAGTTTTACCCTTTTTTTCAAAATGATTTATAACTTTATCCCTGAAAATTATACCGATAATTCCAATATCGATCATTACAATGCTTAATATAACCGCTAGCGTGTAATTTCCGTTGCTTATTGCCGAACCAAATACGGCAGATAAAAATAATAACGGAAACCTCGCAGGTATTACATATAAGAAATATGTCTTTTTGTTCATATCCGTTAAAGGCGCAAAAAATGAAATAGTATCCTTTGGCATTCCCGGTATTAAATAAATAATGAAAAATACTAAAGCTACCTTGTCAGGATCTTTTAGAAAATTAAATTTCTTTAAGTCCTTTTCGCCGACAAAAGCCTCAACAATCGGATATCCGACAATCCTTACAAGACCATAAACTATACTCATACCAAGATACAGTCCAATATAAGAGAAAATACTTCCCCAAAGAGTTCCAAACAAAGCTCCACCTATTATCTGAATAGGTGGAACAATCGGCAGTAAAACCTGAAATGCTTGCAGACCTATAAATATAAATGTTCCAACCGTCTTCTTAGATTCAATGTAAAGCTTTAGAGCCTCTCTTCCCTCCGTAGTTTTTAATTCATTAATCCACGGAAAAACAAGAATCGTTGCACCAACCATAATTAAAATAACAACTATAAGAGTTGCTATCTTTATAAGCATTTTTTTACTTAGCTTTTTACCCATAAGTTATATCCTTAAACCTTTTGCAATATTTTCTTCCTAAACCATTTTACATACAAATCTTTAAGCCTTGAAACAGCAGCATCATATACAATAAATATAATATTTGTTAATCCCAAAAATATAAACGCTCCGTATTTACCCCACTCGCTTACTTCTTCCGCTAAATCAGAACTTGTCACAATCCTGATAATAATCTGGTAATAGAAAATAATCATTATATTATAAACAATAAGCTTGATAATCCACTTAAATATCGTACTGACGGATTTTTCTATAAGCATCTTTAAAAGAGGATAGTATCCGAGAAACATTATATATAAAAGTCCCGCCTCTTTATCCGGAGTTATAAACAAACACAACAACGCAACAGAAACATAGGTAATAAACGCCCACTTTGCATTTATTTCAACATACACGATTATAAGCATTGCTCCTGTGACAGCAGGTATCACATAAACAAGCAACGGCATAAAACCCGTCAAAAACATAAGAGAAAGTGAGAGAGCAGAAATAATTCCTCCTAGGGAAACCTTATAGCTTACCTTTTTCACTTTACTCATCTCCGTTAGTTTTATATTAGTATAACATATATTTCAAATCACCGCAAGCCACCGGAGAGCCGCCGGTTCCTCTGCCGCCTATGGATAATATAACGAATGTAATAGTATAGTACAACAGCGGGTTTTACTTTGTATAAAATAAACTACGCAAAAGGTATTGACGAGCCGGCAACGGTGACGTTGCATCCTCTTCCGCCTTTGAATAGTTTGTAAAATGTTAAAGTTTGTGCAACGGCGTACTTTACTTTGTAAAAAATATACTACATTCTACAAAAGAAATTCTTGTTTCTTGCATCTGGCTTCTTTCATCTATAAGTTTAAACATTTTTTTAAGTACATCCCTGTATAAGATTTTTTATTCTCAACAATCTGCTCAGGCGTTCCGCAGGCAACAACCATTCCGCCTCCTTCTCCCCCTTCAGGACCTAAATCAACGATATAATCGGCAGTTTTTATAACATCAAGGTTATGCTCTATTACCAACACCGTATTACCAGAGTCAACAAGCTTTTGCAGTACATCAATCAGCTTGTGAACGTCTGCCGTGTGAAGTCCCGTTGTAGGCTCGTCAAGAATGTATATAGTCTTTCCCGTAGAACGCTTGGAAAGCTCAGTTGCAAGCTTAACCCTCTGTGCCTCTCCTCCTGAAAGAGTTGTTGCAGGCTGACCTATTTTTACATACCCCAAACCTACGTCAAAGAGCGTTTTAAGCTTTCTCTGTATCTTTGGAATATTCTTAAAAAACTCTACTCCTTCCTCAACAGTCATCTCCAAAACATCGTAAATACTCTTGCCCTTATATTTTATTTCAAGAGTTTCACGATTATATCTTCTGCCCTTGCATACCTCACAGGGAACATAAACATCAGGCAAAAAGTGCATTTCAATTTTAAGTATTCCATCTCCCTCACAGGCTTCACATCTCCCGCCCTTGACATTAAAAGAAAATCTGCCCGCATTATAACCTTTCATCTTTGCATCGTTTGTGTTTGCAAAAAGCTCCCGAATATCAGTGAACACACCTGTGTAAGTCGCAGGGTTTGATCGTGGTGTTCTGCCTATGGGTGACTGGTCTATATTTATAACCTTATCGAGATTTTCAAGTCCCCTCATCTCGCCAAACCTGCCTGATCTTATCCTTGCTCTGTTCAGCTTTCCTGCAAGTTCTTTGTAGATAACTTCATTGACAAGAGAGCTTTTACCGCTTCCAGATACGCCTGTAACGCAGGTAAAAGTACCCAGAGGTATGCTGACGTCGATTTTTTTCAGATTATTCTGCTCTGCACCAATAATGTCAAGAGTATTACCATTGCCTTTTCTCCTTTTTTCAGGAACAGCAATCTTTTTAACGCCGCTTAAATATTGTCCTGTGATTGACTTTTTACACTTCTTTATCTTGTCGACAGTTCCTGCACAAACAATTTCACCACCGTGTATTCCTGCTCCGGGACCTATGTCTACAATGTAATCAGCATTGTACATAGTATCCTCATCATGCTCAACCACTATAAGCGTATTACCAAGATCACGAAGTCTTTTCAGTGTTGCAATGAGTTTGTCATTATCTCTCTGATGCAAGCCAATAGAAGGCTCGTCAAGTATATAAAGAACTCCCACCAAAGATGAGCCTATCTGGGTTGCGAGCCTGATTCTCTGACTCTCACCTCCCGAAAGCGTACCGCTGGATCGGGATAACGTAAGATATTCAAGACCTACGCTCTGCAAAAATCCCAGACGTTCGTTTATCTCTTTAATAATTCTTCCGCCTATAAGCTCCTCACGTTCGGTAAGCTTTAGATTTTTAAAAAAGTCAAGAGCCTTTGTTACCGACATATGTGTAAGTTCACTTATATTTATTCCTCCTATCGTCACACTAAGGCTTTCCTTTTTAAGCCTTTCTCCGTGACAAACAGGACACTCCTCATCGCTCATGCAAGCCTCAATGTCGTGCTTTGAATAATCGCTTGTGCTTTCCTTATATCTTCTCTCAAGGTTGTTTATAATGCCCTCAAACTCACCTCTGTACTTTCCGCTCCAGCCTGTTTTTGAAATTCTCTCATATTCAAGCTCCTGTCCCATAGTACCATATAAGAATATATCAATTGCGTCTTTGTCAAGCTCCTTAACAGGTACATCAAGCGGAATACCGTACTTCTTTGAAATTGCACGGTATGTAGTCATAGCAAATGACGACTCGTCAAGAGAGTTCCATCCGCTTGCTTTTATAGCACCCTGTAAAATTGACAGATCCTTATTCGGGATAATCAATTCCGGGTCAATTTTCTGAAACACACCCAGTCCGGTGCAATGCTCGCAAGCGCCGAACGGATTGTTAAAAGAAAACATTCTCGGAGTAAGCTCCTCAATAGAGATATTATGCTCAGGACAGGAATAATTCTGAGAGAACATCATTTCCTCACCGTCGATAACGTCAACGGTAACTATTCCGCCCGTAAGCTGTGAAACCGTTTCAATACTGTCAGTAAGCCTTGATTTTATTGACGGTTTTACAACAAGCCTATCGACAACTATTTCGATAGTATGCTTTTTATTCTTTTCAATGCTTATTTTTTCAGAAAGATCATAAGTTATGCCATCTATTCTGACCCTAACATATCCCGACTTTTTAGCATTTTCCAGTTCTTTTACGTGTTCACCCTTCCTTCCTCTGACAATCGGAGCAAGAAGTTGAATTTTAGTACCCTCAGCAAGTTCGAGAATTTTATCAACTATCTGATCTACGGTCTGCTGTCTTATCTCTTTTCCGCAAACAGGGCAATGAGGAATTCCTATTCTGGCATACAAAAGACGCAGATAATCATACACCTCGGTTACCGTACCGACAGTTGACCGAGGATTTTTTGAGGTGGTTTTTTGGTCGATAGATATAGCGGGTGAAAGACCTGTTATAGAATCAACATCCGGCTTCTCCATCTGCCCCAAAAACTGCCTTGCGTAAGACGAAAGCGACTCCATATACCGTCTCTGACCGTCGGCAAAGATGGTATCAAAAGCAAGTGACGACTTTCCCGAACCTGAAAGCCCCGTCATAACTATCAGTTTATCTCTGGGGAGAGTGATGTCTATATTTTTAAGATTATGTTCTCTTGCGCCCTTAATTACAATTTGATTTTTTTGCATAGATATATTTCTTCCCTTTCTCCAACAATTCTATAACCTCGTTAACAGAAATGCAGTTATCATAATCTCCTTTATGATTAACGTGGTCTCTATGATAAATTATTCCGTTTTCTTCATTTCTAATGATTCTATCGGCAAGTCTATGTAATCCATTATCTCTGGCATAACGGACAAAAGCAACCAGTCTTACTCCGTGCTCGTCAGTATTATGCATATCCTTACCGCAGGAAAAATTATCGCACTCCCAACAGCCTTTTATGCCTTTAAATCTTGAGCATTTTCTTTGAAAGCACGAGCACCCTTGCTCATCATCTCTGCTAAAATTACAGCCTTTGCAATGAGATCTTTCACCGCACAGCTCACAAACCAGTCCACAAGGAGCAATACTTTTTTCAATTTTCAACACCTTGTCCGTTATTTTCAGATACTCGTCATAAGTCATTATTTTTCTCCTAAAGTTCAATATCTTATAAAACATAAGTTCTTAAATATTATACCAAGCAAACATTTGTTTGATAAGCAGCGAACCGCCAGCAACATCACGCACCACTTCGTGCTTTATTCCTGTTAAATATTATACACTTGTATCACACGTTTTAATTTTTATCAAAATTCCGCCCGCCGTTTCACAATAGTTTAACATTAATCATACTTTCCAGAGGCGGAAAAGCCTCCGCCAGCTCGGCGGTGCAACGTCACCGTTGCTCTTGTTTCTTGTCCGTAAGTGTTAGCCCGCCGTTTCACAATAGTTTAACATTAATCATACTTCCCAAAGGCGGAAAAGCCTCCGCCGGCTCGGCGGTGCAACGTCACCGTTGCTCTTGTTTCTTGCTTCTAAATCTCTTGCCTCTAACAGGTAACGTCACCGTTGCCCCTTAAGCTCCGCAATCTTATCCCTTAGAAATGCCGCATGCTCAAACTCAAGCATCTTAGCAGACTCCTTCATCTGCCTTGTTAAATCTTCTATCAGCTTGTTCATCTCCTGCTTTGACATCTTATTTCTTTGCCGTGCGGAGTATTCGACCTCCTCTTTAGTAGATATCTCTATAACATCGCGTACATCCTTAACAATTGTTTTAGGTACAATACCATGCTTTTTGTTATATTCCATCTGAATTGCACGACGTCTCTCTGTTTCGGTTATTGCCAACTCCATAGAGCGTGTTACCTGATCGGCGTACATTATTACTTTACCTTCAGCGTTTCTTGCAGCACGTCCGACCGTCTGTATCAAAGAACTTTCCGACCGAAGAAAACCTTCCTTGTCAGCGTCTAAAATCGCTACAAGAGAAACCTCAGGGATGTCCAACCCCTCACGCAGAAGATTTATACCCACAAGCACGTCGAACTCCCCCAAACGCAGATCACGAATGATTTCCATTCTCTCAATAGCGTCAATGTCGTGGTGCATATACCTAACTGCTATGCCGTAGCCTTTGAGAAACTCGGTCAGGTCCTCAGCCATTTTCTTGGTCAATGTTGTCACCAAAATTCTCTGTTTCTTTTCAATACGAATGTTTATTTCAGACAGCAAATCTTCAATCTGCCCTTCAACAGGACGTATAGAAATTTCAGGATCAAGCAATCCCGTAGGTCTGATAACCTGCTCAACAATTTGAGCAGAATGTTCTTTTTCAAAATCACCCGGCGTTGCCGATACGAATACAGCCTGATTGATATGGTCATAAAATTCATCAAACTGCAAAGGTCGGTTATCTAACGCCGACGGAAGCCTGAATCCGTAGTCTATTAAGGTAGTCTTTCTCGCCCTGTCTCCTGCATACATTCCTCTGACCTGCGGCAGACTAACATGTGATTCGTCAACCATCAACAAAAAATCGTCAGGAAAATGATCAAGTAAAGTATATGGCGTAGAGCCTGCCGGACGTCCCGCAAGAACTCTTGAATAGTTTTCAATACCGCTGCAAAAACCGATTTCCTGTAACATTTCTATGTCGTAATTTGTCCTCTGAGCAATTCTCTGTGCCTCTATCAGTTTGTTGTTGTCGGTAAAGAACTTAACCCGTTCATCAAGCTCCTCTCTAAGCTTCTCAATAGCTTGCGACATCTTATCCTTTGCAACTATATAGTGTGAAGCAGGAAAAATCGCAACATGATTAAGAGTTGATATAAGCTCGCCTGTTATTACGTTTATCTCCGAAATCCTGTCAATTTCATCGCCGAAAAATTCGACCCTGTAAGCAGTATCTGTATGACTGGACGGAAAAATTTCAACAACATCTCCCCTGACCCTGAACTTGTTTCTTTCAAAGGCAATGTCATTGCGTTCATATTGAATTCCAACAAGCTCTGCCAACAGATTGTCACGGGATTTTTCCATACCCTTTCTTATTGATACTACCATAGAACGGTACTCCTCAGGGTCGCCAAGTGAATATATACAAGAAACCGATGCAACTACTATAACGTCACGCCTTTCGGCAATCGCTGTTGTAGCTGAGTGTCTAAGCTTATCTATCTCAGAATTTATTGAAGCATCCTTTTCTATATAAACATCAGTGCTGGGAACATAAGCCTCAGGCTGATAGTAATCGTAGTAAGATACAAAATACTCAACGGCATTATTAGGAAAAAACTCCTTGAACTCACTGCAAAGTTGGGCAGCCAAAATTTTGTTATGTGCCAAAACCAGCGTAGGCTTATTGATCTTCTCTATTACATTAGCCATAGTGAAGGTTTTGCCTGAACCTGTAACGCCCAGCAAAGTCTGTTCCTTATAACCTTTTTTTATACCGCTTACAAGCTTTTCAATAGCCTCCGGCTGATCGCCTGTGGGCTTATATGATGAAACCAACTGAAATTTATCCATATATATGCCCGCTCTTAAAAGAGCAATCCCCCTTTACAATTTAAGTATTAATATTGCTAATATCCGACTTGTTCTTAATCCAAAAACGGGATAAGCCCTATTTTCTTAAAAGATAATACGCCGTCCTTGCCAACTATGATATGATCCAAAATATCAATATCAATGGCTTTAAGACTTGTCCTTAATTTTCTTGTCATTGCTTTGTCAGCCTCTGATGGTGTACAATATGTATCAGGGTGATTATGTGCGATAATTATATTTGAACTGTTAGCTTTAAAAGCCGCTTCTGCTACCATTCTCGGAGTAATTGAGGCTGAATTATTTGTACCCTTAGCAACGGTTGAACATGATATAACATTCAATCCGTTATCCAAACAGCAAACCTTGAACTCTTCCTTTGTAAGCCCTATGAAGGCAACAGAAAAATATTTTGTAACACTTTCAATTGTGTTAAGACATTTTGAATCGTCTATTCCGTTTTTATATAATCTAAGTAAATCGGGTACCATTTTTATTAGAGTTGCAGAATTCTCTGTTATACCGTCAACATTTATCAATGCTTCAAAAGGTGCGTCAAACACCGCAGATATAGACCCAAACGTATCCAAAAGCTTATGCGCAATAATATTAGTGTTTTTTCTAGGAATACTATATGTCAGCAACAATTCAAGCGCTTCATGGGGTTCAAAGCTGTCTAATCCCATTTTAAGAAATTTTTCTCTCATTCGCTGTCTGTGTCCCGTGTGCGGTGCGTCCATAATTATGAATCTTCCCTTCTGATAATTTAATCGCTAGCCTAAAAAACACTATTTATGTGAACTTATGTTCTTTTTGTTTATTATACAATATTATTTTGCGAAAGTAAAGTGAATTTTATTAAAAAGTGTGTTATACTATAAATTAAGAGCAGCAATATGTTGATTTCTACATACTGCCACTCACGATTTAACATCTAAAAACTATAAAAGTCAGCAAAGACTCCTATGGCTCGTCGGCTTGATTAAAACTTTTAGTCTAATCCACCACAAATCATTTAAAGGAGAATAATTTTGAGAACATTTATCATAAATGAAAACGATTCAGGTCAAAGACTTGATAAATTTATTACAAAAACAATAAAAAGTCTTCCGAAAAATCTTATGTACAAATATATTCGTCTCAAACGCATCAAGATAAACGGAAAACGCTGTGAAATTTCAACACGACTGAACGTCGGAGACGAAATACAGCTCTACATAAACGACGAGTTTTTCGAATCCGCTAAAGACGATAGCTTTCTCAGTGTTTCGTCTAATATCAACATTATTTATGAGGATGAAAATATTATACTTATTGACAAACCGTCGGGACTTGTTGTTCATGAGGACAATGATAACAGCATTGATACGCTTATAAACCGTATTAAACACTATCTGTATATAAAAAAAGAATACGATCCCCGAAACGAACTGTCCTTTGCACCTGCACTGTGCAACAGGCTCGACAGAAACACGTCAGGGATTGTTATATGTGCAAAAAACGCTGAAAGTCTTAGAATTTTAAATCAAAAAATCAAGGAACGTGAGATTCATAAACATTATTTATGCGTATGTATCGGAACATTTAGTAAAAAAGAGGATACCTTGAATAACTATCTATTTAAAGATGAAAAAAACAAAACAGTTCATATAGAGAATAATAAAAAACCTAATAACAAACAGATTCTTACTAAGTATAAAGTTATAAAAGAAAAGAATAATCTTTCACTTGTTGAAATAAATTTATTAACAGGACGAACCCATCAAATACGAGCACATATGTCCTATATAGGTCATCCCCTGCTCGGAGACGGAAAATACGGCATAAACCTGATCAATAAAAAATACGGAGTTAAAACTCAAGCTTTATGCGCAAATCGCCTGACATTTGATTTTTTAACAGATGCAGGCATACTGGGATACCTTGATAAAAAATCGTTTTATACAAAATCTCCATGGTTTGTTGATAAATTTTTTTAGCTCAAATGTAATTTGTATTTACTTGATTTTTTGTCGAATTTTTGGTATAATACTTATAATTTAGTGTTTAGGAATGGAGGTCAATGTATGAAAGGCGATTTACACTGTCATACAACCTTATCAGATGGTTCTCTTGGGATAGAGGAAATAATCGTTCAGGCTAAAAGAACCAATATTGATGTTCTGTCAATAACAGATCATGACACGCTTTCCTCATGTAACAGGGCTGCCGTTTTAGGTGAAAGATACGGAGTTAAAATAATTCCCGGTGTTGAGCTTTCTGCATGGGATGAAAAAAGAAACTGTAAGGTACATATTCTATGCTATGCTCCGCAAAAGCCTGACAGACTGGAAGGTCTTTGCCTTAAATCATGCGAGATAAGAAAGTCATGCTCTAAGGATATGATAGAAAAAGTTAAAGAGATTTACCCCATTACTACGGAATCCGTTACAAAATACGCTAAGAGCAGTAAAAGCATATACAAACAGCATATTATGAGAGCTTTGGTCAACTACGGTTACGCTGTTGACCTTTACGGAGAATTGTCTGATAGATTATTTACTAAAAACGGAGAAGGCTCAATTTTGGTTACACGAAGATACCCTAGTGTGGAATTTGTTTTGGATCTAATTCATTCTTCAAGAGGTATAGCTGTTCTTGCTCACCCCTGTATGTTTGACAACATAGAACTTTGCAAGGATCTTGCCGAAAGAAAAAAATTGGACGGCATTGAGGTCTACCATTACTCTGCTGACGATAACGCTCAGAAAAAACTTTTGGAAATTGCCAAAAAATATGACCTTATCGTTACGGGCGGTTCGGATTTTCACGGATTATATAATGCCGTTCCGACGCATATAGGCAGCAGAACAACCGATGAGGAGAATATAGAAAAACTGTACGAGCTTATATCTGTAAATGCACAAAAATAAATTAAACGTCATGTGCAAATTTCATAAGAGCATTGCATTTATCCTGCATTTTAAATGTTTCTTCCATTAAGATTACAAATACATTTAATATATTTTCATCATATAAAGCGGATTCAAAAAATGTCGTAAGAACTATTGACAGTCCGACTAATGTATCAGATTCATATTTTAAGTCCTCTATATCTGTTACTATTTTTTCTGTAATTGTTTTACCCAATGATGTCACTTCCACTTTCTTAAACTTTATATTACACTATTGATATATCTATATTGTACAATGTCGGCGTTGTAAAATCAATGTGCAAAACAACTAAATATTAATCAATTATACTTATGTGTATTGACTAAAATGTACAAATATGATATATTTTAATCAAATAAGTACAAAGAAATTTATTTAAGGTTAAGGGGGTAAAAATATGCCTGCTAGTAAAGCCAAAATAAGAGCAAATACAAAGTATACTAAAAATCATTATGACAGATTGGAAATGAAAGTTCCAAAGGGTGAAAAAGAAAATATTGTAGCCCACGCTAAGAAACACGACGGTACTTTGAATAAATTTCTCAACCGAGCAGTAAGTGAGGCTATTGAAAGAGATAATAATAGCTGATAATAAACAATAATAATTAGGCGAAAGGTCAAATAAACAATGGACATAATGGAATCATCATTAAAAAAGCATAAGGAATGGAACGGCAAAATTGAAATCGTATCAAGAGTAAAGGTTGAAAACTCGGACGATCTATCACACGCTTATACACCGGGCGTTGCATGTCCGTGCCTTGAAATTCAGAAGAATCCTGAGCTTTCATATGAACTTACAAGGCGCTCTAATCTGGTTGCCGTAATAACAGACGGAACAGCAGTTCTCGGATTGGGCGACATAGGTGGTCTTGCAGGTATGCCTGTTATGGAAGGCAAATGCGCTCTCTTTAAGGAATTTGCCGATGTAGACGCTTTTCCAATCTGTGTGAAGTCAAAAGACACCGATGAAATCGTGAGAACTATCGAGCTTATTTCAGACAGCTTTGGCGGTATAAATCTTGAGGATATATCAGCTCCCCGATGCTTTGAAATTGAAAAAAAACTGAAAGAGCGTATAAATATTCCTGTTTTCCACGATGACCAGCACGGAACGGCAATTGTTGTTGGTGCTGCTCTGATGAATGCCTGCAAGGTAACAAACAAGAGAATAGAGGATCTTAACATAGTTATAAACGGTGCAGGTGCGGCAGGAACTGCAATAGCAAAGCTGTTATTATCGCTCGGAGTGGGCAACATAATAATGGTCGATATAAACGGTATAATATCAAGAACCGATGAAACGCTTAGCAATACACACAAAGAACTTGCCAAACTTACAAATAAAGCCTGCATAACGGGAGACCTTGCCGACGCTATGAAAGATGCAGACGCATTTATAGGCGTATCCAAACCTAATCTTGTTACAGAGGAAATGATCAAATCAATGAATGATAAGCCTATCATTTTCGCTATGGCTAATCCTACTCCCGAAATAATGCCTGACAAGGCAAAGAAAGCAGGAGCATTCATTGTAGGAACGGGTCGGAGCGACTTTCCTAATCAGATAAACAATGTAGTAGCCTTTCCGGGAATATTCAAAGGCGCATTAGCCGTAAGGGCAAGCGACATTAATGAAGAAATGAAAATGGCAGCTTCAAAGGCAATAGCTGAATGTGTAAGTGACAGTGAGCTTTGTGCAGACTTCATTTTGCCTAATGCCTTTGACCGAAATATACCAAAGGCTGTTGCAAAGGCTGTTGCACAAGCGGCAGTTGAAAGCGGTGTTGCAAAAATAAAATAGGAGGTATCATATATGACTATTAATTACAAAACAAAAGGAGTTTGTGCAAGACAGATAAACGTAGAAGTTGAGGACGGAATCATCAAAAATGTTGAGTTTGTCGGCGGATGTTCCGGCAATACTCAGGGTGTTGCAAGACTTGCAAAGGGAATGAAAGTTAAAGATGTAATCAAGCTTTTGAAAGATGTTGATTGCGGTGGCAGAGGAACATCCTGTCCTGCACAGCTTGCACAGGCTCTTGAGGAGAGTTTATAATCAGCAAACCCAGTATAAAGTAAAAATCTTATAATGACAAACGCAAACCGCCCGGGTATCCCAAGCCCGAGCGGTTTACAATTTATATTAGGAATTTTAGGGAAAGCTTTTTTCCTCCGCCTTTGATAAGCATTAACTTTTTTTAAACTTCCCAAAGACGCAAAGCCTGCGGCGGCTCGCCGTTGCTATTTAGCTTTTACTTTCCTTATCTTCTTGACCCACTTGCTGTATATCTTCTTT
>CANPWL010000003.1 GCA_947584375.1 uncultured Clostridia bacterium | reverse complement strand
TCGCCCTGCGTTTCCTTTATCTCGAACGTATATGTTCCTGCCTTTGTGAAAGTGATCTTTTCAAAACTTGCACTTCCACTGCCCTTTACTGTTGCTGTTTTTGTTTCAGGCAAGGTCGCTCCGCTGTTCGGATTACTCTTTTCGCTTATATTAAAGGTAAACGTCTTATCGCTTGGCGTATTGCCTGTTACTGTTTTCTTTACCTTTGGTGTGTAATCTGCGGAGGTTACACTGTAAACATTATTAAATTCAGCCTCATCGTTACTTGATGTTCCGCCCTCCTTTGTGTATTTATGGCTCTTTACCGTAAGTATAGAATCTACATCTTCCACCTCGACTGTAAGCGTCCATACACTTCCGTCATAGCTGTATCCCGGCTCATCGCCCTGCGTTTCCTTTATCTCGAACGTATATGTTCCTGCCTTTGTGAAAGTGATCTTTTCAAAGCTTGCGCTTCCGCTGCCTTTTACTGTTGTTGTTTTTGTTTCAGGCAAGGTCGCTCCGCTGTTCGGATTACTCTTTTCGCTTATATTAAAGGTAAACGTCTTGTCGTTTGGCGTATTGCCTGTTACTGTTTTCTTTACCTTTGGTGTGTATTCTGTCGAAGTTAAGTTGTATGTATTTACAACATTGACGCTGTAATTTTTAAACAGCGTTGATGCCGAGTTTATAGGACCTCCCCAGTCAGATTCAACAGACGAAGGCGTATACTCAATATTCGGACTGTATCCCGGTATATTTTCTTCGGTTACATTGTATGTTGTGCCGTCAATTAACCCGCTTATCGTAATGATCTCACCAAATTTAAGTTTTACTTTCTCAGCTGTATAATTTCCATCTGAATCCTTTACAAACTTAATATTTCCGCTTGGCTGAACCTCACTGTTAGAAACGTAGCTGTAAGTTAATTCATCATCAGAAATATCATCCGGCAAATTAAGCTTAACTCGGAAATTGAACTGACGATCCATATCAAGAGGCGTATCGCCGGTCTTGTCAAATGCTTTGCTTATCGTCAGTGTTCCTGTACCTCTGCTGTTTGAGAAGGTAGCGTTTTTAGTATCATTAGTACTTTCAAACTGTCCGCTTTCACCTTCAGATGTTGTTACATATCCGTTTTGATTTGCCTCTGATTCAATTACTTTATACTTCGTACCTAACGGCAATTCTGCAATATTTACACTCTGACCGTTCTTTAAAAATATAGTTTCCCCGCTTTTAATTATTCCTTTCTTATCTCCATCATAATTAAACTTTTCATCAAGCGGATTTCCGGATGGATCCGTAAAGGTTACTGTAAATTCAAATTCCTTATCAATATCTGCACCGTCACCTTTTACTATCTTTCTTATAATCAGATTTCCGGTACCAATAGGATTTTGGTTACTGAAGTAAACATTCTTACTTTCTGTCAGTATACCTTCTGCAATACCGTCATTTGGCGTAATATCAGGTGTTACATTACTCTCATAACCGTCTCTGTTTGCCTCTTTCTCAGTAACTTTATATTTTGTACCATCAGGCAACTTATTTATCTTTACGCTCTGTCCATGCTTTATTGTTATATTTCCTGAATACGTACCGTCTCCGCTTTCACTTTTGGTTAGCGTAAGTTTACCGTCATCAATACCGGTTCCGGTATAGTTATAACTGTCAGCTAGAACTACCCCATCGGGAGGTGTAAGGACTATATTAAATGTCCAGTCTTTAGTCCTATCACCGCTTTCACCTGTTACCGTTTTGGAAATTGTCAGACTGTTTGGCAGCAGTAGGGTATTTTCAAAAGAAACAGATGAAGTTTTTGATATTTCAAGAGTTCCCGTATCTCCTGCTTTTACAGTTGAATACCCCGGAATCGGAATTTCTTCTACTGTGTATTCTGTTTTATCCGGCAAATCCGATATTTCAATTGTCTGTCCATGCCTTAGTGTAAAAGTCGCTGTATATGCTCCGTCATTCTCATTTATAGTCTGATTACCTTTTATATACTCGCTGGTCTCTGTTTCATCACTGACATATGTAGGGCGAATCACATAAGGATAGCTT
The DNA here is from genome assembly GCA_947584375.1 of uncultured Clostridia bacterium. Lineage (GTDB taxonomy): Bacteria > Bacillota > Clostridia > Oscillospirales > Ruminococcaceae > UMGS1601. The sequence goes on along the minus strand of CANPWL010000003.1, from coordinate 135,569 downwards.
CCCTTCAGACTGCTTCCATCAGGAGGTACAAGCGTTACATTGAACTTGAATTCCTGTGAATCATCAGGTTCTGTTTCATCGGCATTTACCACTGTTTTTGATACCGAAAGCACCGCAGGACTGTATTCATTAGTAAATTCAGCACCGGTGTCATTTGGTTCAGTTTCTGTCTTTTCATAGGTATGGCTTTCTACTTCAAGCTGTGAATCGTTGTCAACGACCTTTACTGTAAGCGTCCAAACGCTCTTGTCGTATGTATAGCCGGGAGAATGAGCGTCCTTCTCACTGATTTCAAATTTATATGTTCCTGTTTTTTTGAATGTGATATTGCCAAATTCCGCATCTCCACTTCCTGTAACGGTTGCTTCAGCGGTATCAGGCAAGATCGCTCCGTTTTCCTGATTTTCCTCATTTGCAGTAATGCTGAAAGTAAACTTTTCGTCATCAGGAACATTACCTGAAGTTGTCGTAACTGTCTTATTAACCAAAGGAGCATACACTGTCTCGGTCACACTATAAATATTGTTGAACTCAGCTCCTGTATTATTGGATATTTCTCCTGTCTTTGCATAGGTATGGCTTTCTACTTCAAGCTGCGAATCATTATCTTTAACAACTAAAGTTAAAGTCCATTCGCTTCCGTCATATTTATACCCTGCCTCACTGCCTTGCTTTTCATTTATTCCGAACGTATATGTTCCTGCCTTTTTGAAGGTAATTTCTCCAAAGCTTGCAGTTCCTGCCCCTGTTACTTCCGCTGTTTTGATATCAGGCATTTCTGCTCCCTCAGGATTGCCTTCGTTCTCAGATATATTAAACGTAAAGGTCTTATTGCTCGGCGGCATTTCTCCTGAAATTGTCTTTACCACACTTGGTGCATACTTTGTAGATTTAACGCTGTAATTATTCGTGAAGGATGCATGTTCAATACTTGATGTTCCGTCTTTCTTTTCATAAGTATGTCTTACAACTTTCAGTTCAGAATTAACATCCTCGACCTCTACGGTCAACGTCCATACGCTGTTATCATATTGATAACCTGATTCGCTTCCCTCATTTTCTGTAATCTCAAATACATATGTTCCTGCCTTAGTAAAGTTAATGTTTTCAAAGCTTGCTGTTTCTGCTCCTGTTACTGATGCAACTGTATTATCAGGAAGTTTAGCACCGTCAGGATTATCCTCTTTAGCAGCAATATTGAAAGTAAACTCTTTATCACTCGGAGTAACATCTCCTGAGATTATCTTTACAATTTCAGGTGCAAAATCTGTCGGGGTCGGGTTATAGATATTTGTAAAGCTCATAACTTCATCAGGCTTCGCAGATATACCGTCACTCCTGCGTATTCCGGTAACTTTTGGGGTCAGCGTACCGTCGTCATTATCCTGTGCATCGACCGTTACATAATACTTCACTTCATCATAAGTGATGTTATTTTCTGTATTGCCTGCATTTTCTTCAATGATTTCAAACACATATGTTCCACGCATCGGAAGCTTTATATTGCAAGTATTTGTATATGTCTGTTCATTACCTTCACCCTTTGTTACTGAAATATTTGAAGGGATTATAACATCTCTTGCATTTACGCCCTCCGGTCTAACCGATGATGAAACAGAAAATTCAAATGTATCGTCTGATGTCCAATCTCTTCCTTCAAGTGTCTTGCTTAACACAGGCGACCAGATACCGGATGCATTATACTTGTTTTCAAAAGTCATTGTATGATCGCCTGTATGCGATACACGTTTTACAACGAGGTCTGCACCCTCAGGCGCCTCACTGATAACTACTTGCTGCGTCTTTCCGCCTGCAGCTGCAACGTCCTCGTATAGTTCTCCTCTCTCATTTACTTTGACATCATGTATTTTGTTGTCAGAATCAATATAGTATCTCGATATTTCAAATTTTTCATTATTGCCGTCAAAGTTATATGTTTTCCATTCATTAAAGTCAGCAGCTACATGCTGATCCGTTTCACAGGTAGCAGACGGATCTTTTTCATCGTTTTTATACAACATAAAATCAAGCTCATCTATAATTCCGTCTACTATCGATTTATCAAATTCGCCCTCACTTATATTGAAGTCATCATTTAAAACTGCATTTTTAAGAGTGATTTTCAAGGTATATTCATCATTGGAATAAGTTATGCCATTGGTCTCAGCCGGTATTTTTTCTTTAATTTTTAGCGTATAGACAACATCCTGCGTTCTGGCTGTCGCTTTAATCGGATTACCTTCTGCGTCCACACGCACTTTATCCTCTTCACCTTCTTTGGAATCTAAAATCTGTCCATTTTCATTAACTCTAACTAAATTTCCGTCATCGTCAACCCACTCAACCGGAAAGTTTATGTTATGAAAATCAATTGCAGTAAAGTCAAATTTATGTGTATTGTTTGCCGTTCCGTTGACTTGATCGTCAGTTATAACGATTGTTTTTTCGGCTTGGTATTTTCCTTCTTTGTCAGGTTCGCTATGCAAGCCTTCAAAATAAAGTTCACCGTTCTCAATTGCAGATGTTGTTACATCATCAGCACCCGTAACAGTAAATGTAAAACTGTCGCTGTTGAGCCACTTATCGTCTATTCTGCCGGTAAGCTTCTTCAAAATAGCATAACCTGTGGACTGCACCACATCTTTCACGGTATAAGTATTGATAAATGTCGGAGCAGTACCCGCATATCCTTGCAAATCATCCTCCGCACCGTTTGGCTGGTACTGGATCTGTGTTACGCTTGCCTCAAGATGGGAATTGCTAAGAGTTATCTGAGGCATTGTTCCGCTGTCGTCGGGTTCCACATCCGAATTCAAAACACGTACCGCAGTTACAGTCAAAGTAAACACACGTGGAGATTTCGTCAACGTAGAGCTTTCATCCAGATCGTTTTCCGTGATTTTTACAGTATAATCGCCCGCAACAGGAAATTTAACCCCATCAATAACAAAGCGCTGGTTGGTATCGCTTATATCTGCATCCTCATCAAATTCATCATTGACCCTTGTGAAATTCAGAGTAGCGTCCATTGAATTGTCGCTGGTTATCAGCGGTAATCCCTGCTTAGTGTCCGCCCTGGTTGTGGTAGATGTCACATTGCCGGCAGAATCTGTATTCTTAACAGTAATAAAGTCACTGTTATAATTTATTGTAATGTCATCCTTGGAAGCATTGAATTTTTGCACGAATTTATCCACTAAATCAGAGTAGTTTTCGCTATAAAGGTTCTGATCTTCATGAGTAACATTTACGCTGTCCGGATCAACCGCAACATCAAAAGTAAAGCTGTCATGAGTGTTCCACGCACGTCCCGAAATCATCTTTCTGACAGTAATTGTGTCATTTGCACGCACATTACTTATTCTGATAAAACAGTAATTGGAGCTGTCGAACTTATACCAATTATCTTTATCACCTTCGTTTGTTTCATTCTTTCCGTGAATCTCATAATACTCCTGCACTATCTGATAGCCGGAAGGCGGGAACACCTCACGGACTGTATAGACTTCATCAGGATTTAACCCTGAGAATGCTACACGACCGTTTCGCCGTGTGGTTGCACTGGCAATCTGAATTTTATCAGCTGTTCCGTTAGCAACCGCTTCCTTTACCTGTTCTATTGTTCCCTTATAAATACGAAACGTAGCATTTTCAAGTGCCTGCTCTTCACCTTCTGACGTTGTATACTTATAGATTTCAACTGTGCTTGGTTCAGTTGCATTGGTAATGGTAATAGTGTTCTCAGCGCTGCCGGGATTGCGGTCCAGTACGCTGTTAAACGGGGCAACTACCTTTCTCACGTCAGAATTTACCGTACCCGCAGCAAGAGCCTCTTCCCATTTTTCACTAGGGATAGCACTAACAGCATTCCAATCCATTGTTTCCGGTTTGTCCAAATTACCAAGCGAACTGTCTTCGGCACCCGGAGTATAGTACCAATCTCTGGCCACAAATCTCATATAAAGCTGACTATTGGCGTCATAGTCAAAGGTGTGTTTAAAAATCTTACCGTCAAAGACGTAATACTCCGCTGAAATATACCAGTCAGCTACATCTCGCTGTTTACCGTCAACATTTATTTTAGTCGGCAAATAGTTGAACGTATAATTAGAATTAAGAATATTGGAAAGCGGCTGCAAAGCATAAACCTCAGTAGCGCCGACCTTGATTGGGTTACCTTCTGAATCACGCTGCACTTCGCCTTTTTCATTTGTTAAATTTTTATCCGTTTTATAGGTATAAGACAACTCAAATATAGCAGGAACAGGTGTAGTCACATCAGGATCCTTGTTCTGCCAATCCTTTTTTACAGTTAGCGTCTCATATGTTTCAAAATGATAACCTACGTCAATAGCGGTAACGGTATGATTAGACTCTTCCCCTTCTGCTTTGTTCTTAGGTGCAGATTCGGGATTTAATCCGTCATCGCCGCCGACTGTAATAACCTGAATCTCAGTTCCATACTCATCAGCATCATATTCATACAGAACATAAGAGCCATATTTGAAACCGGTATTATTTGTTCCTAAAAGCTTACCTTTAGCGCTATATGACGTGAGATTATAGCTATTGTTAGGACGTTCGACCTCATAAACATATCCTGTACCTTTAATACTGTCATATGTAAGATTGGTAAAAATACTACGTCCGTCCGAAGGCGTTTTTTCCGATTTAATTAATTTGTAAACCTTATTTCCTCCAGCCTCGCTAAAGGAACTTTTGATTGCATGCTTTTCCCATTTTGCCTGATTGTTCAAATCAGGTTTATCGGTTATTTTGGTAACGTAGATATAACTCAAATCACTTTTAAATTCTTCAGACCCTGTATCAACTTCCTTGTACAGATTTAAAGTCACTCCTTCAAGAAGTATGTCTTTATCTGCCTGAGGATTGTATTCCCCGTTAGTCTTTGCCTCATCATAGAATACCTGACCTGTCAGATTAAACACTTTATCATTCTTCTCACCATCAGGAGAAACAATTGTAATATGATCTGCCGTATCGCCGTTTACAGTAACAGGCTGAGCAGGAATGAAGGTCCAATAGTTTTGTATACCAAAGTCAAAAGTATTTGTTGTACTTGCTGACGCTATACCCACAGGGTTTTTGACGCTGTCAAGCCAGTTAATCATTTCAGACTGTGCTTCAACGTCATCCCCTTTAAGCAAATTTCCGTGCTCATCATAATATTTAACCGAGTTACTGGTATGACTATGATCACCGACACGCAGTTTATTCTTTTTTCGATAATCTGCCGTATATGCCTTGTATTCACCGCCGGTTGTCTTCATATCATCCCATTCGTAGTACTGATTTTTGCGGCTGCTGTCGTAATTTTCCAAAGCGCCCTTGGTATCTGTCCATTCAGTTACCCAATTCTTTCTGCTTGTTATTTTACTTGCGTCTTTAGTAATAGTTATCTCGCTTTCAGGATAGCCGGTTGAACCAACTCTTTCTCCATAGTATATAGCAGAACTGTCATAGTAGATAACGCTCTTGGTCGCTGAATAGATATTCCTTGCCTGCTCCTCAGCACTCTTATCATCGGCATCAAGCTGATTGCCTTCTCTGTCATAAATATGATTTACACGAGTGAAAGAAAATCCTTTTTTTGAAGCCTCTACATCATGGATAGGAAAATGTATTTCGCCTGCCTTGGTAATAATAGTGTATGATATATTTTCAATGCTGTAATCTCCGGCAGGGATAATTTCGCCGTTGCCGTCCTTTCCATCCCAATACAAACGATTGGTAGAATATGGCTTTACAACTCCTGAAATCTCCACTGGGGCATATGTTTTTCCATCACTGCCTATGTTATTGAATTCCAGACATAATGTAGCTGTTGTGGCCTCTTTTACATCAAATTCAAACCAGCCGCCCATTCCTTCATAAGAGCCTCTTTCAGTGACTTCCTTTTTTGAACCCCCAATATCCTTCATATAAGTTACAGTATCTTTAAAGTGGATATTTGTTGCAGGATCGGGCGGAATGGCGTCATCATACATATGACCTTTTAATTTCTCATCCGGCATCTCAAAGAAAATATAATAACTCTTATTAAGGTCAGTGTCCTTAGTACCCGGATATGTATAAGTTGCACCGAAATAAGTGTAGTCAAATCTGGCATTGTATATTTCTTTTACAGACTTATAGAGTATATTGCCGGTAGCATTGTCAATAAGTCCGCGGTTGTTGGCAAAAAAGTTATAAGTATAAGGAGTAGCACCGTTCCAGTCCATTTTATAAATGTAGCTGTCCGTAGTAAGAATATAATATGTTTCCTTGACATTATAAGCGCCGTCTTGCTGAAAATCCAAATAATCAGCATAGACACGTCCCGTCTCTTTAGCTCCGCTCTCGTTAAACACACTGATGTCCCATGCAGTAACTCCGCCGCCCCATTTAGAAGGATCGTCAAAGTTTCCGTTCTTGTTTCTTTGAGTTCCGGTACCGCTGCCGCTATAAGAATGAAATTCAAATGTGTAAACTCCCGTTTCTTTAACGGTATATGTCAAAGGGGTATACTCATATTTTGTGTCCCCTACTTCGCCGCTGTTGCCGTTGGATTGTTCCATAGTCTTGGCAAGTACCTCTGTCTGAACATTTCCTATGTAACCCTTGCCTGTATCTTTGTTGACATCATACGGAATACGAACGCCGTCCAGGTCTATCAAAACTATGTCAATACTAGCTCCCTCACCCAATGTGCTTTCTATTTCTTTCTTTTCTTCACTATTGGTCACAGCAAGACCGGAGTTATTAAGAGTAGAATTATAGACATTTGAGCCAAAGGTAAGAGTCTCGCCTTCAAAAGCATATACATGGATATAATTTTTATGCTGAATACCTCCGTGACTACCTGTCTTTTGCCAATATAGATAGTTTCTTGCAGAGTTGTAATCGCCCTTCCACGTGAGATTATCCATATCATACATTTTCTCATATTGGGCTTCACGCTCAGACTTTTCTGCAAAAGACTCAGCACTACTGTTTGCTGCAAAGGTGACTATACCAATTACAGTAGTTAAAAGAATGAACAAACACAGAATAATAGCGTATATTCTTTTAAATCTAGTTTTTGTTTTCATTAATTACACCCTTCCTTAATAAAAAATGAAATCAAATCCTCTAATGCTATTAAATATAACCGTCATAAAGTACAAAAAATATATACCTAACATATATATTTTTTAATAATCTTTTTTCCGTCAATGATCATAAAGGCAAAAATTTGTTTTGGCGAATTATACATAAATAAAATGCATTAAATTGCAGGAAACAAAAGAAGTATATTTTATTATCATAATCCATTTAATTTTATCATTAATAATGCTGTTTGTCAATACTATTCGACCTTTCAATGTAAAGTATTTTTATCCTTTTATTCATAACCTTTCCTTAATAATTTCATTTCCAGTGAATATGTATAAAATGAAAAATAATAATAGTATTATAACCTGTTTCAGGTTAAAAGTCAATACCCTGTTTCAGGTTGTAATTTAATTATTTTGAGGTGAGAAATATGTATAAAAGAATACGTGATTTGCGTGAGGATCACGATCTCACACAAAAGCAGATTGCGAAAATTCTCAATATGTCACAGACGGGATATTCAAAGTATGAAACAGGCGAAAATGATTTGCCCACAACTATTCTTATCAAGCTCGCTGACTATTATAATAGAGATTAAAAAAAATTAAAAAAAATTATCTCTAAACGCTTGACAAATTAAAATTATATGTTATAATATAGATAATACTGTATATAGGCAATTAATTGCCTTTACGGTTTACTCCTTGGTTTTGATATTTAAGAAACACCGCAACTTTGGTACCATTGCGGTGTTTCTTATTTTATATAAAAATAATGCCAAATATTCTATCATAGTTATGCCTGCCTTCACAGGTAGAAACCACCAACCGTTTATAATGCAAAACAAAAAATTGTCAAATTAAGCCGAACGTAAAACACGTTCGGCTCTTATTTTTACTATACTATTTTGACTTGATATACTCGTCTATCGACTTGGCTGCGTCCTTTCCTGCACCCATAGCAAGAATAACAGTCGCAGCACCTGTAACAGCGTCTCCTCCGGCATAAATTCCCTCACGAGAAGTCTTTCCCGTTTCCTCCTCGACAACAAAACAGCCGCGCTTGTTGGTTTCAAGACCCTCTGTTGTGTTTCTTATAAGAGGGTTCGGTGACGTTCCTATTGCCATAACAACGCAGTCAACGTCGAGAACAAACTCGCTGCCCTCTTTCGGAACAGGTCTGCGCCGTCCGCTTTCATCAGGCTCGCCAAGCTCCATCTCAATGCACTTTATACCATTTACGAACTTATGCTCGTCGCCCAGAATTTCAACAGGATTGTTAAGCGTTTTGAAGATTATACCCTCTTCCTCTGCGTGTTCAACCTCTTCCGCTCTGGCAGGAAGCTCGTTCATAGAACGGCGATAAACTATGTACACATTCTCTGCACCAAGTCTTTTAGCACTTCTTGCAGCGTCCATCGCAACATTTCCTCCGCCCACAACGGCAACGCTTTTTGAATTATGTATAGGCGTATCGCTATCGCTCTTATAAGCCTTCATAAGGTTTACCCTTGTTAAATACTCATTGGCAGAATACACACCCTTTAAGTTCTCACCCGGTATTCCCATAAATCTAGGAAGTCCTGCACCGGAGCCTATAAATACAGCCTCAAAGCCCTCATCGAACAGCTCGTCAACAGAAATTGTCTTTCCGACAACCGTGTTTGTCATTATCTTGACGCCAATTGCCTGAAGGTTTTCTATTTCCTTCTGAACGATAGCCTTAGGCAGTCTGAACTCAGGTATTCCGTATACTAAAACTCCGCCTGCCAAGTGTAGCGCCTCATAGACTGTGACTTCATATCCCATTCTTGCCAGATCGCCCGCACAGGTAAGACCCGAAGGTCCTGCGCCTATTATTGCTACCCTGTGACCGTTTTGCTCCGGCTTTTTAGGTTCTTCCTTGCAGTTATTCATATGATAATCGGCAACAAACCGCTCAAGCCTTCCGATAGCGACAGGCTCGCCCTTTATTCCCCTTACGCACTTGCTTTCGCACTGCGTTTCCTGCGGGCATACTCTTCCGCATACAGCAGGGAGCGAGCTGGATTTAGATATTATCTGATATGCGCCCTCGAAGTCCTCTTCTCTGATTTTAGAGATAAATTCGGGTATATCAATAGCAACAGGACACCCTCCTACGCACGGTTTGTTCTTACAGTTTAAGCACCTGTTAGCCTCGTCTATTGCCTGCTCTTTGGTGTAGCCGAGAGTTACCTCTTTGAAGTTTTTGTTTCTCACATCAGGAGCTTGTGAAGGCATTTCATTTTTCTTCAGCGACATATTAGGCATAATTCTACACGCTCCTTTCCTGATTCTTGAACAGATTGCAGGTTTCATCAAATCTTTGTTTTTCAAAGTCCTTATACATATTTGAACGCTCGATAGCCTCGTCAAAATCAACAAGGTGGCCGTCAAAATCAGGACCGTCTACACAGGCGAACTTTGTTTCTCCGCCGACGGAAAGACGGCAGCCTCCGCACATACCCGTACCGTCTATCATAATGGGATTCATAGAAACCATAGTCTTTATATCATATTCTTTTGTAAGCTTGCAAACAAACTTCATCATAACAAGCGGTCCTATTGCAATGACCTCGTCATACTTCTCTCCGCTTTCGATAAGCTTTTTCAATGCGTCGGTCACAAGACCCTTTTCGCCATAGCTTCCGTCGTCCGTCATCACAACATATTTGTCGCTGACAGCCTTAAACTCGTCCTCGAGAATAAGCAGGTCTTTATTTCTAAATCCCACTACCGAGTGAACCTCACAGCCTGAGTTATGCAGCTTCTTTGCAACAGGATATGCAATCGCACAGCCTACTCCGCCGCCCACAACAGCGACCTTTTTAAGCCCCTGCGTATGTGTCGGAACTCCCAGCGGACCCACAAAATCCTTTATCTCGTCGCCCTCGTCTAAGTGATTGAGCTTTTCTGTTGTACTGCCGACGATCTGAAAAATAATCGTAACAGTACCTGCCTTCCTGTCAAAATCTGCAACAGTTAGCGGAATACGCTCTCCCTCATCGTCAACACGAAGTATGATAAACTGTCCCGGTTCAGCCTTTTTTGCAACCAAAGGAGCGTCTATTTCCATAAGCGTAACCGTAGGGTTAAGCTCTTTTTTCTTAATGATTTTATACATTTGTTCCTTCACCACTTAAAATATTAATTATAAAATTAGTGTTAAATCCTCATAATCACACCGTTACTAATTATACTTTACATATACCGCTTTGTCAACCAGCGAGCCGCTGGGGGCTCTGCTGCCTTTGAAAAGTTTGTATAATGTGTATACTTTGCAAAACGGCAGGTTAGTACCTAGTGGCAAGAGGCTAAAACTAATTTTTCCAACAAAGTATAAGTCTGCCGTTTCTTAAACTATAACACTTATCAAACTACCCAAAGGCGGACTGCGTGCAGGGCTCAGCCCTGCTCTTACCTCTAACTTCTATCCTCTAATAAGTGACGTTGCATCCAATCTGCCCGATTAGAAGTTAGAGATTAGAAGCAAGAGGCTAGACTGCCGAGCCGGCAGGGGCTCTCTGCCTTTGGATAATTTGATTAATGTTTAACTTAGTGCAACGGCAGGCTAGTACCTAGTGGCAAGAGGCTAGACTGCCGAGCCGGCAGGGGCTCTCTGCCTAGCTTGACAGCTATAAATGAATCTTATATAATATATCCGAGTACTGTACATGAACGGTAGGGCGGTTTCTCCCTTTGAGGGGAGGTGATAACTATGGTAACACATTCTGAATTATTTATTTTTATCAGTATGCTTGCTGAAGTTATCACTCTAATTTTATTATTTAATAAAAAAAATTAGAAATTCTTTTTATTATACATAAAAAGAAACACCGCCAACGATCCCAAGTTACGGTGTTTCTATAACACAACTTAGGGAGAAACTGCCACGGTAACTTAGTTTACCCATGTACAGTACTCCTTTTATACCTATATTATATCACAAATATACGTAAAGTCAAGAAGAAAATAATAAACATTTAATCTACTATTATCTGCTCTCCGCCTGACAGACCGCTTACTATTTCAGTTTCCGTATCATCCTGAATACCTATCTCAACATCAGTCTGGATTTTCATTCCGTCCACAAGAACATCTACATAGTTTGTATCATTAACTTTCTTTATTGCCTCAGTAGGAACAATAACTGCATTTTCCTTTGAGTAAACGTCAATTGAAGCATTTATCTTATCCCCGTAACTAACCAGCTCGGTATTTTTCTTTTCAGGAGTTATTACATAATAATATGCGTCGTAGCTTCCGCCGCCGTCACTGAAAACTATATCGGTGATTTTTCCGTTTTCAATTGTTTTCCCTTGTGTAAGAGTAACATTCATACCAAAGCTTACGTCCTCAAGCTTTTCGTCGTCATATAAAATTATGCATAGCCTTTCGCCCTTAGGATCCTTCATAGTGCAAAGAGGCTGTCCTTTTGAAACCTGCGAGCCTTTTTTTATTTCCTTGCCCTCTTCAAACTGAATGCTTATCTCTCCCTTATAAGGAGCTTTAACAGTATATCTTTCACGTTCAAACAAAAGCTTGTCATAAGCGTTCTGCTCTATCTGAACGTCGTATTTTGCAGAAATCTTTTCCGACTTATCAGCCTTTTTATCCTTATTGATTTTGGACAAGGTTTTCTTTGCCGAAGAAAGTCTCATCTCTTGTTCTTCGATCCTCTTATCTATTTCATCGGTATTAAGACGTGCCAGAACTGCTCCTTTCTTTACCTTATCGCCGTTTTCTACATTGATTGAAGAAACCACTCCGTCAGTTTCAAAAGCTACCGTTTCAATATAAGGATTGTCATAAGACGCTTCATGATAATATTTTTGATTCATTGTTCCTATTTTTGCTTCAACAATATTGTCCTTATAGTTTTCAGCGTTAGTCTGCGGTGTGTAAATCTCCTTTGAAACATCTGCCGATTTGCTTTGCTCTTCACAACCGGAAACAAATAAGCTAAAACATAAAACCGTCAGCGCCAAAAAAGCCAATAAAGATCTTTTCATACATTTACACTCCTTTATTCAAAATCAACTATCGGTTTAACAGCCTTGATATAACTGTGTTTGAAACCAGAAAACCCCTCTTGGTAAGCGAAATATGCTTTCCGTTTTGTGAAATGTTGATAAGCTTTTCATCCGAAAGCCTGTTTATCTCAACTGCGTTTGAAATAATATTTCCGTATCTGCCTTTCTTATCCAAGCTTGCAAGCATAACAGTATCTAACCCCTCCGCAAGCCTTAACGAAAGCATAATATACTCCTCCGCCTTATCAACATCGGTATCTGTGTAAGTGATTTCAGGTCTGCCGTTACAATCGATAAAGGTTAATACGTCACAGTCATATAAGTATCTTTTGCCGTCAAGGTATGAGTGAGCGTGCGGTCCGAAGCCTAAATACTCCTCACATCTCCAGTACTTTAAATTGTGCCTGCTTTCAAAGCCCGGCTTTGCAAAGTTAGATATCTCATACTGCAAAAATCCTTTTTCCTCAAGCAGCCTGCACATAAGCAGATACCTTTCTGAAAGCTCGTCGTCATCTGCAATGCTTTTTAAAATATTGCCGTCTCTTTTTATCATATCATAAAGCGGGGTATTTTCCTCAACCTTCAGCATATAAGCGGATATGTGACAAACAGGAAGCGAGGTTATCTTTTCTATTGTGTCAATAAGACTTTCCCTTGTCTGATTGATAATACCTATCATAATATCAGCCGATATATTTGTAAAGCCTGCCTTTTTCGCATTTAAAACAGCTTCTCTTGCCTGCTTGTAATTATGAAGTCTTGAAAGTGCCGACAGTTCATCGTCCATTGCAGACTGAATACCAAATGATATCCTGTTGAAACCGCCTTTTAAAAGCTCTCTCAAACTTTCTAATGTAACGGTGCAGGGATTAGCCTCAACGGTTATCTCGGCGTTATGAGAAACATCAAAGCTGTTTTTAACAGTGTTAAGAATTGACGCCAGCTGACTGCTTTCCAATACCGTAGGCGTACCTCCGCCGAAATATACGGTATCGACCTTAATTCTATTATCGGCACGGTTTTCAACAGACCTGTTCAGCGCATTGACAAAATCGCTGTAAAGCTTATCGTCACTGCAAACCGAATAGAAATCGCAATATATACATTTCCTTTTGCAAAACGGAACGTGAATATAAACTCCGCACATTCTATCTAACCCTCTGCGTCAATGTTATCAAACGCATTATCGATATAATCTTTCACCGCCGACCGGTTTTTTATAAGACGTTTGACCCCGAACACCAGTAAACACAGTATATAGCTTGACAGCAAAATCAGCGACACAAAAGCATAATATCTGAAATGCTCATCCATACCCAGATAAAAATACCGTGAATTTTTCTCCAAGAAATCAACTATACTTTCGTGGACAATGAAATACAGGCTTGAACCCAAAACGGAAGAAACTGCTAATGTTACTGTTATTCCGAACAGAGCTTCCTTTAAGCTGAACGTAGAAAGCCTTATTGTCATAGCCAAAACAAGAACCGCTAAAACCGCAAGCGAAAAGGTTTTGCCTATATTTGCATAGCTCTCATGAATAAACGGAAATAACACAGCCCCGATAAATCCACAAATAAGCGAATATTTTATTACTTTTTGAATATTAGTCATTAAACAGTGAATATCCTTTCAGTGATTTAAGCTACTCATCCAACTTCAGAACGCTCATAAAAGCCTCCTGCGGAACTTCTACCGAGCCTAGCTGGCGCATTTTCTTTTTACCTTCCTTTTGCTTTTCCAAAAGCTTTTTCTTTCTGGTTATATCTCCGCCGTAGCACTTAGCCAGAACATCCTTTCTCATAGCCTTAACGGTTTCTCTTGCAATTATCTTTCCGCCTATTGCCGCCTGAATAGGAACCTCAAACAGCTGACGGGGAATAGTTTCCTTTAGCTTTTCGCAGATACGCCTGCCTCTTGCATAAGCCTTATCTGTATGAACTATAAATGAAAGTGCGTCTACGACCTCGCCGTTTAAGAGAATATCCAGCTTGACAAGCTTGCTCACCTGATAGCCCTTCATCTCATAGTCAAAAGAGGCATACCCTCTTGTGCGCGACTTCAAAGCGTCAAAGAAGTCATAAACTATCTCATTCAGCGGAAGCTCATAGTGAAGCTCGACCCTTGTTTCGTCCAGATACTTCATATCCTTGAATGTACCTCGTCTGTCCTGACAAAGCTCCATAATATTTCCCACAAACTCGCTCGGAGCAAGAATGTTTGCGCTTACAACAGGCTCCTCGGCAGACGCAATAAGTCCGGGATCGGGATAGTTTGTCGGGTTATCTATATAAAGCACATCTCCGTTTGTCATATTCACCTTATAAATAACAGACGGTGCAGTTGTAATCAAATCAAGGTTATATTCACGTTCAAGGCGTTCTGCAATTATCTCCATATGCAAAAGACCCAAAAATCCGCATCTAAAGCCAAACCCAAGAGCTATCGACGTTTCAGGCTCAAACGACAAAGACGCATCGTTTAGTCTAAGCTTTTCCAGAGCGTCGCGCAGGTCCGGATATTTAGCGCCGTCTGTTGGATAAATTCCCGAATACACCATAGGATTGACTTTTTTGTAACCCTCCAGCGGTTCTGAGCAAGTATGCTCAACCGATGTTACCGTATCGCCCACACGGGTATCGCCGATATCCTTTATTGAAGCAGCTATATAGCCTACCTCACCAGATTTAAGCTCGCCCGACGGCACTAAGCTTGTCGCACCCATATAACCTATCTCAACGGTCTGGAACTCTGCTCCTGTTGCAAACATCTTTATAGTCTCGCCGACCTTCAGCGTTCCCTCCTTGACTCTTACGAATATGATTACGCCCTTATACTGGTCGTAGTAGCTGTCGAAGATAAGAGCCTTTAAAGGAGCGTTATCGTCGCCCTTTGGCGCGGGGATATCGGTAATTACCCTTTCTAATACCTCCTCTATATTCGTTCCCATTTTAGCGGAAATTCTAGGTGCGTCAAGGGCAGGTATGCCGATAACATTTTCTATCTCCTCGCACGCACTTTGAGGGTCGGCGCTTGGGAGATCTATCTTGTTCACCACAGGAAGAACTTCGAGGTCATGCTCAATAGCGAGATAGGTATTAGCAAGGGTCTGAGCCTCTATTCCCTGAGATGCGTCAACGACCAAAATTGCTCCCTCACACGCTGCAAGAGAACGTGAAACCTCGTAGTTAAAGTCAACATGACCGGGAGTATCTATCAAATTAAAGACATAAGTTTCCCCGTCCTTTGCCTTATAGTTAAGCCTTACGGCTCTTGCCTTTATGGTTATGCCACGCTCACGCTCGATGTCCATATTGTCTAAGAGCTGTTCCTCCATATCTCTCAGCTCGACCGATGAGGTAAGCTCTAATATCCTGTCAGCAAGCGTGGATTTACCATGATCTATATGTGCGATTATGCAAAAATTTCTTATCTGTTCTTTTTTCATTAATTTTCATCCAATCGTTTTATATATACTAATTTATTTTACCATAAACGCAATAAAAATTCAACCGCCGAGCCGGCGGTGGCTCCGCTGCCTTTGGATAGTTTGATTAATGTTATAGTTTGTACAACGGCAGGCTTTACTTTGTTTAATTGGAAAGCAAGCAACGGTAACCAGCGTGACGCTGGGGGCTCTGCTGCCTTTGGGAGGTTTGTATAATGTGACGGTTAGCAAAACGGCAGGCTAGTACCTATATACAAAAAAATTATAGGCAAAACCAGCGAACCGCTGGGGACTCTGCTGACCTCAATCGACAAAACTTGACATTTTCTAAATTATACAGTACTATTAGTTCAAGAGTACTGTACACAAACGGTATGGCGGTTTCTCCCTAAAAAGGGGGGTGATAGCTATGGTAACATATTCGGATTTATTCATATATACGAATACAATTATCAGCACTATCTCTCTGTTATTAATTATTTTTTATAAGAAATAATAGAGTTTCTTACATAAAAATAAGAAACGCCGCCACGCTTCCAATGTTGCGGTGTTTCTTAAACACTAATACTTAGGGAGAAACCGCCAAGGCAATTTAATTGCCTGTGTGCAGTACTCTCTTTTTTGTACTTATATTATAACACATAATTTTACTTTGTCAAGTTTAAATGCATGCTCTTCGCATTATTTGTTTAAAACCTCACTGACCTAAACCCTAGTAATCGACAAAACTTGACATTTTTTAAATTATACAGTACTATTAATTCAAGAGTACTGTACACAAACGGTATGGCGGTTTCTCCCTAAAAAGGGGGGTGATAGCTATGGTAACATATTCTGAATTGATTTCATTTATCAGTATGCTTACTGGGGTTATCACTCTAGCTTTTCTTATATTTAACAAGAAAAATTAGAAGTTCTTTATTTCATAAAATAAGAACAACCGCCACTCTCCAAAGGTCAGTTGTTCTTTAAACAATACTTTGGGAGAAACCGCCAAGGTAACTTAGTTACCCATGTGCAGTACTCTCTTTTTTGTACTTATATTATAACACATAATTTTATTTTGTCAAGTTTAAATGTATGCTCTTCGCATTATTTGTTTAAAACCTCACTGACCTAAATCCTAGTAATCGACAAAACTTGACATTTTCTAAATTATACAGTACTATTAGTTCAAGAGTACTGTACACAAACGGTATGGCGGTTTCTCCCTAAAAGGGGGAGGTGAAATTTGAAAATCTACGATTTTCAAATGCGAGTTTTATGCTTTTCGGACAATGTCCGAAATTTTGCTTCACAAAACCGCACAAAACATCGGATGACCATGATAAGTTACTCGGAGCTATTTTACTATACGAATGTTATTATCAGCACTATCTCTCTGTTATTAATTATTTTTTATAAGAAATAATAGAGTTTCTTACATAAAAATAAGAAACACCGCCACTCTTCCATAGCACGGTGTTTCTAAAACATCAATGGGGGAGACCGCCAAGGTAACTTAGTTACCCATGTGCAGTACTCTCTTTTTTGTACTTATATTATAACACATAATTTTACTTTGTCAAGCGTTTTGTCCCGCCGTTGTACAAACTGTAACATTAATCAAACTATACAAAGGCAGACTGCATGCAGGGCTCAGCCCTGCTTTGCTCTTTCTTTAGCCCTTAAACTGTTGTTAAGGGTTCTTTTTCTTATTCTAAGGCTTTCTGGGGTTACCTCCAAAAGCTCGTCGTCGGCTAAAAACTCAAGACAATCCTCAAGAGACAGTATTCTCGGCGGAATAAGTCTGAGCGCGTCGTCGCTTCCGCTTGCACGGGTGTTTGTTAAGTGCTTTTTCTTGCAGACGTTCACCACCAGATCGTCAGACTTAGGCGACGCTCCTACAACCATTCCCTCATAGACTTCTGTGCCGGGAGTTATAAACAGCTCTCCTCTTTCCTGAGCGTTGAAAAGACCGTAGCCTACCGCAGTACCCGCCTCAAAGGCTACAAGCGAGCCTGTATTTCTTCTGGAAATCTCGCCCTTATACGGCTGATATTCAGCAAAAACAGAACTCATTATGCCCTCGCCCTTGGTATCGGTCAAAAACTCGCTCTTGTATCCGAAAAGTCCTCTGGCAGGAATTAAAAACTCTAACTTCATTCGGCTTCCCACAGGGGTCATCTCCTGAAGCTCGCCTTTTCTTGAACCCAGCTTTTCCATAACGGCTCCCACGTTATCGGCAGGAACATCTACAACAAGACGCTCAATAGGCTCGTTAAGCTTTCCTCCCATTTCCTTGAACAAAACTCTAGGCGTTGAAACTGAAAGCTCATACCCCTCTCTGCGCATATTCTCAATCAGAATGGACAAGTGCATTTCACCTCGTCCCGCGACCCTAAAGCTGTCGGTCGTCTCGCCGTCGGAAACTCTTAGCGACACGTCCTTTAAAAGCTCTTTAAACAGCCTGTCTCTGAGCTGGCGGGAGGTAACATACTTTCCCTCTCTGCCGGCAAACGGACTGTTGTTTACAGAAAAGGTCATCTCAACAGTCGGCTCGGATATCTTTACAAAAGGTATAGGCTCAAACTTTCCAAACTCACAAATAGTATCGCCGATATAGATGTTCTCAATTCCGCTTATGCAGACAATATCTCCTGCCTTTGCGCTTTCACAGGCAACACGGTTAAGACCCTCTATCTGATACAGAGAAACTATCTTTCCTCTGTATTCTTTTTTAGTTTCGTGATAATCACCGACAGAAACATCCTGATTTACTCTTATCTCGCCACGCTCAATACGTCCGATAGCAATTCTTCCCACATAATCGTTATAGTCGATAGAAGAAACAAGCATTTGCAGACTTCCGTTCTCATCTCCCTCAGGTGCGGGAATGTAGTTTAAAATAGTATCAAAAAGCGGTATTAGATCGGTCCCGACCTTATCCGCAGTATATGAAGCCGTTCCGTCTCTGCCCGAACAATATAAAAACGGACTGTCAAGCTGTTCATCGGTAGCGTCGAGGTCCATCAAGAGTTCTAAAACCTCGTCCTCTACCTCGCCCAGCCTTGAATCCGGTCTGTCTATCTTGTTGACGACCACAATGACCTTATGCCCTAATTCAAGAGATTTCTGCAAAACAAATCTCGTCTGAGGCATTGTACCCTCTGCCGCATCGACAAGAAGGATAACGCCGTCTACCATCTTCAGAACACGCTCTACCTCTCCGCCGAAATCTGCGTGACCGGGCGTGTCAATAATATTTATCTTAACATTCTTATAAACAACAGACGTGTTCTTTGCAAGTATAGTAATTCCACGTTCTCGCTCTATATCGTTGTTGTCCATAACCCTCTCGTTTACGACCTGATTTTCTCTGAATGTTCCGCTTTGCTTCAGCATCTCGTCAACAAGCGTAGTTTTTCCGTGGTCAACGTGAGCGATAATTGCAATATTCCTTAAATCCTCTCTTAACATTCCTTAACTTACCTCCGAATTTATTTCATACATTGATAATTAAATTCATTATTTGCTACTGCATAACTTTTTTATTATATCAGAAATTTTTTAATAATGCAAATTGCCTAAATAGGAATGTCTTATTTGGTATTATACAGACCCGGTATTTTCTCTGCCTTCGATTTTAGGAACGCAGTTTATTGTAAACTCATCAAACTCGTCTAAGTCGTATGAGGGTTCGGCTTGTTTGCTCTTGTCCTCTGCTATCCATTTTCTTATAGTCAAGTCATAATCATTATAATACTTTCCGTTCTGCTGACAATATTCATCGACCTTTCTTATATACTTATCAGTCTTATGTTTACCGAAGTCTTTAACAAGGCTTGAATACTGATTATCATTCAATTTGACCTTTTTGTATTTTCCATACTTCTTAACAGAATATAAATCAGAGCTTTCTGATTTCTGCGGGTGTGGGGAAATATGAATTTCTTTCTCTCCTTTACTATACTTTTCTTTACTTTCCTTTACTTTACTTTGTTGATTAATGTAATCATTAATCGGGTTTATGTATGCATTTACTCCTGAATTGTCAGCATTATCATTATTTTGGGTATACTTTATTAAGAGGTACTCTTTTTTGACTTCGACTTTTTTACGGCGGCTGACTGCCTCTAAGTAAACTTCCTGTATTTCCTTTGACGTCAGGATATTATACTTTTCATAAAGTTTTCCGTCAAATATACCTCTTTTGATTGAAGCCTCTACTATTTCAGAAACGGCATTGCGACCCAAGCCTATCTTTTTGCTGAACAGCAATGCAACCTCATTTGTCCATTCACAGTAGTAACCTTGCCCTGCGTAAATTTTTTGCAAGAGCTTGACGACTACCGCAAATCCTGTCAGTCCGAACTCTGCCTCGATCAATTCGTATTTATCATTAAGCTGACAATCAAGAGGAAAATAATCAAGTCCGCTTTTTATCGGACGTGCCATAATATATTCCTCCTTGTTATTGGCTTTCACTTATACCTATAAAAAGCAAAAAAGTTGCACGTTTCAGTGCAACTAGATACAAGATTTTCAGAAGCAAGAGGCTAGACTGCCGAGCCGGCAGGGGCTCTCTTCCTTCTATTCTTTAAACTGTGCATAATGTGCTGTAATATGCCGTCTTTGACCGCTTTTGTCTATGCCCTTTATGTCACAGCCGTTTCCGCTTAGAAGCGTCGCTATTGTTGCCCCCTTTGTTAAACACCTGAAAACTTCTTTACCGTCGCATACTATGATGATTTCCTTTTCGGTCACCGTTATTGCTCCGGATTTCCCCAGCGTTACTTCCTCTCCGTTTATACGCTCAGCCGCATAAGATATACCCTTGCCGTTGTACGGCAAAAGCTCTTTTATCGACATACCCTTTTGACTTTTTTTAAATAATCCCATAATATTCACCGCATCTTAAACAGACTAATATTTTAACTTGTCATTGCTCTGTATATTTTTAAGCGTCCTGAAAATACTAACATATATGACTAAATACTGATTATTGATCAGTATTTCATTAAACAGATAAAGGATGATTATTATGTTAGTTATTAAAGTTATCGGAGCGTCTTTACTTTCAATTATAATTATGTTTTTAATCTCAAAGCTCTTGGGAAACAAGCAGATATCCGAGCTAAATATGTTTGACTATATAAATGGAATAACCATAGGTTCTATTGCCGCAGAGCTTTCCGTATCACGTCAGGCAGATGAGATAATAACTGCTATTATCGCAATGATCGTTTACGGTATTGTAGTTTTTCTGTTTTCAATTCTAACTATAAAATCAATAAAATGCCGACGCTTTTTCTCAGGCAGAACACTGCTTTTGATAGAAAACGGGAAAATTTACAGCAAAAACCTTCTTAAAGCAAAGCTCGATATCAACGACCTTCTTACAAAGGCAAGAACAAACGGATATTTTGATATTTCCCAAATAAATTACGCCATTATGGAAAACAACGGTGAAATAAGCTTTTTCCCTTGTTCCGAATACCGACCTGTTACCGCAGGCGATTTAAAGCTCTCTCCTATGCCTAAGCCCGAATACCTTAATATCAATATTATCATTGACGGCAAAATTATGAGCCAAAACCTCAAATACTGCGGAGTTGACGAAACATGGCTCAATAAAGAGCTTTCAGCAAGAGGAAAAAAGGTAAAGGACATTTTTCTAGCCACTCTTGACCAGAATAACACCCTTCACATCTACGAATACCAAAATGAAAAAAATCTTAAAAATATCTTTGACTAAATTAACGCCTATCCGTCAATGAGATTTAAAAATTCAATCATCTCTCTGTATAGTCTTGAAACGGGAAGCCCTACTACATTATAAAAGTCTCCGGAAATTTCTTTTACAAATACAGAGCCTAAACCCTGTATGCCATATCCGCCTGCCTTGTCATACGGCTCTTTAGATTGAACATACTCGTCTATCTCCTCATTATCAAGCTCATAAAAGGTAACGTCAGTGGATACTGAAAACGACATAGATTTATCTCCGCAGATAATACAAATGCCCGTTATGACCTTATGGGTCTTGTCTGATAAAAGCGAAAGCATATTTTTAGCCTGAATCTCGTCTTTGGGTTTTCCTAAAACCCTTTCGCCCAAAACAACTGAAGTGTCGCAGCCTATAACGATAGTATCAGGATGAGTTTTTGCAATATCCTTTGCTTTTTGAGCTGCAAGAAACTCAGGCATCTCATATGGAGAAAGCATTTTATAGTCGTCCTCGTTTACGCTTGACGGCACTACCTCATAGTTGCTGAACAGATATTTTATCAGCGTTTTTCTTCTGGGCGACGCCGACGCTAAAATTACTTTTCTATCAGTTTGTATAATCATTCCTTACGCTATGCTCCGTTAGAAGCGATCCTCCTTTGCAGATTTTAAATTCAGATTATTTTGTCCTGATCACAATAAATCCTTAGGATCATAGTCAGGTTTTCTGACAATGCTGTCGTTACCTGCTATTTCTTTTTTAAATACTTCCTGCCACTCTTCAGCAGTATAATCCTCTACTGATACTGAAATATGATTGGGTGTGCAGCCTATCGCATCGCATAAAGCTTCAGCCAGCTTATCGGCTGCAAGCTTTTTTTGTTCATCTGTTCTTCCCTTTAACATTTTAAGTGAAATATGCGGCATAAATACCTCTCCTTTTATTTGCCCTTTAACTGTAAAAGGACTTTATTATATTATGTTTATATTTTATTCTTTCTTTTTTCATTCGTTATATCAATTGCATAATGAAGCATTGCCAAATCGTTTTCGTATTCCGTTTTTACAAGCAATGTGTAACATTCAAGCCAAATAATTTTTCCCGCAGTCGAAATCACCTGACACGAAGTTTTATAAAAGCGTCTGCCGTTTCTGTAATTATCCCTTAAAGCTTCTAAATCAAATCCGGCTAAGTCAATATCTGAACTTTCACACTTGATAACATATCTGTCTATCCATCTTTTTGCAAACATAGACAGACTGCAAGGAGCAGTTAAACCTACCGCCTTTAAAAGTCCGTTTTCGTTTGCGTCAAAGAACTCATTTTTAATCAAGTCCTTATCAATATTAGCTGAGAAACTGAAATAAGCACAGGACTCCAATGCTTTCTTGAACTGCCCTTCCTTCAAAAGCGAATCCCTTGACATCCGCAAAGAACTCTCAAGACTGTTCATATCTTTTATTCTTTCAGTTTCATCATTATTTATATTCTTGCAAAACACAGTAAGAATTATTTCATTGTTCTCGTTTCTTGAAATAATACCCATCAAGAAGTACCATTCATATTCCGATTCGGATTTATTATTAATTTTTAATCTTAATTTAACATCGACGTTTTTTATACCGCTTTCTGCAAGCTTTAATATATTGCTGACACTGTATAAATTCAAAAATTTGTTGACGTCATCAATATATATAACTTCTTTTGCAAGATAATTAAAATTCTCCTTTAGATCTGCTGCCCTTTTCTTGTTTATATTATTACTTGAAAAATCATATTCAAAACATTCTAAAGAAGTATAATTATATTCTGCAATTATGTCATACGTATTTTTGACAGCATAAATAAACTTCTCTCTGATCTCACGTTCGGATTTTCGCGTTGCATATAAAAGCTCCGACTGTGCAGTGTATTTAAGCTCGTAATTTTTTTCATATGTAATATCCTTTAGAGTACATATCAGTTTTATAGGCTTCTCATCGCGATAGTATACTACCCTGCACTCTTTCCACAGAACAGGATCGGTATTCCTGACGCGGAACTGTATCCTTTCCTCATTATTTTGGGTTTTATCACAGCTTACTTCTTTTATTCTTGCAGGACCGAAAAACTCTGTCAGCGCTTCTACGTCTGCACTGTCAGCTATCTCTGTAATGATTATTCTGCACAGCCTTGAATATGACATTTTTCTGTTAAAAAACTCTTTATGCAGAACTGTTCCCTTTTTAATAAAAATATCATAAACAGAATTTTCTTCTGTATCTATCTCAAACGCTGCTTCATAAACAGCTTCTATGCTCTTTGTGAATCCTGAAAGCTTTATTTCACGTTCAAGCTCTTGCGCGTTTTTATTTTCATCTCTGACATAGCCGATTATCCTAACTAAATTATTCTTATCGATAAACGGCGAAAGAGACACCGTCAGAAAAACATTGTCCTTACCGTAAATATTATTAAATCTTCCCGTAACAGTTATCCACTTTTTACCGAGATCGCTTGCTTTGAATATACCTTTTATGCTAAGTACATTTTCTATTTCTTCCTTTTTTTCCGGCGATCTCTCTGTCAGCATATTATAAAACTCGCCGTAATTTTTCGGTATGCAGCCAAACATATTTAAAAACTTATCATCAAAAACATAAAAGTTATCCTTTTCTGTTTCACATTCAAAAAGCACCATACCGCATTGCTCTATAACGGTACGGTACTTTTCAACATATTGTGCGAAATTAAATCCAAGGGCAGAAAGCTCCTTTATAAAGGCTTCGGGAGTGAATGTTTCAAGCGCGTTAAGAACAATTTCGCTGTTGTTTGCAAGTACCTTTTTTGACAGCGGATTTTTCTTTGTAAAATCAACATTTAAAAACTCCTCATTGTCCATAAAGCTTCACCCCTTTATATAATTATTTAATGCAATATAGAATCCAACAGCTTTATCCTTAATATATATACTGTTTAAGGTCTGTTTTGTCAGGAGAAACCTTTAACGCATTTTCTTTTGTTATAAGACCGCTTGCTACAAGCCTTGCCAGATCATTGTTAAGAGTATGCATTCCTAAAGCTTTTCCCGACTGCATAACCGTATTCAGCTGATGACATTTATTCTCACGGATAAGATTGCATGCGGCGTCATTTCCCACAAGTATCTCTGTCGCCGCAATCCTTCCCATTCCGTCAACGGTAGGAATAAGCGACTGGGTAATAACTCCTCTTAATATGCTCGAAAGCTGAGTTCTTATCTGATTCTGTTTTTCCGGAGGACACGAGTCTATAATCCTGTCAATTGTCTGAGCCGCTCCTATCGTATGAAGAGTTGACATAACAAGGTGTCCTGTTTCAGCGGCGGTAACGGCTGCCGAAATAGTTTCATAGTCACGCATCTCTCCTACAAGAATAATATCCGGGTCTTCACGCAAAGCACTTCTTAAAGCGGCGGCAAAGCTGGTTACATCTTCTCCTACCTCTCTTTGGTGAATGGTAGATCTATCCTGATTATATACATACTCTATCGGGTCTTCAACCGTAAGAATATGCTCCGCCCTTGTATGATTTATATAATTTATCATAGCGGCAAGTGTTGTGGACTTTCCGCTTCCCGTGGGACCGGTAACCAGAATAAGTCCTCTTGGTTCATCGGCTAAGGTCTGCAAAACCTCAGGAAGCCTGAGTTCTGAAAGATTTGGTATATAATCGTTCAGCAAACGGATAGTTGCTGCGACCTTACCTTTATATCTGAAAACATTTACTCTCTGTCTGAATCCGTCAGGTGTTTCAAATGCAAAATCAACATCATTCCCACCGTCAAGCTCCCTTTTCTGCTTATCGTTCAAAAGAGAATAAATCATATCTTCAGCCTCATCGGCAGAAAAGTTAAACCCGCAGTCTATCAGCTTTCCGTTAATGCGGAATGCCGTAGGTATTCCTGACGAGATATGCACGTCGGAACACCTTCTCCCTCTTGCATCCATAACAAGCTCATGTATAGTCATAATAATCACCATGCCTTCGTTATATAAAATATAAAAGGCTTCCTTTCTTCGGCTGCAAACCGTTTTACAATCTAAGATTAGATGATATTCTTAAAAAGCTCATAAGTAAAACATTATTGTGTTTGTATAAAATCAATCTGAATAGTATGCTACCTTTAATACTTCCTCAGGGGTTGTAATGCCCTTTCTGACAAGGTCAACAGCGCTTTCGGCAAGCGTTTTCATACCACGGTTTTTTGCATAAACCTGCATTTCCTCTGTTTCCGCACCGTTTGCTATCATCCTCTTTAGTGTCTTGTCTATCTCAACTATCTCGTGAATCGCAACTCTTCCCTTATATCCGGTATTATTGCAGTTTCTGCATCCTCTGCCCTTGCGTATTATCGGAATGTCATTTCCTATAATTGCTTTTTCCTCCTCGGTGGGCTCACACTCATATGCACAGTTATTACAAACCTTCCGAACCAAACGCTGTGCAACAATCCCCACGACCGAGTTCGCAACCAAATACGGTTCAAGTCCCATATCCTCAAGACGAACAATAGAAGATATAGCGTCGTTTGTATGAAGCGTTGAAAATACAAGGTGTCCGGTAATAGCCGCCCTTACTGAAATTGAAGCGGTTTCTGCGTCACGGGTTTCTCCCAGCATTATAACGTCGGGATCCTGACGTAAAAGCGCTCTCAGTCCTTTTTCAAACGTAAGCCCGGCAGCCACATTTACAGACATCTGATTTATTTTTGGAAGAGCTTTTTCAACAGGGTCTTCTATCGTTGAAATATTTACTGCTCGTTTTGATATCTCTCCCAAAACCATATAAAGAGTAGTCGTCTTTCCGCTTCCCGTGGGACCTGTAATATAAATAATTCCGTTAGGAGCTTTTAGCATACGGCTGAACTTTTCATAATCGTCGGGTTCCATACCAAAGTTTCCAGCCTTATCAATAACAGCATTGGATGATAAAAACCTGAGCACTACCTTTTCTCCGTGAACAGTAGGTATTATAGACACACGCACGCTTATATCAAAGCCCTCAACAATTACTCTGAAGTTTCCGTCCTGCGGTATTCTCTTTTCAGCAATATCCAGATTAGACATAATTTTTATTCTGGCAACGATAGAAGAGTGAAGTGATTTCTGTAAAGTTACATAATCAAGAATTATTCCGTCAACACGCATCCTTACCTTTGTTTCTTCTTCAAAAGGCTCAATGTGAATATCGCTTACGTTTATTGAGTATCCCCTTGCCAAAAGACTGTTTATAAGATTGATAATAGGTGCGTCGTCATCAGCTTCATCTACATCCATAGACGGAACTTCAACTTCAACAGCAGAAATATTAGCTTTTTTCGCCGCCTTTTTTGACTCAACCTCCGAATAGTAAAGCTCTATTGCCTTTTCAATTTTGTTCTTTTCCGCCAGCGCAATTTCAAGAGGCATTCTGGTGATCTGTTTTACATCCTCCTGAGCATAGAAATTAAGAGGATCGCTCATAACAACAATCAAACGTCCGTTATTATCCTTTACCGCAATAAGACTGTAACTTTGAGCAAGCTGTTTCGGGATTTTAGCTACACATTCCGAATCAACATCAATATCGTTAAATTCAATAAGCGGATAATTGAACTTTTTGCCTAAAGCCTCTAAAACCTGATGCTCAGTTACAAAACCCAGCTCAAGAAGTAAATCTCCAAGCCTTTTACCCTTGCCGTTATCAGTTTTCTGATAATCCAAAGCTTCTTTTATATTATCTTCCGTTATGTACCCGTATTCTTTCAGCACCTCGCCGATAGGAACATTCTTCAATTTATACACCTTCTTATCATAAGTAACCGTATATTAAACTTAAAAATTATATTTTCTTTAACAAATATCTATATGAAAATTTCTGCTGCATTAAGTTTTTTATACAAAGCCTGACCTGCCGTTTACCAAAGCTTTGCATTAATCAAACTTTCCAAAGGCAGACCGAGTGCAGGGCTCAGCGTAGATTTGTTTTGCTTGGCATACTTTTTACAAAGCCTGACCTGCCGTCTATCAAAGCTTTGCGTTAATCAAACTTTCCAAAGGCAGACCGAGTGCAAAGCTCAATAGCATACTTTTTACAAAACCTTACCTGCCGTTTATCAAAGCTTTGCGTTAATCAAACTTTCCAAAGGCAGACCGAGTGCAAAACTCAATAGCATACTTTTTACAAAGCCTGACCTGCCGTTTATCAAAGCTTTGCATTAATCAAACTTTCCAAAGGCAGACCGAGTGCAGGGCTCAGCGTAGATTTGTTTTGCTTGGCATACTTTTTACAAAGCCTGACCTGCCGTTTATCAAAGCTTTGCGTTAATCAAACTTTCCAAAGGCAGAAATGCCAACGGCGGCTCGCCGTTATTCTATGTAGGAATAATTCAAATATAAATCTCCTGAAGTATTATCCACCGTGTATAAATCCTTCTGACTTTCAACATCTCCGTTTGGGAAGAATGTACTGTCCTTTTTAAAATTAAGGAGTTCCACCTTACCCGTTTCAGGTGAGATAGTATAAACGGTCCTGCCGTTTCTGCTGTCTATAATTTCAATCTTCACCGACATACAGTTAAGACTTTTAACACTTTCATTTTCAGGCATACCCTCAATATGAAGAACGACCTTGTATTTTCCCTTATCCAGAACATTATCAAAGCTTCCGCTTCCGTTTCTGGCTATCTGCACGTCACCGTTTTGTGTAACTCTTATACACTCAACATAAGGATACTCCTTTTTGCCCGATTCGGTTGAATTATCCAAAAGACCGCCCGAAATTGTTTCATCACTTGCCGAAATAATAAGATTGGTTGAATACTTTATCCTTTCATCCAAAACCCTGAATGCTGAATTTGCAATATCCATAGCTTTGACTGAATTTGCATTGTTTGCAAATATCTTCTGACTCGAAAGCAGAATAGCAGCTGCAGAACCAATCAATATTATAAACAAAACAAGAGCAACTATTACCTCAACAAGGGTAAATCCGCTTTTGTTTTTGTTCAGTTTTTTAAATTGCAAAGCGGTTCACCTCCTGATTTTCCGCTAAAAGTTCAAGACATATATATCATTTTTTAGAATAATGCTTGCCTCAACTTCTTTCTTTTTCAAAGTACTCAGCTTTATCTGTACGGCTTTAACAGGTTTTGAAGAGTCGGGATTGCCCTCACTGTCTGTCGGAACGCCGGACCTTTTAACAAATGTGACTAAATCTCCCTTATCCGAAATACTCCAGTAAAATGCAGATAGATCGACCTTGAAATTCTCACTTGCATTTTTGATTATTCTTCCTGCTGCCGTATCATTAACGGTCTTACTGCCGTTGTCAGCATTATATCCGCTTTCACCGTCTACCGTGTCAGGCATTCCGTATTGCGACCAACCGTTTTCTATTGCGGAAACAACCATTACCTCTTCATCTGACAGCTTATCCAATGCTATATCCTTATCAGAAAGCACAAATACACCGTCTTTATATTTTATTTGGGAATATCCGTTTGTATATTTCCACTCGCCGGCATTATTATCATACTCGGCGCTTATTGTCCTCACCAGAATGTCACTGTACTTTTTATAATTGCTTCCATACTTCATTTCAGTAAGCGGCAAAGCAGTCGAATACTTAAATATCAGATTATCATTTTCCTTATCACGCTTAAACATCCACATCGAATTCTCATGATCGATACCCGTTGCCTCTTTAAGACCGTTTTTAATCTTTTCGGATGCTTTTTCAGAATCAGCGCTGCTGCTCATTCTTTCCTTCAGTATGAAATACCTATACATATTCTTTAAAGTAGAAGAATACTCTTTATCCTTAAATATGGTCCTATCGTCAAAAACGCTCATTGACATAAGCTTGCTTGCGAGAGTTATTCCGCCGCTGTTCTTCTGAACTTTAGAAACTCCTGATTCAACAGTTACCTCTCCGCTTGCAATGCGGGAGATCTCAGCCAAAACATAATCGTTATTATTTATATCCGATTTTTCAACGTCTTCGGCTAATAAAATAATCGGTTTGCCGTCGTTATAATTATAGTCGAATACGACCTTGTCTGTATCTATGCCGTGATTTTTCAGATCCTGTTTTATTACTTCGGGGCAATTATCCGAATTGACGTTCCCATCCAGATTATTTAAAACGCACAGGCTGTCAAATAAATTGAACATCAGCGTTCTGTTCTCTGAAGGGTCAAATGCATTTTTAGTGAAAAATGTATCAATATCAACATCAGGACCGTTTATGGTATCTAAAATAATATAGTCGTTTCCGCTGTTAAAGCTGTTATTGCCGGGATGAACATTTTTAAACTGACAATATCCCTCCGTGATATTGCTGTAATTGGTAGAACCGATTTTAATGCTGACCAAATCCACCTTGGTGAAATATTTGTCGCCAACATAAGGACTGCGCTCCTGAGTCATAGCAATTTTATATGTCCCGTCTGAAATATCTTTTACTATTCTCCAGTAAAACTTATTTGCGTCTATTCCGTATGTATCGCTCAGATAATGTATAAAAGCGTTTGAAACATCAGAGTTTTCTGAATAATCTATACTGTTCTTAGTGAGTATAACTCCCAAAGAGCCGCTCGATATTTTTTCATAAGATTCTATAAAGCATTGTATCATACCTCTGGTGTTCAAAGACGCTTCTTTTGTTGAATAGTAAAGAAGCTTGCCGGAATCATTTTCCGACTTAAGCTCATAGACCTTGTAATTCTTTCCGTTAAACAAAACGGAGCTTTCATTTATGCTTTCCGTCTTATTATCAGAAATGTTCTCAAAAAGACTGCTTTTGTTTTCAGCATTATTATTTATCAAATCAGCGGATTTTCTTATTATATTCAAAGACGTTGATATACCGCTGCACATAACCGCCGTAGAAACTGATATAATTGCCATAGCAACAACAACCTCAACGATAGTCATTGCTTTTAAATTTTTAAATCCGGCTGCCATTGCTCAAATCAGCTCCTTTCAAATAAATAATACACTTCATCTAATAAGCGTTACTCTTCGTTGATATATCCGTCAAAAACATATAAAGACGGGTCTTCCGCAGTTCCCTTTCCCGTTTTTACAAAGCGGACTGTCAACGCCACAGCGTGTTCTCCGTCCTTTCCCTCTGATGTAACATACAGATATTTCCCTGTATCGGAAACCTTTGAATTTTTTGCTGTAAAAACAATTTCTCCGGTTTCGTCCTTGTATGTAACATCATCCTTTTTTGTCAAAAATCCGTCGCGAAACTCAGTGTCATTCGATTCAAGCTGAGTTCTTACAAAATCTATTCCTGATTTTGCATTGAAATATGCCTGTGTATCTTTAACTGTTTCAGAGTTTTTATTGTAATATACCATGCTTAATGTCAGGATCCCGCCTACAATGATAACAAGCATAGACACGGTCACCATTGCCCATACAAGCGCCGACCCCTTTAAATTTTTCATTTAAGCACACCCCTTTTTAAACAGCGTTGCCGCTGCTTTGTCCACTGCTGCCGTTGTTGATATGCCGAACTGTTTTCATACGCATTAGAACAGCGCGCTTATCTCTTGCCCGAAAGCATATCAAACGACTTTCCGTCCTAAAGAACAAGACTTAACTTTGCTGATTTGCTGTGACCTCATTCAGTCTTGAATCGTCATACATATATATCTTGACCGAAAACGATACTACTATATTTGACATAGGAGATGCGTTATCGTCGGTAGAAAAATTAACGTCCGAAACGGTCATTCCCTTTGTGGACTTAATATTATTGATAAGATTTACAAAGTTTACATACTTCCCGTTAACTGTCACATTAACAGACGATATCTTAACATTTTCTTCTAACTTCTCAGTCTTATCATCCTGAGCGTTTTTCTTATTTTCGCTTGTTGTTGTGGTGGTGGTTGTTGCAGTAGTTGTTGTTACTGAAGTAGTCGGCTGAGCGTTATCAATATTAGCTTGTGTTGTTTCCTGAACCGCTTTAAGACTATCTTCCGAATATTCTACCGCCTTATTTATATACAGCATTTCTGTTTTCATTGAATTTTTATAAATCAAATCCGTTATTAACTTATCTATATCCTCATCTGCAAGCAAAGGCTGAAATCCTGATTTCAATTCATTAATATTAACTGCCATTCTTTCATTGCTTGCTTTATAAGCAGACGCTTTACTGATCTTTTGTTCAAGCTTTTCATATTCTGTTTGAACAGAATTATAGCTTTTCTGTTCTTTTTTATAATTATCGTTTGCCGGAAGTATAAGATATTTTACCGAAACAACTGTCAATAATACGCAAACAAGCACATACAGCATAAGCATTTGCTTTGGGGTAATATCTTTCATTAATCTATCATTCCTTTCCTGCCTTAACAGACAGCAAAATCCATTTTTAATTCCGCACCGTAATTTCCCTAAACCGAAGCTGAACGCTTCGATTAATCTCAGGCAGATTTTATTTGCTTTTACTTAAATATACATACTACTGTAAATGTATACTCTTCTCCGCCCGTATATCCGGTATAATCGACCGACGAAAAATATTCAAGCTTTTTCAGTTCTCTTACAAAGTCTGATATGTTTGACGGATCGTTCCCCGAAGATGTCAAAGTCATAGACATCATTCCGCCTGAAAATGTACATCCGCTTATTTTTATCTTAGAATTGCCGCATTTTTTTATATTTGAAAAAAGCTCTCTTTCAAAATAGTTGTTCTTAGTGTTATATATATCCTTCTCTTCATTTGCAAGCTTCATTTTTTCGGCATCGTTGAAAAGAATTCGATTGTTCTTTTCGATCTCGATCGCTTCCTGCTGCTGATTATTTAAAATACTCAAATCGTCTTTAAGAGTCTGCTTATCATTTTTTACTCCGTTCGTTTTAATCAGAATACTTGTATAAACTCCCGCTAAAATGATAACAAGTAATACCGCAGGACTTATAAATAACAGCGTTTTTTGTCTTTTTAAAACTCGTTCATCCTTTTTATTAAAGCTGTCAGCAAGGTTTATACTTTTATTTTTCAAGCTCATTATTATTTTCATCCTTTCCTGCTGCATTACTGCTGCATACTATGCCGGTCTTTTATGCCTGTTGAATGTACATACAGAACATACATCCCCGCGTTACAAGGCAGCATAATAAATCAGTTTGATCCTTCTAAATCAGATTTCCGATAGCATAAAAGTGTTCTGCAACATTGAATTTATCATTGCTGAAAATTATATTGCCACGGGTTTTAAATTCAGATACACTTCGCTCAAGGTCCTTTGACAAAGCGTCAAACAGACCTTCTTCGTTTTCATTTGTTCCGCAGAAATAAAAGTTTTCAATATCCGTTCCGTTTTTCTCCGACTTGTTAAACTGAATGAGCGATGACAAGTTGCTTGCAATTTCCGACTCACATTCATCAGTGCCCCTTTGTTGAACCAGCCTTGTACGGTTTGAATAACTGTAAATACCGTTTACAAACAGAAGATTGTTTATGTTATTCTTATCAAGTATGGAAATAACAAAGGTGTTTTTTGAAAGAGTTCCCACCTTTGAAATAAGGCTTATCGCACAGGCATGTGAAATATTTATCTTCTCAATTTTGATGTCAAGCTTATCGAATATATCATAATAGCTCTGAATAAGCTCCCTTTCTACCGCACATGCAAGAACCAAAACCCCGTCCTTTTTATCCTGCATATCAAGCGTGGCAAAATCGTAAAGCAAATCTTCATAGCCTTCAATTTCAGAAAAATTGTCCTTTATGATCCCACTAAGCTTTCTTACCTTCAGCTCAGGAACAATAAGCCTTTTTACATAGATAGAACCACTGTCAACTGTAAGACGTATCTTTTTATCAAGCGACGGATTTTTTTCAAAAGTTTCTCTAAGCTTTTGCGTTATCTCATTTTCATCGGTGATAATACCGTTGATGATCGAGCCTTCCGTAATAGGTATATCTATCACATTCTTGATTTTGATCTTCTTAGATTTGACAGACCCTTTAACTATATCTATTTTTTCATTGGAAATGTATATTGAAGTAGCCATAATTCACACCTTCCTAATGCAGGGGTAGACCCCTGCACGCTCTTCGCGCTTATTATTTTCAAATTTTAGTCAACTTCCATTTCACGCGGCTTTATTTCGTTTAAAACCAACTTAACTTTTTTGGGGTAGACCCCTGCACGCTCTTAGCACGTCCCTAGCGGTTTTCATTCTATATTAAAAACGGTCTAAAGCAAACACTTAATTATATCACAGACGGCACAAGTCAATAGCAAGCTCTACCAATTTCGCCATACGTCCCTGGCTGTCGATTTGGCTGTACATATTATAAATAGGAAGCATAACCGAAAGCATTACCGTACATACAACCGCCGCCATTATCACTATCATTACAGGTTCAATAAACTGAACCATACGCTTTGTAGCCATTTCAGACTCATAATCAAACGTATCTGCCGTAGAAACAAGCAGACTGTCGAGCTGTCCTGTTTCTTCTCCGACGGCAATTGTCTGTGCAAGCTTAGGGTCAAACCCATCTATTAACATAAGAGAATCGGAAAGCGGATTTCCGGCTCTTACATTTTTGATCACCTCGTCAAACTGCGAAGTAATATATCTGTTTCCTATTGTATCCTTTGAAATTTGCAGTGCATTTATAATTGTCAGACCGCTTGAATAAAGCGACGCTAAAGTCCGTGAAAACCTTGCTGTATATATTATTTTAAGCAGATTGCCGATTTTAGGGAGCCTGATCTTTTTCTTATCAAACCAAAATCTGAATTTTTCATTCTTCCTCAGAATATATACTATCAAAGCAATGCACAGCGCTATTACCAATGCAATAAAATAGTGGTGAGTAAAAAAGTTGCTGATTGAAAGCATTATCTCAGTTATTTTCGGAATACTCATTCCGTCAAACACAGATGTAAACGTAGGAATTACAAATGTAAACAAAAGAATAACAACTAAAAACGTAAGAACTCCGAGTATCAGCGGATATGTAAGCGCACTTTTGATACTGCCGTTCAATCTTTTTTCTTTTTCAAAATATGCCGCCATTTTATTCATAGAATCATCAAGACGTCCGGTAGCCTCTCCGACTTTTACCATATTTATCAATATGGGCGGAAACTTTTTACCCTGCATTTCCATAGCGTCCGACAAAGCCACGCCCTTTTTTATCTGAGAATTCAAATCAATAAAAGCGTTCTTAATCTTAGGTTCAAGATTTCTGCTTCCTATAATATTCAAAGCCCTTACAAGAGAAACTCCGGATTCAAGCATAGAGCCAAGCTCACGGCAGAAATCTGCAAGCTCGCCGCTTTTCATCTTTTTGCTTTTATCCTTATCAACAGTTTCCGTAAAATCAACCAGTATCTTTCCCTCATCGTTTAACATTCTCTTAAGCTGTTCGGGAGTATTGAAAGTTTTTCTTCCTCTGATGATTTTTCCAGACATATCTGTTGCACTGTAACGATATTCCGGCATGGCTCTCTCCTTCACTTAAAAATTAGTTTATATATATTAATATTACCATAAAACTTCTTGTTTTTCAATAGTTTTTTATCTACTTTTAATAATTGAACGGCATATTACATATTCTCTTACGATTTTATACATATAATGATATTGTCAAAATCAGTATCCTCCTTATCAGTATGACTATAATAATTAATTTTACTTGAATTTTATTCAATATCTGAATTTTAATAATATTTATTTTAACGATGTTATATTCCCTTTTATTTTCACAAGCAAATTTAACAATTTTAGTTTGCGTATGCTAACTTATTTTTGTATAAATCTACAAACTTATTATGCATACGTTGACAAATTACTTGTAAAATGATATTCTAATTATCGGTTAGTTTTCGCTAACTCAATTTTACTTACCACTGTATTTATAGAAAGAAAGATGAATAATGATACCTTTAACCTTTGCAAATGTCGGTGAAAAGATTTCTATTAAAAAAATCAAGGGCAAAGACGAAACAAGACGTTTTTTAGGCAACCTCGGCTTTGTCGAGGGCGGAGAAATAATAATTGTTTCGGACAACGGCGGAAATCTTATAGTAAACGTAAAAAATACACGTGTTGCAATAAGCCGTGAAATGGCTAATAAAATTATAGTTTCTTAATTTTTTACATATACTTTATTAAATACTGTTAAAGGAGAGATTTTATGCAAACATTAAAGGACGCCGGAATAGGTCAGACTGTCAAAGTAAAACGGCTTCACGGCGAGGGTGCGGTCAAGCGCAGAATTATGGATATGGGCATTACAAAGGGCGTAGAAGTGCATATCAGAAAGGTTGCTCCTTTGGGTGACCCGATAGAGGTTACTGTAAGAGGCTATGAGCTGTCTTTGAGAAAGGCTGACTCAGAAATGATAGAGATAGAATAAACATATATCTTTTTGCATATAAGTTAGCTATACCTAACGTGAATATATAGCGTGAATTATTTTTTACGCAAGAAAGGAATGGTCATTAATTATGAGTATTAAAATAGCTCTTGCGGGAAACCCCAACAGCGGTAAAACTACACTGTTCAACGCTTTGACAGGTTCTAATCAGTTTGTAGGCAACTGGCCGGGCGTTACAGTAGAAAAAAAAGAAGGAAAAATCAAAGGACACAGCTCCAGAGACGACGAGGTCGTCCTCGTTGACCTTCCGGGTATCTATTCTCTCTCACCATATACGCTTGAAGAGGTCGTTTCAAGAAACTTTCTTTTAGATGAAAAGCCCAATGCTATCATCAACATCATTGACGGCTCAAACCTGGAGAGAAATCTGTATCTCACAACCCAGCTTGTAGAACTAGGCATACCTGTTATCGCAGCAGTCAATATGATGGATATAGTAAGGAAAAACGGCGATAAGCTGGACACTCAAAAGCTTTCTAAGGAGCTCGGCTGTGAGGTCATTGAGATCTCGGCTCTTAAAGGAGAAGGCATAAATGATCTTATTGAAAGGGCGATAGGCGTTGCAAAAAGCGGTAAAAGAATGGTTGCTCAACACAGCTTTGACGGAAGTGTCGAACACGCTCTTGCACACATTGAAGAGGCAGTTTTGCACGATATGCCTGAGAACGAGCAAAGATTTCTTGCAATCAAGCTTTTTGAGCGTGACGAAAAGGTAATTGAAAGACTGAATTTAGACAGCAAAATCATTTCACATATAGAAACTGATATCAAAAGCTGTGAAGACGAGCTTGACGACGACTCGGAAAGCATCATAACCAGTGAAAGATATACATACATAGCATCTATCATAGGCAGCTGTTATACAAAAAGAAACAGAGGAAAACTGACTGTAACCGATAAAATTGATAAGATAGTTACAAACCGCTGGCTTGCACTTCCTATATTTGCAATAGTTATGATCATAGTTTACTATGTTTCGGTCACTACGGTAGGAACTTGGGCAACAGACTGGGCTAACGACGGCTTGTTCGGCGAAGGCTGGCACTTATTCGGCATTGGTTCAAGCGAATATGACGACGCCGCAAGCGAGTATGCAGAAAATAAAATATTCCTGCCTGAAATAAAAAAAGCTCTCGAAGATGCAAACAAAGCAGGCATAACCGGTGCAGACGAGCTTTTAACAACTGTTAAGGAAAAAGATTTCGGCGCTTTTGAAGAGGCTTACGGATCATACGGTGAGGAGCTTGCAGTAAAAGAAAACGGTAAGTATGACATAGCTCCTATGCTCCCTCTTGACGAGGATGGCGGGTTTGCAGACGCTCCCGACCCTTCCGAATACGGCGTATGGGTACCGGGAATACCCGTTTTAGCTGAAAAAGGTCTTACTGCAATAAATTGTGCAGACTGGCTTCAGGGCTTGATTTTAGACGGTATTGTAGGCG
The DNA here is from genome assembly GCA_947584375.1 of uncultured Clostridia bacterium. Classification (GTDB taxonomy): domain Bacteria; phylum Bacillota; class Clostridia; order Oscillospirales; family Ruminococcaceae; genus UMGS1601. The sequence goes on along the minus strand of CANPWL010000003.1, from coordinate 98,397 downwards.
GCGTAGGCGCGGTACTCGGATTTGTTCCTCAGATGCTGGTATTGTTTATTTTCCTTGCTTTTTTAGAATCATGCGGATATATGGCGAGAATTGCATTTATTATGGACAGGATATTCCGCAAATTCGGCTTATCCGGAAAGTCGTTCATTCCTATGCTTATAGGTTCGGGCTGCGGAGTTCCGGGAATTATGGCTTCACGTACTATTGAAAACGAACGTGACCGCCGTATGACTATCATGACTACAACATTTATCCCATGCGGTGCTAAACTGCCTATCATTGCACTTATCTCAGCCGCTCTCTTTAACGGAACGTGGTGGGTTGCGCCGAGCGCATACTTCTTAGGCATTGCGGCAATAATCATATCCGGAATTATTCTGAAGAAAACAAAGATGTTCGCAGGTGATCCTGCACCGTTTGTAATGGAGCTTCCTGCATATCACTTGCCTACAATAGGCAATATTCTGCGTTCAATGTGGGAACGTGCTTCATCGTTTATAAAGAAAGCAGGAACTATTATTCTTCTTTCGTCAATCGTTATCTGGGCAGGTTCATGTTTCGGTATCGTGGACGGGATATTTACATTCAGCTCCGATATGGAGATCGAGGACAGTATACTCGGAATTGTCGGAAACGCCATCTGTTGGATATTCACGCCTCTCGGCTTCGGCAACATCAAGGCTGCTATTGCTACAATAATGGGACTTGTTGCTAAAGAAGAGGTCGTCGGAGTATTCGGAGTTCTCGACTTTGAGGGTATGACACGGCTTGCAGGTTATGCGTTCTTAGCTTTCAATCTTCTCTGTGCGCCTTGCTTTGCGGCAATCGGTGCAATCAGACGAGAAATGAACAGTCCCAAGTGGACGGCATTTGCGATAGCTTATCAATGTGTATTTGCTTATGCAGTATCTCTTATGATCTACCAAATAGGAAATGCATTAACAGGCAGTCTTAACATTATCGGACTTATTGCGGCGATTCTCGTTGCAGCATTTATGCTCTATATGCTTGTTAAGCCTTGCAAATCTGCTGATAAGCTTAAAATAAAGGCTAAAGCTTAAATATTTATCAGCTTAAATGTAAAGCGGTGATTTTAATGATTGATTTTTTAAAGACAAATATATCAACAATAATAATAAGTCTTATATTACTTTTCGTAATCGTATACATCATTATTAAAATGAGAAAAAGTAAAAAGACAGGAAAGTCCTGCTCCTGCGGATGCGGCTGTTCGGGCTGTCCGCAGGCAAGTTCCTGTCACAAAGACAACTGATAATAAGCTTCCTCAATATTTGGTGTTCTAAAAGACCCTCACGGAATTTCTGTGGGGGCTTTTAGTATGGTGACGTTCCATTACCGTTCGTCATTATTTGACAGAGTATTTATTTTGTTTTATAATATATATAAGAGTACTGTACATAAAAGGGCAAGCGGTTTCTCCCCGAAAGGGGGTGGTAATGTGGTATCATATTATGAATTGTTTTCATTCATTAGCATGATAACCGAGATTATCACTCTAGCTTTTCTTATATTTAATAAGAAAAATTAGAAGCTTTTTTATTTATACATAAAAAAGAACAACCGCCTATCTTTCCAGGATACGGTTGTTCAACAACTCAATGGGAGATACCGCCCAGGCATTAATTTGCCGTGTACAGTACTCTCTTTTTCTTTTTACATCTATATTATAACATATATTTTTCATTTGTCAAGCCGCAGCATATTTTTATTATTTATCTAATCTTTCAAACAAAACTTCTCTCGCCTTTTCTTCCAGCGTATCGTCAAGAGGCGTCATCTCAACCGAATCGCCATCACGCTCTGCACAGTATTTTATTATATGATCGGCAAGCTTCGGGTTCTTAGAAAGCAGAGGTCCGTGAAGGTAAGTTGCAATAACATTTTTGTCAAAGTAACCCTCATCCTCGCTATCAAAACGGTTTCCGTTACCATAAATAACTCTGCCGAACGTCTTATCCGTATTTGATGTCTGTCCGCCGTGATTTTCAAAGCCTATTATCTTATACTTTTCTCCGTTAAGCTCTGCCTCAATAATGATATTTCCTATGCACCTCTTATTTTTATTCAGCGACGACACAGTGTGATATGGAAACATTCCGAGACCTTCTATAACTTTATCGTTAGAATCCTTATAATATTCGCCCATCAGCTGATACCCTCCGCAGATTAGCAAAAAGAAAGTACCGTTATCAAGGGCTTTCATTATCTCGTCACGGCAGCTTTGCAGATCCTCTGCTAAAAGCTGCTGCTCGAAATCCGCACCTCCGCCGAGATAGATCAAATCATAGCTTGAAAAGTCAGTGTCCTTAGTTCCGACGCTGTGATGCTCAACGACCGTTTCAATGCCCCTCGCCTTTGCACGGTAACGCAAAACCTCAATGTTTCCGTTGTCCCCGTAAAGATCAAGCATATCCGAATACATATGCAATATTCTTATCTCTCTCATAATCATTCTTCCCTTTGGTTTTTCTCTATATAATTAATTACAGCAGTCCTTGTAGGCTGAACTGAGGTATAGTTCGCAATTATAAACTTTTTTCCCTCTGTTGAGAACAGATTTTCAACCGCCTCGTCCAAATCGGGGCATACCTCAATTTTGGAAGCATCATATCCGCTTGTTTTTATTCTTATAGCAATGTCATAAGCTCGCCTTCCGCTTGTTATCACCCTTGTAACATCTTTAAAAACTTCAAAGTTTATATCCCATATCCACGAAACGTCATAGCCGTCGGCAAGATTATCATTTAAAACAAACATAAGCTCTTTCTCGCAGTCGGTCTCATTCATAACACGGATAGTCATATTAGCTCCGACAGGATTTTTAGCAAGATTTATTACCGCATTGCTCTTTCCTATACTGAACTTCTCCATTCTTCCGTTGTTTACTTCAAATGTGTCCAGGGTATCTCTCAGAATATCACCGTCTATGTTATACAGCTTAGCAACCGCACATACAGCCGCCATATTGTATACATAATAAATGCTCTGGTTGTTTATGTTATACTCTCTTCCCTCAACTGTAAAGCGGCGGTTTTCAAGGTCTACATCCTCGACTTTAAGATAAATTTCATTATCCCCAAATCCGCAAGCGGGACATTTAAATCGCCCTATATGAGAATACTGATAATACTCATAATCAAGCGGTTCTCCGCACATCGGACAAAACTTTCCCTCGCCGACCTCGTGTATTTTATCCGTTGCGTATTTATACTTATCAACACTGAAATACTTTACGTTTTTATTCTTAGGATTAGCTTGTCCAAGACGGGCAACATTGGGGTCGTCGGCATTTAAAATGACATTCCCCTGAAAGGTCTCCAAAAAGCCTTTTACCTTTAGTATAAGCGTTTCAACCTCGCCGTTTCTGTCAAGCTGGTCTCTGAAAAAGTTCAGAACAACAAGGGTCTCCAGCTTCAGTTTTTTGAATATCACAGGTACGTGCGATTCATCTATTTCAAGGACAAGATAATCTGCATGAATTTTCCCGGTTGGAGAACACAGTTTCAAAAACAGCGAAACTATTCCCGTGTCGAGATTGTTTCCCAGCTTGTTTGTAATAACATTCTTTCCGCTTTCTTCAAAAATATGATTTACAAAGTTAGTGACAGAGGTTTTTCCGTTTGTTCCTGTTACGGCAATAATCGGACAGTCCACCTTAAAATAACCAAGAATGCCTTTGTTTATCCCAAGCAGGATAAGTCCCGGGAGATTTCCCGCGCCCTTATGAAAAAACTGCAAGACCTTTACTATCAGCTTTCCAAACTGCAATGTCAAAAAGTTATATAATCTCATAAACATATACGTCCCAAAACGGGAACACTCCTCCCATAATATTTTTAGCCTAACTTATAGCGTTTACTTGATTTTTTATTGCTCTGCTTTTTCGGCTTTGTTTTCATTACATACCGCCATGGACGGTCTATATCCTTTTGTCTTGCATATCCTATTCCCACACGTTTTTCACGCTTTATTAAAGCCTTTATGCCGGTATCCTCTATCCACATCGTTTCATTATCATAAATCTTCTGACGGTTTGCGCTCATATCAATGCCTAACTGCTTTGTAAGCTTTCCCGGACCGTTATATTTCCCTTCACATGCACGAATCAAAACCGCCTGCGGATCGCCCTCGTCGCCTGTTACAATGTTAATAAGATAATGAACGCCGTAGCAAATATAAACATAGACCGTTCCTGCACGTTCCCAAAGGATCTTTGTTCTTTCGGTTTTTCCCTTATGGGCATGACAGGCTGTGTCGTCTGTTCCCTTGTATGCCTCCGTTTCTGTTATCATCAAGCGTCTTTCCTCGCCGTCAACTACGTGAACAAGAAACTTACCGACAAGCATTGGCGCCACCTTTAAAACATCTCTGTTGAAAAAATCATATCCAAGCTTCATTATTTTAACTTTTCTCCCTTTTACTTTTGTTTTACTCTCAGCTTTTCAACAAACTCTTCATCCGGCGTTACATAAACCGTGCGGTAATTTGTGAAAATGACCATTCCGGGCTTAGCTCCGCTCGGCTTTTTAACATACCTTATCTCGGTGTAATCAACAGGAACATTCGACGATTCCTTAGCGCTTGAATGGTATGCGGCTATCATACAAGCCTCCTTAACAGTTCTCTCCGGCGGAATTTCGCCCCTGCACCTGATAACAGTATGCGAGCCTGTGATTTTCTGCGTGTGAAGCCATATATCCGTCTTATTGCTTTCCTTTAAGGTAAGCTTATCATTCTGCCTGTTGTTTCTGCCTACAAGGATCTCATAGCCGTCAGATGAAATAAATCTTATAGGCGGAAGTGCTTTTGGCGGCTTGCCCTTTATGCGTGAGCTTTTTATATATCCCTGCTCTGCAAGCTCTGCACGAAGTTCATTAATGTCGCTCTCAGAATCCGCACGGGTCAGTGCGTCAAACACGCTGTCTATATATCTCATTTCCTCTTCGCCGCTCTTAATAAGCGAGGTCAGCATTTTCTCGGCAGTATCCGCCTTTCTGTATTCGGCATAATATTTCTGCGCATTCTGCGACGGAGTAAGACGTTTGTCAAGCTTTATTTTAACGGTTGGCATTCCTTCTTTTGTGTAATCCTCAACTTCGGCATATCCCATTCCCTTTTCAAGCCTGTATATGTTTGACATAATAAGGTCGCCGTAAAGCTTCAGCATATCACGTTCTGCACATTCCTTAAGCTCCTCGCGCTGATTGGCTACACGTCTTGATATCCTATCCGACGTATTAATAAGAAACTTAAATAAATCGGACGCTCTTTGTTTTGTTCTTGCCATTCTGTCTCTTGAAGAATAGAAGAAGTCTAAAAGCTCGCAGGCGGATGCAAAATCTCTCGTTACCATCAAATTTCCGTACTGCATTATATTGCAAAAGCAAAAGTCCTTCAACTGACCCTCTTTAGTCCTTAAGACCGTAAATCTGTTTTTATGGGCTGATACTTCCTCTGCCGTTTTATTTATAAAGAACAGCGCTCTGTCTATTTCATCACCGCTAAGCTCAGAGCATATCTTCTCTTTGCCCCTCAGCGCAAAAAACTCGATTTCCCGCGCAAACACAGGGGAAATCCCCTCGAATATCTTTGTGAGAGACTTAGAAAAAATCTGATTTTCGTATTTATAAAGACCGTTCTTAAACTCATCAATGGTAAAATCAAATATCGACAACCTTTTGTCCTTAGGCGGTACCTTATAAGTCATTCCCGGAAGGACCATACGAACGCTTGACATATCATGACCTACACGCTTTATGCTGTCTATGATCTTGCCCTCGTCATTTATCAAAATCAGATTAGAATGTCTTCCCATAATTTCAACTGCTAACGTAAATCGGCAGATATCTCCCATTTCGTTTGCAGAATCAAAGTCAAAATAAAGTATTCTTTCAAAGCCGTCCTGTCTTATTGATATAAGCTTTCCGCTTAACAAATGTTTTCTCATAAGCATACAGAACATAGGCGGAGTCTTTGGATTTTCTATCTGCATATTAGTTATGTGAACTCTGGCTGTTCCTGCATTGGTATTAAAAATAAGCTTATATGCTCCATCACGGGTACGAATAGTGAAGAGTATCTCCTCCTTGGACGGCTGATGGATCTTTTCTGCTCTGCCGTTAATCAAAACGCTTTCAAGCTCTTTTTTTATTATATTCAAATATACACCGTCAAGAGCCATTTAAGCACTTCCTTTGATCTTATTTTTCAGAATGTAAAGCTAATTCTTTGCGTCATACCAGCTTTTGCCCTCGTTTACGTCAGCCGTAAGCGGGACCTTCAGCTCAACCGCATTTCTCATTTCCTCACCGAGAATAGCCTTTGCCTTATTCTTATCCTTAACTGAAGACTCGATAATAAGCTCGTCGTGGACTTGTAAGATCAGCCTTGCATTTAGCTTTTCAGCTTTGAGCCTTTTATAAACCTTCACCATAGCGATTTTTATAATATCCGCCGCAGCCCCCTGAATAGGAGCGTTCATAGCGGCTCTTTTTCCAAACGCCTGAAGCTTTTTGTTTGAAGCTGACAGTTCGGGGATATATCTTCTTCTGCCGAATACTGTTTCCACATAGCCGTTTTTGATTCCGTCTTTCACAGTTTTATCCATAAATTCCTTGACCTTAGGATAATGACTTAAATAATCGTTGATATATTCTTTTGCCCTTAAAACTGATACTCCTATATCCTGCGAGAGCGAAAACGCACCTATTCCGTAAATAATACCGAAGTTTACCGCTTTAGCCGTTCTTCTCATTTCAGAGGTCACAAAATCCTCCGGCATATCAAAAACCTTTGCCGCTGTGGATGTGTGGATATCCTCGCCGTTGATAAAAGACTTCTGCATATTCTCATCCCCGCATACTGACGCTAATACCCTAAGCTCTATCTGACTGTAATCAGCGTCCAGCAATACGCTGCCATCGTCTGCAACAAAGAACTTTCTCATATTTCTTCCAAGCTCTTTTCTTACAGGGATATTCTGCATATTTGGCTCGGTTGAAGATATTCTTCCTGTTCTTGTTTCTGTCTGCTTAAATACCGAGTGGACCCTGCCGTCATCACGAACCAGCTTTAACAGTCCGTCAACATAAGTCGAACTCAGCTTAGTAAGCGTTCTGTATTCCAATATCATTGAAACTATCGGATGAATGTCCCTGAGTGATTCAAGAACGTCGGCATTAGTTGAATAGCCGCTTTTTGTTTTCTTTTTATGCGGAAGAGAAAGATCTTCAAACAACACTATCCCCAACTGTTTTGGCGAGGAAATGTTGAACTCTTTTCCGGCAAGCTTATAAATACCTTTCTCAAGCTCGTTTATCTGTTCTTTAAGACCTGTGCCGAATTCCTCTACTCCGCCCTTATCCACTTTAACGCCTGCACACTCCATCGAAGCAAGTACCTCGCAAAGAGGCTGTTCAACATCATATAAAAGCGATTTCATTTCTTTAAGCTCAATTTCGGCTTTTAGCCTTATACACAAACTCTTAAGAGAAGAAATATCAGCATACTTCTCCATATCCCGGCGGTATGTCACCTTATAAACCGAACACAGATTTTCAACAGAATAATCACTTGCCTGCGAATTTAATAAATATCCGGCTAAGTCGCATATAAATTTTACATTGAGCAGCTCGCAGCCGTTTAAAAATGCAAACTTATATGCTTCCTTGCCCTCAAAGCAAAGCTTTTCATTGTCAGATTCAAATATCTTTTTAATAAGTTCTTTATCTTGGGTATAATACGCATTATTCTCTGACATTATTTCAAGATAGGCGCTGCCTTCTTTGTTTTTATAAATAAAATACAGTTCATTCTTATTATTTATAATATCGTTCGTTATTTTCTCTGTCAAAGAAGATACTTTAACATCAGGCAAATCAACCTTCGGCATATCAAAAACCGAAGATTGAACGCCGTCATCGGCAGATATTTCTTTTATATCAAGCTTGTCTAAAAGCTTAAACATTTCAAGCTCAGAAAGAATTTCAGCCAATGCCGGTTTATTAATTTTCCCTGTCTTATAAGCATTAACGTCGGTATCGATAGGTGCGTTTAAAACAATAGTACCCAAAAACCTGCTTTCAAATGCAGTATCTTTTCCAACTTCAAGCTTTGACTTGATTCCGTTAGACAAATCCGAGCAGCCGAACTCCTCATAGAGCCTATCAATATTTCCAAACCTTTGTATCAGACTTAACGCTGTCTTTTCACCTATTCCTTTAACGCCTGATATATTATCGCTGGAATCACCCATCAAAGCTTTTACCTCTATCATCTGACGAGGTTCAACTCCATACTCCTCCATAATTCTTTCGGGAGTATAAACTTTTGTTTCTCCGGTACCTGCCAGCCTAACAGTAACATTATCCCTAACAAGCTGAAAGCTGTCTCTGTCGCCTGTCAGTATAAAACACTCATTTCCGCTTTTAGAAAATATATAAGAAATCGTACCCAGAATATCATCTGCCTCATAGCCCTCAGTCTCTAAAATCTTCACTCCGAGATTTGCTAAAATCTCTTTGATTTTCGGCATTTGCATAGCAAGCTCGTTTGGCATTCCCTTTCTGTTAGCTTTATAGCTTGATACAGCCTTATGACGGAATGTGGGAGCTTTGAGATCAAACGCAACAGCAACGCAGTCAGGTCTGACTGTTTCCAGCTCTTTTAAATATATATTCATAAAGCCGGTTATTGCATTTGTAAAAAAGCCTTTACTGTTTGAAAGCAAACGAATTCCGTAAAAAGCTCTGTTCATTATACTGTTTCCGTCAATAGCAAGTATTTTCATTATTCATAACCTCAACTTCCGGATTACAAAAAGCAAGAATATATTATTTTAAATTTCCCTCTTACTTCCTGCTTATTACTTCTAATCTCTAACCTCTAACTTCTAACTTCTAACTTCTAACCTCTAATTTATATAGTGCTTTAAGCTCGTCAGAGAAACCTGTTCCGTCTTCAGACTGTGTATAAAACTGCGGTTCTATCTTCATAAAAGGCTTTGAGCCTTTCTTCCCTTCAACAAGAACCAGCCAAGGAGATGTTTTTTTATTTTTAGAAACAAATCTCGCCCTTTTGGGCTCTAGGTTATTCTTCCTCATAGCAACCATTATATCACACAGCCGTTCAGGACGGTTGCAAACACAAAGTCTGCCGCCAAACTTCAAATTACGCGAAGCCGATTTACAGACATCGTCAATAGTACAGAGCATTTCGTGACGTGCTATTGAGCTTGCCTCAGTATCATTTTTTATGCCTGCTCCGTCCGCCTTATAAGGCGGATTGCAAATGATCAAATCTAACTCTTCATCTGATTTGAACTCCTTTAAATCGCCAAGCACAGGTATTATTTTATCATTTTCTATATCCGACTTCTCCGCCGACAAGCATAACTGGTCATAAGCCTTCTTTTGAATTTCCAGTGCATATATCCTTTTCGGGGAATAATCACGTTCAAGCAAAAGTGCGGCTATTCCGTTTCCCGAACAAAAATCGGCTGCAACATCCTTGCGTCTTGCCTTTGCAAAGTGAGCAAGCAAAAAAGCATCTGTTCCGAACCTATGCTCATTAGATATACAAACATAAATTCTATCAGACAGTTTTTCATAGGATAGATCGTTATACTGCATATTTATCACCAACCTTTGCTTGCAAAGGGTTCTTTCTTAAGTAAAGTATTTATAGTTTAGTAATATATATTACATCTATTTTTTAATGGGAAGCCCTCTCTTGCAGGGCTTCCCCTCTTTAAAATCAATCCACCGGATTGATTTTAAATTCACCCTTTTCGGAGCGCACTACGTATGGATTTCTCCGGCTGATGCCAGCGACAGGGCTCCGCCCTTGACCTGCAAGCCTTTTGAAAAAGGCTTGACCGAAAACTTTTAGTCTTTTACTCATTTTTCACAGTCTTCATTTTGTTCCTCTGCGGTTTTTAAAACCGAATCGCAAAAGCTTAAAAACTCATCATAGGTCGAAAGCCCTCCGCAGACGTTTCTGAAGCTTGCGGCATTCTTTATGCCCTTTATATACCATGCAACATTCTTTCTTGCCTCTTTCATTCCCTGACGCTCGCCTTTAAAATCAACTATCATTGATATATGGCGTTTCATAACCTCAATACGCTCTTTTAAGGTCGGTTCGGGAAGGCTTTCACCGGTTTTTATATAATGCTCTATTTCCTCAAACACCCAAGGTCTGCCGTATGAACCCCTGCCGACCATAACAAGGTCGCAGCCTGTTTCATTATACATAGCTTTAGCGTCAATACCGCACTTTACATCTCCGTTGCCTATAACAGGTATTGAAACCGCTTCTTTGACCTGTCTTATTATACTCCAATCGGCTTTCCCCGAATACATCTGCGTTTTTGTCCTTGCGTGAACAGCCACAGCGGACGCTCCTACCCCTTCAAGCCGCTTTGCCAGTTCGGGAGCGTTTACGCTTTCGCTGTCCCAGCCCGAACGTATCTTCACCGTAACAGGACAATCAGCAGCCTTTACGACCGCGCTCGCTATTATCTCAGCAGTTTTAGGTGACTTCATCAAAGCCGAGCCGCTGCCGTTTCCTGCAATTTTAGGAACAGGACATCCCATATTTATATCTATTATATCCGGCTTAAAATCGTTCAATATCTCTGCTGCTCTTGCCATATAAACAGGATCTTCGCCGAAAAGCTGAAGTGCAAAGGGACGTTCTCTTTTATCTATCTCACAAAAAGTCCTTGTCTTTTTATCCGAAAAGCACAGCCCCTTTGAAGAAATCATCTCGCTTACCAGATATGACGCTCCGTACTCTTTACACATAAGTCTGTACGCTCTGTCGGCTACCGACGCCATAGGCGCTAAAGCGGCGGTCTTTTTTATTTTGACATTGCCTATCTTTAATTCTTCTATCAAAAGTATTCTCCCAAAGTCCTTAAAAATTTGGCTTAATAGCCAAGCTCCTCGCCTACCAGAATGACCTTTATTCTTCCCTTATGGCGTTGTTTTGCAGATATAAGATAACTGCAACATATCCTGAAATCACTTGCACAGCCTGCCGTCATCTCATCTCCCCTGCCCTGAGAAATTGACAGGCACTCTCCGCATTTACTGCAATATGTGTCTATACCCAAGCGGACAGTGTTCTTTGGCGCGGCAATAGTTTTTACCCTTAAAATTGCCTCACTTAAATCCTTAACTATCTTGTTATACCCAACAACCATTATAACGCTTGACGGTCCGTAAGCTATCATAGAAACTCTGTTGGAATTTCCATCGACGTTATACAAAACGCCGTCCTCTGTTACAGCGTTGCTGGAACAAAGATATGTATCGCATAAATATTGCTCTCCGTACAAACTGCGGATCTCCTCAGGCGTACTGCCCTTTGAACGGTCAATAAAATTATACTTTCCGCTTGTTAATAGATCATTGATTCCGCATTCGCTAAGCGTTACCGAGCCGCCGGTCGCAACGCTCATTCCCTCTTTTAAAAGCGATTGCACAATTTTCTTCGCTTCTGCTTTATCCTCGGCAATGTAAGCCTCCATACTGTTTTTTCTCAAATTTTCTGCTACGCTTTCTAGTTTTGCTCTTAATGCTTGTTCCATAAAAATCCTCCTTTTAGATATAAGATGCAAGAGACCAGAGGCAAGAACTTATATTTCCAACAGAGTTCTGATAGTAATATCTTGTATCTTGCTTCTAATTTCTTGCCTATACTCCTTTTAGATGTAAGATGTAAGAGCGGCGAGCCGCCGCCGGCTCTATGCCTTTGGGTAATTTGATTAATTTTATAGTTTGAGCAACGGCAGATCGGAATAATGGACAATGGATAATGGACAATGGATAATGGATAATGGATAATGGATAATGGATAATGGATAATGGACAATGGATAATGGACAATGGACAATTAATTATCAATTATCAATTATCAATTGTCAATTGATAAGCCCGCCGTTGTACATACTAAAACATTTATCAAGCTATCCAAAGGCGGCAAATCCACCGGCGGTTCGCCGGGCAACGGTGACGTTGCATCCACTCTGCCTTTGGGTAATTTGATTAATTTTAAAGTTTGAGCAACGGCAGATCGGAATAATGAACAATGGATAATGGATAATGGACAATGGATAATGGATAATGGACAATGGATAATGGACAATGGACAATTAATTATCAATTATCAATTGTCAATTGTCAATTGTTCTGCTGAACAGCTTATCAACCAGTTCAGCCAATCGTTTGTTTTCAGGCTTTGAAAGAGTCGGGTCGTTCTTTATGATCGCCCTTGCCTCCTCCTGAGCCTGTTTTAGTATTTCCATATCCTCCGCCATATCAGCAATTTTCAAAGCGGGAAGTCCGTGCTGACGGCTTCCGAAAAAGTCACCCGGACCTCTAAGCTTTAAGTCCTCTTCCGATATCTTAAAGCCGTCGGATATTTTAGACATTATTTTAAGCCTTTTAACACATTCCTCAGTCGGGTTATCGGTTATAAGAATACAATATGACTTCTCACTGCCGCGTCCGACACGGCCTCTCAGCTGATGAAGCTGTGAAAGCCCGAACCGTTCGGAGTTTTCAATAACCATAACGGCAGCGTTAGGTACATCGACCCCGACCTCAACCACCGTTGTAGAAACCAGAATGTCAATATCACCGTCCTTGAACGCTTTCATAATAGCGTCCTTTTGCTTAGGCTTAAGCTTACCGTGCAAAAGTCCTATATTGTAATCCTTAAAATACGACTTTGAAATCTTATCTGCATATTCCTTGACCGACTGAAGCTCTAAATCGTTTTCCTCGATCATGGGACAGACTATATAAGCCTGTCTGCCTTCTTTCAGCCTTTGTGCTACAAAGCCAAATGCCCTCTCTCTTCCCTTTCCCGTTATAGCAAAGGTCTCAATAGGCTTTCTGCCCTTCGGAAATTCGTTGATTATAGAAATATCCAAATCACCGTAAATCATAAGCGCAAGAGTTCTGGGAATAGGCGTTGCCGACATAACCATACAATGCGGATTATTTCCCTTGTTTGATAGGTTTGCCCGCTGTTCAACGCCAAATCTGTGCTGTTCGTCAGTAATGACAAGACCGAGATCATCAAACTCAGTCGATTCCTGAACAAGTGCGTGTGTGCCGACAATTACCGAAACCTCGCCCGACTTTATGCTTTCCTTTATTTCGCGCTTAGCTTTGGCGGTCAGCGAACCTGTCAGCAGACATATTTTAACGCCAAAGGGCGACAGAAAATCGGAAAGGGTCTTGTGATGCTGATTTGCAAGTATTTCAGTAGGCGCCATAAGAGCAGTCTGGCAGCCGTTTTTATAAGCGAAAAACGCACAAGCTGCCGCAACGGCGGTCTTCCCCGAACCTACGTCTCCCTGAACAAGCCTGTTCATAGGAAAACTCTTTTTCATATCCGATATGCAATCGTTAATTGCATTAAGCTGTGCGTCAGTTAGCTGAAAAGGCAGACCATCATAAAATTCGTCAATTGAAATATCTTTCATTTCACACCCTGTCTTGTCACGGCTTCTGCCCCTTAGCTTCAGCATACCGAGACCAAGAATGAGAAATTCATCAAACACAAGCCTGTTTTTTGCAATTGAAAAACTTAGAAAATCTTTAGGAAAATGTATATTCTCTAGCGCAAAGTTCAAAGAACAAAGCCCACGTCTTGCGGCTATCTCTTTGGGTATGGTTTCATATATCTCACCGTCGAGATACTTTAAAGCATTCTGAACAGTTGTTCTTACAAGCGACTGGGTAAGTCCCTCTGTCAGAGGATACACAGGCTGGATTTTATTATTAATGTCAGCGTCCAAAATAACGGGAGATGATATTTCCTTTCTGACAAGATTACCTGTTACTTTCCCGTAAAGCAGAAATTCTTTTCCCTCGATAAGCTTGTTAAAAGCAAATTCACTGTTGTAGATTACAATGGTAATATCGCTTTCGTCATCAGTCATAACTGCTTTATATATAGTCATTCCCTTGCGTATTCTTGCAACAGGAAGTCTTTTTACGATCCGCCCCTTTATTATATTGTTTTCTTCAAGCACTGCGTCTTTTATAGAAACAGGACTTGAAAAATCCATATATGAACGCGGGTAATGACCTAATAAGTCCGAAACGGTTGATACCCCAAGCTTTTGATAATACTCGGCTCTTTTAGGACCTACTCCTTTTAGATATTTTATATCGCTTTCAAGCTTAGTCAACACTTCTGCTACTCCGTATGGAGTATTTCTCACCTCAGCTTTCCTGCTTTCTTTATTGAGTAAGAATCATATATATTTTAATTCTAACATATTTTTAATAAAAATCATAGACTTTTTTTTAAAAATATGATATAGTTGCATTAAAGCGCTTAATGTAAAAGTCTAAGATATATATATATTAATTCAGGAGAACTAAAATGGCAGGTAAGCTTTATGTTGTAGGAACTCCTATCGGGAATCTTTCAGATATGACAATGAGAGCTGTTGAAACCCTTAAAACAGTAGATTTTATCTGTGCTGAGGACACAAGGGTCACAGCTAAATTATTAAATCACTTTGAAATAAAAAAATCGCTTATCAGTTATCATAAGCACAATGCTTCGCAGAGCGGAAAGAATATAATAGACAGATTAATGTCAGGCGAAAGCTGCGCTGTTGTCACCGACGCAGGAATGCCCTGCATATCAGACCCCGGAGAAGATTTAGTAAAACTTTGTGCTGAAAACGGGATCGAAACAGTTGTTGTACCCCTTGCGTCAGCGGCAGTATCTGCGCTTGCAATAAGCGGACTTTCAACCTCTAGATTTACTTTCGAGGGGTTTTTATCGACAACAAAAAAACAGCGTCTTGAACATTTATCAAGCCTTGTAAATGAAACAAGGACTATGATTTTTTATGAAGCTCCCCATAAGCTTATATATACTCTAAAAGATATGCTTGAGTTCTTTGGCGACAGAAAGATCTCTATTTGCAGAGAACTTACAAAATTACACGAGGAAGTAATAAGAACAACTCTTTCGGGTGCGATAGAAAAGTATGAATTGATTTCTCCAAAGGGCGAGTTTGTTCTGGTTATAGAGGGAAAGCCAAAGGAAAATGAAGTTATTGACAATATCGAAAATGCCGTCATTCAGGTGAATGAACTCATAAGCAAAGGCGTTAGGGCGGCTGAAGCCTGCAAGCAAATTGCAAAAATCACAAGCTTTTCAAAAAGCGAATTGTACTCGGAGATTTTAAATAAAAACTTATAATACAGAGGATTCTTATATGACAGTAAAATATAGCCCTATGTGCAAAGAGCATATAAATGCTGTTGCGCAAATTGAAAAGGAATGTTTTTGTCATCCGTGGAGTGAGGACGCATTTTATGATGAGCTTGATAATCCGCTGTCTTTGACGATTGTCGCAATGCTGACAGACAACGTCCCGTTGATGACAGATAAGAAACACGTTGCAGGCTTTGTAAATGCAAGAATAATAAACGGCGAGGTTTATATAAACAATATTGCCGTTTCAAAGGTTTATCGGCAAAAGGGTATAGGAAAGGGTCTTTTGACAAGCCTTGAAAACACTGTACGCAATAAAGGCGCATTGTTTATTACCCTTGAAGTGAGGGAATCAAATTCAGCTGCGATATCTCTATATAAGACCCTCGGATATAAATATGCCGGGTTACGCAAAAGATTTTACAGAGATCCCACAGAGAACGCTGTGTTGATGACTAAAGAACTCAATTAAATTAAAAATTAAAGCATAGGAAGGTATATATGAAAATTTTAGGTATAGAGAGCTCTTGCGATGAAACAGCCGCCGCTGTTGTAGAGAACGGAAAAGCTGTACTCTCAAATGTCGTTGCTTCTCAGATCGACGAGCACAAGCTTTACGGCGGAGTTGTTCCTGAAATAGCCTCTCGGCGCCACTGTGAAAACATTCATACAGTTGTGACAAACGCTTTATGCGAGGCTGATTGCAGTCTTGAAGATATCGACGCAATTGCAGTAACATATGCTCCGGGTCTGATAGGCGCTTTGCTGGTAGGCGTTTCATTTGCAAAAGGTCTTGCTATGGATACGGGGCTTCCGCTTATTCCTGTACACCATATATCAGGACACATAGCCGCTAATTATATATCAAATCCAAGTCTTAAACCTCCTTATCTTGCTTTGGTAGTAAGCGGAGGACACAGTCATATTATCGAAGTTTTGGATTATACAAAGTATCGCATTCTGGGACGTACAAGAGATGACGCCGCCGGTGAATGTTTTGATAAGGTCGCAAGAACAATAGGTTATCCGTATCCCGGCGGAAAGAGCATTGATGAAGCGTCTTTAAGAGGAGATCCCAATGCATACCCGCTTCCACACCCTCATGTTGCAGGCAGTGAGTATGACTTTTCATTTTCAGGTTTAAAAACCGCTGTTATAAATCTTGTGCATAACGCTTCTCAAAAAGGAGAGCAGTTAAGCTTTGACGACCTTTGTGCGTCGTTTCAAAAGACAATTTCGGAAATTTTAATATCAAAAACTATCAAAGCGGCATCTAATTTAAAATATAAAACTATTGCAGTTTCAGGGGGAGTTTCTGCAAATTCGGGAATAAGAAGTCTATTATCTGACGAGTGTAAAAAACACGGATTTGAATTTTTCTGTCCTGAGCTTAAATACTGCGGTGACAACGGCGCTATGATAGCAAGTCAGGGATATTTTGATTTTCTTGCGGGAAAACGCGCAGACGAAAGCCTTAATGCCGCCGCAACAATGTCGATAACCGAAAACTGATTTATCGTCCAACAAAAAACAAGACGCTTGACTTATCCGCAAGTTCAAGCGTCCTTTTATTTTTATTTTTAATATTTTAAAACAACTGTTATTACTCCGGTTTCCTCCATAAAAATTTTGCTTATCTCCGCAGTTGAAAATTCAGCTTTTGTTTTTTTCTTAACTTCCTTTAAAATAGTAAAGATCGGAGTTTTCCCGTTTGATGTTTCAAAAAGCTTTTTCTTGACATAACTAAAGGTTTTATTGTTGTTAAGCTTTATTGCAGCATATTTATTCCCGCTTTTAGCCGCTTTGGTTACAGCCTTTTTCATTGCGTAAACAGCAGAATCATAGTCATATGCGGAATAATCATAATAAACAAAATAATTATTCTTTAAAGAATTAGCTTTAGGATAATCATAAAACTCATTTTTTATACTTGTATGAGTCTTTGATATTTCAGAATCTGTAAGATTGAAAAAATCATGTCTTACATAACTTTTATCCAGAGGTTTAAGCGTAGGGTCATCCCATGTCAGATCAATATGATACCACTTTCCGTCAACCATGACCATATTCCACATATGCGAAACATTTTCACCGCTGTCGCTTAATGCTGTACCCGTTACGATAGTGCAATCTATACCCGCTTTATTGCACAGCAGCAGAAATGCTTTTGAATATCCCTCACAGATAGCCTTGCCCTCAACCAAGCATCCATAAGCAGAATCCTGATTTCCTGTGTCCGACTCTCCGTATACGCACGTTTTGTTTATCGTGTCATGGATATACTCTACTCTTTCAAACTCATTCATATCAGTTGTGATTCCCTTTAAAACCGAATCAACCTTTTTCATCAACTGATCTTTCTCAGCCAAAGCTTTTTCCTTTGATTTTGTATATGTAAGCTGTATAGCTGTTATGTAATCGTTATTTCCCGCATATCTATATGTTGAATCTAAAGAGCTGTTCTCAATACAAGCAATCTTTATTAAAACAAACAGGCTTTTTAAGCTTTCTAAATCGTTCTTTTTAAAAACATTTTCTTTTATAGCTATATCAGTTTGAAAATTGCTTATACCTTCTAAAATCTGATTTAACACAATAGCCTGATCATCAGTCAGACCGCTCGTCATATACTTTTCAAAATTGTCAACTGAATTAAAATTTCTTACCGGGTCCCCTGTATTATTACTGCTTTCTTTAAAAGACCATGTCGTAGTCTTCTGACCTTTTATTTGTTTACTTACTGTTTTCCCCGTTGTTGTTTGCTTTGCCTTGTTATTTTCTATAATGCTTTGCTCGTCTGCTTCAGACGTTAATTCATTTTTATCGGTTTTATCCCCGTAGGATTTTGTTTTTATCGTCCGGCTGCCTGTGCTTTTCAGCGCACCGCTGATTTCTGTGCTTGATACTAAAGAAGCATCAGCCGTTTGATCGGTAATTCCTTCAACGCCGTTGTCAACAGGAAACAAACACAGAGCAACCACCATAAGTGTGATTATGACCGCGGCAACGGCAAATTCAACATACGCCTTATTTTTTAATTTTAAAAACGGGTTTGGCATTATGTTTCCCACCTACTCTAATATAATTTTCTTGTGATTTATTATCAGTCAAGCTTTTCAACTCTCAACTTTTTTATGCGTTTGTCATCCGCTGATATTACTGTAAACTTTACTCCTCCGTACTCTACCGACGTGTTTTCATCTTTATTCGGGATACGTCCTATAAGACTTATTACAAATCCGCCTATGGTGTCACAATCGTTATCCTCCGACAGCTCAAATCCAAGCTCATCTGCAATATCCTCAGTATCCGCTGTTCCCAAAACCTCGTAAACGCTTTTTGATATTTTTTGGATTTCTTCAAGCTCATTGTCATACTCGTCCTGAATATTCCCGACAATCGCCTCCAGCAAGTCCTCCATTGTGACAATACCCGCAGTTCCCCCATATTCGTCAACAGCAACCGCTATCTGTAACTTTTTTGATGTAAAGCTGTCAAACAGTTCAAAGCAGCTATTAGTTTCAGGGATAAATATTATCTCCCTTACAAATTCAGACAGACTATGGCTTGCAGGGTCTTCATCAAAAATCAACGCAAGTAAATCCTTTGCATAGATAACTCCGCAAATATTATCTATCGTATCCTCATAAACAGGGATACGGGAAAATCCTTTTTCAATTATCAGCGATACGGCGTCTTTTAAATTACTCTTTATATCAACTGCCGATATGTCCATTCTGTGCGTCATAACATCTTTTATTTCTATATCGTCAAACTCAAAAATGTTGCTTATCATTTCTTTTTGACTTTCATCTATATCGTCAGCGTCTTCACCATTTAAAAGCTCCATAATTTCATCTTCGGTCAAAGAGTTCTTCCTCTTGCTGAAAAGCCTTGAAAATAATCCACCTGACTGCCCCGCTGAGTCATCCATTAAATAATCATATCCTTTCGAGATTAGTTTTAATTTTTAAATATATGTTAACCTATTATTACGATCTTGTCAAGACCGGCGAACCGCCGGTGGTTTTGCTATTAGAGGCAAGAAATTAGAAGCAAGATACAAGATATTACTATCAGAACTCTGTTGGAAATATAAGTTCTTGTCTCTAAGTACTAGTCTGCCGTTGCACTAAGTTAAACATTAATCAAATTATCCAAAGGCAGAGAGCCCCTGCCGGCTCGGCAGTTAGAACAATAATATATTATAAACAACTTTATATCTGTTTAATCTTCCCTATACTCTAAAATATCGCCTATATCACATTCAAGTAAACTGCAAAGCTTAGATAGGACAGCATAAGATACACTTTTGTTGTGCCTTAATCTTTGCAATGTAGCTTCTCCTAATATTTTTTCCTTTCTTAAACGTGATGTGTTATAGCCTTTGGCTTTTAATTCTGCTAAAACATTAATCTTATACTGAATAGACATACAGTTAACACCTGCCTTAACAATATTCACTAGATTAATGTGTAAAACAAACAATAATCTTTTCACATTTTTGTTTAATATCACACATTGATTTTCACTATATTTTAGTGTGTTATATAAATAAATCAAAGCTATTCATTTAGTGGACTTTGAAGAAATAAAGAAAAAAGCCGAAAAGCTAGAAGGACTGTCCGAAGTTTGTGTAATGTATTTTATCCACATATATGGTGATGAAATTTTTACCGCCTCCGCTAATCCTTTAACATTCCATTAGTATCTGCGTTGATCAAGTCTTTAATATATGCATTTACACTCTTTCCAAGCTCCGATGCTTTATTAAAGATCTTTTCTTTATCACCCTTTTTTACAGTTAAAACAACTCGTTCATAAGCCTTTTTATTATACTTTTGCTTACTTGCTGTTGATGTCTTTCCCATATATAGTACCAACCTTTCAAAACAAATATATTTTATTAACAAAAACTTACTCAAACCAAACTGTAAAATTGTTTATTTTAACCATTGAAAATACTATGCACAGTATGCTATTATATATAATAATAAAAACAAAGGAAGTGACATTAATGAAAGAAAAAATCAAAGCAATTCATTTAGTGGACTTTGAAGAAATAAAGAAAAAAGCCGAAAAGCTAGAAGGACTGTCAGAAGTTTGTGTAATGTATTTTATCCACATATATGGTGATGACATTTTAAGAGGAGCGCTTGAATGTTTAGCAGACGAAACCGCAAGACTGAGCGAACATTGTTACAAACTTATGCAAAAAGCAGAAGAATAAATACATTTTAGACAAACCAAAGCCTGCCGTTTTACAAAGTTAAACATTAAATTAAACTTTTAATATGCAGAGAGCGTGCAGGGTTCAGTCCTGCTGCCCATAGTAAGCGTTATCGCCGTGTTTTCTCAAGAAGTGTTTATCCAAAAGCTGCTGCTGCATTTTAAGAGTAGTAGTTTCCTTTTTATATGCAAGTATTTCAGTATGCCAAGCCATAAACGCAATTTCTTCGAGAACAACAGCCTTTTCAACAGTTGAAATTGCGTCATCTCCCCAGAGAAACGGTCCGTGAGAGTAAACAAGACAGGCATTCATCTTAGAAGGGCTTGTTCTGTGGGATACAAAGGTTTCTACAATAACGCTTCCCGTATTCTTCTCATAATTATCGGAGATCTCCTCATCTGTCATTTTTCTTGTAATGGGAATTGCCCCATAGAAATAATCTGCATGGGTCGTTCCGTAAGCGCTTATGCTTTTACCTGCCTGAGCCCATATTGTAGCCCATCTAGAATGTGTATGAACAATGGCATTTGCATTTGAAAAATTCTTATAAAGTTCCAGATGCGTAAGCATATCGGAGCTTGGCTTTAGATCTCCCTCAACCACATTTCCCTTTAAGTCGCAAACGACCATTTTATCAGGTGAGAGCTCCTCATAGGCAACTCCGCTTGGCTTGATTGCAAAAAGACCTTTCTCACGGTCGATTTCCGATACGTTCCCCCATGTTGATATAACAAGATTATTCTCGGGTAGCATCATATTTGCACGGTAAACTCTTTCTTTTAATTCCTCTAACATATTAATTTTCCCCTTGTGATTTTATTTTCTTTAATACTTTCATAACATTGTTTTCTCCCCTGCCGAAATAATCATGCAGTTTTTTATATTCAGCATAAAGCTTATCATAAACCTTCACGTTTTCCTTTATAGGAGAATAGTACTTATCTCTGACTTTTCCCAGTTTTTGCGCAGCTTCAAAAACACTGTCGAAACCGCCGTTTTCAGAACCTGCCGCTACGCTTGCAAATATAGCGCTCCCCAGAGCGGGACCCTGCGCAGAACCTGCAATTTTCACATTCATATTCAAAACGTCGCTGTAAATCTGCATAGCCATTTCATTTTTAACTGCTATTCCTCCGCTTGCATAAAACTCATCGACAAACACTCCGTTATCCCGGAAATTCTCAACTATCATTCTGGTGCCGTATGCAGTAGCCTCTATCAAAGCACGGTACATTTCCTCCGGCTTTGTTGAAAGGGTCATACCCAGCATACATCCTGTTAAATCAGCGTCAACAAGAATTGAGCGATTGCCGTTCCACCAATCAAGAGCGAGTAATCCGCTTTCACCGACTCTTAGCTTTTCAGCCAGCGACGTTAAATACTGATGAATGTCCATACCGTTTTCTTCAGCTTTTTTATAATAGCTTTCAGGAACACAGTTATCAACCAGCCATGCAAAATGGTCTCCAACGCAGGACTGTCCTGCCTCATATCCGAAAAATCCAGGCATAACGCCGTCCTCGACAACGCCGCACATTCCCGGAACTTGTTTTTCTTCTTCTCCCATAAGAATGTGACAGGTTGACGTTCCGATGATAGCAAGCATTTTCTTCGGACCGTTTATTGATACAGACGGAACGCAAACATGAGCGTCAACATTTCCTATGCAAACAGCCGTGTTCTCTGAAAGTCCGGTTTTTTCTGCAAACTCGGTGGTGACCGTTCCCGCCTTTTCTCCCAGCGGAGTTATCACAGTTCCCAGTTTTTCCTCAATGCAGTTTTCAAGCATAGGATTTAAAGCTTTAAAAAACTCCTTTGAGGGATAACCTTTTCGCTTATTCCAAATAGCTTTATACCCTGACGTGCAGGAATTTCTGGTTTCAACTCCTGTCATCATCCAGACTATCCAGTCTGCTGCCTCGATCCATCTGTCCATTGCTTTATAGATCTCCGGAGATTCATCACATATCTGCATAAGCTTAGGTATTGCCCACTCGCTTGATATCTTACCGCCGTAGTTTTTGAGCCACTCTTCTCCTCTTTGTTCGGCGATTTCATTCAGCTTATCAGCCTCATACTGTGCGGCATGATGTTTCCACAGCTTTACCCACGCATGAGGATCGTGTTTATATTCATCCAAAAAACAAAGTGGAGTTCCGTCTGATTTACAGGGAATCATAGTACAAGCGGTAAAATCCGTTCCTATCGCAACTATATCCTTTGGGTCTGCCCCGCTCGACTTTATAACTGCCGGTATAGTATTATACAATACCTCTAAATAATCCAAGGGATGCTGAAGAGCATAATCATTCCCAAGCTTTTCACCGCCGGGCAATTCTTTGTCCATTACTCCGTGAGGATATTCATAAACTGACGACGCCATCTCCTCACCGGTTGAAATATCTAAAAGCAATGCTCTGCCGGACAATGAACCAAAGTCAATTCCTATTGTGTATTTTCCCATAATATTCACCATCCCTGTCGGAAATATTTATATGAAAAGTTTTAACTAATTACCATCTGCCTTGAATAACATTGTATCATATTGCAAAGTTCAAATCAATACGCCAACCAAAATCAGTTATAGACTTGACCAAAAAAATATGATACAATTGTTTTATATTACATACAAAGGAAAAATAAAAATGAAAAAAGTATCAATTATATGCTTGTCTGTATTTTTACTGTTGTCAGCGTCGTCATGCAGCAGTAAGAGCAATTCCGATACGGCTGTTACAACCGCAGCAACAAAACAGTCTGCCGTTCATGCAAACGCAAAAGCTCATTCAACGGAGGTTATCGACGGAGTAACTTATATTGACGGAATTCTAATTGTCAATAAAACATATTCCCTGCCAAAGGATTATAATTACGGACTTACCAATGAAACGCTTAAAGCTTTCAATAAGATGAAAAAGGCAGCGGCTAATGACAATATTTCTTTGGAGATAGCGTCAGGTTTCAGAAGCTATGAGGAACAAAAAGTTTTATATAAAGAGTATGCAGCCGAACACGGAAAGAAAGAGGCTGATACCTTTTCAGCACGCGCAGGTTATTCGGAACATCAATCCGGTCTTGCAATTGACGTAAACGGCGCAGATTTCAGTATGATAGGTCAAGAGGATATGAAATGGCTCAAAAAGCATTGTGCCGAATACGGCTTTATTATTCGTTTTCCGAAAGGAAAAGAAAGTATTACCGGATACAGCTATGAGCCTTGGCATATAAGATTTGTCGGAAAAAACAACGCAAAGGAAATCACAAAACAAAATATATGCCTTGAAGAATATCTGGGCATTACATCAGAATATCAGGTTTAACTCATTTGCCTTAAAGTCAATATTGATTTTTAGCAAAAGATATTGTATAATGTTTTAGTAAAATAAAAGTAAAAAAGCTAAGAATATACAAAGGTGGGAATTTTAATTTTGGAAATACTCGATAAAAATAATAAAGAACTGTGTGAAGAGTACGAGTCTTTTGCAAGCGCAAATAAAAACGGAAACTTTCTTCAGTCCTTAAACTGGACTAAGGTCAAGGATAACTGGGACTGGGACGCTGTGATTTCAAGAGATTCTGACGGTAAAATACAGGGAACGTGTCTTGTTCTTGTAAAAAAGATACCTGTATTCGGCTGTTCATTTCTATATGCTTCACACGGTCCTGTATGTGATTATCATAACAAGGCTGTTATTGAAGATTTGTTTGAGGGTGTAAAGGTTCTTGCAAAAAAACACAAATGCTATGAGTTTATGTGGGATCCGTGCTTTGTGGAAAAAGATGAGGAAGCAAAAAACATTCTTATAGATATGGGATTTTCACATATTGAAAACGCTCCGGAGCTTTCTACCATTCAGGCAAGAAATAACTATATGCTCTTAAATATCGAGGGGAAAACTCCTGACGAAGTGATGTCAAGCTTTCACTCTAAGTGGAGATATAATATACGTTTGGCTTCCCGCAAGGGAGTTGTCTGCAAGGCTTGCGGTCCGGAGGCGATAAATGATTTTTATCCTATGATGGCTGAAACAGGAACGCGTGACGGTTTCGCGATAAGACCTAAAGAATACTTTGTAAAGATGCTTACTGCGCTCGGTTATAATCATTGCAGACTGTATATGTGTTATCTTCAGAACGAGGACGGAACCGAAACACCTGTTTCCGGTGCAATTACTACTCAATATGCGGGAAAGACCTGCTACGTTTACGGAGCGTCCTCAAACAAGCACAGAAATGTTATGCCTAACCATCTTATGCAGTGGACTATGATCCAATGGGCATTGGAGAATAACAATTTCATTTACGATTTTCAGGGTATTCCGTTTTATACTGATGAAACTCATCCTAACTACGGCGTGTATAAATTCAAAAAAGGCTTTAACGGAGAAGTCGTTACCTATGCGGGAGAGTTTTATTACACATTTTCTCCGTTCAAGAAAAAGCTTGTGAACTTTTTTGAAAAAATATACAGAGGGCTTCATGAGCTTCAGAGAAAAATCAAGCTCTTAACTCGTCATAAGTAGATTTACCCTTGCATTTTATTTATTATTTGGTTATAATATAAACATATCAATGATAATTATATAAATACGAAAGGATGTATAAACTATGGCTTTTGAAGTTAAAAGAGATACTATTATCGGCGATGTTCTCGACGCTGACAAAGATACGGCGCCTTTCTTTTTAGAAATGGGCATGCACTGTCTCGGCTGTCCGTCTTCAAGAGGAGAAACTATCGAACAGGCTTGCGCTGTTCACGGCGTTGACGCAGACGAGCTTGTTGAAAAGCTTAATTCACATTTCGGAAACTAAAGTCCAAACTCAAGGGCGGCAAACTGCCGCCCTTAAATTTTACCGGACTTACAGGTAAAGTAATATGATAAATTTAGATAACAGATTAAAACTTTGCGCCGAGTTCGTAACGAAAAACGGATGTGCAGTTGACGTAGGCACAGATCATGCGTATCTTGCGTCTTACTTGGTTTCAAGCGGGATTTGCAAAAAGGTCACTGCCTGCGACCTTAGACAAGGACCTTTGAAAAGTGCAAAAGAGCATATCCTGAGTGAAGGCTTGCAGGATAAAATCCAAACTGTTCTTTCAGACGGTTTAGACAATATACCCTCTAACGGGGTCACTGATATTATAATCGCAGGAATGGGCGGAGAGCTTATTGCAAAAATCCTTTCAAGAGCCGAATGGGTAAAAACTAACAGGGTAAACCTTATTCTTCAGCCAATGACAAAGGCTAACGAGCTAAGAAAATTTCTTTTTCAAAACGGATTTTCAATAAAGTACGAAAAGGCAGTGAAAAGCGAGCATTTTATATATTCGGTAATAAATGCTGAATATGCGGGTAAAATCAATAGTCATAAGGATTATGAGATATATTCAGGAGGTCTTGATTTTCAAGCTGAACCTGACCGGGAATACTTGCACATTCAGGCAAACAGGCTTATAATTGCAGGACAGGGTATGTTAAGATCCGAAAATAAAAGTGCGGACATTATTAGTAAAGGCAAAGAAAAAATACATCTCGGAAATATAATTTTAGACAAACTTAACAATGTTAGAAAGGAATAAACTTATGGCACTGGTAAACGATGTTTATAACGCTCTGGATGAGCTTGCTCCGTTTTCTTTCCAAACATCTTGGGATAACAGCGGAATTTTAGTCGGCAACAAACTAAACACGGTAAAGAAAATTATGCTCACTCTTGACATTACATATGAAACGGCTTTGGAAGCCGACAAAATCAATGCCGACCTTGTTGTTTCGCATCATCCGGTTATATTCTCTCCGCTTAAAAAGCTTGATGATCACAACCCTGCGGTGATTCTTTCCAAACACGGTATAAACGCAATTTGTATGCATACAAATTTTGATATTGCCAGCGGAGGAATGAATGACATTTTATGCAGAAAGCTTGGTTTGATTTCAGAAAGAGGCGAAGTACTATGTGACAGTGAAAACATAGGAAGAATATGCAATCTTAAAATACCAAGCGACGTTCCTTCTATTGCAAAGTCAGTAAAAGAAGCTCTCGGATGCAGGGTTCTAAAATACACCGACACGGGAAAGAATGTTTCAAGAATAGGAGTTTGTTCAGGCGCCGGTGCGGAATACTTCTTTGACGCACTTCAAAAGGGATGTCAGCTTTTGATAACGGGAGATATAAAACATCATGACTTTATCGACGCTAAGATCGCAGGTATTTCTTTAATTGACGCAGGACATTTTTATACCGAAAATATTTTTTATGATTTGGTTAAATCATTCCTGCTTAGTAAGATCCCCGATCTGGAAATTGAAATCAGTCAAAAAAATGCTGATATTGTTAATATAATATAATTGCAAGAAACCGGCTTTTATGTTATACTTACAAAAAACAGTTAAAACAAAAATGAAATGAGGGACATTATAATGAAGATTTTAGAAAGAATCAGACGTATGGAACTTCTTATGTCTATAATAAGCCTTTTGCTTGGAATAATTATGGTAATCTTTCCTCAAAAGACTATGAGTGTTATTTGCTATGTTATTGCAGGAGCAATTCTTATTTACGGAATTATTGATATTATAGGCTATATTACCGCTAAATATTACAGCGGAGCTTTCAGTCTGACCCTGTTAAAAGGCGTTGTTGCGTCTGTAATCGGAATAATGATTTTCATAAAACCTGAATTTTTGTCTACCTTTATTCCTATCGTTTTGGGAATTTTACTTATTATCGACGGTATTACTTCAATTCAGAAATCAGTATTCTTGAAAAACAACAACATCTATTTCTGGCATGTCAGCATGGCGGAATCGATCATAACCTTTGCATTTGGTATATTTGTACTTATCAATCCCCTTTCAGTTGAAACTGCAATAATCATATGCTTAGGAATTGCATTCATATGGTATGGGGTTTCGAGTATATGGAATTATCTTTACGTTCAGAAGAAAATCAACTTTATCAGACAAGCTGAGGCAAAAAACGAAATTATTGACATCAACTGATATTAATAACAACTGATAAGGACCTCTCTCCCGGCAGTGGAAAAGAGGTCCTGTTTTTTATTATTGTATTTATCAAACTTTTTTACCTTAATGCATAAACTAGACTACTGCTTCTTAAAGCTATCAATTCCCTGCTTGCCGGCTTCTCCGATACGGTAGTCATCCATAAGCTTAACGCATCCGGGTACGTCTGTTTTTTCAAGGAACAAGCTCCTAAACGCAGCGGACACATCGTCTGCACTGTATCCGATAATTCTAGTAGCGGCAGTTGATACACGCTCATTTTCAGCTATGGAAATTTTAGCGTCTGTTACCATCGGCGACTGAATATTGCTGGTCTGTCCCTTAAAGCAGCTGACTGTGGAAATGCCGTCAAATGCAATGTTATAATTCTCAGAAGACGCACAGAACGACAAAAAGTCCAATGCAGTCTTTAAACGGTCGCTGTTCTTATTTACCATCATCATATTCAAATTTCCGCCCTCGTAGGTACCGCTGTCAGCAGTGTTCATAAATGCCGGCATCAAAGCAAAGTCGTCAATGGAATATTTATTTCCCTGATCAAAATCCGTATAGAACCAAGTATCCCAAATAAAAGTCATAACCGCCTTGCCGGAGCCCATTAACAAACTGATATCAGACCAGCCGTTTTCCAGATAATTAGATCCGAACCAACCTTTGTCTGCTGCGTCAGATATCCACTGCACCATATTCTTTACAGCAGGAATATCGGAGTAAGATATTTCATTTTTATTCAGCTTTTCAAGTAATGACGGATCGTCCGCAAAAATTGGATCAAGACCGAACTGGAACATCCACGTGCAGCCGTTTGCCGGCCAACAGATAGGAGTATAGCCAATATCAGCCAGCACTTGACACAAAACGTCAAATTCAGCCTGTGTAGTTGCAGGTTTCAGCCCCAGACTGTCCAGCAGGGTCTTATTATAAAAACAACCGGAAACCGAGCTTTCCCAAAAAGGCAAACCGAGAAGATTACCTTTGCTGTCTTTGCAATAAGCTCTAGAACTGTTCGTTAAATCTGAAACCCAGCTTTCATTATTCAGGTAGTAGAAGTTTTCGGAAACGTCAAATCGGTTTAAATCCGCATTATTAAAGTGCATAAACACATCAGGAACTTCTCCCTCTGAAAATTTCTTAGAGGCATCTTTTTCAAATTCGTCATCTTCAATCGCAATGATCTTCAGCTTTTTTTTGTAAGCCGTTTCATACTGTTCAAAAATACTGGTCATATAGCTTTTTTCCATATCACTTTTTCTGCCCATAATTGTCAAGGCATAGCTTTCCGTATTATCCGACTTCCCTTTAGCCCCGTCGCATGATGTCATAAAAAGCATTGCGGCAAGCATCAATATCACACAAAAACGCTTATTTTTCATATATCATCTCCTCCTTCTTTCAAATACAATATTATCTATTATCATTTTTGTTAATAAGACGACCGACCAGTTCCCTCATCGCATCCATATCGATCGGCTTTGCAAGATGCCCATTCATTCCGGCGTCAAAAGCATTGCGTACATCTTCCGCAAAGGTATTGGCAGTCATTGCAACGATAGGAATAGTCTTTGCCTCAGGATGTTCGCAGGCGCGGATCTGCCTTGTAGACTCATAACCGTTCATAACAGGCATCTGCACATCCATAAGTATCATATCATAATGACCGGGTTCAGAATTTTTAAACATATCCAAAGCCTCTGAGCCGTTCATTGCAAGTTCACAGCTTGCTCCCTCCATACTAAGCATTTCTGTAAGTATTTCCGCGTTCAGTTCATTATCCTCAGCCACTAAGAACAAAAGCCCTTCCATCGTGTCTTCAGGAGTATCATCTTCATAAGTTTTTTGCTCTGTATAATCTAGAAACAGCGGTTTTATAGCCTGCCATAAGGTAGAAACAAAAAACGGTTTTGGCATAAAAGCGTTGATACCTGCCATTCGCGCTTCCGTTTCAATTTCGCTCCAATCATATGAGGTCAGCACAAGTATCGGTACGTCCGTTCCCACTTTCTCACGAATCATTCGGGCAGTTTCTACACCGTCCAGACCCGGCATCTTCCAATCCAGCAATATAACGTGGAAATCCTCTCCGAGCTGATGTGCCTTAACTGCCGTCTGTACAGCGGCGGCGCCTTCTGTTACATAGGTTACATCCACACCGGTATCACGCATCATTTCCTTAATGCTAAGACAAATGTCTTCCTCATCATCTGCAACGAGCATACGGGTGATCTTCTGACGGAACCATAAATCTGATTCCTCATTCTCCGGAAGTGCAAAGGACAGTTCCACAGTGAAAGTACTTCCCTTCTCCGGCTGACTTTCCACACGGATAATACCTCCCATCAAATCAACCAGATTTTTAGTGATCGCCATACCAAGTCCTGTTCCCTGTATCTTATTAGTCGTCGAGCTGACTTCTCTGCTAAATGGAGCAAAGATCTTTTTCTGAAATTCTTCGCTCATTCCGATACCGTTATCCCGCACAACAAATCTCAGCCTGACATACTGCTGTTTAGATTGAGGTATTTCACTAACTATAAATTCAATACGTCCGCCGTCCGGAGTATATTTTATCGCATTTGAAAGCAAATTGATCAAAATCTGATTAAGACGAAGCTTATCGCCTATCATCTGTTCAGGCGGCGCTCCCTGAACGTGAATTGTAAAGCTTTGACCTTTTGCCTTTGCCTGAGGCATAAGTATGATATTAAGCTCCTCCAACAACTCAGGCAAACTGAAACTGTCCACATTCAAAGAAGTTTTTCCGCTCTCGATTTTGCTCATGTCAAGAACATCGTTAATCAAACTCAACAGGTGATGACTTGAAGCCATTATTTTACGAGTGTATTCCCGTACCTTCTCTGTGTTATCCGCATCCTTTTCAAGAAGTACCGAAAACCCTACAATGGCATTCATTGGGGTGCGTATGTCATGTGACATATTAGAGAGAAAATTGCTCTTTGCCTCATTAGCGCTTTTAGCAGATGTCAGCGCCTCCTGTAATTTTTGATTCATCTGCTGTTCCTGCGTACGGTCGGACATAACAACAATATATTTTATGACTTCCTGAATACTCATATGATATATCGTCATTCGATACCAACGGCGTTCGCCTGTAATTTGGTGCATATATTCACATTCCCAGTATCGGCTGCCGTTAAGCGGAATAGATTCAAGTTCTGCTGCCGGAATAACAACATTAAAGTTGATCGCACATTTTTCCAACACTCTGATGTTTTCCCTTGCGGTCTTTACCTGAACTCCCAGCAGACGTTCTAAATTAGGACTGATATAATCAACGCTTTGCTTCTCAGAATCCAGCATTATAAAGATATCGTCCACACTATTAGACAGAACGTCAAACATTTGCTCTCTGTACTGAAGCTCTATCCTGTTTATTCGTGATTGTTTATGATTGCGCAATACGATAAGAGTGATCACAGCCGCGCCCACTATCAGGAAAATCACTATAAGGACGTTCATTGTAGTCTTTTGAACAGACAAAAATCCGCTGCTGACAGCGCTCTGCGGCACTACGCTCAGCATAAAATAATCCTGGTATCCGACAGGCTGATACAAAATGCAATAGTCTACTTCGCCTATTTTACATTGAAGCAGACCTGCCGTTGTGCTCGACAAATCATTTATAAGCTGCGTCATACTGTCATTGTCCAAATCAGAAGCGGCTTTCAAATAAATGAGATAATTGCCGAATACACTTCCGCCTGCCTGCGTAGAAAGAAGTACATCTCCGTCGTTTTGGATCACAAAACATTTGGCTTCCCCCGAAAAAGCGTCCACATTCAAGGAATTTGCCAAATCTGCATTTGTATAACTTATAGCGATAGCGTCAAAACCGAAGCCGTTATATTTTCCATGATGTACCGGTGCCGCAAAGACAGTGACCTCCTGCCCTGAAGACAGCTTTTCTCCTGCCATTATCGGTTGTTTTTTCTTATTAAGACTATCCCATTCTCCTTCCAGCGACATATTGTACTCTTTGCCATCCAACGTCATACAGGTCTTATCATCCGAAAGAAAATAAAATTCCGAAAATCCCCAGTAATCCTGTTCTTTTGAAATAAAATCAGAAACCGTTCTGTCCTTTGTATCCTCAGACATTGCAATGTAATCTTCCCAGCCTTCCAACAGCCCCCAGTTTCTCTCGACAAATGCGCCGAACGAGCGGTTCACCTGACCGTAAATCTCTGTAAGGTGATCGGTGCTGTCATCATAAATGCGTTGGGAAATAAAAGTAAAATAAACAATTCCTATTAAAATGGCAGCAATGCCAACTATGCACATTAAAAATGGCGGCAGTAATTTTCTAAGCCATTTTTTCTTTGATACGCCTGTACTTTTTGACATCAACAATCACCTTCTTTTGCCTGCAATTTACCTGTTTTATTTTATCATATAGAAACAGATAAGTCAATTAAAGCTTATTATACAAAAAAGAGTAAAAACATCATTGTTGAACTTTTTTATCCTTTGCTGAAAGTCAAAAAACCGAACGGATTGACGGTCATCAAAATGGTTTTATGATGTCTTGTTACCGAAGCCCCTATTATATAAAGCCCTTAGCCGTTAAAAATACAGCTAAGGGCTTTTGGTCATATTTATATACCTTTTAATTTGTCTTTAGATTATTTAGAAAGGTTGAATTTATTACAACGTGAAATAGCAAAAAGCCGAACAGAAAACCAAATTGCTAAAAATTATCCGCAGCCTCTTTCAGTACCGCAGGCAATGACGCACTTATCGTCATAGATACATAGTCAATAAGCTTTTTTCTGTCATACGGATGCTTGTTTTTTAACAGCTTTACTATCTTTCCGACGATAGCCTCAGTATAAAAATCGCATATGAATATTCTAAAATCATCACCCACGTCAACACCCATAATTTCTTCATATTGATTGATTATAGTCATTACAATACTGTTGAAATCATTGTGAAAAAAACTTTTTAATTCATTTGAACCTATTGAGTCATAAGCGCAATTAAGAATATGCTTGTTTTCCTCTACATAGTCCAAAACAAAATTGATCGCATCTTCGTAGTCTAAAAGCAAATCAAAATTCTTTACTACTTCTATTGCCTCCTGTTCCAATGTCCATTTAAGCAGATCCTGAATATTTTCAAAGTGATAGTAAAACGTCTTACGGTTAATCTTGCAGTCTGCAACAATTTCACTTACGGTTATTTTTGAAAGCGGTTTTTTCTCCATAAATTTTTTGAGAGAAGCCGCTATTGTTTTCTTTGTATTAAATGTTGTGATTTCGTGCTTCATTTCTGTCCCTCCGCATTTATTATACACCTGTCCTATAAATTTTTCAACGGACGATTTTTTTGTTTTGACCGTCAAATGAACTCTTTTGTCCGATTTTTCAACATTTATAAAGATTTAACCGTTGATTTGAAAAATTTAAAATTTATAATAATATTTTAAAGGCAGGTGCGTTAAATGAATGAACCAAAACTATTGAAATACAATATAGTCCTGAATACTACCATCGGCAATAAAAAAGGAACTATGTCCGCAGAAATTACAAACGACGCTTTAGAGTGTGATATTGAAGTAATGAAAAATCGAAATCACTTCAGCGGAACAATTAATTCCTACGGTAAATTCATAATTCACGGACGCTTGAAAACACTTACGAATAATATAGAATGTGAAGGTAAGGGTTATCTGGACGACAGCTCAATCACCTTTACTATCAATGCACAGGGAAAAAATCTGATCGTTACGGGAACGTCTGTTGTAAAGGTAGGCGATAATTGTTGAAAAAGTTATATGAGATAATAACTGCAAAACCAAAGCTTGTTATAATTGCATTTATAGTAATTGCAGTTTTCTGCACGCTAATAAGGGGCTTCGTTGAGGTAAATTACGATATCAACGACTACCTTCCCGATGACAGCAAATCAACAGTTTCAATAGATGTAATGAACGAGGAATTTGACGGAGGGATCCCTAATGCAAGAGTAATGATTAAAGACGTAACTGTTGCTGAAGCTTTGGAATATAAGGATAAGATCAAAGATATTAAAGGTGTTTCTGATGTGACATGGCTTGATAACAGTGTTGATATTACTCAGCCGCTTGAAGCTACGGACCCCGATGTAGTTGAAACTTATTACAAAGATAATACCGCTTTGTTTTCTGTCACAATTGAAGAAAATCATATAATTGACGCGGTTTCAGAAATCAGAGAAATTATAGGCAATGACAATGCTATGGAGGGTTCGGCGGTATCTACTGCGGTAGCTACTGAAAGTACGGTTAGTGAAATATACAAAATTGCAATAATTGCGGTGATTTTTGTACTTGCGGTCCTTATTCTCAATACTCTCTCGTGGGCAGAGCCTGTTATTATTCTTATTGGATTGGGAATAGCTATCCTTATAAATATGGGCAGCAATGTTATTTTTGGAGAAATATCCTTTGTTTCAAATGCTGCCGGAGCTATTTTGCAGCTTGCCGTATCACTTGATTACTATGTATTTTTACTTCATCGCTTTGAAGAAAGCCGAAAGTATTTCTCAAATCCGAGAGACGCCATGGTTGACGCGCTTTGTAAATCCACAAGCTCAATACTCTCCAGCGGACTTACTACTGTTATTGGATTTGCAGCGCTTTGCCTTATGAGGTTTAGAATAGGTCCTGATTTGGGAATGGTTCTTGCAAAAGGCGTGGCAATAAGTCTTATAAGTGTGTTTCTATTTATGCCGAATTTTATTCTGCTGGTATATAAAATTATCGACAAAACGCGTCACCGTCCTTTTTTGCCGAAGTTTGAAAGGTTCGGCAGATTTGTAAGTAAAGTTATGATACCTTTTGTCTGCGTATTTGCTCTTGTGATTGTTCCTTCTTTTCTGGCTTCTAATTCTAACGATTACTATTACGGCTCTGCACACATTTTTAACGAGAAAACTAAGCTGGGTGCAGACACCGCATTGATAGAAAACGTTTTCGGAAAAAGCGATACATACGTATTAATGGTTCCTAACGGTGATAATGCAAAAATAAAAGAGCTTTCGTATGAACTCAAAAAGCTTCCGCAGGTAACTAACATTCTCTCATATGTTGATACAGTAGGCGAGGAGATCCCTGAAGAATATATTGATGACGATACTCTGTCGATGCTTGTTTCAGACAATTTCAGCCGTATGGTCATAAGTCTTGATACTGATTATGAGGGTGAAGATACGTTTGAACTCGTGGAGAAAATAAGAAGCACTGCTGAAAGCTTCTATCAAGACGAATATTATCTTGCAGGAAACGGAGTAAGTACATTTGATTTGATGAATACGGTTACAAGCGATATGATGAAAGTCAATCTGATAGCAATTGCGGCGGTTTTCATAGTGCTTCTGTTTACTATGAAATCAGTTACTCTTCCGATTATCCTTGTTATAGGCATTGAAACAGCTATATGGCTGAATTTATCGATTCCTTATTTTAACGGTAGTACAATTTTCTATATTGCTTACTTGATAATCAGCTCTATCCAGCTTGGCGCAACAGTAGATTATGCAATCCTTATGACAGACAGGTATATGGAATTCCGCCAAAAAATGCCTAAAAAACAAGCAATTGTCAGCGTGATTTCCTCATGCACACTTTCAGTTCTAACATCGGGAAGCGTACTTACGGTTGTAGGCTTTCTCCTGGGGCGTTTCTCAACTCACGGACTGCTTGCCCAGCTTGGATTTTTCATAGGCAGAGGAACGCTGTTTTCATTGGCAATAGTAATGTTTGTATTGCCCGGACTTCTTTTCCTTTTAGACGGAGTCATCAGAAAAACTACAAAAAATATTGATTTTTATAATAATTGACGAGGTGATTGTGATGAAGCTTTTAAACAAAATAATTTCTTTAACGCTTTCAGTGCTGATTTTTATGTCTGTTGCATTGCCGGTATCAGCGGAATCTTCAGCAAAAGAAGAAGTTATTTATATTATGACGAAAGCTGACGGTTCGGTTGACGGGGTTTACGCAGTCAGCATTTTTAACAGAGGAAATATTACCGACTACGGAGAATATAACAATGTTAAATTGCTTAACACAAGCGATAAAATAAGCGCTGACGGCGATAAAATAACATTTTCTACGGATTCCGAAAAGGCGTATATGCAAGGTACTATGACCGATGTTGAGATCCCATGGAAAATATCTATTAGATATTTTCTTGACGGAACTGAAATGACTGCTGATGAGATAGCAGGTAAAAGCGGAGATCTGGAAATAAAGTTTTCAGTAGAGAAAAACGAAAACTGTAAAGCAGATTTTTTCAACAGTTATGCATTGCAGGCATCATTCACTCTTGACACCAAGCTATGTTCAAAAATCACCGCTGATGACGCAACTATTGCAAATGTAGGAAGCAGTAAACAGCTTACATACACGATCCTTCCTAATAAGGGAATTGATACAACGATAACTGCAAAGGTCAAAAACTTTGAAATGTCTGCGGTTTCAATTAACGGAATAAAAATGAATCTTGACCTAGATGTCGACAGCAGTGAAATTACAGACAAAATAAGTACCCTCAATAATGGAATAGATAAAATCGATAACGGTGCAAAGCAGGTTTACAATGGTTCTACTGATTTGAAGAATGGAGGAAATACTCTAAAAAAAAGCTCCTCAAATTTATATGGGGGAACAAAGAGTCTTGATAATGGAGTTGATGACCTGGCATCCGGTATAAACACACTTCAAATCGGACTTGATAAACTTAATACACAATCAAAAAATCTTACCGGCGGCTCTGCACAGATAAAAAGTGCATTGAAGAAAATTCAAACTTCTCTTGACTCAGTTTCTGCTGACAAAGAAGATATTAAAAAACTGACGTCTGCTTCCGGACAAATTAAAACTGCAATTAAAAATCTTAAAAGCGGTGCGTCAAAGCTGAAAAGTAATCTTGGATATGCACAATATAAAGCGGCAATGTCTGCTAACGGACTTGATATCGATAAGCTTTCTTTTGGAAACTCTCAGGCAATTGAAAGTCTAACTGCACAGATTTCACAGTTAAAAGAAACGCTGGAAAAAATCCAAGGAAACGAAATGTATAAAGAACAGGCTGAAGAATTGCAGGCGCAGATTTCTCAGCTTACGGATAT
Source organism: uncultured Clostridia bacterium (assembly GCA_947584375.1). Classification (GTDB taxonomy): domain Bacteria; phylum Bacillota; class Clostridia; order Oscillospirales; family Ruminococcaceae; genus UMGS1601. The sequence goes on along the minus strand of CANPWL010000003.1, from coordinate 61,731 downwards.
TGTAGCTTTACTGACAGGAAGCAACGGTATGATAACAGGCGTTGAACAATACCTTAACGGTTTATCCGGCGGAGTTTCTGAGCTTTACTCAGGGTTAGAACAGCTTGAAACAAAATACGTTGAATTTGACAAATCTATAAATAAACTTGCAAACAGCTTAAGCACTATGCTTGTAAACATTTCTAAATTATCCGATGGGATTGATACATTAGTAAAACAATATAAAACGCTGGACGGCGGAATAAGATCCTACACCGGCGGTGTTAAAAAAATTGTAAAGGGATATTCTAAGATCAAAAGCGGAGCTTCTGACCTTGCTGAAGGAAGTAACTCATTGGTTGACGGAACAAAAGATTTTAACGGAGGTATCTCAAGCTTATACAGCGGTATTTCAAAACTGTATGACGGTGCGGGAGAGCTTTATGAAGGTACGGATAAAATAAAATCCAAAACATCCGGAATGGATAAAAAAATCAATAACAAGATAGACGATATAATTGAGTCGATCAGCGGGTCTGACAGCAAAACCGATTCGTTTGTTTCTGAGAAAAACACAAATGTTTCTTCTGTACAGTTTGTGATAAAAACAGATAAAATCGAAGTGAAGGAAGAAAAATCAGAGAAATCTGATACAAAAGAAAAGCTTACATTCTGGCAAAAGCTGCTCAGATTATTCGGACTTTATTAAAATACGATTTATGTTATCGCGCATTATTATTGAAAAAATAATGTCTAAGGAGTATAATAAGTGTAACATTTAACTTGAAGAGGACATTCTTATGAATAGAGAACAGCTTATTCAATTCATATCGGAACAGTATGGCACGGACGAAGAACATCCCTGGGCAAAATACCCCAGACACACTGTATTCAGACACTTCAATAACAAAAAGTGGTTTGCACTTATTATGGACGTTCAAAAATGCAAGCTTGGGCTGACAGGGACTGAGATGACAGATATACTTAATGTCAAGTGCGATCCATTATTGATTGGTTCACTCAGACAAGAAAGCGGCATTTTCCCTGCATACCATATGAATAAAACAAACTGGATAACTATTGCTTTAGACGGCAGTACAAGTGACGAGAAAATAAAATGGCTGCTTGATATGAGTTTTGAATTAACAGACATTAAGAAAAATAAAAAAGCGATAAGATAGTTCATAAGAAATAATTATTTTTATATAGCCGAGAGATTTTCATTTCAGAAAGTCACTCGGCTAAAAAAATATGTAAAAATCTTTTTGTTTTCTCTTGCCTTTAGTAATTAAATAGAGTATAATTGTTAATAGTATAATTTGCCTTTAAAAGAAAAACAGACTAATTTATAAAGGAAAGGAATAATTATTATGATAGAACTTGCAGAACAGGTAGGACTTCAAAATGTATACACGCCACTACCTTTTAAAATTCACTTATTATTCAGTGTGTTTGCAACAATAGTATTGATAATTCAGCTTTTCAGAAAAAAAAGAATATGTTATTTACTGGCAACTTTGGCTATTGATTCTACACTGATAACTCATTTTGCATTTGACAGCAGAAGAGTTATTTTTGCACTTGAGATAGTTGAATTAGTTTTGGTGGCAGGATGTATAGTTGATATTATAATTGCATATTTGAAAAAAAGAAAGCAGACGCGTGACGAAAGAAATCAGGAAAGTTTGCTGGAAAGCCGGCAAAAAGAGCGTGAAAGAAAAGAAATCGTGTCCGACGCAGATGTTTTAGAAAAAGCGTTTGACAGCGATTTGAATGATCTAGATGACAGCGAAAACTAGACTGTTTATTAATTAGGAGTATCCTTGATGAAATTATGTATACTTGACTCAGAAACAGTTTCTAAAAACGATATTTCACTCGAAGAAATCAAATCACTTGCAGATACTACTGTTTACGGTTCCACAACGCCGGATAAAGTTGCTGAACGTATAGGCGACAGTGATGGAGTTATCTGCAACAAGTGTATTATATCAAGAGAAGTTTTTGAAGCGTGTCCGAATTTAAAATATGTAGGTCTTTTTGCAACGGGATACAATAATGTTGACATAAAAGCGGCGGCACAGCATGGTGCGGTTGTATGCAATGTTCCGTCATATTCTACTCATTCGGTTGCACAGCATACGTTCGCTTTTATTCTTGACTATTTCAACCGTGTTTCGGATTATTCTCAAACTGTAAAAAACGGCGATTGGGTAAACTATAAACTTTTTTCGTATTTTTACTTGCCAATTTTTGAAATAAAGGATATGAGAATAGGCATTATCGGTTTCGGCGATATAGGACAGCAGGTTGCTAAATTAAGTCTGGCATTTGGTATGAAGGTGTCCGTGTATACAAGAACATATTCAAAGGTCGACGCTTTTAAAAAGGCGAATAATGCCGGTGATAAGATAAAGTGCTGCGGTTTGGATGAGCTTTTATCAGAATCGGATATTGTAACTCTTCACTGTCCTTTGACAGATAAGACAAACCAACTTATAAATAAAGAAACGCTTAAGCTTATGAAAAAATCAGCTTTGCTTATAAATACTTCAAGAGGCGGAGTTATAAACGAACAGGATCTGGCAGACGCACTTAATGACGGCGTTATCGCACACGCAAGCGTTGACGTTATAACATATGAGCCTATGAGAGAGGATTGTCCTTTACGAAGGGCAAAAAATATAACAATCACTCCGCATATAGCATGGGCGCCCAAACAGACAAGAGAACGTCTGTTAAAGGCAGTTGCACAAAATCTGAAAGCTTATATTGAAGGCAGTCCGATAAATAAGGTTAATTAAAATTTGGTATATTGAGCTTAGATAAGTACTTTAACAGCTTGATTATACGTCATAATATTAAGGAACAAAAAAATGAAGAATTTTAAAGACAATAAAAGAATTGTTGTAAAGGTAGGAACATCAACCCTTGCACACAAAACAGGAAAGCTTAATATCAGACGGGTAGAAAGACTTGTCAAGATCCTTGCTGATCTATCAAATTCAGGCAGGGAGATTATTTTAGTGTCAAGCGGTGCAATGGGTCTTGGAATGGGCAAGCTCGGATATGTTAAAAAGCCGACCGATACGCCTTCTAAGCAGGCGCTTGCCGCAGTGGGACAATGCGAGCTGATGTATATGTATGATAAGATGTTCGGGGAATATAACATTGTTGTTGCACAGCTTCTGCTTACTAAATATATTTTGCTGGAAGAAAGAAAATCTAATGTGGAAAATGCAGTAAATAAGCTTTTAGAGCAGGGCGTTATTCCTATTGTAAATGAAAATGATACAGTTGCAATCGATGAATTAGAGCTTGAAATGGGTGAAAACGATTCGCTGGCGGCAACAATAGCCGCAGTTGCAAAAGCCGATGCTTTGGTCATACTTTCTGATATTGACGGTCTGTTCGACGATGACCCTAAAAGAAATGAGGAAGCAAGACTTATATCTGTTGTCAAGGATATTGATAACAATATAAAGTCTGTTGCTAAAGGGTCGGGTTCAAGGCTTGGAACAGGAGGCATGATAACTAAAATCAAAGCGGCTGAAATTGCGTCTGCGGCAGGCATTGATACTGTTATAATGAACGGAAGATCTCCCGAAAAATTATATGACTTATTTGAGGGAAAGCAAATTGGAACACGGTTTGTTTCGGAAAAGTAAGTTTTGAAAATAATTGATATTAGGAGGATTAATAATGGATTTTATTGAGTTTGACAGTTATATAGAAAAGCTCGGCAAAAAAGCAAAAGCGGCTAAAAAAAGTATTTCCGTCGCAACTACCGGTCAGAAAAATGACGCTTTGCTCGAAATTTCATACGCTTTAGAATCATCAGTTGAAAGAATAATCGAAGAAAATGCAATTGATATTCAAAGAGCCAGAGGAAACGGAATGTCAGAAGCTATGATAGACAGACTGACGCTAAATGAGAGCAGGATCCACAATATTGCAAAGGCATGCGTAACATTGACTAATTTAGAGGATCCTGTCGGGATAATAAAAAGCGGTTCGGTACGCCCTAATGGGATGAAGATTCAGAAAATAAGTGTTCCTCTGGGCGTTGTCGGAATAATTTATGAGTCGCGTCCTAATGTTACGGTTGACGCTGCTGCACTCTGTCTTAAAAGCGGTAATGCAGTTATTCTGCGAGGAGGAAAGGAAGCTATACATTCAAACAGGATACTTGCCAGCATTATGCGTGAGGCTGTTTCAAAAGCAGGGCTTGACGAGGATATTATTCAGATAGTTTCGGATACTTCCCGTGAAGTAGTTATGGAAATGATGAAGCTTAATGAATATATCGACGTTTTAGTTCCAAGAGGCGGCGGCGGACTTATTAAAGCTGTTGTCGAGAACGCGACCGTTCCCGTAATTCAGACAGGAGTAGGAAATTGTCATGTTTATGTGGATAACTCAGCAGATCTAAGAATGGCAGCAGATATTGTTTATAACGGTAAATGCTCACGTCCCAGCGTTTGCAATGCAATTGAAACCTGCCTTGTTCACAGAGATATAGCTGAAGAATTTCTTCCGCTTTTGAAAAGACGTTTAGATGAAAAAAACGTAGAAATAAGAGGATGTCATATTACCAGAATGATACTCGGAGCCGATGTTGTACCTGTTAACGAAGACGATTATGCAAAGGAATTTCTCGATTATATTATTGCTATTCGTGTTGTAGATGACCTTGCGCAGGCAATTGAGCATATTGAAAAGTATTCAACAGGACATTCAGAGTGTATCGTAACGGAAAGCCTTTTCTCGGCTGAAGAGTTCCAAAGACAGATCGACGCCGCCGCAGTATATGTAAACTGCTCTACCAGGTTTACCGACGGAGAGGAATTTGGTCTGGGTGCTGAGATAGGGATTTCAACACAAAAGCTCCACGCAAGAGGTCCTATGGGACTAAGCGAGCTTACTACGACCAAGTTTCTTATCAACGGCGACGGTCAGATAAGAGAATAAAAATAAGACCTTGTATGATACTTCGTACAAGGTCTTTTCATACTCAAATATTCTTTTAACTGAGCCCTGAAAGCTTAAGATAAAGGTCAGCCAACTGAGTTCCCCATATCGCACCGACGGCAATTCCTATTGAAAGCCACGGTCCAAACGCAAATTTATTATTTCCCGTATGACGCTTTTGGATAAGTCCCGCAACCGAACCTAAGACAAGCCCTATAAATGTCGCTATGATTATAGCTTTAACTCCTAAAACCAATCCTGCCGAAAACATAAGTAATGCGTCTCCCATTCCCATTGCTCTTTCACGGGAGACTATAACAATTATCAGAAACGGTATAGATATGCAAAATGCACCGATAAGTTGACTCTGCCATGTCAAATCACCCACTAAAAAATATCTTGCAACACCAAGAAGAGCAATAACTATTAATATTCCCGTATTTATGGTATTAGTATCAAGATCCATAAAGAAAACAACAATAAGACAACTGAACAGCAGACATATAATTGCCGGAAGAAAAGGCTGCTTCATAAAGCCGAAGATCGCAAATATTAAAACATAAAGTATTGCGTTAAGAACTTCGATCACAGTGTATCTTGGACTGATGTCAGCCTTACAGTTTCGGCATTTACCCTTTAGAATACACCAGCTTAGTATTGGTATCAAATCACGCTTTTTTATCTTTTCACCGCAGGTCATACAATGTGAAGCGCCCTTTATAAGAGATTCATCAGACGGCAAACGCAATATACACACGTTTAAAAAGCTTCCTATACAAGCGCCGAAAATAAAAATAATAAAATATACAGCCAGATAGCAAAAGAAAACGCTCATTCCTTTCAACTCCCATATGTAAATTTAATTTATTGCTAAGATATATTTTATCATAATTTTTTTTGATCTTCAATAAAGTATGATTTTATTGTCAATATCTACATAAAACCTGCGTGTGTTTTGTGCATCTTTACAAAATCATAAAAAATATGAGACTTTTAACCGTTTGATACGCTAAATATGTGTAAGGAGCCTTAGTGAAACACTTAAAAATTATAGTGGGTAAACGGAAAGCTGATAAAGAGTTGATTTCTTTTTATCAGCTTTTTGCTTTTTTATTAAATTTGAAGCTTTTTAAATATATTTCACACTTGCAATTTAACTCGAAATTTGTTAGAATGTTAATTAAGTATTATGGTGTGTTTTTATGCAAGTATTTAGTTGTTTTATTGTTTTAATACTTGCCGGATTAAAACCATTTAGTAAAAATAAAAAATTGCAAAAAAGGAGGAGTAATGTTCCTGAGGGAGCATGGATATAATTATGCCTACAAAATATGTATTTGTTACAGGTGGAGTGGTTTCAGGTTTAGGTAAAGGCATTACGGCAGCATCGCTTGGACGGCTTCTTAAAAACAGAGGATACAAGGTAACTATTCAGAAGTTTGATCCATACATAAACGTCGATCCGGGAACAATGTCGCCGTATCAGCATGGCGAGGTTTTTGTTACTGATGACGGAACGGAAACCGACCTCGATTTGGGTCACTATGAAAGATTTATAGATGAGAATTTGTCAGTAAACTCAAATGTTACTACGGGAAAGATCTACTGGAATGTTTTGAATAAAGAACGTCGGGGAGATTATCTCGGCGGAACGGTACAGGTCATTCCGCATATAACTAATGAGATAAAAGAAAGGCTTTACAGTGCGGGTAAGGATTCTAATTCGGATATTGTTATTACCGAAATAGGCGGAACGGTAGGAGATATTGAATCCACACCGTTTCTTGAAGCGCTCAGGCAGGCAAGCATTGAAGTCGGAAGAGAAAATTCTATGTTTCTCCATGTTACGCTGGTTCCGTATATTTCAGGCTCTAAAGAGCTAAAAAGCAAACCTACTCAGCACTCTGTAAAGGAGCTTTTATCGCTTGGTATACAGCCGTCAGTTTTGGTGTTGAGAAGTGAATTTGAGATCCCTGACGATATGAAAAGAAAAATTTCACTTTTTTGTAATGTAAGACCTGAGGATGTTATTCAGAATCTTACGGCTCCTTCGCTTTATGAGGTTCCTTTGTGGCTTGAGAACGAGGGACTTGCCGACGCAGTTTGCTATCATCTTGGAATTGAAAACAGAAAGCCTGATTTGGCAGAATGGGAGCATATGGTCGCTGTTCAAAAGGCTGCTAATAAGGACATTACTATCGGATTGGTCGGAAAATATGTTGAGCTTGAGGACGCTTATCTTTCTGTGGCAGAGGCTTTACGTCACGCAGGTTTTGAAAACGGTGCAAAGGTAAAGATAAACTGGATCCAGTCGGAGGATATTGACAGAGCAAATGTTAAGGAAAAGCTAAAAGGCTGTGACGGAATTATCGTTCCAGGAGGGTTTGGCGACAGAGGAATTGAAGGTATGGTAGAGGCTATCCGCTATGCAAGAGAAAACAAGCTCCCTATGTTCGGTATTTGTCTGGGTATGCAGATGTCTGTCATAGAGTTTGCAAGAAATGTTGCAGGCTTGAAGAACGCAAATTCAACAGAATTCTGCAAAACTTCTGAACCTGTTATCGATATTATGGACGAACAGAAGGATATTACCGACAAGGGCGGAACAATGCGTCTGGGACTTTATCCGTGTGTTCTAAAGGACAATACTCAAAGCAGCTTTGCATATAAAACCGATAAGATAAATGAAAGACACCGTCACCGTTGGGAATTCAATAATAAATACAGAACAATATTTGAAGAAAAAGGTATGATTTTGGCAGGAAGTTCTCCTGACAACAAGCTTATTGAAATAGTCGAGCTTCCGAAAGATGTTCATCCGTGGTTTGTGGGAGTACAGTTCCACCCCGAATTTAAATCAAGACCTAACAAGGCACACCCTCTGTTCAGGGAATTTATAAGAGCTGCGGTTGAGAATAAATAGCTTATACTGAATCTTTGGACACTAAACATAATAAAAAGCCAAAGGTAAAAGAATAAATATATGCATAAATAATATATTTTTGTATTTAGTATCTTTTTATGAATATGTAGTTATAGTGCAGTACGCTTTTTTGCTTACTGCACTTTTTGTTTAAAAAGTTTATATACTTCACTTTTACTTCACAGATAGCGTATTAAATTAAAATATAATAGAAATACAATAGAACAAAAGAAAAACTTTGCTGTTTGATTTTCAAGGCAGTAAGATATTAAAAACAAAGGAGAAATAATATGGCAACTTTGAATGAGGTAAATAAACCCTCTAATCAACAAGCGAATAATGGCGTCGGGTCATTAGAACTTAGGCAGGAAAAGCAAAACTCTGATGAAAGCTTTACAAAAGCTCCGACTATGGAGAATAATAAAAAGCCCAGATTATATCTGCATATAGGTACTCCCAAAACAGGTACAACTGCAATTCAGAATTTTTTGCCTTTAAACAAAAGCTTGTTGGAAGAACAGGGATTTTGTTTTCCTGATTTCGGCTATCGCTATCAAGGGGTTGGAAAATACCGTAACGGACATTTTCTGGTTCATCACAGCAGTGGTGGCAGTCTAGAAGATGAAACTGAAGCGAAAAGGTCAGAGGACGAGCGTTTTGTTGAAGGACTGGATAAGATAAAAGAACTTACGAATACTTATCCTAATATTATTCTTTCCGATGAAAACATCTGGAACGCATACTGGCAAAGGGAAAATTTCTGGTCAGTTTTGAAAAACGCCCTCGATGAACGCAAAATAGAATTAAAGGTGATTGTATATCTAAGAAGACAGGACTTGGCAATAGAATCATATTGGATCCAAAGAGTTAAGTATAAACTACATATGAGCTTTAAATATTATGTTGATTCCGGAAAATGCAACTTTTTTAAACTGGATTATTATAAACAGCTTGAGGATATTTCAAAGATAATAGGAAAGGAAAATATAATTGTACGAGTATATGAGAAGCAGCAGTTTGAGGGAAACGGAAATACTCTTATTTCAGATTTTCTGAATACGCTGGGACTTGAATTGGACGAAAGATATGTATCAGCAGATATTGTAGCTAACACAAGTCTTCACGGAAGCTTTCTCGAAACAAAAAGATTACTCAACATAATGCCGTATTTTCGTACTCCCGGCTGGCCGGTCAAATATCTGAGAATGGTACAGCAAGAATCGGAACAAGATTACAAAGTACCGAACGGCGAATATTTTACTTATGACAGACAGATAGCGTTTTTGGAAAAATATAAAGAGAGCAATGAGTTAGTTGCAAGAGAATATATGAACAGAGAAAACGGTATTCTTTTTAAAGACAAAATTGAAAAAAGAACGGATACTCCTGTTCAATATTCAGCACAGGAGCTGGTTCTGATCTGCGGGAAAATGATTCGGTTTATAAACGAAGACAATGATATGAAAATAAATAATCTGAAAGTCAGGCTTGAAGAAGCAAATAAGAAACTGGCTGAAGCTAATAAGAGGCTTGCATATGCAAATAGACCTCTGACTAAGAAAATCACTTCAAAAATACGTCACGCCATTTTTAAAAACAAAGATGTATAATAATATAAATAATCCCGACAGACATTTACAGTCAGCCGGGATGTTTTATATAAAGAATACCGGACAGTAAAACTGCCCGGTATTTTAACATTGCTTTAATTATTGCAAAGTATTATGATAACTGTTTCAAACTACTTAAGCTCAACAGTAGCTCCTGCATCCTCAAGCTTAGTCTTGATCTCTTCAGCTTCTGCCTTAGCAATGCCTTCCTTAATAGCCTTAGGAGCAGACTCAACAAGCTCCTTAGACTCTTTAAGTCCAAGACCTGTGATTTCTTTAACAGCCTTGATAACAGCCATTTTAGCGTCGCCGAATGAAGCCAAAACAACGTCAAATTCTGTCTTTTCTTCCGCAGCAGCAGCACCGCCTGCTGCAGGAGCAGCAGCTGCAACAGCAGCAGTTACGCCAAATTCCTCTTGGATTGCGTCTACAAGCTCTGAAAGCTCAAGAACAGAAAGTTCTTTAATATCTTCTACAAATTTTAAAATTTTCTCTGAAGCCATGATAATTTTCTCCTTTATTAATTAATTTTTGTCTTAGGGATCTATCCCCTTGTCTTTTGATTTTCAATAATGCAGATTATGCTGCGTCGCCGTCATTTTTACTGTCAACAACAGCTTTGAGAATTGCAGCAAGTCCTTGAATAGGTCCTTGCAGAGAACCAACAAGCTGTGCAAGCAATGTATCTCTCGGCGGAATTTTTGACAAAGCCATAACTCCCGCTTCATCGTAAATTTCTTCGCCGATAAATCCTGCTTTAAGGTTGAACTTGTCGTCGTGTTCGCTTGCAAATTTTCCGAGTACTCTTGCAGGAGCTGTCTGGTCATCGTTTGAAACAGCAATAGCAGTTGTACCTTCAAGAACATTTGTAAGCTCATCCATTCCGCAGTTTTTCATTGCGAAACGAAGCATTGTGTTCTTTTCTACGGAATAGGTAACGCCTGCTTCTCTAAGCTCTTTTCTAAGTTTAGTATCTTCTTCAACCGTGATGCCTCTGTAATCAACAATAACACCGGAAACAGCATTTTTAAGAAGTTCAGTAAGAGCGTTAACCTTTTCTTGCTTTTGGAGCAATACTTTTTCGCTTGGCATAATAGATTTCACCTCTTTTAATATATTTCCGTATCAAATAAAAGGGTAAATAAAAATCCTCTTTTATCAAAAGACAAAAGAGGAACAAAGTTATCATATTAAACTTTGCTATTCTTTCCTCGGCAGGATTTACGGCATTACACGCCACCTGCTGTCTTTAGATACGAATGCAAGGCATATTATAACATACGATTATTATCCTGTCAAGTATTTTTTAAAAATTTGTAATACGCATTGATTTTTTCTGATTTACGGTATGATTCTTTTAAAAAATTTTAAATCTCCTGCCTTTTTTATTTTCAGCGTTTCAAATATGTCACGTTAGATTTGTAATTTCTTTATGTCCTATTCATTTTACAATAAACCCTAAAAATCTTTTGAAAAAAATTGTGACAAAACGCTTGACAAACCATAAAATATATAATATACTATACTTAATTTCTATATTAAAAATGCTTTGACAGGAAACAAAGGCTTTTACTTCTATGCAAAGAGAGCTGACGGTCGGTGCGAGTCAGCGTTAGAGAAAGGTTATAACTCGTCCTTGAGCAGGTGTGGTGAATTTAAGTAGCTTCACACGGGAACTCCCGTTACAGAGTAACACATTGATAGATGTGGCTGAGGTGTATAGTGTGAACTATACATAAATGAGAGTGGTAACACGGGTATTTCGCTCGTCTCTGGTTTTATCGGAGACGGGCGTTTTTAGTTAGTAAACCAAATTTGACAGGCAGGAGACACCTGCGTATATGATTTTATAAGTTAAGGAGGATAATTATGAAAAACGTACAAAAATACCAAAGAGGCTACTATATGCCGCCAAGTGAGTGTCTTAACTGGACTAAGAAAGAATACATAGATCACGCTCCTATGTGGTGCTCTGTGGATTTGAGGGACGGAAATCAAGCGCTTATAATTCCGATGAGCTTAGAGGAAAAACTCGAATTCTGGGACGTACTTATTAAGGTAGGCTTTAAGGAAATTGAAATAGGCTTTCCTGCCGCATCTGAAACCGAATACGAGTTCTGCCGTACCCTGATTGAGAAAGACCTGATTCCCGACGACGTCAGAATTCAAGTGCTTACACAGTCAAGAGAACATATTATAAAGAAAACCTTCGAGGCTCTTGAGGGTTGTAAAAACGCAGTAGTACATCTGTACAATTCAACGTCCGTTGCACAAAGAGAACAGGTCTTCCGCAAAAACAAGGACGAGATCAAGGAAATTGCGGTAAGCGGAGCAAAAATCTGTGAAGAGTACCGCCAAAAAACAAAAGGCAACTTCATTTTCGAGTATTCGCCTGAAAGCTTTACAGGAACAGAGCCGGAGTATGCTCTGGAGGTATGCAACGCTGTTTTGGACGTATGGCAGCCTACACCTGACAGAAAGGTCATTATCAATCTGCCTGTAACGGTAGAGATGTCATTGCCTCACGTTTATGCTTCGCAAATCGAGTATATGTGCAGCAATATGAAATATAGAGAAAATGTTATCATTTCACTTCACCCTCACAACGACAGAGGATGCGGAGTTGCTGATTCTGAACTGGGCTTGCTTGCAGGTGCGGACAGAATAGAGGGTACTTTATTCGGGAACGGCGAAAGAACAGGAAATGTTGATATTATTACTCTGGCTATGAATATGTATACACACGGTGTTGATCCAAAGCTCAACTTTGAAAATCTTCCTGAAATTATTGAGGTTTATGAACGAGTTACCAGAATGAAAGTCTACGAGCGTATGCCTTATTCCGGTGCATTGGTATTTGCAGCATTTTCAGGTTCGCATCAGGATGCTATCGCAAAGGGTATGACTTGGCGTGAAACTAAGAACTTAAATCAGTGGTCAGTACCGTATCTTCCAATTGATCCTAAGGATATAGGCAGAGAGTATGACGGAGATGTTATAAGAATCAATTCCCAGTCGGGAAAAGGCGGAATAGGATATCTTCTCCAGCAGCAATACGGATATGATCTCCCTAAAAAAATGAGAGAGGACTTCGGATATGCTGTAAAATCCGTTTCAGATCATAAACATAAAGAGCTTATGCCTAACGAAGTTTATGATATTTTCTGTGAAAAGTATATGAATATCAATACTCCTGTTAATGTTATTGAATCTCATTATGTACAGCAGCCTGACGGCAAAATCACAGCTTTTGTAACCGCCGATATAAAGGGCAGAGATAAGGTCGGAACATACAAAGCAGACGGGAACGGACGTCTTGACGCTGTTTCAAACGCATTAAAAGAGGCTCTGAAAATAGACTTCACAATTGAGGACTACAATGAACACTCACTTGAAAAGACCTCAAAATCGCAAGCCGTTTCATATGTAGAAATAAAACATAACGGAAAAACCTTCTGGGGTGCAGGACGAGATACTGATATTATTAACTCATCTATTCTTGCATTGGTTTCGGCAATTAATAAGATTATATAGCAACTGCCGAGCCGGGCAACGGTGACGTTGCATCCACTCTGCCTTTGGATAATTTGATTAATGTTTAACTTTGATAAACGGCAGACTAGTACTTAGAGGTAAGATATTTTAGAGGCAAGAGGCAAGATGTTATTATCAAAACATTGCAGTAAGGATATGTCTTGCCTCTTGTTTCTTGCTTCTAAACTGAAGATTTTTGAATATATATGTAGGAAGTGATAAAATGAGACATATTAAAATAAAGACTCTAATTGTCACAATTTTTACTCTGGGGGCAATAATTTTAATGTCAGGTACTACTTCCTTTAGCAATGATCTTTTTACAGCAAATTGCGGTGAAGTTTCCGCAGAAACTTCTGAAACATCTTTAACAAAACCTCTGCTTACAGCAAAACTTACAAAAACCGGTCTAAAGTTATCGTGGACAAAGGTTGAAAACGCAGACGAATATAAAATATACCGTTCAAATAAGAAAAACGGAAAATATAAAAAAATCGCTGAGGTAACATCAGACACTCTAAGCTTCTCCGACAAGGATTATAAGGGTGAACGAAAAACATACTATTACAGAATAAAGTCAGTTACAAAATTCGGGAAAGGCATCAATCATATTTATTCAAACACAATAAAAAAGACCGTGTACAAACGAAAATCAAAGGTACACGGAGTGACTTACATAAATGGAATTTTAATTGCAAATAAAACATATAAGCTGCCAAAGACCTATAATCCGGGAACAAACAGCAAAGCCTACAAAGCGTTTAAAAAGATGCAGTCTGCCGCATATAAGGACGGACTAAATCTTTTTATCGCGTCGGGTTATAGATCATACTCTTATCAAAAATACTTATACAACAGTTATAAAGCAAGAGATGGAAAAGAAAAGGCAGATACATATTCCGCACGTGCCGGACATTCAGAACACCAGACAGGGCTTGCGTTTGACATTAACGACCCGAGCAGTTCGTTTGATAACACAAAAGAGGCAAAATGGCTTGCAAAAAACTGTACAAAGTATGGATTTATAATAAGATATCAAAAGTCAAAAGAGAAAATTACAGGATACAAATATGAATCGTGGCATATCAGATATCTAGGTAAAAGTCTGGCAAAAAAGGTAACTAAATCAGGCAAATGCCTTGAAGAATATCTGGGTATTACATCAAAATACAAGCAACGATAAGCTGCATACAAGTAAAAAAATCAAAAGCAATAACCAAGATAGCTTCAGCGTTTAACCATGATATCAGTAATCCGAATTTTTATCCAAGCTTTTAATATATCTGAATGTTTCGTCCTCCCCCTTTTGAGAGAGCATAACTAAAAGAAATTCTAAAAGGTCTGAAGTATCAGGGTTTATCATTCGTCTGGGCTTTCCTTTTAAAAAGTATTCCAATGGATGGTTATCATTATAATTCTTTCCCTGATAAACCTTACTTGCCGCCACCCTATCGCAAAACATTTCAATAACGTATTTCATCGGCATTTTAACAGGCATTACACGTCTTTCAGTTTTGCTGTAATCTGTCCAGTATTCAAAATGATGTTTATTTCTTCCCTTATGATGCATCCACGCTTTTGAATAGCCAAAAGCTTCACGTTCACCCTCGTTTGGGCTTTTATCTCCCTGATAGAACTTAATACCTGATAAAAATTCAGTAGGAGAATACTTTGATAAGTCATGAAAAAGCCCTTGCCAAAGAATACCTGCTCTTGCACAGTTTCTTATAACCTTATGACGGTGCTTTGTTATTGTGATAAAATGCCTAAGCGCCTTAAATGACAATCAATCCACCTCACCATCTAACACTAATTTTATCACATTTATACTTAAAAAGCAATTAAGATCAGTGTTTTTCTATAATTTAAAATATAATATAAAATTAACAGTTTTGACTATATCTTTAATAACTATTGCCGTCATTGAGTATCGGATTAATTATCATTATTAAAAAATCTTCAATTATAACTCAACTTCTGAACTTTTTTAGACTGTCCTATCTGATATTGCAATTCAGTACGCATAAATTCCTTAAATTTTTCTAAAAAGGTCTTGACAAAGCGTATTTTATACTTTATAATTATATAGCTGTCAAATGATATGTTAGATTTAACATTGTTTGGCTTTAAATAATCGGGATGTAACTCAGTTTGGTAGAGTGCTTGGTTTGGGACCAAGATGCCGCAGGTTCAAGTCCTGTCATCCCGACCAGTGGCTGTTGTCGCTAGCTGTTAGCTTTTAGTTTTTGTTTAATGCAAGACTTTTATTTCGCAAATTCCAACTTTTATTAATTAATTGCTAATAGTAAAAAAAGAGGTTTAAACATCTTGACAACTTGACTAAACTGTGATATAATTATTTTTGCATTGTTTAAGCTGGTGTAGCTCAGTTGGTAGAGCAGCTGATTTGTAATCAGCAGGTCGGGGGTTCGAGTCCGTCCACCAGCTCCATTTTATGCTTAATTTAATACGGAAGAGTTCCCGAGTGGCCAAAGGGGGCAGACTGTAAATCTGTTGCTTTACGCTTCGGTGGTTCGAATCCACCCTCTTCCACCACCGGCGAGCCGCCGGATCCTGTTCACGTTTCACATTTTGTGGAACGTGAATTTTTTATATCTCGCGTTAGTGATACATCTTTTTTGATACCTCTTTCCAATAGCATAGCACCGCCCTATTTTGAGGCGGTGCTTTTTTATTATACGATATTATACGATTTGAAATTTCTGCTGACTCTTATTTTTTAGAATATATATCAGAAATCATGTAACAATTCGCTTTTATATTTGCCGGTGCTGCATATTCTTAAACTCATTTGTATACACATTATGTTAATTGTATAAATTTAAAAATGTCCGCTTAGTCAGTTCCATAAACGAATAAAAGACAGGATATATCCTGCCTTAAATTCGTGTGTTATGTGTTATGTAAAACTTATAAGCTGATTCCAATTATGATTAAGATACTTTATATATTAATATACATCAAATTAATCATCAGTATCATTAATATCAGACGCAGTTTGAGAATCATTTGCATCAACATTTATTGCAAACATATCAAGAAGTTCTTGAGTAGCAATATGCAATCTTTCAGATAACATATTTAACAATTTAGCCATAACCAATGACCTCCTTCAAAAAGACATAAATAAAAGTAATAAATTGCCTCCAAAGAATTTCATCCAGTTAAGAAATCGGGCTTTACTAATCCTCTCCTTATAACAGTACAAATCATAAATAAGCCCGACCTTAACTGAAAATGAACCGATTGAAACCCTCTCCAAAGTTTCTACCCGGAACTAAGCTTTGAAGAAAAATAACCCGAAATAATTTTTCTTCAAATAAGTATCTTAAAGATGCATTGTAAAAGCCAACCACAACTTCAACATGCATCATTTAAGCTAAGACTTTCAGACAACTTTTGAAAGCATAAAGGCTATTCAAACTTTGTCTGAGCTTACCCAAAAAGAATTAATATCTGTTTTATAATTTCCAAATTGAATTCAGCAAAATGCTGAAAACAGTCAAGAAACAACCAAAATCAGCTAATTTTTATGGGCAAATTTACGTTTTGTCGTCCTGTTTTTTTCTTTATTTTATATAAAATTTCCCCATATCCGATGTAGTCAAAGCCCAATTCTATGGGGTTTGTGAGGTTATACACAATATCTTGTGCCATGTCCTTCACTATCACAAGTATATAGTATTATTTTTGAAAAGTCAAGCCCTTACTGCGTAAAAAAAACTACTCATTTTTTGTGCAAATTGCACAGTTTTTGAGCCTTATAGTTATTTATTTTCACAAATATTTTTTACTTTTTATACCAAAACTGGTTTTTACCTTTACACATTTGTTATTTTTGAATTTTGTAAAGTAAATTTACTATTCACTATTTTAAAATCCCTGTTTTCCATTCTAATTTATTTCTAATTTATTAAATCTTCATTTTTTTCTGAAATATATTTTCTAATTAATTGTTATTTCGTTAACTAAAAAAACAAGAAAAATCAGTAAAAAATTACCCTGATTTCGCTAATCAGGGTATGTCGAAAAGTGTTGTTTTTTATAAAAAAATTATTTACTTTATAAATGTTATTTCATCACTTTATGATGTCATTAACCGATGTCTGAAGCATGTATATTATAAATGAAATTACAAGTATTGCTATAATTATTATTGCCAAAACTTTATACCTTAATTTTAGTTTTCTCTTCTTTTCATTATGTGTAACTTGAATGTTTCTATTCATAATAATCTCCTTTAAAATTCTATTCAGTTTGCGTTATAGTGATCTGCCGCTTAAATTTATACGTTTTATGTAATTATTATATATTCTTTTTTTTTATTTTTCAATAGGTTTATAATATATAATAATTCTTTATCTTTGCCGTTAATATATTTTCTATTATTTAACGTATATCTTTTTTACTTGATTACAAAGCATAAGTATGATATAATCTTTATATAATTATTTTGGACTTATGCCTTGAGCATTATAGCATTGCTCTTACAATAATTATGCGTTATATCGCAATTGCAAAACGAAATGAGGCTTTTTTGTATGTGTGGATTTGTTGGTTTTACAAATAAGATTAATGATGCTTCTTCTGTTATTGATAAAATGATGGATAGAATTAAACACCGCGGACCGGATTCGGAGGGAAAATACATTGATGAAAATGTCGCAATGGGATTTCGCAGACTTTCCATCATTGACCTGTCAAAAGAAGGCGACCAGCCGCTTTATAATAAAGATAAATCTATTGTTTTAACATTCAACGGGGAAATTTACAATTATCAGGATTTGAGACAAGACCTTTGTAATAAGGGTTATGAATTTTCTTCTAAAACTGACTCTGAAGTGTTGATCCACGGATATGAGGAGTGGGGTACAGATTTACTTAATAAACTTAGAGGAATGTTCAGTTTTATTATTTGGGATAAAAATAAAAAACAGATTTTCGGTGCTAGAGACTTTTTCGGAATTAAGCCTATGTATTACGGAATGTTCGGCGACACATTCATGTGGGGTTCTGAAATAAAAGGTTTTTTGGATCATCCGTCTTTTAAAAAGGTACTTAACGAAACTGCGCTTGAAAACTATCTTACCTTTCAGTACTCCCCTACTGCCGAAACTTTCTTTAAGAATGTGTATAAGCTGCCGGCAGCACACTATTTTATATACAGGAACGGTAAGCTTGATGTAAAGAGATATTGGGATATAGACTTTGTTCCTAATGAGGGACCAAAGCTTAAAGATTGGGTCGATAAAATTTCCGATACCTTTAAGGATTCAGTAAAAGCTCATAAGATTGCTGATGTTGAAGTAGGAAGCTTTCTTTCAAGCGGAGTTGATTCAAGCTACGTAGCCGCTGTTGCAAATGTTGACAAAACATTTACAGTAGGATTCGGTGAAGATGAAAAATATAACGAAATCGGATATGCAAAAGAATTTTCAAAATATATTGGAAAAGCTAATACCTCAAAGGTTATCAAGCCGGAAGAATACTGGAATAATCTTGAAAGGATACAATATCATATGGATGAGCCTTTGGCTGACCCTGCTGCTGTTGCTTTGTTCTTTGTGTGCCAAATAGCTTCTGAAAAGGTAAAGGTCGTATTAAGCGGAGAAGGCGCAGATGAAATTTTCGGCGGTTACAATATATATAAAGAACCGCATGATATGGATTTTTACAACAAGATTCCAAAGCCTATAAGAAAAGGTATAGGAGCTATTGCCTCTAAGCTTCCTGCAAAGAGAGGGGTAAACTTCCTTATCCGTCGATCAAAGGATTTACAGGAGAGGTTTATCGGAAATGCATATATTTTCAGCGAAAAAGAAAGAAAAGCTATCCTGAAAATTAAGACTGACGCTCCAGATGCTGTTGAGATCACAAAGCCATTCTATGATAAATACAAAAACAAGGATGATGTTACCCAAATGCAGTATCTCGACCTTAACCTCTGGATGACAGGAGATATTCTGCTTAAAGCCGATAAGATGTCAATGGCACATTCTCTTGAACTTAGAGTTCCGTTCTTAGATAAAAAAGTTATGAACCTTGCAGAAAAAATCCCAACGAAATACAGGGTCACAAAGGAAAATACAAAATATGCCATGAGGATCGCAGCACTTAAAGCTTGTCCTCCTCAAACTGCAAACAAAAAGAAGCTTGGTTTTCCTGTTCCAATAAGAGTATGGCTTAAAGAGGACGAATACTACGATATAGTAAAAAAAGCCTTTACCAGCGACATAGCCAAAAAGTATTTTGACACAGATTTACTTGTAAGTCTTCTTGATGATCACCGTTTAGGAAAATATGATTACTCAAGAAAAATCTGGACTGTTTTCACATTTTTGATTTGGTACAATGTTTACTTTGTTAAACAATAGAGAGCTGAATAAAAATCTCTGCCTTTGGCGGGTAGGTATAATGTAAAGCCTACAAAACGGAAGGTTATATATAAGTGAAAAAATCCCCCAAATAGTGGGGGATTTTTTTATAGAAATTGATCACAATATATTGATTTTAAATAGCTTAACATTATTTAAAATACATATAAAGCTGACATTTTATCATTCCGTTATAAAGCTTTCTGCGTTTGTCTGCTTTCTTACCAAAGAATTTTTCAAATTCCTCATGAGGAGAAATAATATAACAAGTACGCTCTCTGCACGGGCTTAATCTCTCTCCGAGCTTTATGTAAAGCTTTTCTGCGTCTTTTATTTCAAGCATTCTTTCCCCGTAAGGAGGATTGCAAAAGGTTATTGAGTTATCAAGCTGTTTAAATCTTGATATATCAGACTGCTTTATTATCATTTTAGAACCAACCCCTGCTTTTCTGGCGTTTGACTGAGTTAAATCTACGGCAAAATCATCAATATCATATCCAAATGCCTTAAACTCACCTTGTCTGTCAATGGAATCAAGTGCTTCTGCCCTTGCATCATTCCACACCGTTTTAGGAATTTGACTCCAGCTTTGTGCTGCAAAATTTCTTCTAAGACCAGGAGCTATATTCAGCGCCTTATATGCGGATTCTATCAAAAAAGTTCCTGAGCCGCACATAGGATCAGCAACTATGCTGTCTGAACGTACTCTTGCTAAATCAACGATTCCAGCAGCTAAGGTTTCCTTTATAGGCGCTTCATTTGAATTTCTCCTATAACCCCTTTTGTGAAGACCTGCTCCTGACGTATCAAGAAATACCGTTACAACATCCTTATGAATTGAAAACTGCACCTGATGTACCGGTCCGCTCTCTTCAAACCAGTTTATCCCGTAAACACTTTTAAGACGTTCAACTATCGCCTTTTTTATTATTGATTGACAGTCGGGAACACTATGCAAAGCTGAATTAAGAGAAAACCCCTTTACAGGAAAAGCATCATCTTTATCTATAAAATTTTCAAATGAAATACGCTTTACTCCCTGAAAAAGCTCTTCAAAGCTTTTAGCTTCAAACGAACCCATCTCAATCAACACTCGTTCAGCTGTTGAAATCCATAGGTTTGCCTTTGCCAATGTATTAAAATCACCGTCAAACGAGATCTTACCGTCAGTTACTTTTAAATTCTCTCCGCCTATTTTCTTTATTTCATACGATAATATACTTTCAAGTCCAAACAAGCATGGACAGTTTAATCTTATCTTATTCATTTTATTATAATGGCTATCCACTGCAATTGCGGTAGATAGCCATTCTCCTTTATCAATTTTAGCAGGATGTACATACTGCCGGAATGTTAGATGACTTATACCATCCGGTTGCTGTTGACCAACAATTTGAACCGGCTATTAATCCTGTTCTTGTGCAATACTTAAGCTGTTGTACATTGTCCGGAGCTTTAAACTCTGTCTTGGAGGATGAATTTGCTATATCTCCGAAAACATTTTTCCAGATAGCTCCTATATTCTGATACTCACTTGATGATATCTGCTTAGCCTTCTTAGCATAACCCACCCAAATACCGCTTACATATGTTGGCGTACAGCTTACAAATGTAAGGTTATGCCATTTGTCAGATGTACCTGTTTTACCTACCAAGTCAACATTGCTTAAACGAGCATAACGTCCTGTACCGTTTGAATTCGTTATTACAGTCTGCATCATTCGGTTCATTACATATGCTGTTGACTTATCAATTGCCTGTTCAGACTCATATTTATTCTCATAGATGACATTTCCTTCTCTGTCAACCATTTTTGAGATACAAGTAGGTTCATAATACTTACCGCCGTTTCCGAATATCTCATAGGCTGCAACAAGTTCCTCCAATATAAGACCGTTTGTCAAAGCACCTACGACCATCGGAGAATAGTTTGGATCCTTATTAATATCAAGAGTAGATATGTGAAGAGTATTTTGCAGGAAATTATAACTGTACGATGGGGTAAGCTTTTCAACAATCTGAGCGGGCGCAGTATTAAGCGACCTGTATATCATTTCAAAGGTAAAGTAGTTTTTATATGACCAGTTGCTTGTTCCCCCGTATTCAGAATAGTTAATTGGCCATTTTTCGGTGGAATTATCTTTCTTAGTTATAGTAATCGGTCTATCGTTAAATATTGTGGACCAAGTAATTAAATCCTTATCAAGGGCAGGAGCGTAAGACGCAATAGGCTTGATAGATGAACCGGGCTGACGTGCAGACATAGTTGCAATATTCCAGCTTCTTGACGCTTTTTTCTTTCCCCTTCCTCCGATGATCGCTTTTACCTGACCTTTATAATCCATTGCAATAAATGCACTCTGCAACTTATCAGAGCTTAAAGTATAGTTAGTAAAGTTAGAAGCCTCTCTAAATTTCTTCTCTAATTTTGACTGCATATTCAGATTTATATTTGTATAAATCGTGTAGCCGCCTGCTGAAAGCTTTTGCTTAGCCTCTTCAAGCGAAATATCATCATATTCTGCAATTCTTTTTTCTGCCTCATTCAATGTTTCGTCAACATAGTAGGAAGTTGTACCGGTATTCTGATATTTACCTACGCTTACTGAATTATCACTGGTATAATCCTTATCACCTGTTACAACAATCTTTTCTGCAAGAGCCTCTTCATATTCATTTGTTGAAATCGCTCCGTTATCGAGCATATATTTAAGGTTAAAGTCGTTAGCTCTTCCTACGTTTTCCTCATAGTTATCATACGGATTATAATCCGCAGGCGAAGGAGTTATTGCTGCAAGGCTTGCAGCCTCCTTAATTGACAGCTCAGAAACATCCTTTCCAAAATAGAAGTTTGCAGCAGCTTGTACACCAGCCACATTATTACCAAGAGGTACTATATTCAGGTATGCCTCTAATATCTCCTGCTTTGTATACATCTTTTCAACATTTATCGCACGGAAAATCTCTCTGATTTTTCTCGCCATACCGTCTGTTCCGCTTGTTGCATTATCACCGGTCAAGTTCTTTATAGTCTGCTGAGTGATTGTAGAACCTCCCTGTTCAGTATCATAGAAATGCAAAATCAAATTTGCAAAAGCAGCAAAGGTTCTCTTAAAATCAACGCCGTCGTGCATATCAAAACGCTCGTCCTCAGAGCATATAAACGCCTCGCACACATGCTTAGGAATATCTGAATAATCTACCCAAGTACGTTTCTCTCCGTTTGCCGAAAGAGAATAATAAAGAGCGTATCTCTCAGAGTCTTCATCATTCTTATCATAATCAGGATTATTAGCAAGAAGTCTGGTTGTATAAGACATCTGTACATTTTCAAGACTTATTACATTGGATGAATCAGCAAAGTTTAAAATATATATTGTCAGAGCAGTCGCAAGAATTGAACCTGTTATCACTACAATTAAAAACATTGACAGAACAATAGTTCCTATTATCTTTAGTATGCGAACAGCCGGTTTTTGTTTTCTTCTATTATTACGTTTTTTTATAGTATTTCTGCTACCGTCAGGCATATTCTTGATGTTGTCATTTCGCATAATTATGCCCATCTTCCTTTCTCACTGAAATATTTATCTATACGCATTTAATTATAACATACTTATTTTTGAATGTAAAGTAAATAAGATCAGTCAAATCAAATTAACTGCACTGTAAAAAAACATTACCGCTACATTTTTCTGAACCATTTTCTTATAAGCTTTCCGCTTTTCGTAAGCTGCTTACTTCCCTTTTTTAACTTTGAAATATCTGTTCCGGACTTTATAGCGGAAGCGGTTTCTTCCTTATTAGACAAGCTCCAGTTGATACAGCCTATTTTATATTTTTTAAGCAATTTAAGCCATTTAACAGTTTCGCTTTTATTAAATCCTCCGTTGCCTGAAGCGTCACATGTTCCGAACTCGGTAACAACAACACACAGTCCGTTCTTATGGCAGTCGGTAAGTCTTTGTCTTAGCCAGTCGGTATGAGTATTTGCATAAAAATGAAGTGAATACGCTACATTCTTATAGCCGGTTATTCTGTCCTGAGAAACTTCGTGAATATCCTGACTCCATGTATTTGAACCGCATATTATCACCGACCTTTTGTCATACTTCCTTATGGTCTTGATAATGCTCTTGCAATAAGGTTTAATATTCGCCTTCCATGACGTGTTATTCGGCTCATTGCAAATTTCATAAATAATATTATTATATCCTTTATACTTTTTTGCCATTCGTTTGAAAAAAGACTTTGCTTCCTTTTTATGAATAAGTGGATCTCCATCGCTTAGAATATGCCAGTCAACAATAACATACATACCAAGCTTTTTTGCAAGCTTTATACCGTTATCGACACGGCTAAGCATCTGTTTTTTATTTTCAACGCCCGTACAATATCCGCCGTACTCTTCTGTGTACATTGCAAGACGGATCGTATTGCACTTCCAATCATCACGCAGAGTTTTAAGAGTTTTTTCGCTCACAGCTTCCGGATACCACGCAAGTCCGTGCGTTGACATTCCAACCAACTGAAATTTTTTCCCGTTTTTGTCTACAATATTACTGCCACTGACCTTTAAACGTCCATGCTGCGAAACCGGATTTTTTACATTTGCAGCATAACTGTCAATATCAAATGTTCCGCATAAGGAAAACAGCAGAGACGCTATAATTAAAATTATAGAAACCAGTTTAAATTTATAAACTTTAACCATTTTTATATTCTGCCTGCTGATAAGGCAATCCTCCGTCTATAAAATTTTATTATTAACTTATGTTTAAAAAATTAATAACTAAACTTCCCAGCTTGAAAGATATTTTTCCTGCTCAGGAGTCAGGCTGTCTATTTCAAGTCCCCAGAATTTTATTTTGCGCTTAGCAACCTCATTATCGACGCTTTTAGGAACGTCAATTATCTTATCTTTCAGCTTGTCCTTATTCTCAACTAAATACAGTGCGCTAAGCGCCTGAATGGCAAAGCTCATATCCATTATCTCGGCAGGATGTCCATCGCCTGCGGCGAGATTAACAAGCCTTCCCTCTGCGATAACATTAAGCCAGTTGCCGTTTGGAAGTTTATATCCCATAATATTATTTCTTGACTGCTTTGTTTCAACTGCCAGTTTTTTAAGTCCTTTAACGTCGACCTCACAGTCGAAATGCCCTGCATTGCACATAATTGCGCCGTCTTTCATATTCATAAAAGCTCTATCGGTTATTACGTCCTTACAGCCTGTAACTGTAATAAAGAAATCGCCCGTTTTTGCCGCTTCCTCCATTTTCATGACCTTAAAGCCGTCCATAACGGCTTCCATAGCTTTTATAGGATCTATTTCAGTAACGATAACTGACGCTCCCATACCTTTAGCTCTCATAGCAACTCCCTTGCCGCACCAGCCATAGCCTGCTACTACTACGTTCTTTCCTGCGACAATAAGATTAGTCGTTCTGTTTATTCCGTCCCATACGGATTGACCTGTTCCGTATCTGTTGTCAAACAGATGCTTGCAGTCAGCATTATTGACAAGCACCATCGGAAACTTCAAAGCGTTATCATTGTTCATAGCAATAAGCCTTATGATTCCGGTAGTAGTTTCTTCGCAGCCGCCTATAACATTATCAATAAGCTCTGGATACTCGTTGTGAATAAGATTTACAAGATCTCCTCCGTCGTCAATAATAATGTTCGGTCCTGCTTTGATAACTTCGCTTGTGTGACGGTGATATTCTTCATCACTCGCATTATACCAAGCGTAAACATTAAGACCGTCGTGAACAAGAGCTGCGGCAACATCGTCCTGCGTTGAAAGAGGATTGCTGCCTGTTATATACATTTCAGCGCCTCCTGCTGCCAGAACCTTACACAGATACGCCGTTTTAGCCTCAAGATGAATAGAAAGTGCAATCTTTATACCCCTAAAGGGCTTCTTTTCACTGAACTCCTTTTCTATACTGTTCAATAGTGGCATATTTGCTTTTACCCAGTCTATTTTCGTTTTTCCGCTTTTCCAAATACTTTCGTTTCTTATTTCACTCATTTTTTACTCCTTAATTTAAAACTCTACGTTCAGATTATCATTGAATACATTATATAATTCAGGAAAATCCCTTTTTGTTCTTATTGGTCTGAAATCCTTATTTACAAAGCAATGCGACGTCTTACCGACTGCCGACAGCTTGTCTTCTGTGAGATCAGTGATCCTATATTCCACTGAAAACCTTACGCCGTTGAAGTCTTTTAACATTGTGTGTATCTCAAACTCATCATCAAAGCGTACTGGATGTTTATACTCGCATTCTGCCGACAGTACCGGGATCATAATTCCCGACTGCTCAACCTTAGAATATGGATAGCCTATATACTCAAGCCAATAAATTCTGGCTTCCTCCATCCATCTTATATAATTTGAATGATGAACGATTCCCATTCCGTCGGTTTCATAGTAATATGCCTTTCTTGAAAAAGGTTTGTAGTTGCTTTCGCTCATTTTAACTTCCTTTCACAATACAGTCAAATCTTAGTATTTTATTCTAAAATAATTCTTTCTTATACTTTATCGAATCCTTTTCAGTTATCTCACGAATTACCCTGCATGGATTTCCGACCGCAAGGGAATTAGACGGAATATCCCGTGTAACTACACTTCCTGCACCAATAACGCATCCCTCGCCAATCGTTACACCGCCTGTAATTACTACGTTACTTGCTATCCAACAGTTAGAGCCTATCGTAACAGGCTTGCCGTATTCATCGTCATAAGCAGTTCCGTCCGACTTGAATTTTATATTTCTTTCCTGCCATCTAAACGGATGGATCGGTGTAGCAATAGTACAATTAGGTCCGAAAAATACATCATCCCCTATATTTACACAACAGGTATCCAGCACTGTAAAATTAAAATTTGCATAGCAGTTTTTACCGAAAGTTGTGAATATTCCATAATCAAAATAGATAGGTCCTTGAAGTGCAAGACCTTTTCCGTGATTGGGAACAAGCTCGTCAAGAATTTCCTTTCGCAGAGCGTCGTCTTCATCATTAGTATTATTATACTGCTGTGAGAGCTTGTGAGCCTTTGCCCTTAACGCAGCAAGAGTTTCATCGCTCGGGTCATAAATTTTTCCTGCAAGCATTTTTTCTTTTTCGTTCATAGCTTTAACCTTTCAAGACATTTGAATCTGATTGAATGTTATATAATTCAGTATTAACTGCCAGCCCCAGCCGAAATTAGCATCTATGTTTACGTAGAACAAATATCAAAACACTTTTTATCTAAATATTATTATATATTCTTTACTATTCTTTGTCAATTAAGAATGAATAATATAAAGCACAAAAAATGCAGACAGCTTTAAACTGTCTGCATTTTGATTTACTATTTTGCAACAGTAAAAGTTACTGTTTTTCCCCGTTCTGTAAACGTACCCTCAATAGTATCCTGCTTGATGATCTCGCCTGTCTTTGCATTATCGCTTTCCTCTTCAACGACCTTTATATCCAAAAAGTCTCCGTACTTTTCTTTAACCTCGTCTATCTGTCTGCCTACAAAATCGGGAAGTTCTATAATCTTTGTATCATCAGTTATATCATCAGCAGGTTCTTTTTCTTTCGGAGGCTCAACAGTGTAATCCTCTCCGCTTGAAGCTTTCTTCAATGCGTCAAGCAAACCGTCTGTTCTCCATTGATACGTCTCTCTGTCAACCTCTTCGCCGTTATCCCAGAAAAATGTTGCGATACCTAAGTCAGTACACTTCTTTACAACGCTTTCGCACCAATAAATCCTGCTTACATCTTCAGCCGCTGAGTTTACTCCGTACTCACCGAGAATAACAGGAACTCCATTGCTTATAAACTTATCATTAAGCATATCAAACAGCCTGTTAAGCTCGTTTACTTCTGCTTCACTTCCCCATATTGCAGGATTACCGTTAATGCAGAACTGCCAAGGCGTATAATAATGAACCGACAAGATGCATCTGTCAGCAGTATCTTCAGGCATTACAATTCCTGCACACGACCTTGTAATATCAGTCCAATATCCGGCTATAAGAAGATGCCGCTTTTCATTGTTTCCGCCCGAGCTTCTTATAAGATCAACAAACTCCTGATTGATTTTATTTACAAGCTCAAATCCCTTATCCTCAGATACATTATCAAAACCGACTTCGTTCATCGATTCGAACACAAGATAATCGGAATAATCCTTAAACCTTTCGGCGATCTGCTTCCATACAGCTTTGTACTTTTCCATAACGCCGTCATAATCCTTGTCGGCATTTTTTATCCAAGCACCGCATTCTAAATCGTCTCCTCCGTCATGGTGAAGATTTATAATAACGTACATTCCGCAGCTTCTTGCATAGTCGACAATCTCCTGAACCCTGTTCATCCAATCCTCGTCGATCTTATAGTCGGGAGCCTTTCCTAAATGATCTCTCCAGGTAACAGGAATACGCACAGATTTTACTCCGTCCTTCTTCAAAGACTCAAAAAGAGCCTTTTTTGTCTTTGGATTGCCCCAAAGAGTCTCATCTACCTTTTCGGAGCTTTCGTCAACTCCGCCATCGCCGTTTCTGTCTGCATTGCAGACATCAAGCGTGTTGCCAAGATTCCAACCCAGACCCATATCCTTTACAAGCTCAGTTGATGTCATATCACGGATCTTTCCGTTGTCGACCGCCTCTGAATCCTTTTTATCACCGCAGGCTGTTAAGCTTGTTAAAGCCAAAACGCCCGACAAAACCAGCGGCAGAATTCTTTTAAAATTCATAAGTAATCCCTCCTAAATAAATATTTTAAATCACTGTAATTTAATCTAAATATTATTATATATTCTTTACTATTCTTTGTCAATTAAGAAAGAATAATAAAAATATAAAAATGCAGACAGCTAAACTGTCTGCACTGATGAATAAATCTATTGACCGTATTAAGCTAAATCATACTGTCTTCCCAACAGGACGGCACTTCAATACCCAGAACCTTTGCTACCGTAGGAGCAACATTTGAAAGTCCATAGCTTCCGTCTTTGATGGTGTATTCGGTATTCTTATCGTAAATGATGAAAGGAACTCTGTTAAGAGAGTGTGCCGTTCTTACCTGAATATCTCCCTTTTTATTCTTTTCGAGCATCTCATCGGCATTTCCGTGATCGGCTGTTATCATAATTGTACAGTCAATGTCCTCGCAAGCCTTGATAAGCCTTGAAAGTCCTAAATCAACCGACTCAACGCCGATAATAGTTGCAGCCATACTTCCTGTGTGACCTACCATATCGCCGTTCGGATAGTTACACCTCAGAAAATCATATTTTCCCGACTTAATAGCAGAAATCAAATCGTCAGTGATCTCCGCCGACTTCATCCAAGGTCTCTCGTCAAATGAAACCTTGTCAGAAGGTATCTCTTTCCACGTTTCCAGCTCTTCGCTGAACTTCTCAGACTTGTTTCCGTTCCAGAAGTATGTAACGTGTCCATACTTTTGAGTTTCAGAAACAGCATAAGAACTCAGTCCGTTTTTAACAAGCAGCTCAGAAAGCGTATTGGTGATCTCAGGAGGACTTACCAGATATTTGTTCGGCAAATTCAAATCTCCGTCATACTGTAACATTCCTGCAAATACAACATTCAGCTTTGGTCCTCTGTCAAAGAAAGTGAACTCCTCGTCGTCAAATGCCATAGAAAGCTCTATTGCTCTGTCGCCTCTGAAATTAAACAGAACTACACTGTCATTTTCAACTATCTTTCCAACAGGCTCGCCGTTTTCTGCAATAACGAAAGGCGGCAGATCCTGGTCGATTACTCCCTCATTTTCTGTTCTGTAAGTTTCAATGGCGATCGTTGCATTATCAAACTGCCTGCCCTCGCCTAAAACGTGGGTTTTCCAGCCAAGCTCTACCATTCCCCAGTCAGCCTGGTATCTGTCCATAGTTATCTTCATTCTTCCGCCGCCGGAAGCTATTTTAGCGTCGAATGTACTGTCATTAAGCTCTCTCATACACGTTTCAAGCTCGTTGATATACTGAAGTCCCGATGTGGCAGGAACATCTCTGCCGTCTAAAAGAACGTGGCATCTTACTTTAGAAACACCCTGCTCCTTCGCCTTTTTAATCATTGTCTTTAAATGCGATATGTTAGAGTGTACATTTCCGTCTGAAAGAAGTCCGATAAAATGAAGTGTGGATGAATGTGCCTTTACGTTATCAACCACCTCGCCCCACGTTTCACTTGCGAACATCTTGCCGCTTTCGATAGACTCGTTAACCAACTTTGCTCCCTGTGAATAAATCTGTCCGCAGCCAAGAGCATTATGTCCTACCTCACTATTTCCCATATCGCCGTCTGTTGGAAGTCCGACAGCGTCGCCGTGAGCTTTTAATGATGTGTTCGGACATTCCTTTAAAAGTCTGTCAAGAGTAGGAGTGTTTGCCTCTGTAACAGCGTCGCCAAGACCTGTAATACTGTTTCCAATGCCGTCCATTACTACTAAAATAACAGGTTTTTTTGCCATTTGAATTTCTCCTTAAAAATAATCTATATCTTATTTTGAAGCCTCTTTTAATAAAACTCCGAACTTTTCAGCTACAAGCGAAGCTCCCCCTATAAGACCGCCGTCAACGTCCTCTTTTGAAAGAAGCTCCGCACAGTTTTTCTCGTTCATAGAACCGCCGTACTGAATAGTGACCGCATCAGCAGTTGCCTTGTCATAAAGCTTAGCCAGCGTATCACGGATAAACTTGCAAACCTCCTGTGCCTGCTCGGCAGTAGCAGTCTTGCCTGTGCCTATTGCCCAAACAGGCTCGTAAGCTATTATGCACTTCTTTAAATCATCAGCGCTTATATCATAAAAATCAAGCTTTATCTGACGTGCTATAACTTCTTCTGTGATATTGCACTCACGCTCCCACAAAAGTTCACCTACGCAAACGATCGGTTTAAGACCTGCTGCAAGTGCCGCTTTAGTTCTCTTGTTTACCGTTTCATCTGTTTCAGCAAAATACTGTCTTCTCTCTGAGTGACCGAGTATAACATACTCAACTCCCATTTCTGCAAGCATATCCGCTGAAATCTCACCTGTGTATGCGCCGCTCTTTTCAAAGTGACAGTTCTCAGCTCCCACCTTTATATTTGTTCCCTCTGTGAGTGAAAGTGCAGTTTCAAGGTTTGTAAAAGGAACACATATTACAACTCCGCAGGTTTTGTCTTTAGCAATAGGCTTTAACTCCTCTATCAACGCCTTTGCCTCAGGTCTTGTCTTGTTCATTTTCCAGTTGCCGGCAATAACCGCTTGCCTTAAATCTTTTCTCATTTTAAAAACTCCTTTAAAAGTTAAATTTATTTCGTCTATTTATAAAAATTAAGTATCCTGTCAAAATTTAAGGACTGCCCAAATTTCAGGCAATCCTCAATATTTTATTTACTTATCGGCAATAACGTCGATGCCCGGTAAAACCTTACCTTCAAGATATTCAAGAGACGCTCCGCCGCCTGTTGATATGTGCGACATCTTGTCTGCAAAGCCAAGCTGTATTACTGCTGCTGCCGAATCTCCTCCGCCGATAATTGTAGTAGCGTCTGTATCTGCCAAAGACTGTGCAACTGCAATCGTTCCCTTTGCAAGAACAGGATTCTCAAACACTCCCATAGGTCCGTTCCAAACAACCGTCTTAGCAGACTTAACTGCCTCAGCATAAAGCTCTGCTGTTTTTGTACCAATGTCAAGTCCCATCTTATCTGACGGAATATTATCGCTTGAAACAACCTCTATATCAATTTCAGCGTCTATCGGGTCAGGGAATGAAGCTGCTATTGTTGTGTCAACAGGAAGCAAAAGCTTCTTGCCAAGCTTTTCAGCCTTTTCAATCATTTCCTTGCAGTAGTCTATCTTTGTATCGTCAACAAGAGAGGTTCCTACCTCTTTGCCCTGTGCCTTTAAGAATGTATATGCCATTCCTCCGCCTATTATAAGCGTATCACATTTCTCCAAAAGATTTGAAATAACATTCAGCTTATCTGCAACCTTTGCTCCTCCCAAAATTGCAACAAACGGTCTTTCAGGATCTTCAACTGCATTTCCAAGATAGTTTATTTCCTTCTGCATCAGGTATCCTACCGCTGTATCCTTAATGTGGTTTGTAACTCCTGCTGTTGAACAGTGTGCTCTGTGAGCAGAACCGAATGCGTCCATTACGAAAACATCAGCAAGAGACGCAAGCTCTTCACTGAACGGCTCAAGGTTCTTTGTCTCTTCCTTTCTGAATCTCGTGTTCTGAAGAAGTACAACGTCTCCGTCGTTCATAGCCTTAACTGCTGCCTTTGCATTTTCACCGACTACCTCGTCGTCATTTGCAAAAACGACCTCTTTGCCCAAAAGCATTGAAAGCCTTACTGCAACAGGTGCAAGCGAGAACTTCTCCTCAGGACCGTTCTTAGGCTTACCCAAGTGCGAGCAAAGAATAACCTTTCCGCCGTCGGAAATCAGCTTTTTAATTGTAGGTAATGCTGCTGTGATCCTGTTATCGTTTGTGATAACGCCGTCTTTCAGCGGAACGTTAAAGTCACAGCGGACTAAAACCTTCTTTCCTTTAACATTAATGTCATCAACTGTTACCTTGTTTAGACCTGCCATTTAATACGACATCCTCTCTTGTAAATATTTTAATCAGCCTAACTGATATATATTATCACTGTTAAATCAATAACAGTCATTTTTATTATTGTATAACAAAAGGGAATAAAATTCAATAGTTTTATCAGAATTTTACCATTAGTTAATAATAAAAACCGACATCTTGCCTAATGTCTTGCTAATCTGTTTTTTCCTTGTCCCTTTCCATAGCTTCATCGATAATACGTTTAATAAAACTATTAACACTTTCATTATGCTTTATTGCATAATTTTTAATTATTTCTTTCTTACCTTTAGGAAGCCTTATTTTTATTTCATCATAATTTGCTTTGATATACTTCTGTGTAGCTTTATTTTGTGCTTGGGTATATCTGCTTTTCTTTATTTCTGACATATTTTTACCTATCTTTCATACCTCAATCGCGAGACAAAATTTATAAAAAACAAAATACTAGTTATAATGTATAAAACCAAATATATATTGTACACAATATTTATGAATTTTACATATTTACTATTGTGCACAATAGTAATATAATATAAATATACCAAACAAAAGGAGTGAAATCAATGAGTGAACCAATCAGAGGTATTAGTTTATATGACTTTGAAAAAATACAATTAAAAGCAAAAATGATAGCAGGACTGTCAGATATATTTGTAATTGTCTACGATTATATATTTGACAATGATGTTTTCAGATGTGCACTTGAATGTTTATCGGAAGAAACGTCAAGACTAAGTGATGAATGTGATATGCTTATGAAAGACGCTGAAAAATAATTATCCACTGTCCATTATAATTGCTAATATTCCAGCCTGCCGTGTACAAGAGAACAGAGCAAGAACTTACCTTTTGCATTAAGTTCTAATCCGCCGTTGTGCAAACTATAACATTTTACAAGCTATCCTAAAGACCGCAGAGCCTCCAGCGGCTCGCTAGTGCAACGTCACCGTTATATCGACTACATTTTAAGCTTAGTAAAGCCCGCCGTTGTGCAAACTATAACCTTTTACAAACTATCCAAAGGCGGCACTGGATGCAACGTCACCGTTGCCCTTGAATATAACTCCCACTACCTTAGGTCCTGCATTTATCGTTACTGCTGCACCTATCTGGTATGAATCCTCAGGCGGATAACCGACCTCTTTAGTCATAGCTTTGATCATTTCATCTCTTACTTCTTCGTCATTTCCATAAACAATGCAGTAGGGAGTTTTCGGTATCATTTCTTTTACTGTGAGATTCAGTATTTTAGGTATTATTGCCTTGTCGCCCCGAACCTTGGTTTCAGTTGTTATTTGATTATCCATAATTCGCATTATCGGACGAAGTCCCATAACCTCTCCTGCAAAAGCGGCGGCAGACGGTATTCTGCCTGATTTTCTTGCGTACTTAAGAGTATACGGAGCAAAGAAAATAATACAGTTATCGACCCAATCCTTGATATAAGCTGCTATTTCATCGGCAGGAGAACCTTTCATTGCCTTTATTGCACCCTGAACAACAGCATAGCCATATCCTCCCGTATAACCTCTTCCGTCTATATTATAAATATGAAACTTATCCTTTGCCAAAGGGTTTTCTTCAAAAAATTCTGACGCTGCCATAACTGCATTATTATAGGTCGCCGAACCCTTTGAATTTATAGTTACATTTATGATATCGGTATAACCCTCGTCATAATACTTTTTAAAAACCTCCGCATATTCAAAAGCAGTTATCTGCGATGTAACAGGGATACCGTCAAACTCATCGATCATATGATAAAACTTTTCGTTGTCAAAATCAATTCTTGAAGTGAAGCTTTTATCACCCATTCCGACTTTAAAAGGCATTACAAGAATGTCGAGCTCGTTCTCGTTTTCAACCGATATATCAGATGCTGAATCGGTTATAAATTTGATTCTGTCCATAGATGTAAATGTGCTTATTTAAAGCACTCCTCCTTTTGTAAATTTGCAGAAAATATATCAAAAGCGTTTTACCAAGTAAACTCTGTAAGCTTTCCCTCTTTGGTCAAATCGGGATAATCCCATTGTCTTAATATTTCATATACTGCTACGGCAACGGAATTTGAGAGATTTAAGCTTCTCAAATCAGGACGCATCGGTATTCTTACGCAATGCTTTTCATTTTCATATAACAGCTTTTCAGGAAGTCCTTTATCCTCTCTCCCAAAAAGTATATATACATTATCTTTATACTTAACTTTGCTGTACACATTCCTGCCCTTTGTGGTGAAATAGTAATACTCACCATCTGTTTTTTCAAAAAACTCCTCTAAGCTTTCGTATTCATATATGTCCAGCTTATCCCAGTAATCCAGACCGGCCCTCTTCAAAGACTTGTCTGATATAACAAATCCATAAGGCTTTATAAGATGCAGTGCCGCGCCCGTAACCGCACATGTCCTGGAGATATTGCCCGTGTTTTGAGGGATCTGCGGCTCTACTAAAACTATATTCAACTTCATTTATATTTGTCCTTTTGTTTAAAGAGCTATTTTAGGAAGATATGAAATTATGTCCTCTTTCATTCTTATACATTCTCTTCTTGCCGCACCTGCATAATCCTTTTCATCACAGCCCTCTTTCTGATAAGCACACATAACTCCTCTTGAGGAATTTACAATTGCGCCTAAACCGTTGGGATCGAAGCCATGAGATACGCCTTCGGCTCCACCGCCCTGAGCGCCGTATCCGGGAACTAAGAAAAATGTATTAGGCAGCGCCCTTCTCATTTCTGCGAGCTGTTCTGGATAAGTTGCACCTACAACTGCTCCTACCGAAGAATATCCGTGTTTTCCCATTGTATCCTTGCCCCATTCTTCGCACATTTTTCCCATTTCAGAATATATAGTATTTCCATCTTTCAATTCCTTATCCTGAAGCTCTCCGCTAGATTCATTTGACGTTTTAACAAGAACAAAGATACCCTTATCTCTCTTAGCACACTCGCTTAAAAGCGGAGATATGCCGTCTGTTCCCAAATATCCGTTTACGGTCAGAGCGTCAGCCCCGAAAGGCTCAAAAGCTTCGCCGTCAACAAATACCTCTCCCAAATGAGCCAGCGCATATGCCTGCATTGTTGCACCGATATCGTTTCTCTTTCCGTCGGTGATAACAAACATACCCTTATTTTTAGCATATCGTATCGTCTTATAAAGAGTTTTAACCCCCTCGTAGCCGTACATCTCATAATAAGCCGCCTGAGGTTTTATTGCAGGAACTATATCGCATATTTCATCAATTATACCCTTGTTAAAAGCCAATAAAGCCTTTGCAGCTCCCTTTAGATTTTTGCCGTATTTTTTAAACGCCTTTTTCTTTAAAAATTCAGGAACATAATCAAGCTTTGGATCAAGTCCCACAACAGTTGGATTTTGCATCTTTACAATTTTCTCAATAAGTCTGTCAAATGACATAATATCATCTATGCTCGTTCTTGGAGCATTTCCTCCTTTTTATTTTTGTCTTAACTTATTCGTTTTTAATTTTTGTGAGTTATTAATAAGACAATTCTTAAAATAAATTAAAGCGAAAAGCTTTTACTTATCATCATTTTCAAAAACAACTTTACCTTTTGAAATTGTATATAATACCTTGCCCTTTAACTTTTCACCTTTGAATACACTATTCTTTGATTTTGAATGAAGCTTTTCCTTTTCGACAGTCCACTCCAAATCAGGATCAAAAACCGTTATATCGGCAACACTGCCTTTTGTAAGAGAAACAGGTTCAAGCCCTAAAATTTTTCTGGGATTTTCACTCATAAGCTTTTGTATTCTATATAAAGATAAAAGTCCCGTATGATAAAGCTTTGTCAGAGTTGCCGCAAGAGATGTTTCAAGACCTACTACACCGTTCGGCGCTTTATAAAAATCAGCCTTATCCTCCTCGCTGTGGGGAGCGTGATCTGTGATTATACAGTCGATCGTACCGTCGCATACAGCTTTTTCAACAGCCTTCCTGTCCTTTTCAGTTCTCAGCGGTGGACTCATACGGTAATCAGCGTCCTTTGCATAAAGCTTTTCATCGGTAAATGTAAAATAGTGAGGCGCCGTTTCACAGGTGACCTTTACTCCGTCAGCCTTTGCCGCACGAATAATATTGCAGGAACCGACAGTAGAAACATGAGCAATATGAACGTGAGCGTCCATACTCATTGCAAGAGCAATTTCCCTCGCTGTAATATAGTCCTCGCTTGCTCTGTCCATTCCTGCAACGCCAAGCGCTTTAGAAACCTTCCCTTTATTGATTATCCCGCCGTTTATAATATTTAAGTCCTCGCAGTGGGATATAACTGTAACACCTGTTTCCTTTGACTGTTCCAAAGCCTTACGCATAAGCTCCGAGTTCTCAACAGGGCGTCCGTCGTCAGAAAATGCAACGGCGCCTGCGCGTTTGAGTTCGCTGAAATCAGTAAGCTCTTTACCTTTCATACCCTTGCTTACACAGGCTATCGGAAGAACGTCTATACCGGTCAATGCTGCCTTTTCCTTTACATAGCTTAAAACATCGACCGAATCAATCGGCGGAACAGTATTCGGCATACACGCAACACCGGTAAAGCCTCCTGCTTTAGCAGCTTCCGCACCTGTTAAAATATCCTCTTTATAGGTAAGTCCCGGATCACGGAAATGAACATGCATATCAAACAGACCGGGAAACGCAACAAGCTTTCCTTTGCCGTCGATCGTTCTGTCCGCTTTGAAATCAAGATTAATTCCGACATCTTTTATTTTTCCGTTCTCAATAGCTATATCTACCGTTTTTGTTTTATCACACTCATATGCGGTGATAACCCGTTTAAGCAATATTTTCAATAGATGTCCCCCGCTTAAATATATTATGATGACTTTTTATTGTTCTTCTCTATTTCCTTTAATACTAAATCATACGCCGTCTTTTTCTTAGATGTATTTCCTGACTTGTCAAGTGCAGTTACCAAATCAACTACGTCAAGCGATGTTACTACTCCTGAGTCAGTGATATACTTTAAAATAGATTCCATATTAATATACTTTGAATCTGTATTCAT
Organism: uncultured Clostridia bacterium; assembly: GCA_947584375.1. Taxonomy (GTDB): domain Bacteria; phylum Bacillota; class Clostridia; order Oscillospirales; family Ruminococcaceae; genus UMGS1601. Next base: position 24,651 of record CANPWL010000003.1, on the reverse strand, counting down.
CTGATCCCAGTCTTTCATTGTAATATTTAAATAAGAAGCTTCCTCAGCAGTAGTACTTGCTGATGTTTCCGACTGTGAATCTCTCGGCTTTTCAGTTGCAGAACTTGTTTCTGCTTCTCCCAAAACAACATCAGAAGATGATGCTGACGCATTAGTTGTGCTCATGGGAGCCTGAACAGAACTGCTCTCTACTTCATCACAAGCACAGAGTATTCCTGCACACATAGTAAGCGCTAAAATTCCGCTGATAATCCTTTTCATTAAAATTCCACCTTTCATTCTTATGAAAAGCTCTTACAGAACCATTCATTATTTCTATGATTTACAGTCTTGCACAAAATAATTTTATCAGACTGAAATTCATATTAATATCCCAAAACAATTTTATTATATTTTGCGTAATACTTTGAAAAGTATGATTATTTTTTTATCTCTAAAATTGCTCCTCTGTTTCCGGATGTAACTAAAGACGCATATCTTGCTAAGTAACCTGTTGTGATCTTCGGCTCTCTCGGTTTCCACTCAGTCTTTCTTTTCTGCATTTCCTCTTTGCTTATTTCAACATTTATTTTGTTTTCAGGAATATCGATTGAAATTATATCTCCCTCTTTAACAAGTGCAATAGGTCCTCCTACCGCTGCCTCCGGAGAAACATGTCCGATTGCCGCACCTCTTGTAGCTCCTGAAAATCTTCCGTCAGTAATAAGTGCAACGCTCTCGCCGAGTCCCATTCCCATAATTGCCGAAGTAGGATTTAGCATCTCCCTCATTCCCGGACCGCCCTTTGGTCCTTCATATCTGATAACAACAACTTCTCCCGGATTGATCTTTCCTCCTAAAATAGCGCTCATTGCATCCTCTTCACAGTCGAACACCCTTGCAGGACCTGAATGTGAAAGCATCTCAGGCGCTACTGCAGAACGCTTTACAACACAGCTGTCGGGAGCTAAGTTTCCTCTCAAAACAGCAATTCCGCCTGTTTTGGAATAAGGATCATCAATATCCCTTATAACATTAGTGTTTTTATTTTTGCAGTCCTTTATATTCTCTCCAACTGTTTTTCCTGTACAGGTAATACAGTCTGTATTAAGCAAATTTTTCTTAGACAGTTCATTCATCAAAGCATATACTCCGCCTGCTTCATTAAGCTGTTCCATATAGGTGTTTCCCGCAGGGGCAAGATGGCATAGATTAGGCGTTTTGTCGCTGATCTCATTAGCAATGTCTAGATTAAGCTCTATTCCGCACTCATGTGCAATAGCAGGAAGGTGAAGCATTGAGTTTGTAGAACAACCCAATGCCATATCGCATGCAAGTGCATTCATAAATGCTTTTTCTGTCATTATATCTCTTGGCTTTATGTCGTTCTTTAACAGCTCCATAACCTGCATTCCGGCATGCTTTGCAAGCTCAATTCTTTCAGAGTACACAGCAGGAATAGTTCCGTTGCCCCTAAGTCCCATTCCGAGAACCTCAGTCAAACAATTCATAGAATTAGCCGTATACATTCCCGAACAAGAGCCGCAGGTAGGACAGCCGTGTCTTTCATACTCGTCAAGCTTTTCAGAGCCTATCTTTCCTGCATTAAATTCGCCGACAGCCTCCGATATACTTGAAAAGCTGGTCATCTTTCCATCAACGTGTCCTGCAAGCATAGGTCCGCCAGAAACAAATATCGTCGGTATATTCACCCTTGCTGCTGCCATTAAAAGTCCCGGAACATTTTTATCGCAATTAGGCACCATAACAAGAGCGTCAAACGCGTGAGCTATTGCCATAGCTTCAGTTGAATCTGCTATAAGGTCACGTGTTACCAGACTGTACTTCATTCCCTGATGACCCATAGCGATACCGTCGCAAACAGCGATTGCAGGGAAAACAATAGGCGTTCCACCTGCCATAGCAACCCCGAGCTTTACAGCTTCAACGATTTTATCAATGTTCATATGTCCGGGTACTATCTCATTATATGAAGATACAATACCTACTAACGGACGGGATATTTCCTCCTTAGTAAGTCCCAATGCGTGATACAGTGCACGGTGCGGCGCGTTATTTGCTCCTTCTTTTATGTTATTGCTTATCATTACTCTCTTTCTCCTTATTTTGAAATTTATTTATTTCTTTAATAATTTCCTTTACAACTGTATGGACAGTTTTCCCTCCGCTTACAGTAATAAGACTGTTTTTGATATATAGCTTTTTCCTCGTATAAAAAAGCTTTTTAAGATCTTCTTTTGTTGAATTATAAGCAAGCGGCCTGTTTTTATCATTCTTAATACGATTATAACATATTGAAAACTTTGTATCAATAAAAATCGGTATTCCAATTTTTTTGGCAGCACGTCCGTTTTCATCTCGCAAAAGCGCTCCGCCGCCTGTTGCTATAACTCCTTTTGTATCTTTTAACTTCTTTATCGTATCGGTTTCAAGATTTCTGAAATATTCTTCTCCATCGGTTTCAAATATCTCGCTTATGCTTCTTCCCTCTTGTTTTTCTATATGATCATCCATATCAATAAAACTGCACTTTAATTCACAAGCCAGCCTTTTGCCCACAGTAGTTTTTCCGCATCCCATAAAGCCGCAGAGAAATATAGGTTTCATATTTATATGTTCACTCCCATTAAGGAGCATTCCCTCCTGCCGTTTACAAAGTAAGATTACTTAAAATCTCTCTTTACAATTTCATTCATTTCATCGATGATTCCATTAACTTCGTCAATTGTATACTCATCGCCATCCCAAATTTTATGAGCCGACACTGCCTGCCACACAAGCATTGCCATTCCGCCAACTGCCTTTTTTTCCATCGCCTTTGCTTTTTTCAAAAGCAATGTTTCTCCCGGATTATATACAATATCAAAAACAGCGTCGCATCTTTTAATAACTTCATCGGAAACCGGACAAGCATCAACTTTAGGATACATTCCCACCGGACAGGCATTTACAAGCAAATCATATCGCTTATCAGTATTGATTTGAGTGTTCAAGACTATATTTATTTCAGCGTCAGCCTTTATTGCTTTTATCTCCTTCTCTACCTGCAATGCAAGCGGTATATCAGATTCCAACACAGCAATATTCAAAGCCGCTCCTGCCAAAGCCGATTCAATCGCTATCATTCTTCCTGCTCCGCCGCAGCCGATAAGCAAAACCTCTCCCGAAAGCTTTGCACCCATTGAATGCACAGTTTCTAAAAAGCCGTCGCAATCGGTATTATAACCTGTTGTAATCCCATTTTTATTATCGACGCAGTTCACCGAATTGTACCTCTCTGCCGACTTGTCAAGCCTGTCAATACAATCAATTATCGCTACCTTGTGAGGAATAGTTATATTATATCCTGCCAAGGAATTCAACTCGTCTGCATTTGCCTTTAGATCCAAAGGACTTATCTCCTTGATTTCATACTCGAACTTTCGGTTTCTCAGCTCAAACAGTCTTTTATGAATTGGAGGAGACATTGTATGCTTTAAGCTCTCTCCTAAAATGCAGTATTTGCGTTTCATTTTTATGTATTAGTCCTTTCATTATGTAAATGTTATAGCTTTATATCAACGGTTCTGGATGTAGGAGAATACTCCGTATACTTTACGCCTGCCATATCAAACATCCGTTTTGAGGCTATAACTTCTTCCGAATCAAAATACTTATCTTCTTTATAAATAACTTCCTTTATTCCGCTCTGAATTATAGCCTTTGCACATTCATTGCATGGAAAAAGCGTGACATATATTTTAGAATTCTTTACCGAACCAGTAGAACTGTTTAAAATTGCATTTAACTCTGCGTGACACACAAACGGATACTTTGTATCAAGAGTGCTTTCGCCCTCTCTTGACCAAGGCATTTCGTCATCATTGCATCCTGTGGGCATTCCGTTATAGCCTACCGAAAGTATCTTGTTTTCATTCGACACTATACACGCCCCCACCTGAGTGTTTGAATCCTTAGAACGCTGTGCCGAAAATAAAGCTATACCCATAAAATACTCGTCCCATGAAATATAGTCGGTTCTTTTCATTTTATTTCACTCCTATTGCGTCTTTAACTTTTCACCGTCCGACTTTTCATTATCATCTGAAGTTTCATCTATTTCAAGTCCAAGCTCCTCAAAAAGCCTGTCAAACTCCGCTTCCGATTCAATTTTATCCTTTGTGTTAAAAAGCCCCATAAAAGTCTTTACTCCTTATACTTCCGCTTAAATCTGTTTCTGCTTTTTCTTTGCAAGACCTAAGAAAGCTGCGCCTATAAGACCCGCGTTATTGCCAAGCTTAGCTATAACTATCTCGGTGTTTTTAGAAGAGTTCCTTGTATAAACTTCCCTCTTTACGATCTCTTTCATAGGAACAAGCAAAGGGTCTCCCTCATTGCAGACCCCTCCGCCGATACACAAAATATCAGGCTGAAAAATGTTAATTGTATTTGTTATTCCGGCTGCTAGATACTTTATATATTTATCCACGACCTCATGTGCTGTCTTATCGCCCTTTCTCATTGCCTCAAATGCAAGCCTTGCGCTTACCTTGCCGTACTCTTCAGCCATTTTGTGCATTATACTGTCAGTGTTTCTATCCATAGCCTCTTTGGTCATTCTCACAAGACCCGTCGCCGAGGAAAAAACCTCGAAACATCCCTTCCTTCCGCACGTACACTGAGGTCCGTCCACGTCGATCACCATATGACCTATTTCAGCTCCTGCATAGTTAAAACCCGAATATATCTTTCCGTCTATAATTATTCCTCCGCCTACTCCTGTTCCCAAAGTTATGCACACAGCGTCTTTAGCGTCCTTTGCCGCACCTGCAACATACTCTCCGTAAGCTGCGGCGTTAGCGTCATTTTCTATATATACAGGAAGATTTAACTTCTGTCTGAACATCTTCTCCATCTGAACATTTTCAAATCCCAGATTGCATGAATACTCTATTACCCCGCTGTCTGAATTTGCAATACCGGGAGTTCCTATACCGACGCTTTCAATATCATCTGTCTTAAGTCCTGCCGATTCTATCGCTCCTTTGGTCACAGATACCATATCGTCGCATATCTCCCTCGCAGGACGAGGCAAATTGGTCTTTGTTTTAGCTTTAGATATAATTTCAAAATCCTCATTTATAACACCGGCGGCTATATTTGTTCCGCCAAGATCTATTCCAACATAATACTTCATTTATTTAATTCTCCCGAACATTTATAATCATAATTATACATAGCATATAATATCATATTATGCCATTAAAGTCAAATTAAATACGTTTTCCTTGAACTACCTTTTCGGCACATAGACCGTCAGTCTTTTTTTGTTCTTCACGCAAAAATCTATAACATATTTTGTTCCATGCGATTTACCGTCCCAAAAAGCGATTACTATGTCGCTGTAATCTACAATCAAATTATTGCGTATAAGAGGCGCTTTTCTTCCGTATTTCCTGTATTCAGGAAGAAATTCCGTCAGTATCAGATTGTTTTGATATGCGTATTCCCTTGCACAGGCATCAACTCCCTTTGCACCTCCCGATACGATCTCCGTAGTATTTTCAGGCATATACTTTTTTAAATCCTTTACCTTTATACTCCTTGAACCTATTACTGCAACTTTCATTTTTCTTTCTCCTGTCATTAATATCATTAATATAAATTAAGCTATGCGTAGACTATAATAGTATCATGTATAGCCTATAATTGCAAGTTTTTTTGTATATCATAATTAATAATAAAGATGAATGGAGTATTAATTATGGATACGATTACAGCAGTCAAAAATAGAATTTTTCAGCTTTGCGGAAAGCATAACATTTCAATTAACAAATTAGCTAATATATGTGCTTTGTCGCCGTCATCTGTTAAGAACATTCTTTATGGCAAAAGTCAAAATCCAAAGCTATTGACAATAAAGATGATTTGCGACGGTCTTGGCATAACTCTTTCAGAGTTTTTCAATACTGATGATTTTAATAGTTTAGAGCAGGAAATTAAATAGATATTATTTTTTATTATGTTTCCTTTTTACTTTAAAATTAAGAGTCAATTTAACTCTATTATAACTCTTATTATACATGTAACTCCATAAAAAGTCTATAATAAACTTAAAAATATTTTATTTAGGAGTTATTATGAAAAAAGAAAGACATTTTGGATTAAGAATTGATGATGAACTATTAAGAAAGTTTCATTATGTATGTGATTACAACGGTCGCTCAGCCAACGGACAAATTTTGTATCTTATACGAAAATGTATCAAGGAATTTGAAGCTGCCGAAGGCGAAATAAAAGTTGAAATTGAAAACAAAGACTAGAGAAAATAAGAGAAGATTAGATGTATAAGTACAATTTATATTAATTATCAAAAATATATATTTTACTTATACAAGAATATGTGATATACTATATTGTAAGAATTAATAAAGGAGATTATTTTATGGGTATGACAATGACTCAGAAGGTGCTTGCCGCACACGCCGGTTTAGACAGCGTTAAGGCAGGCGACCTGATTATGGCAGATCTGGATATGGTACTCGGAAATGATATTACCTCGCCGGTTGCCATAAACGAATTTAACAAAGCCGGGTTTGACAGCGTTTTTGACGGAAGCAAGATCTCTATGGTTATGGATCATTTTGCTCCGAATAAGGACATAAAAGCCGCAACTCAGTGCAAGCAGTGCAGAGATTTCTGCTCAGAGCTTGGAGTAAAGAACTTCTTTGACGTAGGAGATATGGGCGTTGAACACGCTATACTTCCAGAAAAAGGACTTGTAGCGCCCGGCGACCTTGTTATAGGTGCTGATTCTCACACCTGTACATACGGCGCATTGGGAGCATTCTCAACAGGCGTAGGCTCAACTGATATGGCTGCCGGAATGGCAACAGGCAAAGCATGGTTCAAGGTTCCGTCTGCTTTGAAATTTAATATTACAGGAAAGCTGAACAAGTGGGTTTCAGGCAAGGACGTTATTTTGCACATTATCGGAATGATAGGCGTAGACGGAGCGTTGTATAAGTCTATGGAATTCTCGGGCGAGGGACTTAAAAACCTCACAATGGAGGACAGACTTTGTATGGCTAATATGGCTATTGAAGCCGGTGCTAAAAACGGAATCTTTGCAGTTGACGAAGTTACTCTTGATTTTGTCAAGGATAAGGTTTCAAAGGAATTCAAGGTCTATGAATCTGACGCAGACGCTGAATACGAAAAGGTCTATAACATTGATCTTTCTCAAATAAAGCCTACCGTATCCTTCCCTCATTTGCCTGAAAACGCTAAAACCTTCGATGAGTTCGGCGACATAAAAATAGATCAGGTAGTTATTGGTTCCTGCACAAACGGAAGAATTGAAGACCTCCGTGCTGCTGCTGAAATTCTCAAGGGAAAAACAGTTGCTAAAGGAGTAAGATGTATAGTAATACCTGCAACTCAAAAGATTTATCTTCAGGCAATGGAAGAGGGGCTTTTAAAGATATTTATCGACGCAAGATGTGCGGTCTCAACGCCTACCTGCGGTCCTTGTTTGGGAGGACATATGGGTATTCTCGCAAAGGGTGAAAGAGCCGTTGCTACAACAAACAGAAACTTCGTCGGAAGAATGGGACATCCTGAAAGTGAAGTTTACCTTGCTTCACCTGCTGTTGCGGCAGCGTCTGCTGTAACAGGTAAGATATCTCAGCCTTCTGAGATAATGTAAGAGGGGTGAAATGAATATGAAAGCACAAGGAAAAGTACACAAATACGGCGACAACGTAGATACTGATGTTATTATACCTGCAAGATACTTAAACACAGCCGACCACAAAGAGCTTGCCTCACACTGTATGGAGGATATTGATATTGACTTTGTAAAAAAAGTCAATAAAGGCGATATTATGGTAGCCGAAGCTAATTTCGGATGCGGTTCTTCACGCGAACACGCACCAATCGCTATTAAAGAAAGCGGAATATCCTGCGTTATAGCAAAAACATTCGCCAGAATTTTCTACCGCAATGCAATCAATATAGGACTTCCTATTATTGAATGTCCCCAAGCTGCTGAGAATATCAGCGATGGAGATGAGGTAGAAATCGATTTTGACAGCGGGGTTATTACCAATAAAACTAAGGGTGAAACTTATAAAGGACAGCCTTTTCCTGAGTTTATAAAAAACATTATTAACAAAAACGGTCTTTTAAATTCCATAAAGGGATAGTGTAGGAGGAATTAGTTATGATTATGTTGACTATCGATAGTGTACCCGGAAAGGAAATTGAAGCTTTAGGTATTGTAAAAGGAAGTACAGTGCAGTCTAAAAACATGTTCAAGGACATGGGACAGGGCTTCAAGAGTATGGTGGGCGGAGAGCTTAAAAGCTATACTAAAATGATGAATGAATCCAGAGATATTGCCACTCAGAGAATGCTTCATGAAGCACAAAGCTTAGGCGCAGACGCTATTATCGGAATAAGATACACTACATCGTCTGTTATGCAGGGAGCTGCTGAGATAATGGCAATCGGCACTGCTGTAAAAATCAAAAGCTAAATAAATTTAAAGGAGACTTTATAATGAATAAAAAAATTGCTGTAATCAAGGGAGACGGAATAGGTCCTGAAATTGTTGACGAAGCTGAAAAGGTTTTAAACAAAATCGGGAAAAAATTCGGTCATACATTTGAATATACAGATGTTTTAATGGGCGGATGTGCTATTGACGCAACAGGCGTTCCTCTTCCGCAGGAAACGATCGATACATGTCTTGCGTCTGACAGCGTTCTGCTCGGAGCGGTAGGCGGTCCGAAATGGGATACACTTCCCGGTGAGCTTCGACCGGAAGCAGGACTTTTAGGCATCAGAGGTGCAATGAAACTTTTTGCAAACATTCGTCCCGCTAAATTAATACCTGCTCTTGCAGGGGCTTGTCCGCTGAAAGAAGAAATAACTGAAAACGGTCTTGACCTTGTTATAGTTCGTGAGCTTATCGGGGGAGCTTATTTCGGTGAGCGTGATACTCACATTGACGAAAACGGAGTAAAGCACGCAAGCGACTCAATGGCTTATGCTGACTATGAAGTTGAAAGGATCTGCCGTGTTGCATTTGATATGGCAAGAAAAAGAAACAAAAAGGTACACTCAGTTGATAAGGCAAATGTGCTTGATTCATCACGTTTATGGAGAGAGGTTGCACACAAGGTCGCAGAGGAATATCCAGACGTTGAGTTCCAGGACATTCTGGTTGATAACACGGCTATGCAGCTTGTTCACAATCCTGCCCAGTTTGACGTTATGGTTACCGAAAACCTATTCGGAGATATTCTTTCAGACGAGGCTTCAATGATAACCGGCTCGCTCGGTATGATACCATCAGCGTCGCTTGGTGAAGGCACTCTGGGATTATACGAACCTATCCACGGTTCTGCTCCTGATATTGCAGGACAAAACAAAGCTAATCCTCTTGCTACAATTTTGTCAGTTGCAATGATGCTGCGCTACTCATTTGATATGCCTAAAGAGGCTGACGCCATTGAGAACGCAGTTGACAAGGTCCTGGCAGAAGGCTACCGCACAGGCGACATTATGTCTGCGGGGATGAAGTGCGTTTCATGCAGTGAGATGGGAGATTTAGTAGCTGATAGAATATAAATATCTAAAATAATTTCTATAAATATAAACGGCAAGGACTATTTTTCAGTCCCTGCCGTATTTTTATTTTTATCACGCTCTGCTTTTGAATAAACACACCCGCAATAATCCTGCCGATACAGGTTATATATATGTGAAAGCTCAATTGAACGCTTGTATCCGTTTTTCTTTTTAAAGTCGCTTGGAAGCCATTTAACTCCTCCATACTCTTCTGCCAGCCGTTCGCCGATTTCATTTAGCTTTTCGGCATTTTTATAAGGACTTATCGAAAGAGTTGTAGTATAATATTCAAATTCGTTTTCCTTAGCATATTCTATCGCTTTTTTCAGTCTGATCTCATAGCATTTAAAACATCGTTCGCCGCCCTCCGGGATATCCTCCATTCCCCTGACTACATCATAAAACTCTATGTTATCGTAATCCGGAATTTCTATATCAATTTCTCTGTCAAGCGGCATTTCCAAAACCAGCCTTTTAAGTTCGCTCGCTCTGTATTCAAACTCAGACTTCGGACTGATATTCGGATTGTAAAATAAAAGAGTAATATCAAAATACCGGGACAAATACTCCAAAACATAGCTTGAACATGGCGCACAGCAGCTATGAATCAACAATTTAGGCTTATTCCCCAAATTATCTTTAATTATGTTATCAAGCTCTTTACTGTAATTTCTTTTCATTATATACTATCTCCGTTTGTGGAAAATGCAAAATAATCAATAAAATAATTATACCCACATAGAATATACTTGTCAATCAATGCAGCAAATCAATTTGTGCGATTTATTTTTATTTTTAGAATGATGGGAAATCAACTCGCATATATATATTATAAAAACGACATCAGGGAGTTGGGTATTATGAATTTTTCAGGAGACACAGATCGTTCAATAATACTGGGACAATACATAGCAGATAATAAATGTACAGTAAGAGCTTGCGCTAAAGCATTCGGGATCTCGAAATCCACAGTACACAAGGATGTGAGCGAAAAGCTGAAAAAGACAAAACCCCAGTTGTATAAAGAGGTAAAAAAAATTCTTGACTTCAATAAAAGCGAAAGACATATAAGAGGCGGCATGGCTACAAAACATAAATATGAGGAACAAAAACTAAAAAGCAACTCTGACAGAGATTAAAAAGTATATCCCCTGCCAATCGGGGATATATTTTTTCTTTTTTAATATAAGATCTGTCGAAAATTTTTATAACTTGACATTATTTTGTACTCCTATTATAATTATATCATAAAAATTTAGGGGAAATTGATATGTTACAATATATAGTTAAGTTTATTATACTCTCTATTGAAATTGTTTTTTTAATTATATTTATACTTCCGTTTTACAAGCACATAAGCAATATCGGAAATATTGTAGGACTATTTATAACAGCTTGTTTAATTATTATAACTCTGTTTTGGAATTATGTTATACGTCTTATTATCAGACTGTGGCATAATATAGGAGGACGTATTCTGCTTATTCTTCTGGCGGCTTTGATTTTGGTTTCAGTTGTCTGGTGCATTTATATATCATTAAGAATGGTTTCGGCTTACAAAAACTATCCCGATAAGGAAACAACAGTTGTTGTCCTCGGATGTAAGGTAAACAAATATCACCCAAGTAAAATGCTTCGCCACAGATTAGAGGCAGCATATGATTATCTGTCTGAAAATGAGAACATTAAATGTATAGTTTCAGGAGGGCAAGGTCCTGATGAAAAAATAACTGAGGCTGAATGTATGTATAATTACCTTGTCGATTTGGGAATATCATCGGACAGAATTATTAAAGAGGATAAAGCAAAAAATACATATGAAAACATAAAGTTCTCATATGAAATAATAGAGAAGATGAATCTGCCAAAAGATATAACGATAGTCACAGACGGCTTTCATGAATATAGAGCCTCAATAATTGCAGAAAAACAAAATATAAACTCATATTCTGTTTATGCAAAAACAACAAAGATAGATTTGCCCTACTACTGGCTTAGAGAATGGATGGGACTTTTTCAGGAAAAGTATTTAAAGTAATATAAATATTCACGCTTATTAAATAGAAACTTAAATATTATTACATTCCAAATAAAAACAGCAGTCTTAAACAACTGCTGTTTTTTCTTTTATTAAATAAAATACTCTATATAACTATTTTAATTTTATTTTTCTCAGTTTCTTATTCCACTTGCCGTATACCTTAACAGCCTTTCCGTATTTATTTTTATATGTTGCAAAAGCTCTTACACGAACATAATAGGTTTTCTTACTTTTAAGCTTTTTGCTTTTAAGCACAAGCTTATTCTTAGATGTGAATTTCTTTAAGATAGGCTTTTTGAATTTCTTAGACTTTGATATCATTACTTGATAACCTTTGACTTTTTTAACTTTCTTCCAAGAAACTGAAATCTTTCTCTTTGCCTTACTCTTAACAGATAGCTTAACAATCTTTGCTCGTTTTACAATCCTTTTAGCTTTTGCCTTATCTTTCTTAACTGCATTTATACTTCTTGTTGTAGCAGCAGTACTCTTTAAAACAGTTGATGAAGGCGTTGGTTTCGCCGCAGGAACAGCAGGCTCCGCATATTCTTTTATGGAAGCTTTTCTTGTCTTATGAAACGCTCCTAAAACTTCTACACAGTCTATTGCAAAGTTCCCGCTGTTTACTGTCACCTTTACAGTATGCTCTTTATCTGCAAGACCTCTTATACAATACAAGCTCTGTCGATATAATCTGCCGGATTTCAAGCTTATATTTTTTCCATAGGATTCACCGTCAATCTCAATATTCACTTCAGATTCTGCCCTTACAGCACCCGAAACAAAATTTATCCCTGTACCTGTAAATGTATATTCAAACGAAGCGTTTTCCTCGCTTGTTGAGACACTTGTTCTGTTATAAAGGCTAAAAGAATCACCTACTTTAAGTTCCCAGTTTCCGCTGTATTTAATATCACTGTCAAGCGAATCTATCCTTGTAACATATGTGCTTGCATTAATCTCTGTAAGGCTTTCCGATGCTTCTTCAACCTTAAGATTATCAAACTCTGTAATATAATTACTGCTGTAAATTGCTGCTCTTCCGCTCAGATAAGGTGAAGAATCATCAGTATATCCATACACTGCCACATTATTTATATAGAATACTATTTCATTTCCGACAGCGCTTACTTTTAGATTATGAGATTTATTTATATTGAAGTTTTTTATTGTACCCTTGCCTATTTCGCTGTTTGCCTTCATACATGTATAGTCTCCGTTACTCGACAGCTTAAGCCAGTATCCGGATTTGTTTGCCATTGAAACACCCGAACAAGTTCCTATCGACCTCAAACCTACGCCGGCATTGTTTGCAATAGAACTATTTGGTTCTAACTTAACGTCTATTGAAACGCTGTAATCTGCCCAGCTTGTGTCGCCTAACGTAGTGGTAGGCGTAGATGTCAATCCCCAGTTTAGCGGTTTAATGTTGCTGTCTATTTTTTGCTGAAGTACCTTTGAACCGTCAGATTTTTTTACAACTTCAAATGCTCCTCCTGCATCGCAGGTATAAAGCGGAGTTCCTCCACGTTCTTTTAAAAATTCATCTGAGTAATTAAAATCATCCGTATACGGAAGTGAAAGATTTGTATTAGTTTCACTTTTCTGATACTTGGACTTTTCTTCATCAGCGTATCCTTTTTGTCCTGTGGTTGTCGTTAGTGTAACGATCGAATACGGAGCAATCGTATATGTAAACTTTCCGTTTACAGGGCTTATTGTACCTGCATTTTTAAGCCAGTTTTCATCATAATTCTGACCTGCGTCGGGACCTTTTGTGACCCACGCTGTCAAAGGTGAATCCACCTTGCTTAAATTGCTTACCGAAATGTCATAAGTTCTTTCATTAGATGTATCGTTTACAAACACCATTGTGTAATCCCCTGTGTCAGGGTCAGCCAAAGTTATATAGTTGTTTGTTGTGTTTCCTATTCCGTGACCGTCTCCGTCAGGTGTTCCGTCACCATAGCAAGCGCCGTCAACGTATTTCATATTATCAGTCTGGAATCTTGTAAAATGCTCCATTATATAAGTTCCAACCTGAACATTATAGTACCCGTTCCAAGGTGTATCAGCCTGTATAAGCTGTTTTGGAACATACTGTGCGCCTGTATAATATGCTGCAACCGCCGGCTGGAATTCATACATTGTCATTCCGCCGCCTTTTCGGACGTTTTTGTCTTCATCAATATAATCTTGCTGCGTATACATATTAAGAACACGGACTGCTATTTCAAGAGGTCCGTTCACACCTGTAAGTCCTGTTCCCTTAGCAATACTGTCAAGTTCTTTTCCGGAGGCATTGGTTGCATTAACAGCATATTCAGGATCAATTGTTACAGCCGAACCCTCTGAATACCAAATCTCTTTGCCGTACTCTTTTTTAAGCGTAAGAGCATTTTCACTGGACCATGTAGAATAGTGAAATCCCAGGACGTCAACAGCGTCTCTTAACACTTTGTCATTCATCATCTCGTCTGCAATTTTATAGTGTCCTACCTCATCAGATGCAATAAGCTTGATTTTACTGTAATCATACTTAGCCCCCGCATCATCAGCCGAAGCATCAAGGTGCTTTCTAAGATACTTTATCCATTCAACGTCCGGCTCTCCTATTTCATTCCTGTCAGCACTTACATAATCAAATTTCAATTCGTATTCGTCATACGCAGCGTCAAGAGTATTCTTATACCACTTATATCTCTTAGCCATATTTTCTTCAGTTGTTGCATCTCCCGAACCTGTCCATTGAGGAGAACCCCACCGAAGCATATCAATAGATATGTCAGGATTTATAGTTTGTGCGTCTTTACAAAAATGGAATCCTGCTCCACGGTTGACGTTGGCTTCTTCATTTTCATACCTCATAGTTGCAGGTTCTGTTCCCGAACTTGAATCGCAGTCAGAACCAAGCTCAATCTTTATATGACTTAGTCCTATACCTGTTTCCTTGTTGAACAGATAATTCATTATCTCCCAATAAGCGTCAGGATGCTTTTCCTTGTAATCCATAAGAAGTCTTGACGAATTGTTTGCAGAAACTGCTCCTAACCTGAGTGAATCCTGTGTGATTTTACTGCCGTCTATACTGATTGAAAAAGTGTTTTCTGCTTGAGCCTTAATTCTTTCCTTTGCCATAGGCATAACCCCCATTATAGAAAATGTTAACACAATCGACGTAATAACGGCAATCAATCTTGAAATTTTTAACATTGCTCGGAACCTCCTGATAATTTATAGTATTATTATATCATTTATTATTTGCAAAAAATATAACAGAATTGCTTTATTTTGCATATTTTTTGCTTTTTGAAAAAAGCTGTTTTCTAAATTTATTCGGTGAGATATTATATTGTTCACCAAACTTTTTTATCATATAACTGGTACTAGTAAACCCGCATTTTTCAGCAACTTCTGAAACTGAAAAGTCAGGTTCGTGCAATAAATTATATGCCTTTGAAAGACGTGTAAAGGTCAAAAATTGTCTAGGTGACAAACCCGTCTGTTCTTTAAATATATGACTTAAATAAAACTTGCTTACAAAATACTTATCGGCAATATCAGAAATAGAAATTTGTGACCCGCAATTTTCCTGTATGTAACTTTGAATATCATTCACCAGTTTATTGGTCTTTCTGATATTATGATTATTTAAAAGTCCTGTATATCTAAACAGCTTTGCAAGAAACTGCGTTACGGCAGAGATAATAATATCTTCAGATAAAACATCAGTTGAATCTACTTCTTTTTTTAAAATATCTAAATATTCTCTGCAATCAATATCGTCCTTAATAATTATCGGCTCATTTATGGAGCATCCAATTAAAGCATTATAAATATAATCAGAATAGTATTTTTTTGAATAAGTCCACGGATTAAGAAAAACTAACGTACGTTTATAACATGTTGTATCAATAATTGATATAGTATGCTTCAACCCACTGGGAATAATATATAACATACCATCTTTGAGTTCATATTTTTTACCTTCACAAATCAAATTTATATTACCCTTATGTAAATACATTATCTCACAAGATGTATGTTTATGTTCAGGAAAAAGAATAATATTATCATAAAAGCTGATATGCTCAATGCAACTCATATATATCACTGACCTCAACAATCTTTATTTCCATTTTACTAGTCTATATAAATATTTTATCATATATAGTAAATCAAAACAAGTAATAACATTAAAATATCCGCTATGAAAAGTATTGGTATAAAATCCATCCATTTGAAAACAATAAAACTATGAGAATAAAAAATAAACTGAAAAATTTAAAACACAGTAAGGCGTTCTACTATATTGTAGGCGGTATAACCGGAGTTGCCAACGGACTTTTTGGTTCGGGCGGAGGAATGTTAAGCGTACCGCTTTTAGAAAGCACCGGGATGGAAGCAAAAAAAGCTCACGCTTCGTCAATAGCAATTACTCTGCCCCTGTCTGTAATCAGCACTGTTATTTATTCGCTTAAAGGACATATCAACTATTCATTGGCACTCAAATTCGTACCTTTAGGTTTGTTAGGAGCAATTGCAGGAAGCCGGCTTTTGAAAAAAATCTCTAACAAGGTTCTGAAAAAAATATTCGGAGCTATTCTAATCATTTCAGGAATCAGGATGTTGATGCTATGAGTATTTTTGTTATTGCCGTTGTCTCATTTCTAAGCGGATTTATCGCTTCACTCGGTCTGGGTGGCGGAATGGTTCTTATCATATATCTTACTATTTTCGCAGGAATGGGACAGCTTGATGCTCAGGGAATAAACCTTATTTTCTTTATTCCTATTGCGGTTATATCTATTATTCTTCACACAAAGTCAAAGCTGATAATATGGAAAAGAATTCTCCCGTCAATTATAACGGGGTCAATAGCAGCACTTTTATTTAGCTTTATTGCAAGTATGCTGGGTTCTGAAATTCTTTCAAAAATATTTTCTGTATTTATAATAATAATCGGAATAAAAGAACTTATTAAAAAAACTAATTAACAAACCAATAAAATGTAAAAGTAGAAAAGCAGACACTTTTGTGTCTGCTTTTATTTAACTTTATTCTAATGGCTAATAGGTGCTTATTTATAATATTTATTTATCCTCAAGCGCTTTAAGTTCATTTAATTCTTCGTTATCAATTTTATTACTGCCGTCTTTAATAACCTTAATGTCATCTTTCATATATGTGTTCACAGCCTCTGTATCAGATTTTTTAACTCTGATTTTTCCTGTTAGAGTGTTGATGTCAACAACATTTCCTTTCCCGTCAGGAGTTTCCACAAAAGCTCCCAGTTTAGGAAGTCCTTTAATAAGCTCTTCATAACCGTCCTGCTCATATTTCAAGCAGCACATAAGCCTTCCGCAGGTACCCGATATCTTTGCCGGATTTAAAGACAAACTCTGATCCTTTGCCATTTTTATAGACACAGGCTGAAAATCTCCTAAAAAAGATTTACAGCAAAAAGGTCTGCCGCAAATTCCAAGACCTCCGAGCATTTTTGCCTCATCACGGACTCCTATTTGTCTTAGTTCAATTCTTGTTCTGAAAACTGACGCTAAATCTTTTACAAGTTCTCTGAAATCAACTCTGTTTTCTGAAGTAAAATAGAACATAAGTTTATTGTTGTCAAAGGTACATTCAACATCAACCAGCTTCATATTAAGCCCATGCTTTGCAATCTTTTCCTCACAGATTTTGAATGCTTCCGCTTCGCTCTTTTTATTCTGCTCTATTTTATCAATATCCTTTTGGGTCGCAACACGTATTATATCTTTAAGCGGAGCTGTAAGCTCTTCGTCTGTTATCTCTCTGTTAGAGAGAACAACCTCTCCGCACTCAACTCCCCGTGAGGTTTCAACAATTACCTTTTCACCTACATCGATTTTAGCGCCGTTAGGAGAAAAGTAATATATCTTTCCAACACTTTTAAAACGAACGCCTATTATTTCAGCCATAATATTCCTCCGATATTTTATTCAAACATAAGCTTTACAAAGTCTCTTTTATTTCTGAGCATAAAGCATTTAATGCAAGACTAAGATTCCCGTTTGAATTTATTCTTTCAATATATTTAGTTATTACAGTATAAATTTTTCTTGCTTTCATCTTAGATAAATACTCTGAAAACCTTACGGCACCATTTTTGTATGTGCTTATAAGAACGCTTTCATCACATCCCGCATTTACAGACATTGCGTCTCGAATAACCTCGCATAATAGCTTTAAAACTGTTAATGTCATAGCTTTTTCACCAGTAAGCTCACTGAACTCCTTAAGCATCAAGTATTCATCGCCGGATATTAAAGCGTCAGTAATGCTTTTAGTAATCGTTACAGCATCAACTATATCCTCGCCGTCTAAATAGCTTTTACATTTTCCTATATTTCCGCCTAATATTTCAATTGCTTTTTCAATATCCGCCTTACTGTATCCGTAGTGAACAAGAGCCTTTTCACAGGAATCTTTGCTTACCTCGTGTACAGAAAGAGATACTACCCTAGATATAATAGTCGGCAGAAGCGATGAACGTGATTGAGCTGTAAGTATAATCACACAATTGTCGGGAGGTTCTTCAATAAGCTTTAAAAGAGCATTTTGTGCAGAAACAAGAGTATTATCCATATCTGCGATTATATATATTTTGAATCTGCCTTCATTAGGCATTATAGCTGCGCTCTCAACAATCTCCCGCAGAGTATCTATTTTGTAATTTCCGCTTTTACCGCTTGGAACAGCATAGATAACATCCGGATGGGTTTTGTGTAAAATCATTTTACAGGCTTTGCATTCTCCGCAGGGAGTTCCGCTAAATTGTTCACAAAGAAGCGAACCGGCAATATAATCGGCAGCGGTTTTTTTGCCCAATCCTTTTTCACCGTAAATAAGCAAAGAGCTTACAACTCTTTCTTTTACAATCATTGAACGTATAGTATTTTTTAAAATATCATTTTCATATAAAGAAAAATTCTCCATAACAATGACCTTTTCATAAATTCAGCTTTTAGAGGTAAAACACATCTTTTCTTTACTTCTGTAAACTTGCCTCTTGTAGTTCATTGTACCACATTAACAGAAAAAATGCTATACTTTTTAAGCAAATTTATAGTGTTTTTATCAAAAACCTCTCCGCTTACTGCCAAAGGAATACAGGGCGGACAAATTGATACAGGAGACGTGCATATTCTTCCCAATGCATCATCAACGGAAATTTTTTCTGCTTTACTGAATAATGCGTCACGAATAGACATTTTTTGTTCAGCAGGATGAATTAAAAATCCATCGTCAAAAGCATTATCGGAAGAAATTTTTTCTTTAGCTGAATTTTTTATATCCTTCAATGCAGACAAAAGAGCATTAAAATCGTTTTCATTATTATCAGGTGAAATCATCAGAATCACAGCAGATATATCTGCGTATTCACAGTATATATTCATTTTTTCAAGAGAGCATAAAAGCTCTTTACCGTTTATTCCTAACCCATTTGTAAGAATAACAATCTTTAAAGGTTCTGAATAAGGATTATTAATAACATTAAATCCTATTGATCTTATTTCTTCTTTAAGCTTTTTAAGTCTTTTACATAATTTGTTAAGCCTGTCTGAATAGTCTTTATCTTCTAAAATCTTATTGCACAAATCAAGGGATTCCAAAATCAAGTATGAGGGTGAAGTCGTTGCAAAAATCTGCATAGACTCTTTTACATTGGCTTTGCTTTTATATTCATCTCTTGTATTTTTTGATATATGAAGATATGCTCCTCCCGTAAGACACGGAAGAGTTTTATGGGCTGAATCACAGCACATATCTGCACCGTTTGCTAAAGGATGCAGATTTTCTGATAAAAAGTTGAGATAAGCTCCATGAGCATTATCAACAAGCAGAGGAATATTATACCTCTTACAAACTTCAGACAGGCTCTTAATATCAAGCATATTTCCCAAATAATCAGGGGTAGTGACATATACAGCGCTTGGCAGTTCTTCATTTTTATAAGAAGCCAAAGCATTATCCAAATCAAAAGCTGACAATTTCATTGAGCACAAAGAACTAATAGCTTCCTTAGGATAAAGCCAATCTACTTCAATGTCAATTAATGCACAGGCATTTATAAAAGCTTTATGTACATTTCTTGCCGCAAGCACTTTACGGCGTCTGCCTTTGACCGCAAGAAAAAGCATTGTCTTTATTGCAAGCGTAGAACCTTCAGTTGAATAAGCAGTAACAGCCGAATCAAAAAGCTTTTCTGCATTTTTTTCACTTTCGCATATTATCCCTTCATTTGATGTGCTAAACAGAAAGTCAGCTCCTGTTATTTCGGTTATATCATATTTTGAAACAGCGCTTAATTCGACAGGACCTATACCCTTATGTCCGGGCATATGAAACCTTATACTGTTTTTATTTTTATATTCGTTTAAAAAATCAAAAATCGGCGTCTTCATCTTCAATAAAGCTCCTGAAATCAGTATATTTTAACCGCTCGTAAATTCTGTCTCTCGCACGTTTCATTGTTCTTGAAACAGTAGATTTATTCACTCCGCATTCAAGGGCAATTTCGTGTATTTTCATATTTTTCATATAATACATAATAATATATTGTTTCTGAGTTTTTGTCAAATCATCATTGATTATCTCATGAAGAAATTTAATTATTTTTTTGTTAGAGGTAGAAGCATATTTTCCGATTTTAACTTGTTGGTCCAAATAAAGAAAATCAATAGGCACTCTCTTATTTGTATACTTTTTCTTCAATTGATTTGCTTCCTTTCTTATCATTAAACGATTTATTTTAAGCGTCTTTACGTGAAATACTTGCCTTAGGCTTAGGCTTAAAATAATTCTCAATCATTCTTGCGCTAAATAAAACGTCCAGATATTCCGAATAAAGAGTTTCAGAACGCCTTGAAATCGCTTTCTTTTCATCAACATCAGTTGTTTCTTTGTTTTTAATTTTTAAATATTCAATTTGCTTTTTTAAAGCATCAGCGGTTTTGATATAAGCTCTGAATAAGTTTTCCATACTTTAATGTCCTTTCTTAAAATGTCAATCATTATTAGTTTTATAGCCCCTTGCAGAACAAATGTTCTTCTTACAATATTTATAATACTTCCAAATCTAAACTTTGTCAATACTTTTTAAAAAAAATTATTTACATTTAAACTTCTGGGAATTTTTTTGGACAATTGTATTAAAAGCCGTTGATTTTTTGAGAAAAATATGTTAATATTAAAAATAATATTTATATAGATCTCAGGAAGGAATAAAACCTTAGAATGGAAAAGAAAAAGTTAGACAGAATTTCAGAGCTGTACAGATTATCAAAGCATAGAAATCTGACGCAAGATGAATTGAAAGAACAGAAAAGGCTGAGAGACGAGTATCGGCAAGGATATGTAAAAAATCTTACTCAGCAGCTAGAGCATACTGAACTTTTGCGTCCTGACGGAACAAAGATAAAGGTCTCTGATCTGAAACACAATAAAAATTAAAACATTGAAA
Source organism: uncultured Clostridia bacterium (assembly GCA_947584375.1). Taxonomy (GTDB): domain Bacteria; phylum Bacillota; class Clostridia; order Oscillospirales; family Ruminococcaceae; genus UMGS1601. Next base: position 3,493 of record CANPWL010000003.1, on the reverse strand, counting down.
ACCAGTATTTCAAAATATAAGAATTTAATACAGGTTTAAAGAATTCAGATTTTTAAGGAAGTAATTAAAATGGAGAAAAACTTTAATCTTATATCAAACGGCGGATTTTCACGGCAGAAATTAAAACTTTTAATTTTGGAAAAAATTATGCTTAACGAAACTGACGAATCACATTCTCTGACAGGAAAAGAACTAATATCAAAGCTTGAGGCATACGGAATAAAGGCTGAGCGTAAAACCATATATGATGATATTACGTCTCTTCAGGAAAGCGGTCTTGATATATTGGCAGATAAGAGAGGACACGCAAACGCATATTATGTTGCTTCGAGAACCTTTCAGGATGAAGAGCTATATGTTCTTGCAGACGCTGTATCTTCATCGGTTTTTCTCACTAAAAAGAAGTCTGATGACCTTATAAAAAAGCTTCAGACGCTTACCTCAAAGTATAAAGCAAAAGGTCTTAAAAGAAACGTATATGTCGCAAACCGTACCAAAACCTTTAATGAGCGTATTTATTACAATATTAATATTATTCATGAAGCTATATTTTCAAACTATCAGATCGAATTTAAGTATTACGAATACAGTATTGATAAAAGGGCGCAGTTTCGTCATGGCGGAGAGGTTTACAGCGTTTCTCCCTATCAGCTTATATGGGAAAATGACAAATATTATCTTATTTGTTATTGCAATAAACACGAAAAGCTTTGCAGATATAGGGTAGACAGAATATCTGAGGTTAAAATTTGCGAGGATAAACGGCGTTCGCTGACAGTTGATGAAAATGAAATTGTAAAAAGCCTTAAAGCTACATACGATATGTACGGCGGCGACAGAGAAAACGTAGAGATTGAGTTTGACAATTCTCTAATCAATGTTGTTATTGACAGGTTCGGGAACAATGTTCTCGTAAATAAGAAATGCAACGACAGATTCAGTATAAAGGCTGAGGTAGAGATAAGTCCGACCTTTTGGGGCTGGCTGTTTACATTCGGAACTAAAGCCAAAATTTTAGGACCTGACTGTATTGTTAAAGAAGCAAGAAAAAGATTAAAGGAAATAACAGATTGTTATAAATAACAATTATGTTAAAGAGATGCGGTCGGTTCATTTTAAAGGAGATGATAGAAAGTGACTGACAGTTATTCTAATAAGACAAAGCTTCTGCAAAAAATGATAGATGAAAGCAAATCAATGGTTTTTTTCGGAGGAGCAGGAGTATCAACCGAAAGCGGTATACCGGATTTTAGAAGTGTTGACGGTTTATATAATCAGAAGTACGATTATCCCCCTGAGGAAATGCTTTCTCACACCTTCTATGTAAATAAGCCTGAAGAGTTTTTTAAATTCTACAAAGATAAAATGCTTGCACTTGATATAAAACCTAATGCAGCGCATAAAAAACTTGCTGAGCTTGAGTCAAAGGGTAAGCTGTCCTGTATTATCACACAAAATATAGACGGACTTCATCAAGCGGCAGGCAGCAAAAATGTTTATGAGCTTCACGGCTCAGTTCACAGAAACTATTGTGAGAAATGTAATAAGTTTTTCGACGCCCTTTATATAAAAAACAGCACCGGTGTTCCTGTATGCGATAAATGCGGAGGAAGAGTAAAACCTGATGTTGTTTTATATGAGGAAGGACTTGACAATAATACCGTTATTGGAGCTATAAACCATATTGAAAGAGCAGATATGCTTATTATCGGAGGAACATCTCTCGTAGTTTATCCTGCTGCTTCTTTAGTCAGGTATTTCAAAGGAAAATATCTCGTTCTCATTAATAGAGATAAGACTGATATGGACAGCATTGCAAATTTGGTTATTAATGAAAAAATTGGTGAAACGCTAAGTAAAATAAATGTTTGAATTTATTAGGAGTAAATATTTATGAAGATCATGGCAGTAGATTTCGGAGATGCAAGGACAGGTCTTGCTGTATGTGACAGAACAGAATTTCTGGCATCTCCAATAGGTACAATAGAAGAACGGAACTTCAATGTGCTGGTTACAAAGGTCGCACATATGTCAAGAGAATATGAGGTAGGAGAAATTATTGTAGGGCTTCCGCTTAATATGAACGGGAGTTTTGGTCCGAGAGCTGAAAAATGCAGACAGTTTGCCGACACCCTTAATGAAATCGTAGATATTCCCGTAAATATGTGGGACGAGCGTTCGACTACCGTATCAGCGCACAACTTTCTCAATGAAACCAACACGAGGGGAAAAAAGAGAAAAGGAATAATTGATCAGGTAGCGGCAACGATCATTCTTGAAAGCTATCTGGACTTCAGGAGAAAGAAAAAAGAAAGTGAAAAATAAAAGTTAAAGTGTTTTAGTTCAAAACACACAAAAATCCCTGTTCAATTTAAAACTGAACAGGGATTATTTAATATCTTTAAATTTAAAGTCTTTTATTGACTGCTTTTTCCGACATTTTACCAAATCGGATAAACCTTTTAACTCTGCCGACTTCCATTAATCATCATAAACAGATTCTGATTCCCACGACAGGATCTTTCCCGTTTCACTGTCAATTTCAAAATCATATTCCATTTCGTTATAAACTATCGAGCCTTCATAGATCTGTCTGCCGTCGTCGTATTCAGAATGTATACGAATATCTTTTTCGGTAGCTCCTTTTACCTTACTCAATGCTGTTTTCTTTGCTTCGTCTAAAGACACGCCTGATTTACTTTGCGCCGCTGAACCGAAATCATTGTCTATATCTGTATCCTTGCTTCTAATACTTCCGTCCTCAGCCGAAATCTCATATTCGTATTCTTTATTGCTTACATAGAAATCTACTTCATATACTGTTATGCCGTCATCAATGTCCTGCTTTATTCTAATTCCTGTAACATCAGACTCGGATACATTTGCGTCCTTTAAAGCTATATTTTTTGCATCATCTTCTGAAATTGAAGTGTTTGCAGATTTTGTACTCTGTGAGCCTGTTGTGCTTTCAGATCGCTCGGTACTGCTGGTATCGGCAATACTCTCTGACAACTGAGCGGTATCGCTTGATAAATCAGATGATGTTTTATCTTTTTCGCCGCACCCTGCCATAACCGCCATTATTGACATTAACACAGCCATAATTAGAATCTTTGTTTTCATTGTTCTGACCTCCGAAAATTTAAGTTATTTTCATTGTACCAATATATTTTTAACATATTAACTATTATTTATGTACGATTTATGATTTTGACAAAAATTACTTAACAATAAAAACCGACACCGGTTTGACGATGTCGGTAGATTTTATATATAACAATATGCCAAGTTTTAATAAGTAAAAAATATTTTGCGATATGATATATTCTATTTAAGTTCTGCCGCCTAACCCGAAGGAAATCGACAACGCACTGTTCACAGCGGACATTGAATTTGTATCAAGCTCGCCCATTCTCTCTTTAAGACGGGTTTTATCTATAGTTCTTATCTGCTCTAACAAAACTACCGAGTTTTTCGCTAGACCGCAGCTTGA
>CANPWL010000002.1 GCA_947584375.1 uncultured Clostridia bacterium | reverse complement strand
AGGGTCAGATTCATCAAATTCACAGCAGCAAACACCTAATAAGACCACACCACAGACGCCTACAACAGCAAGACCGACTAAGGCAACAAGAAGTGCTGCTCAGGTGAAGAAAGACAAGTCAGCGGCTAAGAAGGCAATGAAGCAGGCAAAGATAACAAAGCTTACGGCTAAGAGCAAGGCAAAGAAGAAGATAACGGTATCTTGGAAGAAGGTCAAGAACGCAAAGGGCTATCAGGTACAGGTATCGGCAAAGAAGAACTTTAAGAAAGTAATCTACAATAAGAGCCTTGCAAAGAATAAGCTGACAATAAAGAGCTCAAAGATAAAGAGCAAAAAGACCTACTATGTAAGGGTAAGAGCATATGCTACATACAAAGATGCAAACAATGCAACAAAGAAGATATACAGCAAGTGGGTCAAGAAGATAAGGAAAGTAAAAGCAAAATAGCAACGGCGGATTTAACTATGATTAAAGTTATTAATTCTTAGACAATTCAGCCTGCCGTTGTACTAAGTTAAACATTAATCAAATTATCCAAAGGCAGAGTGGATGCAACGTCAACGTTGCCGGCGAGCCGCCGCAGGCTTTGCCGCTTTTGGGAAGTTTTAAAAAAGTTAAGGCTTATCAAAGGCGGAGGTAAAAAAAGCTTTCCCTAAAATTTTCTAATATAAATTGTAAACCGCTCGGGCTTGGGATACCCGGGCGGTTTTTCATTTTTGGTGTCATCTTTGATGAACATGCTTTTGTAGTTGTAAATAAAGTATTAATATATATATTTCACACTTGATTTTTATTTAAGCAGTGATATAATACTATTAGCACTCGTAGCTAAAGAGTGCTAAAAATGTATATGGAGGATTCTATTATGAACATTTCTGAACGTCAGAAGGATTTCCTGTCAGTTATCGAAAAACTGGATATACCGCCAACATTATTTAAAAATGCTCAAAGTAAATATGAAGCCCTTGCTACATTCCTGGGTGAACATGGTATTGAAGCAACCATATATCCACAAGGTTCGTTTGCGTTAGGAACGGTTACTCGTCCTATAAAGAAGGCTGATAGTCCAAGCTATGATCTTGATTGTATTTGTCAGGTTTCAGGCACAAAATTAGAGTATACTCCAAGTGACTTGAGAAACTTAATTGAAAATACGTTGAAAGACAACGATACATATGGTGGAAAGTTGGTGAGGTGGGAGGAATGTTTTACAATTGAATATGCTGATGTCAATGGTGTTAGCTTTTCGATTGATTTAGTTCCGGCAGTAAGCGATTCCGATTTTAAGAAAGCGACTCTCATTACAAAAGGATTAAACCCGCAAATTGTTGATACAAGCATCGCTATTCCACGACAGAATTCTAAAAAAAGCTATTGTTGGATATCAAACAATCCTAAAGGCTTTAAAATGTGGTTTGATGAAATCAATGCGCCATTTTTGATGTATGCGCAGAAATGCGAAAAACGTGGAATATTTGAACACGCCTCCGTTGAAGATTTGCCAAAGGAGGGTAGACACTCTGCTTTACAGAGAGTAATTCAGATTTTAAAGTATCAGCGTGATACATATTATTCTAAATTTGCTAATGGTGATGAAATTAAGCCGATTTCGGCGTTGATAACAACAATGGCTGCTCGAATCGCATCTAACTACGAAAAAAAGGATTGTTCTGTATTTGAATTGCTGGAATATGTATTGAATAGACTTGAGATGTGTATTCACCAAACTGAAATGACATTTGAACAATATTCTTTTCAATATGATAATTCTCCGGTTCTATTGTATAAAAACGGGAAATGGAATGTTCCTAACCCTGCTGATCCAGAGGATAATCTTGCCAATAAATGGAGTGAGGATGACAGAATACCTAAGAGCTTCTTTAAATGGGTTACGGTTATAAAAAAAGATCTATTTGAAGTGATGACGCAAAAAGATGATAATCAATTTGGTGTTTTTATGGAGAATAGTTTTTCTGATTATGATCCTAACAATCCGATTATCAAAAAATACAGAAAAACTCGTGTTGCGACACCGATTAATGCTTCAACTGCCTCAAAGCCTTATTATTGCTCATGAGAATAGACTATAATCATATTAGACCGCAGATTGATGAGCTTCTTATGTCTTATAGCGACTTAAAGGAAGAGGATACTGAGAATAATGCATCAATTATTCTCTTTGGAAGAGTATCAATTAATCGTTCCTACAATGGTTTCACCATAGATAAGAAATATGATATCAAAATTCTTATTCCGCTAAATAATGATGAATTGCCAGATGTTTGGGATATTGGAAACCATATTGATAAAATATATATTCATCGATATCCAGATGGTAAGCTCTGTTTAGAAACAGAAGCGTTTATCGCTTTCTGCTTCTATAATGGGTATAGTCTATTGCAATGGATGAAGAACATAGTGGAACCGTACTACTTTTCTTATGAGTATTACTCACGATTTGGTGAGTTTCCATATGGTGATCGAGGACATAATCTTGTTGGTATAATAGAGACATATCAACAAATTTTTAAAGAAAGCGATTGTGCTAAAGTTTATAAACTACTGCGAGCAATTTCGCAAAGAAAATACAGAGGACATTTACCTTGTCCTTGTGAATCAGGTATGATTACAAGAAAGTGCCATGGGAGATTAATATATCCATTTATTAGCGATGATTATTTGTTTTCTATTGCAAAAAGAGATTATTCGAGGTTATGCGAGGCGATATGAAAATATGATAAACAGTCAAATCATTAATAATCGTCAAAATGAAGATTTCTTCTTGAAGATTCAGTATGCATCAAGAAGATATTTTAATTCTGCTGAAAAAATAAATTATTTGAATTGGGTATTATGTATAGCATCTGCTGTGATGATATTTGTTCCTGATTCGGCTTCAAAACTCATCAGCATGGGGATTCCGGCATTATTAGAAGTATTAGCATTAATCACCGTTTGTGCTTTTAATCATATGTTGAAGAACGCTGCAGCTTTACGTAATTATTTCGATTCTTATGTATTAATGATATGTGAAGACAATTATACAGATATTCATAAACAGAAATTAAAAGAAATAGCTTTAAACACTTATCATAAGCACAAAAAAGAAGCAGATATTAGCATTCATAATACTGTTCAAGACAAACCACCAGGTGTTAGAAATTGGTATGAATTTAAAAATAACGTAAATGATCTTCAGTCTCAATTTGAATGTCAAAAACAAAATATATGGTGGAATAAGAAGATGGTGAAAAATCGCATGATTATTTTATCTATAATTGGAATTATACTGATTTCTTTTTTTATTGCCATGTTTGTTCTATTTAAATCCGATGTACTTAGTATTGTTGTTTGTGCAATCGGAATAATAGTGAAAATTGCTGAAAGAATTCTAGAACACTATCATTATCACGAAATTTCAATTAAGATAGAAGCTATTCAGAGCCACGCTGAAAGAGAACTAACAATAGAAGTTATAAAGGAGTTGCAGGAATTAATTGATGAAAGACGCGAAATCCCAGTTCTTGAAATTAATATTATACATAAAATAAAAGCAAAGAAATACTCTTCGTCATATGAAGAAACATCATAATGAAAGACAGGCAGAACTTCGAAATAGAAGCTCTGCCTGTTCTGATTCATAGCCTGCTGTAAGGGTCTTGCTTATAATAATTTGAATAAACCTTCTATATGAGCGTACTCTTTAATTCCGAGCGCTTTTGAGCTTTTAGAAGCATTTTAAAATATTGATTAATTAATGTTAAATCTTAATATTTTTGTTGCCTCTTTTTTTAGCTTTGTTAAAAAAATATGTAATTTTTTTAGTAGGTCGTATGACTGGTAACTAATGACCAAAAGTGATGGTTCATTGGTAATTTTATTTTTTACATAAAGTGCAATGTGAATGTTATCTGTTTTGAATGCTTTACTGTTTTCATCAAAACTTATTCGGTTATAGTTTTCAAGATAAAAATAATCAGGTTTTGATCCGATGTGTTTTCCCGCTTTTAGAAGATTTTCTTTGACCGTAAGGAAATCAAAATTTTCAAAAGTGGCTGTTTTTACAGACTGCCAATCAAAGTTACGTACCGTTCTGGGTGAAGCATATATCTTTATTTTTCTGTTTTTTCTATGTGAATTATAAATTGTGATTAAAGAAATTAATATCGCCTCTTTTAAGCAAGATATTTTTTTGCAACATAAAAAGCTTTATCATTGATATATATTTTTCTCCAGATTATACCGCCGGCAGTAACTTCAGATGAATCTGCAAAGGTAACAACCGTACCTTTGCTGAGTGTTCCTGCTTTTTCTCCGTTAGGAGTTTTTCTGTAATTTAGAGGAGCCGTTGTAGTTGCAGTACCGTATTTTGATTTTGCATCAGGTTTCTTGTATTTATTTAGATATATACATCCCTGATAGCCGCTTCTGCCTGTAAAAGAAGTGACAGTCGTTGATTTTAAAACACCGTCAATTCCTCCTACGTTAGCTTCAGTGTAGTAAACAGTTTTACCTTGAACGCTTTCGACATATATTACATGACCATATGGACCGTTGGAAAAACAAGCTATACTGTCGTCTTGAGGACTTTTTCCCTTATATAATGCCTGTGAGTACCATGTATTAGCGTCTCCTCTAATTTTAGTGTCTACGCCAATCTTTTCTTTTGCTCTTCCTCTTACATACCAAACACATTGACCCCTGATACCATCATTATAATAACTTGAATTGAAATTACCTAAACGCTTGCCTAAATAATTTTTATAAATCATATTATCACATCCTTAATGAATGTCAATACTCATATAACCGATAAATTCATTGCCTTTTTTGATATAACGTGGATTAAAATTACTAACACGGTCATATATTTCAACATAAGTATTTCTGTAATCAGGATTTGCATCACATCTTAAAATAATGTTTGAATTCATATTTGATATCTGATTTTTCACATTTGTAGATTCAAAAATGGGCATACCTCCGGCTATTAAAACGTTAACTGGATTTTTTAAATTACCAGTACAAAGTTGTTTTGATAAAGGTCCGCCGGCACTTCCGTCAACATTTGAAATGAAATCCAAGCAAATGTCATATATGAAGTTTATTCCGTTAAAATTAATAACCGGAGGGGTTAATGTTTTACTTCCGCCGTTTGGATTTTTAATTTTTATATCATCATATGATCCGGTAACCGGATTATATACGTAATGATTAAAGCCATCAATACTTGAAAAATTATGTTTTCCCCATATTACGGGTAATTTGCCTGAACAGTAGATAAACAGCGTATTATTTGTGATTTCTTGACTCCTGTCATCATTTACAATATTTTTCCATTTTGCAGTTCCTGCAAAGAAAATTAGATTTTTATATTTATCAGTTAATTTGGATATACTGTTATTAGTACATAAAGTTGATAAAATATTATTTTCATAAAGAGGTTTTTGATAATTAAAAATATCATAAGGGTTTGTATGCTTGTAATTATCATTTATATCATGCCAAAAGAACTCGGGAAGAGCTGCAACAATAGTAGTTTCATTGGCATTTTTGTCAGGTGCAGACAAGCTTTTAATTTTTTTGTCGTAGATATCAACTACTTTATCCAAAAGAAATTCTATCCACAATTTTTGGCGTTTTTCTTTTAGCTTACGAAGATTTTTGTAATAATTCACTACTTCATCAGTACAAACCTTTTCTTTTTCTCTCAAAATTTTCGGTTTATCTTGAGGCAGGGAATTCATATACTTTGAATCATAAAATCTCAATATGCAAGGTTTTTGATTTCTTATCTGGTTTATTTCATTTGTAATATCAGCATTATCATCTATAAATTCTTTTTTTACATTATTCATCCATGTTTGTCCGTCAGCATCATTAATAAACGGTATAAATTTAATTTTCATTTAAAATTCCTCCTTAGTATAAATGCCTGCAATAGACATTGTTTTTTCAAATAGTATTTTTGTATTTGTAACACCTATAAGACCTGTGATCTGTACAAGAGCAGACGACAGTTCGCCGTCTTTTGAAGCCAGTTTTATCAGAGTTTCGCCTGAAAGTTTATTTAAATTACAATTTCTAAGCAAATCTTTTGCTTTTAGTCTTACAATTATCTGACAAACTGTTCTTTCACATTCTGTGAAAATTTTTCGGTTATCTGATAAGTATTGATTTACGCAATTATAAGCTGATTCAAGTTGATTAAGAATGTACCTCTTCTTCTGAATCTTTTTTTCTTTTAGAGTAATTTTTGCTGCATTAATAAATTCAGCATCACTGCATAATATCTTTCCCCGTATTACTGAGAGCTGACCGGTAATCGGAAGACGATATTTTTCAGAGTATATTTCAAGTTTACGAATAAAGTTTATACTTTCATTCTGAAGATCACTTGAATTTTTCTCCAGCTTATTAACCAGCTCAGGCATTTCGTTTAATATACTGTCCATGCTCTCAATAATGGGAATAAGTATCATAATAGCTTTCCTTTCATTAATTATTAATTTAAAGATAAAAATCTCTGAGTGCTGTTTCCGTTTGAATCCTCGACAACTAGATCAAGATCTTGTTCTCTTATCTTGATCGTAATATGAAGAAGATTGTTACTGTCGGCATATTCGTTCATCTTTCCGGTATCAGGTTCTACAAATATGCCTTTATCATTTTCGGAAAAGTTTTTGAATTCAAAGAACATATGCGTACCTGCTTCTTCTACAAACTCATCCAAGCTTTCTTCGGTTACAGGTTGACTTTCAGGGGTGTAAGGCGAAAACTCTTCTCTGATTTCATTTTTTAGTAATGATACAAATTTATCCCTAATATCTAAAAGCTTTATAATTTCAAAATTTGCAGCTTCAAGGAAAGCACTCATAGGTTCGGCAATACTTTCCGATATATGATTTGACGATTTAGCAAATTTTTTTCGTAAAGCATCGCTTATTGTAACTGGATGTTCTTCAAGAGTTTGTAAGTCAGAATCTGCTTCGGATTTTTCAGCGACCGTCACTTCCGCCTGCTGCATTTCTTCTTCTTTGCGCCTTTCTTCCTTTTGTTTTTTTAAATAATAGTTTATAAACTGATTATTTAGAATCTGGGGAAGCTTAAGCTTTATTGCACTTAGAATTAGCGACTGCATTAATATTTTTTCTTTATTACCTGAAACAACTCCCGTAACCGAAACCGGTACCTTTATTTCCGCTTCTTCAATAGTATAGTGCGGAACAGGCATTCCTTTCAGAAACGGATCTGCATGATAACTTTGACTCAATGCTACTGAATTTGAATCTGAGATTTTACGGGCGTCTGAAATATCAGATACCAGTCCGCCGATAAATTCACTCAATTTAACCATAATAATCATTAACCTTTGCAGTGCAAAGGACTCCTTTCTCTGGAATTAAGAGCCGGTTCCGGTAACGGAATTGCCGTATTTTTCGGCTGAGGCTCATAAGTTTGTGTTAAGAAATTCTTCACACTAATCTTAAATACTTGCTGAATTATGTCAATATAAGAACATAAAACTGCTTTAAATGCAGTTATTCATTAAGTCATAAATCGTTTAAACAATCCACATTATTTTTCAACTGCTGAATTATCAACCGTTGTTTCATCACTGTTGCTTGGAATTGTCTTTGTAATAATGGATTCTTCAAGAATATCAAGAATTCTTGACATACCTGATGGCATATCATCCTGAACAGCATGAATTTTTATATTAAGCGAATAATCCTTCTTTACTTCTTCACTTGATGATGTAGACTTTTGATTTGAGAACGAAGCATTAAGACTTGTGCTTGCGTTAAAGCCCCATCCTTTATAACCAAAGCTGCTGCTGCTTTTTACATCGCTGCCCGATTTATCGTAGCTGCTTGAATTAGAAACTGAATTAATTTTTACGTTAAATTCAAGATCTGCATTCTCAATTTTAATAAATGGAATAGGCATCATAGTAAGAATAGGAACTTCAATCTGCATCTTCTGATATTCTGCCGGAACAGCTGTTTCAATTTCCTTTACAGAAAGCTTTAATTCAGCAGTTTTATTGCCGTCTTTGCCGCCCTCCTGAAAAGCAATAATCTTTGCACCGTCTTTAATGTAGTCTTCTGACGGAACAGTATCCATAGTAACACTCTTAAGACCGCCGTCTTTTATTTCATACTTTACATCATTAATTGCATTGCCATCGATTGAAAAAATAACTTCTTTTTTGGGATCGTATCCGGTTCCTCCTTTAACAATTTCTACGGATATTTTTCTTGAAGTCTGAGTCTGTGACGGAGATACCTCCTTATCATAGGTGAAAGAAACACAAATAGGATCGCCTACACCTACTTCCTGTCCGGTCTGTGCATTAATATTACCCGGTTTAAAGCCAACTCTTCTAACAAAATTAACAGTAGTATCGGCAGATTCACGCTGTGCATTTACAACTGCGTTAAGCGCTCCTCCAATAATTGAACCAAAATTAATTGAAGAAATTTCGTCTGCTGGATTAAACATAATATATTCCTCCTTATATTTTTTATCGTGGTACCACAGTCACATAATACAACATTATATTGCATTTTTCGGTTTAATTATCTGCATAAAAAGTCCCCGTAAAGAGTTTTAATTGCTCTTTACGGGGCATAAAAGTATAATTAATCAATTTATTTTCAAAAAAGTATTGACAAATGCAATTAAATGTTGTATTACATTGCATTTTACAGTGCAAGAAGTTCAATTCTCTTTCTTTGTACCTCTTTTGAGGTTTTTGTATATATTCTTGTTGTTTCTATTGAACTATGTCCTAGAATATCTGCCAAGTCAACTATATTATGGTAAGTGTCCATATATACTCTTGCAAACATATGTCGGAAATTATGCGGAAACACCTTTGATTCATCTATACCGCACATACAGGCTATTCTTTTAAGGTTTCTCCATACTACTGACGGATCAATCGGTGCAGTTCCTTTTTTGTTAAGGAATACAGGACCGTTTTCAATCCCACAAATTTTACAATATGATATAAGTTCCTCTCTCAGCGTTTCGGGGAAGAGTATTGTCCTCAATTTCGCTTTGAATAGTATTTCTGCACAACTGCGGATGAGAGATTCATAAGTAATAAATTTAAGTTCACCCACACGTATTCCCAAACTGCCAAGACAGCGCATAATAATATACCACTTAATATTACCTGATCTTTTAGCATAATCAATCATTGAATGATATTCAGAAACAGAGAATTCACAGGCAGAAAAATAAGAACGCTGACACTTAATAAGCGAAACGCATAAATCATCACGTCCGCACCAGTTCCAATAAAGATTGAGAGAAATAAGATAAGAATTGACCGTCGTACTTTTGTACCGCCGTATGAGACGATTTTTATACTCGCTTACACTGTTGAAATCAATTTCATTTTCACCAATATCCGTATAAAAACGCTCGCTGTCACGCAAATATTTATTGACAGTTTTTTCACTTAGCTCTCTTTTGATAAGAAATTCCCGATACGGTTCTTTATTAACTTCAAAATTATTTATTTGCATAGAAAAACTCCTCTTATTTTTATTCTAAATTCTCGAGAAGTTTAGTTACTTAAATTGTAATTAATTGATAAATAAATTTTTCAATGTCAACAGATTTTCTGAAATTATACAATCATACAAAAAATTCTAAATATTTTGTTGTTTTATAAACATTATACATTATTTTTCAAAAAAATTCAATATATTGAAAGATTTTTTATAAAATTATTTATATGTATTTATTAAACAGATATTATCAATCATATTTGTTCTAATTTTTAATATACTTTTATAAAGTCAAAAAAGGAGGACAAACATTGAATCTAAAAAAAATAAAAATTTTACCGCTGTTTATGATTTTACTGTTATTAATGTGTTCTTGCAAAAAAAGTGTGAATTTGGAAAGGTTTGAAGTAAGAAATGAGGGGATTGCACTTAATAATGATATAAAGAAACAAATCAGCGGAAATACTTCGCCATCTAGGACTAATATTGAAAATGCTAAAACAGTATATGAGCCTTTAAATTATAATGAACAAAAGGCTATATGGTTTTCGTATATTGATTTAGCTGAGTTTATTTCGGGAAAGTCAAAATCAGAATTTAAAGCATTGATGAGTAATGCCCTTAAAAATGTCAGCAATGCAGGATTTAATACTGTATATATTCACGTAAGAGCTTTTGAGGACGCTTTTTATAAGTCAGATTTATTTCCAAAAACATATTATCTAGGGTCAAATACATACGATCCTTTAAAAATCATAATATCAATTGCGCATAAACTGAATTTATCGGTGCACGCATGGATAAATCCGTTCAGATGCGGAACAGTTGAAAACTTAAATTCAACATCTGATATATACACAGTTAAAAAATGGTACAATGATAAGGAAAAGAATGGAACTTATATTGTCAAAGTTAAAGATGACGTGCATCTGTGGCTCAATCCTGCTTATGAGGAAGTAAGACAACTTGTAGCAGATGGAGCAAGCGAAATAGTTAAAAATTATAAAGTTGACGGAATTCATTTTGACGATTACTTTTATCCTACTACTGAAAAAAACTTTGATAAAAGTGCATTTAAAAAATCAGGAAATTCTGATTTATCAAGTTGGCGTATTGATAACATTAATAAAATGGTCAAGCTGGTATACAGTTCAATAAAAAAGATAAATACGAATGTAAAGTTTGGTATTTCACCACAGGGAAATATAGAAAATGATTATCAGCTCCAGTTTGCAGATGTTAAAACTTGGTGCAGCAAGGATGGATATATAGATTATATAACTCCGCAGGTTTACTATGGTTATTCCAGCACAAGTCCTTATCTTGATACAATAAAAAGATGGGATAAGCTAAAAACTAACGATAATATAAAACTCATAATAGGTTTGGCAGAATATAAAGTTATATCCGAAGACGAATACATTAACAACGATGGGATTATTGCACGGCAAATCAATGATGCAAAAAAACTTTCAAATTACGGTGGAGTTGCTGTATATAACTATAAAAATTTGTTTTCCGCTGATAGCAAATTTACTGAAAGAGTTGAGTCTGAGTATACCTTTATAACAAAAGAATTGTCAGAATAACTGTAATAAATTTGATTTACAATGCTGAATTTTTTATAAAAGGACTTGTCTTTATATTAAAATGCTGATATAATAAAAAGGAAATTTTATTAGGAGGAAAAAAATCAATGAATATTTTTATTAATACTTTAGCAGGATCCAATGCTAGTTCGGCAATGTCTTTGGTAAGCCTTTTACCATTGATTTTAATCATTGTAGTATTTTATTTTCTGCTTATAAGACCTCAGAGAAAAAAGGATAAGCAGGACGCTATTATGAGAAAGAATCTTCAGGTCGGTGATGAAGTTGTTACAGCCGGCGGAGTTGTGGGTATTGTTTTCTCAATAAAGGACGATACCGTTGTTGTTGAAACAGGCGGAGACAGAAGTAAAATCCGTGTTAAGAAATGGGCTATTGCTCAGAACTTGACTGTTCACGAAGATCAATAAAATAGTAATATTTTTTAAAAATCCTGAATAAAGTTTATTATGATTAATTGAGATATACTGCTTTTATACAGCAGCATTTTCAGTTATAACGGTATTTATATTATAGACCAGACAACCGGGCTGCGTCCCTTGTTGAGACTTTAGGAGGGATTTTTTTGCTTACCAATACCAGAAGACGCTCCTCATCAACAGTTAAAAAGGATATATTTTTTGTTTTTTTAGCCATAATTGCAGGTTTTATAATAACTTTGCTTGTTCTTATGTTTTTTTCGTTTATTCTAACAAAGATTGATGCTCCGAATAAAGTGGTTAAATTGCTTTCTACTGTTGCACTAGGGGCGGGAACTTATTTTGGCGGATATATTTGTTCAAGACGAAAACACAATAAGGGAATTTACAGAGGCGCTTTGTGCGGATTTATGATGTTTTGCGTAATTGTGATATTCGGAGCAATTTTTGCTGATACTGTATTGTCATTCAGCGCCACTTCAAAGCTTATTCTTACTCTTGTGTGCGGTGCAATAGGCGGAATAGTAGGTGCAAATTCAAAATACCATAGATATTGACATTATTCTTTATTTGTGATATACTGAAAAAAACAAAATTCGGAGGAATAAAAATGAAACATATCAAGACTATAAATAAAGCAAATTTAAAGAAGACTGCTGCTAAAGGCGGATGCGGAAACTGTCAGGCTTCATGCCAGTCCGCTTGTAAGACATCATGCACGGTTGCAAATCAAAAATGTGAAAAAGATGCTTAATTATTAATTGTCTTATGAAGATAATATTTATTAAAGGGACAGGATTTGTCCCTTTAATTTTTGTGCAGAATAGATCAAAGGAGGTCTGCTCTTAAAAGAGCATTATAAAATGGTACATTGTTTCAAATTAAAGGGATTCAACATTGTTTTAGATGTTAATACCGGAGGAGTTCATATTGTTGATGATATTACATATGAAGTTATTGAAAATATATCGCTTCCACTTGATAAAAAGTGTAAAGAGCAAGTAGTAAGCAAACTCACAGGAAAATATTCATTAAATGAGATCGAAGAATGTTTTGATGAAATTGTTGAGTTATATAACGATGGAATTCTTTTCAGTGAGGATGATTATGAAAAGTTCGCTGATTATGCTGTTGCGTCACCTGTAAAAGCGATGTGTCTTCATATTGCTCACGACTGTAATTTAAGATGTAAATACTGCTTTGCTTCAACCGGAGATTTCGGGGAAGGTAGAAAGCTTATGGATTTAGATACAGGGAAAGCGGCAATAGACTTTCTGCTTGAACAATCGGGGGACAGGAAAAACCTGGAGCTTGACTTTTTCGGCGGCGAACCTCTTATGAATTTTGATGTTGTCAGGGAAATTGTTAAGTATGCAAGAGGAAAAGAAAATGAATTTGGCAAGACCTTCAGATTCACTATAACTACAAACGGACTATTGCTAAGTGATGATAAAATTGACTTTATAAACAGGGAAATGTCAAATGTCGTTTTATCAATAGACGGAAGAAAAGAAATAAATGACAGAATGAGAGTGCGTGTAGACGGAAGCGGATGCTATGATGCTATTATTGACAAATATAAAGAATTGGTCTCAAAGCGTGACAAAAACAAAGATTATTATGTAAGAGGAACTTACACTAAATATAATCTTGACTTTTCAAATGACGTAATTCATCTTTATGAGTGCGGATTTGACCAGATTTCTGTTGAACCTGTTATGGGTGATGAAACTGAGCCATATGCAATTACCGATGCGGATCTTGATAGGATAAGTGAAGAATATGATATTCTTGTTGATAAGTTATCCGAAATTAAAAAAGACGGCGGCTTCTGTAATTTCTTTCATTTCATGCTTGACTTGAATCAGGGACCCTGTGCAATAAAACGTCTTAGGGGTTGTGGAAGCGGAAATGAATATGTTGCGGTTACACCTGACGGAGATATTTATCCTTGTCATCAGTTTGTAGGAATTGAAAAATTCAAAATGGGTAATCTTCACGAGAAAACATTTGATTTGAATATAAAGAATATGTTTGCTAAAACTCATATTTATGCAAAGGATGATTGTAAAGACTGCTGGGCAAAATTCTATTGCAGCGGAGGATGTAACGCTAACAACTATCTTTATGAAGGAGATATATTAAAGGCTCACAAATTATCTTGTAAAATTCAGAGAAAACGACTTGAGTGTGCTATTTTAATGAGTATAAAAAGAGAAATGGAAAAACAATAATAAGCCTATATTTTACAATAATATATTAAGACAGGTATTGAGAAATCATTATCTGTCTTATTTTTTTGTAATAAAATAATAGCTTGTCACATAGGATTAAATACAAACACTTTTAAAAGTAAAAGAGAGGATATTAAATATGCAAGGACAAAAAAGTAAATTGGACAAGGCTTTAAGACTGCTTACGCCAAGGCTTGCACAGCCTTTTTATAATATGTCAGACATAGATAAGGCAGAAATTAATGAGATACGGTTAAGAAACCGTAAGTATTTAACGGCAGTTGTTAAAGAATATGAATATTATATAACTGACGAGGGATGTTTTTCTGATGATTATAAAATTGCAATTCACGTGACAGAAGAGGACATAGACTATACTTATAAAACAGCACTCAGAAATACAATATACAGCTTTAAGAGAGAAATTTCTTTAGGTTATATAATAACAGACGGAGGAAACAGAGTAGGATTTTGCGGTACGGCGGTTTTAGATGAGAACGGTAAAATTGATACTCTAAAAAACATATCAGGAATAAGCATAAGGATAGCCAGAGAGATTTTTGGGATTGCAGACGATTTGATAAACAAGCTTAATCTTTCAATTTTAAAAAACGTATTGATTTTAGGACCGCCTTCCAGCGGAAAAACAACACTGTTAAGAGATTTGTGCAGGCAAATAGGTATGAAAAAGAGAATATCACTCATAGATGAAAAGAATGAAATATCAGCTGTGTTTAAGTCGTCACCTCAGAATAATATAGGAAATTTTACTGATGTTTTTGATTCGTATACTAAGTACTATGGGATGTTATCAGCTGTAAAGATTATGTCACCTCAGCTTATCGTATGTGATGAAATAGGAACGAAAGACGATTTAGAAGCTCTTGATTATGCAATAAATTCAGGTGTCAGTATTATAGCTACAATGCACTCAATCAGCATTGATGACGCTTTCAAAAAGCCATATATGAAAGAATTATTTAATAGAAAAGCTTTTGATTATGTTATTTTACTCGGAACAGGAATCAACTTAGGAAAAATTATCAGCATAAGGAAAATAAAAGACTAAAATATAATAAATAAAAAGAGGAAAGGTTTTTTAATAAAGCTATGATAGTAAAAACAGCAGGAATAATGCTTGTGTTTTTGGCGTCGGCATTTACCGGTATTTATTTATCGTCAAAATTTAAAAAACGTATACAAATTTTAGAGAAAATAAATGAAATATTTATAAGCATTAAAATTATGATTGAGTCCCAAAGCCTGACAGTAGATGAGCTTTTTTCTTCACTGGCAAAAAATAAGAGGCTAGAAGGCTTTTTTATATCTAAGGAAGCATTTTTATGTTCTGATTATAAAAGACGTATTAAGTCTGAATGTAACAATAATATGTTTTTAAAAGATGAAGACAAGCGGTTGTTCACAGGCTTTATAAACGAACTTGGAACCGCTTACTTGGATGGACAGATTTCTATAATCGACGGATATATAAAACAGTTGGAATACATAATTAAAACACTCAAATCCGAACAGAACTCTAAGTGCAGAATGTATAATTCATTTGGAGTTTTAATTGGTGCATTTATATCAATAATTCTGTCGTAGTTTAAGACATATATAAGCAGGAGAAGTTATGGAGATTGATTTAGTTTTTAAAATTGCCGCAGTAGGAATAATCGTTGCGGTATTAAATCAGCTTTTAAAGCGTGCAGAGCGTGACGAGCAAGCAATGATGGTTACTTTAGCAGGACTAATCATAGTGCTTGTAATTATAGTAAATCAGATTGCTTCATTATTTGATACTATAAAGGATGTTTTTGATTTGTGAGTTTTATCATTAAGCAGACGGAGAAAACAATGAATGTTATTTCAGTAGCTGCACTTTGCATTATGGCGTCAATTATCTGCAAGGTGCTGGAAAAGGACAATAAAGAAATATCAATGCTAATAGGCATATTTGTTGCAGGATATATTTTTATGATGGTAATTATCAGCTTTTCTGATATATCCGATACTATTGATACGCTGTTTTCAAAGACCAGTATTAGTGATGAGTATATAGAAATATTATTTAAGTCAGTTGGAATAAGTTATATAACACAGCTTGGGTGTGATTGTTGCAGAGATTCAGGCGAAAACGCTATGTGTACAGGAGTTGAGCTTTTTGGGAAGGTAACAATTCTGCTCATATCTCTTCCTATATATTCTGCGGTAATTTCTTTGATTGAAGAATTGTTAAATTGAGGATCTATGAAAAAAATAATAATATTTTTTATATCGTTTATAATTATATGCTTAACAGGAGAAATTAACGGATATGCAGAAACTCTTGAAAATGATGCAGAAATAGCTCAAAAGGAAATCACACAGGAAATTGAATGCGGAATAAAATCAGATACACCTGATGAAGCAGAGGATTTTTTAGATGACAACGAAATATCAATAGATAATCCTGAATCTGCTTCTAAGGTCGGGGTAAGCGATTGGATCGATTACATATTAAATCTTGTAAGGGATTTTTTATCTAGTCCGCTTAAACTTTTGGGAGCATTGCTTTTAGTAATTGTTTTCACATCAGTTTCAACAGGAATTTTAAACAGCAATTCTAATCTGTTAAATATAATTAGTATAATAAGTGTACTTTCTTGCACAGCAATTCTATTTGAAACCATAAGTAATTGTATAGAATCTGTTAAAAGTACAATATCAAATCTGTCATTGTTTATAATGTCTTACGTTCCTATTTTTTCAAGCGTGGTAGCAACCTGCGGTAACACTTCAAGCGGCGTATCTTATTATATTCTTGTTTTATTTTTATGTGAGATAATAACATTCATAATTGATTATTTATTAGTTCCATTTATAAGCTTCAGTCTTGCATCTTCCATTGTTGAATCTATCAATCCTAATCTGTCTGTAAACGGATTTTCAAGAGGATTATTAAGTGCTGCCAAATGGACATTAGGTCTTATAACTACTGTATTTATAGGTGTAACATCAATTCAAAGTATAATAGGAACTTCCGTGGATACAGTCGGTGTAAAGGCTGCAAAATATGCAGCGTCAAGTATGATACCTGTTGTGGGAGGTGCTATGTCAGACGCTTATTCAACTTTAATGGGAAGCTTGTCGCTTATTAAAAACAGTGTTGGTGTTTTGGGGATAGTAATTATTCTTGTGACGGCACTTAAACCTGTTGTAATGGTAGTTTGTATAAAGTTTTCTATTTGGATTTCTGCGGTAATATCAGCTTTTTTTGAACAAAACAGGATATCATCATTACTTAGAGGTATCAACAATGTTTTGTCTGTTTTGCTCGGCGTGGTATCTTGCTTTACTCTTATTTTCATAATATCAACAGCAGTAGTAATGCTTCTCAGCTTTAATATGGTTTAATAATAACAGGTGATTAAAAAAATGGAACTCATTAAAAGTGTAACCACTGCGTTCTGCTTTGTAGGACTAACAGCAACTATATTTGACTATATATCGCCAAGCGAGAGTTTTAGGTTAAACATTAAGCAAATTTTAGCATTGATACTTATTGTTTCAATGCTTACACCGTTTATTGGAGCTGATTTGGAACTTAGAATTCCGGATCTGAATGAAATAACTGATTTAAAAGAATATAATGAGCTTAATGAAAGTGTGAATAAGTCATATGAGAATGTATTGAAAAAAACCCTTGAAAACAAGGTACTGGAAAAGCTTCAGATAATAGATAAAAATATAAAAAAAGTTGTCATACAAGCTGATGTATATGAATATAATTCAATAGAAGTTGAAAAGACAAAGATTTATATTAAATCAAAAGAGATATCCAAGGAGAAAAAAGAAAAAATTGAAGAAGAACTGAAAAATAATATTGGAGAATCAAAAGTTGAATTTTACGAATATGAAGAGTAACTTTAACAGATCATTTGTTCAAATAACTGACAAGCTTAAAAGCAAAAAGGGACTTTCAAAAAAAATAATGGCTATAACCTTAATTGGAATAGCAGGAATTGTTCTGATTGGATTATCTGAAATAATTCCAGATAATAAATCAGAAAAAAGAAAAGAAGTAACATACTCAGTTGCTGAAACATCATATTCAAGCAGCTTTAAAACGGAAACGGAAAAGGAACTGAAAGAAATTATAAGTAAAATCGACGGTGTAGGCAATGTATCTCTGATGCTTACTTTAGATGGAACAACAGAATATGTATATGCTGAGGATATAGATACTGAAACAGATGAAAACAACGACAGCAAAAGTGATAAATATAAAAACAAGGTAATCATTGTTGATTCTGACGGTAATGAAACAGCACTGGTAAAAAAAATAATTGAGCCAAAGGTAAAAGGCGTGGTTATCGTCTGCTCAGGCGGAGGGAATATAGAAGTTAAGGAACGTGTTATTAAAGCTGTATCATCAGCTTTAAATATATCAACAAACAACATTTGTGTTGAAAAAGGTTAAATATGGAGGAGACATCATGAAAATTCCGAATTTTATTGTGGGAAAGAAACAAATAATTCTAGCCAGCTTAACATTGTTTTTGGGACTGGCAATCTATGTGAATTATGCTGTAAATACAGACAACAATGGTATTAAAACAACAAAGGTAGTAAACACAAAATCATCTAATTACGGCGTGGCAGACTTTGTTAATGAAACAAGTGATAAGAATGATTATTTTGCACAAGCAAGACTTGACAGAATGACATCCAGAGATGAAGCAGCACAGACCCTTGAAACAATAATCGGAGGCGGAGATTCAACAGATGAAGAGAAAGAAGTTGCTTCTGAACAAGCAGCAAATATATCAAAGCTGATTGAATCGGAAAGTAAGATCGAAAATCTTATTAAGGCGGCAGGATATGAAGATTGCGTAGTATATCTTGACGGAACAAGTGCCAATATTGTTGTTAAATCTGACGGACTTAAAACTGCACAAGCTGCACAGATTAAGGATATTTTGTTAGGAGAAGTAGATGTTTTAAACGAAAACATTAAAATTTTTGATGTAAAATAGTTGTGTTAATCTCTTTTTAATGGTATAATAGCACAAAGAGCGATTATATTTCACCATTAAATGGAGGAGTAAGCTATGAGATTTAAAAACGACAAAGTTCAGGGACAGCTTAAAGTCAGTGAAGATGTTATATCAACAATAACAAAGAATGCTGCACTTGAAATTGAAGGTGTTTGCTCTATTGCTAATGCTAAAAAAAAGATGATTAAGAATTTGTTTTTTTCTAAGGCAAACTTAGATTCTATTGATATTGAATTTGTAAATGATACTGTTGAAATTTCAATTTATCTTTTTGTGAATCCCGGAGCTAAAGTTAAATCGGTTGCTGAGCAGGTTCAGAATAAGGTAAAAAATGAGGTCCAGTCTATGACCAGCGTGACTGTATCAAAGGTTAATGTAACTATTTCTGATGTAAAATATAATTAATTCACACTGCCTCATTATCGTTAATGATATTGGGGCTGATGTGGTTTTAAAGGAAGTGTATAATTAAGTGAGTTTGTCAAGAAGGAATATAAGAGAATCAGCATTTTTATTAATTTATGAAAAATCCTTTGGTAATTATAAATTGGATGAATTATTCAATATTGCAGAGGAATCGGAAAATATTAAGGTAAATGATGAGGTAAAAAAAATAGTAAAAGGTGTGTTTGAACATTTAGAAGAACTTGATAATATAATATCACAGTTCAGTCAGAAAAGAAGTATAGAGCGTATTCCTAAGATTAATTTATCAATACTCAGGCTGGCAATTTATGAGGCTAAATATTCGGAGAATGTTCCTGTAAATGTTGCAATTTCTGAAGCTGTTGCCATAGCTGAAAAGTATGCGTTTGATACAGATGCAAAATTCATAAACGGAGCTTTAGGCGCTTATTCACGAAGCGAAGGAGTTTCTATTAATGAATAATGTATTAGGCATTGATACAAGTAATTATACTACTTCTGTATCGATTATTGATACAGACACCATGTCGGTTTATCAGTCTAAAATGCTTCTCCCGGTGAAAAGCGGAGAGATTGGGATCAGACAGTCAGACGCCGTATTTCATCATACCAAGCAGTTACCTATTGTTATATCAAATCTTTTGAAGAATAATGATTTAAGACGTTCTGATATCAAAGCTGTCGGTGTATCAAAAAGTCCCAGACTGTTTAAGAATTCGTATATGCCGTGTTTTCTGGTTGGAGAAAGTTTTGCAAGCTCTTTTTCAAAGCTTTCTGAAATTGATATATACAAAACATCTCATCAAGCAGGACATATTCTTTCTGCTTTATTTTCATCAGATAAACTTGATTTAATTAGAAATAAAGTAAGCTTTTTAGCATTTCACATAAGCGGTGGAACAACTGACTGCCTGCTATGTGAGCCGTCGGCTACCGATGTTTTAAGTATTACGGAAATCGGCACTTCTCTTGACTTAAATGCAGGACAAGCAATCGACAGAATAGGGGTTAAACTGGGTTTGGATTTTCCGTGCGGTGCAGCAATTGAAAAGCTTGCGCTTTCAAGCAGTAAGTCTTATAAAACCAATCCTGCCATTAGAGATAATAACTGTTGCTTATCAGGTTTGCAGAATATATGTGAAAAAATGCTGAAAGACGATGAAAAGTCCTGTGACGTTGCAAATTATTGTTTAACCTATATAAGCGATACTATTATTGCTATGTCAAAAAAAGCAAGAGAAGATCATATAGACGCTCCGATAATTTATGCAGGCGGAGTGATGTCTGATAATATCATTAAAGACAAAATACTGAAGAAAATCAGTAATGTATATTTTGCAGAACCTGAGTTTTCGTGTGATAATGCAGTAGGAACTGCTTTGTTTGCAGCAATTAAGAAGGAATTGATTTAATGAGCGCTATTTTAACAGTTTCCCAAATAAACAGATATATTGCCAGTAAAATACGCGGTGATGCAAGACTTAATGGCGTTGCCGTAAAGGGTGAGATATCAAATCTGAAAATGAGCTATTCATCAGGACATATTTACTTTACTATTAAAGATGAAAACAGTTCGCTTAAAGCAATAATGTTTTCAAATGCTGCAAAAAATCTTAGAATTAATATTGAAAACGGGCTTAATATTATGGCGCTTGGAAATATAGATTGCTACGAGCGTGACGGAGTATATCAGATAATTGTTACTGATATTCAGCCTTTGGGATTGGGTGCGGTTACTGAGACAATTGATAAGCTGAAATCAAAATTGAAGGAGAAGGGATATTTTAATACTGAAATTAAGAAAAAGATTCCGTATTTTCCAAAAACCATCGGTATTATAACTTCAACAACAGGTGCAGCTTTACAGGATATTTTGAATATACTCAACAGACGTTATCCTATTTGCAAGGTATATGTTTTTCCTACTTTAGTACAGGGGATAGATGCTAAAGATAGCATAGCAGATGCGCTTATGCTTGCTGATTCTGCACATCTTGATACTCTTATTCTTGCAAGAGGAGGTGGGTCGGCTGAAGATTTATCGGCATTTAATGAAGAAAAAGTGGCAGATGCAATCTTCAATTCAGAAACACCAATAATTTCAGCAGTTGGACATGAAACAGATATAACTATTGCAGATCTGGTAGCTGATTTGCGTGCTCCTACGCCTTCTGCTGCAGCTGAGATGGCATCACCTGATATTTCAGAGTTATATACTGCTATTGACAGTATTAAAAACAGAATGAAAAAAATTATGAAAAGTAAAATATCAGATAGTGATATATTGTTAAATTCAGCTTCCGGAAGATTTTTTTCCGCTTCTCCAAAAAGACGTATGGAAATAGATGTTATTAGGTTGCAAAATGTTGAAGATCGGTTGAAAAGATCAATTGATAATAAATTATCTAAATGCAGAGGTAAGCTTTCTTCTTCAGCGTCTTTGCTTGACTCATACAGTCCCCTTAGGGTACTGAGCAGAGGTTATTCTATTACAATGGTAGGAGAAAAGGTTATTGCTGGGGCTGATGATGTTTCTTTGGGAGATATGGTAGACATAAAATTTTCCGATTCATCAATTACTGCAGAAGTAAAGAATAAAAATATCGACTAATTTATACAGGAGTTGTTTTATATGACATTTGAAGAAGCTTTGAATAAACTTAATGAAATTGTTTCCGAGCTTGAATCAGGAAATTTAACGTTAGAAGAATCGCTTGAGAAGTTTAAAGAGGGCGTTACGCTTTCTGGTGAATGTAAAAAGAAGCTTGAAGAAGCAAAAATCGTTGTTGAAACAATAGACGATAATCATTAACACAAGCAGGGTAAGGTCTGAATTTTACATAAACGTCAAAACATTGGAAATTAGGAGGATTTGCTCCATATGGAGCATAATATAAAAAAATGCAAGAAATATATATAAAGCAAATCCATGAGTATCAGGATAAGATAAAAAGTACGCTTTACAGTTTTACAAGGGAAAAAGAATTCTATAAAAAAGAAGTTATGCAGGCAATGGAATATTCTTTGCTTAGTCCCGGTAAAAGAATAAGACCGATTTTAGCCATTGAATTTTGCAGAATGTGCAAAGGAAATTTTGAAAATCTTTATGAAATCGCTTGCTGTATAGAGCTTATACATTGTTTTTCACTTATACATGACGATTTACCGTGTATGGATGACGATGATTATCGCCGTGGACTGCCTTCATGTCATAAAAAGTTTGGAGAGGCAGAGGCTCTTTTAGCGGGTGATGCGTTAAATACTCTTCCGTTTGAGATAATTGCAAATGCTTATAAGGATTCAAAGATTTCAGCGGAAATTGCTGTGAAACTGGTTGACGAACTTTCACATGCGGTTGGAATAAACGGAATGATAGGCGGACAAGCATTTGATATGTATTCTGTTAAGATGAAAAACTTTAACATTCAGAATCTTAATCTTTTACATGAACTTAAGACTTGCCGTCTTATAGAAGCTTCTTGTGTTATAGGCTGTATTATGGCAAACGCAGATGAAGCAACTATTGAAGATGCAAGAGCTTATGGAAAAAGACTTGGATATGCGTTTCAGATAACAGATGATATTCTTGACGTTGAGGGAAACTTTGACGATTTGGGAAAGCCGATAGGAAGTGATAAAGAAAACGGTAAGATCACTTATGTTTCATTAGTCGGTTTGGATAAGGCAAAGGATGTTGCACGTCATCAAACGCTGGAAGCATTAAAAATTCTTGAAAAGTTTGATAACAATGAGTTAATGGTAGATTTAACAACTTATCTTTTGAACAGAAAAAAATAAAGGAAAATTAAAATCTTTATATAATTCGTGCGAAATATTTTAGTTTATGCACAAATTTATAGAAAGAATGGAGTTAATAATGATAAATATATTTGAGGAAAAGCTTAAACAAATGAATCTTCCGGATGATTTAAAACTGCTTAATTACGAGCAGTGCAGAAGGTTGTGTAAAGCTATTCGTGATATACTTATTAGTACGGTTTCTAAAAACGGAGGGCATTTATCTTCAAATTTAGGAACTGTTGAGCTTACTCTTGCGATGCATAGGGTATTTTCCTCTCCAAGTGACAAGTTTGTATGGGATGTAGGTCATCAGTCGTATACTCATAAGATTTTAACTGGACGTCTTAAGGATTTTCATACATTAAGAAAAGAAAATGGATTATCGGGTTTTTGCAAGCCGAGCGAATCTGAGCATGACGCTTTTATAAGCGGACACAGCTCTAATTCTGTTTCAGCAGCATTAGGTATTGCATCCGCAATGAAAATGAACGGAGATAATCACCATACTATTGCTGTAATCGGGGATGGAGCAGCAACCGGAGGTCTTTCCTTTGAAGGACTTAATAATGCCGGTAAAAGTAATACCAATTTGATTGTAATTTTAAATTATAATGAGATGTCGATTTCTAAAAATGTTGGTGCATTTGCCAAATATCTTTCTAATTTCAGAACTAAGGAATCTTATAAAAAGACAAAAACTATTGTTGAACGTGCTCTTGACAGCATTCCCGTTGTCGGTCAGCCTATAAAACAGACCCTTAAATTTTCAAAGGATACTGTTAAAAATTCTATTTTCAGAACTACTCTTTTTGAAGATTTGGGATTTGAGTTTATTGGTCCTGTTGACGGTCACAATATCGAAGAACTTGAGAATGCATTGAAGGCCGCTAAATCTTTATACAAGCCTGTTGTTGTTCAGGTCAATACTGTAAAAGGCAAAGGTTATGCTCCTGCCGAAAAAAATCCCGGAGAATACCATGGAGTAAGTGCATTTGAACTTAAGACAGGCGGTTCTGATGCGTCTAAATGCGACAGCTTTTCATCTGTTTTCGGCTGTGAGATTTCCCGTTTAGCGGAAAGCGATGATAGAATATGTGCAATTACAGCGGCAATGAAATACGGAACAGGTTTGGACATATTTGCAAAAGCACATAAAAACAGATTTTTTGATGTGGGTATTGCTGAAGAACACGCATTGACTTTTGCGGGTGGTCTGGCATCAATGGGTAAGCTTCCTGTATTTGCAGTATATTCGTCTTTTCTTCAAAGAGGATACGATCAACTTCTGCATGATTTGGCAATATCAAATGAGCATATGTTAATAGGTATCGATAGAGCAGGAATTGTAGGTGAGGACGGAGTTACTCACCAGGGGATTTTTGACATTTCATTTTTATCAACTATACCGAATGTTACTATTTATTCTCCAAGCAATTATAATGAGTTGAAAGCATGCATATCAAAAGGACTTTATGATAATTCCGGTATAGTGGCTGTTCGTTATCCCAGAGGTAAAGAAAAAGTATTCAGTTTAAAAAGCGATTACATATCAACAGATTATGAATTATTTAAAAACAACTCAGATGTTCTTGTAATAACTTACGGCAGGCTATTCAATGAGGTTTCTTTTGCTTTTGATAAACTAAAAACTGATAATAAAACAATTGACGTTTTAAAGCTTATTAATCTCAATTGCACTAATGAGGATATAATAAAAATAATTAAGTCATATAAAAAAGTTTATTTTTTTGAGGAGTGTTACTATAACGGTTCAGTTTCTCAAAGGCTTAAAAATGAAATACACAATTTAAAATGCACAGCAATATATGACTTTGTACCTCAGGCATCAGTTGAATCTTCACTTGAACATCTAGGCTTATCAGGTAATCAAATTTATAAAAAGCTTAACTCGGAGATATTCATATGAGTGAAAGATTGGATGTAGAATTAGTAAACAGAGGAATTGCAAAAACGCGTTCTAAGGCGCAAAATATGATAAAAAATGCTTCTGTCAGCATTAATGGCAGGATTGTAACAAAAGCAGCTTTTTTAGCTGAACGGAATGATGAAATAAAAATTATCGGCGAAACGCTTAAATATGTAGGTAAGGGCGGCTTAAAGCTTGAAAAGGCGCTTTTAGAATTTGATATTGATCTACATGGTAAGGTATGTGTGGATTTTGGAGCTTCAACTGGCGGATTTACCGATTGTATGCTTCAAAACGGAGCAGTATATGTTTACGCAGTTGACGTAGGAAAAAATCAACTTGATTTAAGTTTGTTGAATAATTCAAAAGTAAAGAATATTGAAAATACTAATATAAAGGATGTAACCAAATTAATGTTTGAAAGAAAGATTGACTTTTGTTCAGTTGACCTTTCATTTATATCATTATCATATGCTGTTCCTGTTGTTTTTGATGTGTTATCAGATGATGGTGAAGCAGTTTTACTTGTAAAACCGCAATTTGAGGCAGGGAAGAAATATCTTTCAAAAAAGGGTATAGTTAAAGACAGAAAAGTACATATCAAAGTACTTAAGAAAATATTGGATATAGTTGTTGATACCGGACTAAGCATTTTAAATATTACTTTTTCGCCTATAAGAGGAGGAAACGGTAATATTGAATATCTTGTATATGTTAAAAAAATAAAAGAAAAATTAAATAATCATTTTAATTTGGACTCTATAATAAACTGTGGATTTGAAGCGTTAAAATAAAATAAGGAGGAAAATCTGTTGAATATTTATATATTACCCAATTTGAAAAAGGATAATAGTGAAATTTATATACGCAAGGCTGCAGATATACTTAGAAAAAATAAAGCGGAACTTTCTATGTCAAATAAATATCAGTCAGATTTTTCTGACATTAATTTTATAGAATTTTCTCGTGAGGATAAACTTGTATCACAATGCGATGTAATATTGGCTGTTGGCGGTGACGGAACAATATTGAAAGCATCTTCAGTTGCATCAAAATATGAAAAACCGATTCTTGGTCTTAATTGCGGACGCCTTGGCTTTATGTGTACTCTTGAGCATAATGAACTTGAACTTTTGGAGAATCTTTGCACAGGAGATTATGTTATCCAAAAAAGAATTATGCTTGACGGTGCAGTAACAAAACAAGATGGAAGAAAAAAAACCTTTACTGCATTGAATGACATAGTTGTTTCAAAGCCTCCTCATAGTAAAATCTCTGATTTTGAAGTTTCAAAATCGAATAAAATCGTATCTTCAATAAGAGCTGACGGTTTGATTTTTTCAACACCAACAGGTGCAACCGCTTACTCTCTTTCAGCCGGAGGTCCGATAATAGAACCTGATATGGAATGTATTGAGTTTACTCCTATCTGTCCTCATTCTCTTTTGTCGAGAACAATGGTATTTGCAAAGTCTTCTGAACTGGCAGTTAAGTTTTTTACAAACACCGGCGAATACTTTGGTCTTTCGGTTGACGGTATAACTAAGGATGATATATCTTCTAAAGATATTTTAACAATTTCTACATCTGATAAATTTATTAAACTAATTGATATAAAGGGCGGAAGCTTTTTTGATTCAGTTAACTCAAAGCTTATGCGTCCTTTAAAAGCTGTTATGGAGGATAAATAATAATGTCTAAGGAAAGACGTCAAAAGACAATATTAAATATTATTGCAAACAGTAATATTTCTACACAGCAGCAACTTCAAAAAAAGCTCAAAGATTATGGATTTGCTGCGACACAGGCTACAATATCAAGAGATATCAAGGAACTTTCCTTAATTAAAACTGTTTCTGCTGACGGTATTTACAAATACGATATTCCCAGCAATATAAGAGATAAGGGGAAAAGTCCTCTGGAGCTTTTAAAAACTATTTTTAATGAGGCGGTCGTATCAGTAAGCTTTGCAATAAATATTGTTGTTATAAAGTGTAATGCAGGAATGGCACAGGCAGTTTGTGCAAAGCTGGACAGTGCTGATTTTGAATCAGTTGTGGGTACGATTGCCGGAGACGATACTATATTTGTTGTGTTAAAGAGCGAATCTTTTGCCATAGAATTTGTAGGATTACTTAACAGTTATCTTATTGGATAGCTTTAAGATAGGTCTTTTAAAATTATGAAAGGGAGATTGAGTATCAATGCTCACGGAACTATATATAGAGAATCTTGCTGTTATTGAAAAATCTGTAATAACATTCGGAAATAAATTGAATGTATTTACCGGCGAAACCGGAGCAGGAAAATCTATTTTAATAAATGGAATTAATGCAGTACTGGGTCAGCGTATAACTAAAGATATTGTTCGGTCAGGCACTAAAAAAGCAGTTATTTCAGCAGTATTTAATAATATATCAGATGAAGTTTCGGCATTGCTTTCCGAAAACGGATTTGACAGCGATGGAGAGCTCATTATTTCCCGGGAAATTTCTGCCGATGGGGGAAGTGTGGCACGTATAAATTCAAGACCTGTCAATCTCTCTATGCTCAAAGAACTTGGAGCGCTTTTGGTTAACGTACACGGACAGCACGACAGTCAGATCCTATTGTCTCCGCAGAAGCATATTGAAATACTTGACGCTTTCGGAAATCTAGAGCAGGATCTTGATGATTATCAGAAGTCATTTAGAAATCTTCAGGCTGTTTCGAAACAGATAAAACAGGTTTCATTAAGTCAGCAAAATAAAATAGAAAGAATACAAGAGCTAAAAAGAATTGTAGATGAAATATCCTCTCTTGATTTAAAGGAAAATGAGGACGAAGATGTTGAAGCAGAGTTTACATTGTCAAATAACTCTGTTGAAGTAAGACTCGCTGTAAATGAGGTTATTGACCTAATTGAAAATGATGAAGGAATAAACAACAAACTTTTCAGCTCTGTTGACGCTTTGGAAAACTA
Organism: uncultured Clostridia bacterium; assembly: GCA_947584375.1. GTDB lineage: Bacteria > Bacillota > Clostridia > Oscillospirales > Ruminococcaceae > UMGS1601. Next base: position 119,734 of record CANPWL010000002.1, on the reverse strand, counting down.
TTCAGATATTCTGCCAAATTTGGAACCCATTATTGATAGAATCAAATCAGCAAGAATTGAGATTGACGATATATCCGGAGAGTTAAGTCACATCATGTCCAATCTTGATGTTGACCCTGAAAGATTTGCATATATTTCAGCAAGAAACGACAATATAATAAACATTAAGAAAAAATACGGACCAAGTCTATCAGATGTATTTAACAGACTTGATGAATCAGTAAAAGAACTTGACATTTTGACAGGTGACGACAACGATATAGATAATTTGAGAACTAAAAGAGATGAAATCCTTGAAGAAACATCAAAAAAAGCCAAAATTCTATCTCAAAAAAGAGAACAAGCAGGAAAAAGATTTATCAATCAAGTAACCTCTGAACTTGAATTTCTAAATATGCCTAATGTCAAACTGGAGATTGCCAATGTAAAAGGCAAGCTGACAATTCACGGAATGGATAATATAGAATTCTTGATATCCGCAAATTTAGGAGAAACAGCAAAACCTATTGCTAAAATTGCTTCTGGCGGAGAATTATCTCGCATTATGCTTGCTCTTAAAAGTGCAATAGCCGAAAAGGATAATACGCCTACAATGATATTTGATGAGATAGACACTGGCGTAAGCGGACGTGCAGCGCAAAAAATAGGAACAAAGCTTCATGAGATATCAAGAAACAGACAGGTTATATGCGTAACTCACTTGGCACAAATAGCCGTATCCGGCGATACGCATATGCTTATTGAAAAGAAAGAGGAAAACGGAAAAACTAAAACCTATGTTTATGAATTAACATCGCTTGAGGACAGAAAACGTGAAATAGCAAGAATTATCAGCGGTGAAAATATTTCTGAAAAAACTCTTGCAAGTGCTGAGGAAATGCTGAATAGTATAAAGCATACTTAATATAAAATCGGTAAGATTATTATCTTGCCGATTTTTGCTTTATTTGACTTTTATCTTGTGAAATGATATAATTAATTAACTTTATACAAGGACTGATATAAAAATGAAAGTTACTTTACTCACACATACTCCGGAGCCGGAAAAAACAGTTGCAGCCGCTGCAAAATTGTGCTATGCTAGCTCGGATATCGATACTTTGTTAGATGGACTTACTGAAGAAAAAACAATAGATTTTCTTAAAATGCTTTCCGATGTAGGACATCAAAGTCCTATTGAACATATTACTTTTACCTTTGGAATTGAAGGGGTTTCACGAGCATTATTAGCACAGATAACCAGACATAGGATTGCTTCTTTTTCTGTACAAAGTCAGAGATATGTTGAAGAAAAGAATTATGAATTTGTAACTCCGCCTGAAATCTCTGCAATCCCGGAGGCTTTAGAGGAGTTTAACAAGCAGATGGATTCTGCTATTTCCAGTTATAATAAGCTTGCTGATATTCTTAAAGAAAAGCACTATAAAACTTTTATTGAAGAAGGTATCAGCGATAAAGAGGCTGTAAAGAAAGCTCAAAAAAAGGCTATTGAGGACGCTAGATTTGTTCTTCCAAATGCTTGTGATACAAAAATGATTATGACTATGAACGCAAGAAGCCTTTTGAATTTTTTCAAGCTTAGATGTTGCTCGAGAGCGCAATGGGAAATAAAAGCTCTTGCTGACGAAATGCTTAGACTTTGTTATAAAGCGGCTCCTGCAATATTTAGAAATGCCGGTCCCGAATGTGTAAGAGGGAAGTGTGCCGAGGGTAATATGACCTGCGGTAGAATGAAAGAGGTTAAGGAATTTTATCAAAATCTTAAACTAGAAAATGAGTCTTCAAAAGTATAATAAATGTAAAAATATCAAAAGGAGATATGCTTCAGCGGAGCATAATTACTGAAATGCATAATAAGCTTGTAGTTATTGAGGGATTGGACGGAAGCGGAAAATCTACTCAATTTGAAATAATTGATAGTATTCTTGAACAAAATAATATTCCACATAAGTCAATAAGCTTTCCTGACTATGATAAACCATCTTCAGCTTTAGTTAAGATGTATCTCAATGGGGATTTTTCTAAAAATGCTAAGGATGTAAATGCTTATGCAGCTTCAAGCTTTTATGCTGTTGACAGATATGCAAGTTTTAAGCTTTATTGGGAAGACGCATATAATAGCGGGAAATTAATACTGGCAAGCAGATATGTAACGTCAAATGCAATATATCAGATGGTTAAATGTGATAAAAGCGAGTGGGATGAATATCTTAAATGGCTGTCTGATTATGAGTATAAAAAGCTTGGCTTACCCAAACCTGATTTGGTTATATTTCTTGATATGCCCATTGAGATCTCTCAAAAGCTTCTTAGTAAAAGATACAACGGTGATGAAAACAAAAAGGATATTCATGAGATTGATGTTGAGTATCTAAAGAATTGTCGCGAAACTGCACTCTATACTGCCAAACATCAAAACTGGAAAATAATTAAATGTGCTGAAGGGAATAATCCGATTTCTATTGATAATATAACAAATAAAATTATAAACGAAATACAGAAACTTAAATAAAATTATGAAAAGAAGGATAAGATGTTTGACTTTAGAGAAATTGAATTAAGTGACAAACCTTGGATTGACGAACTATTAGCAAAATCTGATTTTATGGGTTGTGAATACTCATTTGCTAATAATGTGGCATGGAGAAGGCTTAGTGATTCAGTTATTTCAAGATATAAGGATTATTATCTGATTTCAACACAGGATGATGAAAATGTTTACTTAACTTATCCTGCCGGCGAAGGGGACATTTTAGAACTTATAAATTTGTTTAACAAGTACTGTAATGAATTAGGGAAAAAATTCGTTATGTCTTCAGTAACCACTAAAAATTTAGAATTTCTCAAAGATGTTTTTAATGATAAAATTGAAAATATTAAATCTGATCCTGACTATTATGATTATATATACAATGCGGAAGATTTGATAAATCTCAGAGGAAAAAAGTATCATTCTAAGAGAAACCATATAAGCAATTTCAAAAAACAACCGTGGGAATATAAAGAACTTACCCCTAATTTGTTTGACGACTGTATTAAATATATTACTGACAGATATAATAAAAGAACTGATACGGATGATTTTTCAGCAATTGTAGAACAGTTTGCTATTAATACATTTTTTAACAACTTTGAATATATGAATCTTAAAGGCGGAGTATTATATCAGAACGATAAAATTGTAGGTGTAACAATAGGAGAACAGCTCAACTCCAATACTTTAGTTGTCCACATTGAAAAGGCTTCAAGCGATATAAACGGTGCATATCCTACTCTATGTAATGAATTTGCAAAGGCAAATGCATTTGATTTGAAATACATAAACAGGGAAGAGGATTTGGGAATAGAGGGTCTGAGAAAATCCAAACGCTCTTACAATCCCTGCTTTCAACTTGAAAAGCATATGGTAACTTTTAAAAAAGGCTGATAAATATTTAATAAAGATTAGAAAGGAAATTAGAAATATGGTATATGTTTTTTTAGCTAACGGCTTTGAAGAGATTGAAGCGCTTGCACCTGTTGACATACTAAGGAGAGCTGATGTTGAGATAAAAACAGTGGGTATAGGTTCTAATATAATCAGAGGTGCTCATGGGATTCCGGTAATCACTGATTTAGATTCAAAAGAGATAAAACTTGATAATAATTTAGAAATGATAATCCTTCCGGGAGGTATGCCTGGTACTGTTAATCTTGAAGAAAATGAAAATGTTCAGAAAGCAATTGATTTTTGTACAGATAACAATAAATACATTTCTGCAATATGTGCCGCACCGTCAATTCTTGGACATAAGGGAATTTTAGATGGAAAAACTGCAACTTGCTTCCCCGGATTTGAAAATGAACTCGGTAAAGCTTGTTATTCAGGTGAACTCGTTATAAATGATGAGAAAATAACTACTGCTAAGGGTGCAGGTGCAGCAATTAAATTCGGACTTAAGTTAGTTGAAATATTAGTATCAAAGGATAAATCCGAATCTCTTGAGGCGTCACTTCAATGCAAATAGATATTCAGTATAAAAAGAATATTCTTAGAAAAAATATTTTAGAAAGACGAAATAACATTAGCAATACTGAAAGAGAAGAAAAGAACAGAAAAATATTAAAAAGACTTATAAATCTTAAGGAAATTAAAAGAGCAAAAAATATTTGTGCTTATGTTTCAAAAGGAAGCGAAGCCGACACAATAAAACTTATAGAAAAACTTATAAAGACCGATAAAGCCGTTTATGCTCCTAAGAGCGATATTAATAGCAATTCTATGACTTTTTACAGAATAAATTCTCTTTCAGATCTCATTTCAGGTGCTTTTTCAATTTTAGAACCCAGCATAGAAGGAGAAAAATATGTATCCTTTGATAAATGTGACGTTTGCATTGTTCCTGCACTTAGCTTTGATAATCAGGGCTTTAGACTGGGATACGGAAAAGGATATTATGACAGGTTTTTAAAAGATTTCATAGGAATTAAGATAGGCATTTGCTATGAAGAATTAATAACGGAAACACTTCCAAGACTTGATACTGATATAGCTGTTGATATGATAATCTCTGAAAATAAAAATATACTGTGTAAAGGTGGAAAGTAAAAATGGATGAATCGAAAAAAAATTTTAACAACATCACAAATAATGACGATATGGATATTGATTCTCAGTTAGACGCTTTTTTAAGCGAAAGCCAAAAGGCATCAGAAGCACTTAATTCTGTTATCGGCGAGGATAAAAGTAAAAATGTTGTTGCCTCATCTGATGTAACTTTGACTAACCTTGAAATAAGAAAACTCGCAGCAAAATCTGCCGAAGAAAATGAAGACATCACGGTACATAACGAAAAAGATGAGAATTTAGGAAATGTTTCTCAGGGCATATCAAAGGATAATATTATATCATCAAGTGAAGATGATCTATCTCTCAGTGTTGACGAAATTATGCTGAAAAAAAATAACCCTGAACCTATTAATCCTGAAGAACTTAATCCTGTTAATAATATTGTTGAAAAAGAGTCTGCTGAACCTGTTTTTGAAAATATTAATAAAAATGAAGATGAAACATATAGCATTAACAGTTCTAAAGGAAAATTTAATTTGAATATCGATTATTCAAAAAATGACTTTGCAGAGAGTAAAAATATTCATAAATCAACAAATAATAAATCAAAAGGATCACGAAAAAAGAAAAAAGTGAAAGTAAATAGTTCAATTTTTACCGGGCTTATTGTTACGATTATTGTTTTGTTGTCGTCTGTTACTCTTGCGTTCTTTGGAATTTCTCTTGGTCTTGAATATCTGGGAATAAACAAAAGTGACCAAATAATTAAGCTTAATATAAAAGACGGTTCAAATACTGATGAAATTGCACAGCAATTAATTGACGCCGGTATAATTGATAATAAACTTTTGTTTAAGTTAATTGTCAACTTAAAAGATGCAGGAGCTTTGATGAAACCGGGTGATATTGAACTTAAACCAAATTCTTCATATGCTGATAAAATAGATGCATTAATAGAACAAAGGGAGTCTTTTGAAACTGTATCAATAATTTTCCCTGAAGGAATTACACTTCTTGACGCAGCAAAATCATTGCAGGAAAAAGGTGTTATTGCAGATTATCAGGATTTAATTGATACTTTTAATACTGAGAAATTCGGTTTTGATTATGAAAGCCTTATCGATGATAATAACAATAAAAAATTCTATACTATGGAGGGATATTTCTATCCTGACACCTATAATTTCTACCTTGACGATTCCAGCTATAATATTGTAAAGACTGTAAGAGAGCATTTTAATTCTAAGTTTACAGATAGTATGAAGGCTGAAATGCATGAAAACGGTATGACAATGGATGAGGTCATCACACTTGCGTCTATCGTTCAGGCAGAAGCAGGATCCGTTAAAGATATGCCAAAGGTAGCTTCTGTGTTTATGAACAGATTAAACGATCCAGCAAACTTTCCAAGACTTGAATCTGATGCAACTGATGAATACTACAAAAAGGTAATTAAAGTTGAAGGCGAAAATTCAAAGGCTTATACAGAAAGTGAACTTGATGCATTTAAGGATGTTTATGATACCTATGTTGCAAACGGACTTCCTGCAGGACCTGTATGTAATCCGGGGATTGAAGCAATTAATGCAGTATTAAATCCCGAAAAAACTGATTACCTGTATTTCTGTTCAAATTTAAAAACTAAAAAGACTTATTTTGCAAAAACATTATCCAAACATAAGAAGAATCTGAAAAAGGCAGGTTTAGCTGATTAAAATGGATTTAAGCGATTTAGAGGTTCTATCGCCGGCCGGCGATATGGAAAGGCTTGAAGCGGCACTAGATTATGGTGCTGACGCTGTATATCTCGGCGGAAAATCATTTGGTATGAGAGCAGGTTCATCAAATTTTGACAATTCAGAATTAAAAACTGCTGTTGATAACGCACATAAACGAGGTGTTTTGGTATATTTGACCTGTAATACATTACCTCATAATGATGAAATACCATACTTTAAAGAGTTTATAGATAATGCAGTTTATGCCAAAGTCGATGCTGTAATAGTCAATGATATAGGGCTACTCTCACTGATAAAAAAATATGCTCCTGATATGGAAATACATATTTCCACGCAGGCGGGAATTGTAAACTATGTAACTGCTAACGAGTTTTATAATATGGGAGCAAAGCGAGTTGTTCTGGCAAGAGAGCTTTCACTGAATGAAATAGCTGAAATCAGATCAAAAACCCCAAAGGACTTGGATATTGAGTGCTTTGTACACGGAGCAATGTGCGTAAGCTTTTCGGGAAGATGTCTTTTGTCAAGCTATTTAGTAAATCGTGACGCAAACAGGGGAGAGTGTGCACAGCCGTGCAGATGGGGTTATCACCTTATGGAGGAAAAACGTGACGGTCAGTTTTTTCCTGTATTTGAAGATAAAAAAGGAACATATATTCTTAATGCGAAGGATATGTGTATGATAGAGCATTTAGACAAGCTTGCAAAGGCAGGAATTAAAAGCTTTAAAATCGAAGGAAGAGCCAAATCAGCTTATTATGTTTCGGTAGTAACAAACGCTTATAGATTGGCTGTTGATTTTTTTAAAAATAATCCTAATGATTATGATAAATTGCCTTTGTGGATTAAAGAAGAAGTCTACAAAGTGAGCCATAGAGCCTACTGTACAGGTTTCTTTTTCGGTCATCCTAATGAACAATTAAATACTCAGTATTATGAAAACAGCGGATATATCAGAGAATATGACGTTGTTGCGATGGTAGATGAATGTAAAGACGGAAGGATTTATGCAACTCAGCGAAATAAATTCAATAGGGGAGACGAGCTTGAAATTTTAGCTCCCGGTAAAGAACCTGTTAAAATTACTGCCGATAAACTTTATAACGATAAAAATGAAGAAATAGATACCGCTAATCATGCAATGATGAAATTATCTCTAGAATGTGATAAAGTTTTTGCAAAAAATTCAATCATCAGAATTAAAAAGTAGATTTTTGCCTCCTTTACCGATTTTGTTTGTGTAATTGGAAGCTAATTTTGTGAAAGGAAAAATTTCAGTGGTAAGTGTTGAAAACAGTATTAAAGTTGCACTTATGCAGCTTCTTCCTGAAAACAGCCTTGAAGGTAACTTGAACAAGAGTATAGAGTATTGCAGACTAGCAAATAAAATGGGTGCAGACATCGCTCTTTTTCCTGAAATGTGGTCATGCGGTTATAATATTCCTCAAAGCAAGTCTATACTCAATGATTTGGCAATAACATCTGACAGCAGATTTTTATCGTGTTTTCAAAGTCTTGCAAAGGAGCTGGAAATAGCTATTGGAATAACTTTTCTTGAAAAACACAAAAGTGGTTTCAGAAACACAATGCGTCTATATGATATGTCGGGAAAGCCGGTTTTTACATATGCCAAGGTTCATACCTGTGATTTCGGTGATGAAAAAGTTCTTACGGCAGGAGATGATTTTTTTGTTGCCAATCTAAACACTAATTCAGGCTTAGTAAAGGTTGGAGCAATGATTTGCTATGATAGGGAATTCCCCGAAAGTGCAAGAATTTTAATGCTCAAAGGTGCTGAGATAATATTAGTTCCGAATGCTTGCCCAATGGAAATCAATCGGCTATCACAGTTAAGAGCGAGAGCATATGAGAATATGGTAGGAATTGCTACTACAAATTATCCAAATGGAAAGCCGGACTGCAACGGACATTCTTCAGCATTTGACGGCATAGCGTATCATCCCGGTGAAGCTAAGTCCAGAGATACTTTGATAGTGGAAGCAGGAGAGTCAGAAGGAATTTATATTGCTGATTTTCCGATAGATGAGATTCGTGAATATAGAAAGAGCGAAGTACACGGTAATGCATACAGACATCCTAAAAAATATGGATTACTTATTGACGAAACGATTAACGAGCCTTTTATTAGAAATGATTATAGAAAATAATTAACACCTCTTGTGAATAAAACTTATCCACAGGGGGTGAAATTTTTACTTATTATTTTCTTGTTTCTTCGGAGCTTTGTTATTTGCCAGTGGTGAGGCATCAGCAGCTTTCTTTAAATTCTCACTGGAAAGATGTGTGTAAATTTCAGTAGTGGCAATACTTTTATGTCCTAAAACCTCTTTAAGCACCAGAGGATCAACTCCTCCGTGTTGATACATCAAAGTTGCCGCTGTATGTCTTAGCTTATGAGTTGTAATTCCAAGATTGTTAAGTCCAGCACGTTTAAGCATCTCTTCGACAATCTGCTGAACTCTGCGTTTATCAATACGCTTTTTAGCTTGAGAAAGGAACATTGCTTCAGGATCCCTGGAATTGGTAGGACGCACTGACAAATAGTTGTTTAAAGCGTCTACACAGGCGTCATTTAGGTACACAATACGTTCTTTACTTCCTTTTCCAAATAATCTTAATGTACGATTGTCCTTGCTGAAATCACTTAAATTCAATCCAACCAGCTCACTAAGGCGCATTCCGCAATTTAAAAACAAAGTTATCATACAGTAATCACGCTCTTTGTTTTTAGATTCAATATTTTTCAATAATTGTAATGATTCTTCTAAAGTAAGGAATTTAGGAAGTTTATTTTTAACTCTCGGAAGTTCTAAATCATCCAAAGGATTTTTTTCCAAAAGCTTTGCTTTAGTATGTAAATAATTATAAAATTGTTTAAGCGCTGAAGTTTTTCTTGCTCTGGTTGCAGTGTCATTTTGTCTAATATCTTTAAGATAATTTAGATACTCATATGCATCATATAAAGAAATATCTTCAATATATTTAAAAGGAACGTCAGCAATAGTGATTTTAGAAAAATCAGTATCGATTGAAACATCTTTGTGTTTGATTTTTAAATATCTCAAAAAAGTTCTTATATCAATATAATATGCTTCTTCAGTTCTGTCAGCACGGTTTCTAATCAGTTTAAGATTCATTAAGTATTCTTTTAAATATTCAGGACAATCCGCAGAATACTCAGCTTTCATATAAAACAAACTCCTTTATACTTATTTTAGTCTGCCCTAAGTTTCACTAAATTTCTATTTAGTGAAACTTTGTGTTATTTTATTCTAGCATATATCTTTATGTTTGTCAATTCCCTTAGCTTATATATCATCAAAATTCCATAGTGTTACTTTACCAGTTTTGTAGTGCTTAACATAATTTATTACCTCTATTTATATGTGCCTTTACTTTTCTTGCAAAATTGAGCTTGATGATATAAGCCATAATAATCAAAAATGATGTTTTATTGGATGAAAAAATAAAAAGAAAATTAGTTGAAAATACCTCTTATTAGATAATATAAAATTATTATAAAAACTGTCAAGGTTAAATGAACGGCTTGCGCCGACCTTGACAGTTTTATTATAATAAATATTAATCATTGACTAGTATAACTCAGCAACAGTAACACCGTCCTCACCTTCCCCGTAAACACCACGACGTGAAGATCTAACCTGCTTGTGATGTCTTAAATGCTCTCTTACAGCACTTTTTAAAGCTCCGGTTCCTTTACCGTGAATTATAGTTATAACTTTGATATGAGACATTATTGCATTGTCAATAAAACTGTCTAACTCGTAAATACCTTCATCAACCGAATACCCTCTGATATCAAGCTCCATTGAGGCTTTTCTCTCAGCAACAGATTGAACATCTTTCGTAGAAACCTTGTTTGTGATCTTTTGGTTATTAATCGTAACGCTTTCCTCACTCAGCCGAATTTTCGATATGTGTATTTTTGTTTTCATTATGCCTGCCTGAATATAGCAAAATCCATTGCTGTCAGGAAGTGATACAACAATTCCTTTACCTTTTGTATCTGTTATAATTACACTGTCCCCCTTTTTTAGCGGTCTTGGTAATTTGTAATCTTTATCATTATTTTCATCTATTGGATTTGCTTTATTATACAATTCGCTGATAGTTCTTTTTGCACGGTGCTTAGCTTCTATCGCCCTTCTCTCAAAATCATCTTTATTTTTTTGTTTTCTGACTTTATCAAGTTCATCAATAAGTGCGTCAGATTGCCTTGTAACCCTTGAAACTATTGCATTTGCCTCTCGAGTTGCCGTTTCTAGAATTTTTTGCTTACTCTCTTCAAACTTAGCACGTTCTTCTTCAAGCTTTTCTTTTAATTCACTGACTTGTTTTTTTAGTTTTTCAGCAGATATTCTGTTATCTTCATATTTTCGACGCTCTTTTTCAAGTTTTTCCAAAACATTTTCAAACTGCTTATTTTCAATATTTATAAGCTTTTTTGAACTTTCTATTATATCTTTGTCCATTCCAAGCTTTAGGGCAATTTCAAAGGCATTGGATTTTCCCGGTGTACCGAAAATTATCTTATATGTCGGCTGAAGCGTTTTTGTGTCAAATTCACATGAGGCATTTACTATACCGTCAGTCTCGAGAGCATACATTTTAAGTTCCTGATAGTGAGTAGTTGTTACAATTTCAGCACCGTTTTCTTTGAGCTTGTTTATTATTGAAACAGCTAATGCTGCACCTTCGACCGGGTCTGTTCCCGATCCGAGTTCATCCAGTAAAACAATAGATTTGCTGTCTGCCATGTTTAGAATTTCAATTACCTTATTCATATGAGATGAGAAAGTAGAAAGACTTTGTTCAATCGATTGACTATCCCCTATATCAACCAGAATTTTATCAAAAACAGAAATTACACTTCCGTCTGAAACAGGTATTAACAGACCGCACATTGTCATAAGTATAAGTAAACCTACGGTTTTTAAAATAACAGTTTTACCTCCTGTGTTTGGACCTGTTATAACTACTGCTTGATTTTCACTTCCAACACCGAAATCAATAGGTACAACTTTATCCTTATCAATAAGCGGATGTCTTGCCTTTTTCAGATTAATAACGCCGTTATCTGTAATTTCAGGTGCAATTGCATACATTTTAGCAGCTAGATTTGCTTTAGAAAAATACAAATCCAGCTGCTTTATTGCGTTAATATTTGAATAAAATTGTTCTTTAAATTTTGCACAAAGTGATGAAAGCTCAGCAATAATCCTATTGATCTCGTCTTTTTCCTCGCCTATAAGAATTTGAATATCATTATTTGCTTCAATAACACTTATAGGCTCAACAAAAATAGTTGAGCCGCTGCCTGATGTTGCGTGTATTAGTCCGGGTACATAGTTTTTGTTTTCTGTTTTAACAGGAACAACAAAACGTCCGTCACGAACAGTAATAATAGCTTCTTGAAGATATTTTTGAGTTGATTTAGAGTGTATCATTTTTTCTAAATTCTCACGAATTTTTATGCTTGACTGATTAATTTTTCTTCTTATTCTTAAAAGCTCCGGACTTGCGTCATCTGCTATTTCTTCCTCGTTAATAATTGCAGATTGAAGTCTTTTTTCTAAATATTCATTAGCAAAAACACTGTCAAATAAATAGTCAATAGATGTTTTCTCGTCTGAAAACTGTTTTCTGTAAGATATAAGCTCATGTGATTGTATCAACACATCTTTAATTTGCAGCAAAGATTTTAGCGACAATGATGCTCCAGAATCAGCTAACTTTATACTGTCGGATATATCATAGATATTATAAAATATAGGTGTTCCAAATCTAACAGAAAGTTTAAAAGCTGTATCTGTCTTATTGATCTCTTCTTTAACTCTATTAAGTGAAAAATCCGGTCTTACGTCCAGTGCGAGTTTTTTTGACATTTCACTTGAACACTCATTTGAAAGAAGTTCTAATATTTTATGTAACTCAAGAGTTATATAATCATTATTTAATTTTTTCAATAGCTTTCTCCTTAATAATTATAGTTAAGAAATATTTTTGAAATACTCTAGCGTTTTAAAGCTTCTGTTAATATGAGCATAGGTGTATCTGTCAGTAATTTTATTAAGCTCATCTAAAAGCTTGTCAGACACTTTAATATTAAATAACACATTCATATCTGACAGAGATATATGCCTAAGAGCTGAAAGTGTGGATTCATTTATTATAATAGTATTATATCCATCATTTCCCGAAAAGCAATTATCACAATATAGTTTTCCGTCCTGTATATTAAAATGCATTTTTGAATGAGAGTACGCATTACAAACAGAACAGCCAATAAGATTTGGTATTAGTCCGATCTCTGATAACAGTCTGAATTCAAAAATGGATTTCAGCAACATTATATTATGTGAACCTTTTTCCAAATAGTATAAAGTATTCAGTAAAAGCTTTAAAATAAATTCATACGATTCATCAGAATCATATGATAAAACTGTATACTTTAAAAGCTCGGCAAAATAAGACGCCAAAGCAAGCTTTTTTATATCAAGTCTTAAATTATAGAATGTATTTTCAATTTCTGAACTGTTAAGATAATATCTTTCTCCTCTTTTTCTGACACAAAACTTTGAATATGAAAATAAGGATGTTGCAGCATAATTTTTAGAATTAAGCTTTCTTCCGCCCTTTACTGTAACTTCAATTATTCCGTAGTCTTTAGTGAAAATATCGACAAACTTGTCATTTTCACCGTATACTCTCTCCCCTATCACTACTCCCATTGTTGTCAGAAGCATTTAATATATCTCCTTCACGATCTGTCTTAGATCTATAATAATTCAGATAATCTGAAATTTTTCCGGTTTTGTAGAATATATCCCAAAGCTTGTCCATAATAACACCATCCAAATTCTTATTGATAATCAATATTATATTATTATGTTTTTCAACTTTGAGATTAATATAAGAGGTAATTCATTCTAATGTTATTTATTGGTTAAACCAAAGTTTCTGATAATCCCCTCTCGGTTTCTCCAACCATCTTTAACTTTTACCCAACATTGAAGGTTAACTTTGATTTGAAAAAAACTTTCAAGCTCAATTCTTGAATCTTTTCCTATCTTTTGAAGCATTGAACCCTTTTTTCCTATGATAATTCCCTTGTGTGATTCTTTTTCGCAAAAAATTACCGCGTTTATGTCCAAAACAGGCTCGTTGTTTCGATTATTATGCTCAGAAACTTCATCAATAGTAACTGCAATACCGTGTGGTATCTCATCATTTAGATTGATTAATGCTTTTTCTCTTATAATTTCTGCCATTATTACCTTTTCAGGCTGGTCTGTCAAAGCGTCATCGGGAAAATAATGAGGCTCTTCCTGAGCATTTTTATCCAATGCTTTAAAAATTAAATCAATGCCGTCGTTTTCTAATATACTGACAGGTATAATTTCTTCAAAATCATATAACTTTGAATAGTTGCTTAAAAGTTCAATCAAATCGCTTTTATCTTTAAGTAGATCTATCTTATTTACAGCTAGTATAACTCTTTTACCGGTTGCTTTAAAGCTGTTTATAAGCTTAATTTCATTATCTCCGATTTTTTTTGTACAGTCTACTACTAAAATTGCAGTTTCTACGTCCTTTACTGCTTCTTTAATGTTATCTAACATATGCTCCGAGAGTTTAGTATTAATCTTATGCATACCGGGAGTATCTATAAATATATATTGGGTCTCACCCTTTGTTACAATACCGGTTATCTTTGTTCTTGTTGTTTGAGGTTTATTGCTAACAGCCGCAATTTTCTCTCCGACCATTCTATTTAAAAGAGACGATTTGCCTACATTTGCCCGTCCTACGATAGACACAAAAACCGTTTTTGTTCCCATTTACTGCTTCTCCCTATTAATGCTATGACAATTTGACTTCTTGGTTTTAAATAAGAAAAATATAAAAAATATGCTTAAAACAACAGATATGACAAGAATAAACAATTTAACAATACTTGATGCAAAGTATTTATAAATTTTAATTATTACACGTGAATTTAAAAACAACATAATACCAACTGCAATTGCACATAATGCAGAAATCAAAACCGCACCCGCAGCAACATCTTTAGATCTTTTTGCTTTTTCATTATATAAAGGTGAAACTAAATCCACAGTTTCTTCAATTGATGTGTTAAACAGTTCTGATACTAAAACGAATGATATAGCAATAAATAAGATAGAATACTCGATCTTTGTAAAATCATAAAATCTTGATAACCATAGTGCGTATATCGTTAAAACTATATGAAAGCGAAAATTACGTTCATATTTTACTGCTGAGATTATTCCGCTGAAGGCATATTTAAAACTTTTTAACATCGATCAGACTGCCTTTGCAGTGCAAAGACCTCCTTTCAAAAGATTGAAATACAGTTTTGATTTTCAAAATCACTTCTTGCTTTAATAAACAAAATGTGTATAACTCAAAACGCTTTTATTCGGTTATATACGAGCTTTGCCTTGATACTCCTAGCTTGTCCAAAATTTGCTCTTCTGTCTCACGCATATTTCTTGCTTCGACTCCACCGTGTTCATGGTCATATCCCAATAAGTGCAGCATTGAATGTACAGTTAAAAAACTTATTTCACGTTCAAGAGAATGTCCATATAGCTTTGCCTGCTTGAGCGCTGTCTGTATTGATATAACAATATCGCCCAACATATATGATTCGGTTTCATTATTATAGTCATAAACACCGTTTTCGCCGAGCGGAAAAGATAAAACGTCAGTTGCTTTATCAATATTTCTATATTCATTGTTTAGCTTGCGTATTTTATCATCATTTACAAATGAAACACTAACCTCTGCATCGTCAGTAAAGTTCTCATTATCTAAAACGGCATTGCAACTTCTTCTGACAAGGAGTCTTATTCCAACAGGTATTTTAATGTCTTTTTGATTATTTACTATTGAAACCTTTGTTTTTCCCATTATTCTTAGGTCCTTTCTTCTCGTGATTAAATTTTTCATATGCCTTTATAATATCCTGAACCAGTCTGTGTCTTACAACATCAGTTTCATCAAATGTATGAATAAAAATATCATCGATATCCTTTAATACCTTTGTAGCTTGTATAAGACCAGATCTTACTGAATCAGGAAGGTCTACTTGTGTAATATCGCCTGTAATGACAATTTTACTGTTAAAACCAAGACGTGTCAAAAACATTTTCATCTGCTCAGGCGTTGTATTCTGTGCCTCGTCAAGTATAATAAAAGCATCATCCAATGTACGTCCTCTCATATATGCTAAAGGAGCAACCTCGATACAACCACGTTCCTGCTGTTTAGCAAAGGTATCAGGACCGAGCATTTCAAATAAAGCGTCATAAAGAGGTCTTAAATACGGATCGACCTTATCCTGCAAATCACCAGGCAAAAATCCTAATTTCTCACCTGCCTCAACGGCTGGTCTTGTTAGAATTATTTTATTGACTTCATGATTTCTGAACGCTTTTACCGCCATAGCAACCGCTAAATAAGTTTTTCCAGTTCCTGCGGGACCCACTCCTATAACTATGGTATTATTTCTGATAGCGTCAACATATTTTTTTTGACCAAGTGTCTTCGGTTTAACTATTTTCCCGCTTGTTGTGACGCATATACCGTCATCGTTTAGTTTAGTAAGCTCTTTCTGAGCACCTTCTTTAACAAGAGAAAATACATATCTTATACTTTGTTCATTAATTTGATCTCCCTTATTTGCAAGCAAAATTAACGATTCAATTGCCTGCTCGGCCTTTTTCACATTTTCTTCGTCACCTGTTATTTTAATATCAGTCCCACGATTTAAAATTACTACATTATATTGCTTTTGAATAAGATTAACATTCTCATCAAAATTTCCAAATATATTTAAAATTGAATCCATTGAATCAACATTTACAATTCTTTCAATCATTAACTTCCCCTGCCAGCTTTATAATTTATGTGTATTTTAACGTATAAAAATATTATATCATATTTTTTCAAAAAAATAAAGTAAATTTATCTATTTTGTCAGCAATTCCTTTTCCACGGCAATATTTCCGTTTAATTTATATGTAACTGTCATTGTTACTTTCTTCTTTGTAACTTTAACCTTGGTATCTTTATTTATTATTTTTTTGTCCTTTAAAAAATTTTTTTCATATAATTTTATTTTTTCTTTAAGCTTGGTTTTTGCTTCAAGCTTTGTCAGCTTTACCTTTTCAAAATAATATTTGTCATATGTTTTTTTTGAAACTCCCACAGGAAGTTTAAAACCCAAAAAAGAAAAATTTGACTTACTGTCAGTCATAATATAATTTCCCGTGACTTTACTGCCTAAGGAAATAGGTATTTCAATATCAAAAACAGTTAAATACTTTCTTGTTTTATCATTATTAACTATTATCTCTCTTTCATCCTTTAAATTTTGTTCAAATGTAATTTTTTCATCATAATCAGCATATATTTCGCCTTTACAATGGCATAGCATAAGCTTTGCCTTGTCTTTTTTACTTTCGTCAACAGCTTTTGCTCTGTATTTTCCAGATACAAGAACATCTCCCTTTTTAACTTTTTTTCCGACTACCTTTTGCAGTTTTCCTATATAAACATTAACGTCTGTTATTACTCCGTCATGACTTGCTATAAGGTTTGTTACAGGTCTTATTTTAGTCATCTCCGGTTCTTTAGTTTTTTCCAACACGTCAACAATCAATGTCGCACCGTTATTTCTGATAGTTATCCATGAAAAATTATTTGAATTGAGCATCATATAACTTTCTGCTTTTGAAAGATCTATATTTGGAATAAAACTTCCTATATCAATATTCTGCTGTTTTAACAAGGCTCTGATTTCATTATTCAGCTCGCTGTTTCCTCCTGTAATTCTTATCCTAAGAATAACATTTGAGAATATAAAAATGAGTATAATTGAAGTGAGTATTCCTGCAAAAATTCCATATCTTAGCTTGTATCTACAAAGTGCGGGAAGAATTCCTTTTGATTTAACCGATAATATATCACAATTTTCTTTTTGGCAAACTTCTTTGAATTGCCTTAACCTCAAATATGATATACTGACATTTATTTCACCGCTTTTTGAACTTATCTTCTGTATTGGGATATTATTTTTTGAAAGCCTGTTTATTAAACCGGTTGGGTTATCGCTTTTAACTTTAAGACTAGTTTTTCCTGTAAAAAAATTTAGTGCCACTTACATACTCTCCTAAAAATCATTTGACTCTTTTATTCTTTTTTTCGTCTATTTCAATTCTGTCAATACTGCCATATATTTCAGCATAACCTGATGAATAGGTTGTAAGTTTAAGCTCATTTCCCCATATGCTTACTCTGCAATCACAGGTTTTTATTATAATTAAAGCTTCGTTACATTCCAAAATTTTTTTAAAACTTTCAATAACTATTTTTTTTGTACCGTAAATGTTTATGTTTGATGCAGTTCCGGTTATTTCGCCTAAAAGGCTGTTAAACTTAATATCCTTCACTTATATCCTCCATTCTTAATTGGAGTTATGCCAATGGAAAAGTTTCATACTAATTAATTATATTATTATTTTTATTAACATATACATTAATTAACTTAAAAACATGTACACTCCAAATGTTTAAGGAGCATTTATCTTATGATAAAATTAAAAAATACTGTAATATACATTTCAATTATTGCTTTTGGTATTCTATCAATTGCAATGTCCGCTCAGGTTTCAAAAGAAATTTCCACTGCGCTTAACAGATGCTTGTTTGTTATTATTCCGTCGCTTTTCTCGTTTATGGTGTTTTCCGATCTTATTTTAAAATCAGGGTGCTACAAAATTATCTGCAAGCCGTTTTCTTTAATATCAAAATATATTTTTAAAATGGACAGCGACCTTTTCTTTGTATTTCTATTGGGGAATATATGCGGCTACCCGATAGGCTTTAAACTGCTAAATAATCTGTATGCTCAGGGTAAAATAAGCAAGTTCACAGCAGAAATAATGTCATGCTATTGTTTTGCTTCAGGACCTTCATTTGTAATAGGATTAGTCGGCATTACTATGTTTTCATCAAAGACAATCGGTTTTATTATTTGTATTTCAAACTTCTTATCAAATTGTGTTATTGCAATAGTTTTAAATCACGCTGTTGAAATGCCAAAAATCACAGAAACATCTAACGATAAGTCAAGAGCGTCAATAGTTGATTCTGTTAAGAGCGCATCAATGAATATGTTTATGATTTGCTCTATGATACTTATGTTTGCATCAATTGTCGGAATATTAAAGGGTTTGAATGTTTTCAGTTTAATTAAATTTGACGTGCTTCCCCTGCTGGAAGTAACCTACGTTGTCGATATGTATGTTAGTACTGATTTGATTCCTATTATCTCGGCATTTATTTCATTTGGAGGTGTTTGCGTTTTATTTCAGCTAAAATCGCTTTCTGAGGGAGTTCCTATTAAATACCTTTTACTTTCGAGAATACCTGCCGTATTTCTCTCTGCTGCCTTTACAAGAATAATAACAGCAGTATTTAATATAAATTATCAGGCAAGTGCAGTTCAAACATACATAAGCGGTAAAGCTATAGGATTTACTGACGCTAAGAGCTGTCTTCCTGCTATACTTATGGTTATAATGATGTTCATACTTATCTTTACAAAAGAAAAGAACCCACTTAAAAAGTAGGTTCTAGGTTCCTGCTGATTTTGATGCAAAAAAATCCCTATCTATCACTTCGGAGGTGAGGAGTCTTTCTGTTTGTTCATTTTTGGTAAACAGGAATTTGTACTTATATCTTTTTCAATTCTGCAATGGCAGCATAATGTAAAATATCAAATTCATCAGATGCAATTTCAGATAACAGTTTAATATGCTCTTGTTCCCATTTTTTAATTTCTTCTTCAGCCAGAGAGGCTCCAACACCTCGACACGCTTTCATCCTGCCATTCCAGCTTTTTCGTGTAAAATGTACATTTATAGGATATTCTTCATGGTAAACAAGCTCAAATCGTTCCTTATAACATTCGGGGATAAATATCGGGTGAATTGTCTCTCCTGCACCGCTCCAATCAGGGCTATATTTTAACACAAGCATCTCACTTACATTTGCAATTCTATCTTCAAAAGGTAACCATGCCATGTATAACACAAGAATTCGTCCATTAGGTTTAAGCATACGGTAAATCTTTGGCATAATCTGCTCATGATCAAAATACCAAAAACATTGACAAGCAGTAATGACATCAAATGAATTGTCAGGGAATTGTAAATCTTCTGCTGACATTGTGTAATAGTCAATATTCATACCTTTGGAGAGAATTATAGCCTGTTCAATCTGTTTTTCAGAAATATCCGTTCCAATCCATTTCGCACCATACTGATACATATTTCTCGGTAACACACCTGTCCCCGTTCCAATATCAAGAACTGTTTGACCATCAACGCAGAGCTTACGTTCTATTATTTTGTTGTAAAATTCTTGTGGATAAATATCGCGAAATTTGGCATAATCTTTTGATGTTTTACCCCAATCAAACGCTTTTCCACCGTCTATATTTTTGTTTACGATATTCATAGCTACCTCTTACAAATCCCGATTTACCGGGCGACCATGGCTGTATCTCAATAAATCGTACCACAAAATCGTGAATAAATCTACCGCTATTAACCCGGCACAGATTTTACACCGCAAGCGGAAAATTACACCGCAAAGGTGCACTTTTGGGGTTTTCCCCGCCTTTGTATCAAACATTGCAAGAGATTATCTATGTTCTTGCCGATTTTGATACAAGCAGGAAATCTTTCTTGGTTATAAACTGGAGCTTGAATAAATAAAAAAGTGTGATATAGTTCCATAACACCTGTTTAGTTGAATTTCATATTCTCAAAATCGGTGTTAAATTCTTTGGTTACCTCAAGTATCACCTTATCTTCGTCGGCGTTAATCTTGTAATCTTTCAGTATAGGGAATTTTTCACCCTTGAATTTCAGCACCATTTCTTCTGCCTCCTGTTTGGAAGTAAGTTCAAAAACCTCCGTAGTTTTAATCAGCTTTGCCATAGTATCATTCCTTTCCAAGCCCAGCAAATAATCTGTGGTTACTCTGAAATATGAAGCGAGTTGGGGGAGCATTGACAAGTCTGGAGCATTAATGCCGTTTTCCCAACGGGAAACCGTTTGAACAGATACTCGCAGTACTTCTGAAAATTCTTCTTGAGTAATTCCCCTTTTCTGTCTTAACTCCTTTATTGTCCTTCCAATATCCATAAGCGACCTCCTGAGCTTTATAGCAATATTATAGCAAAGATCATTTTCCAAAAACAGCACACGGAACGAAAAAAAACTTAACAAGTATGTAAATATTGCTCATACCTCATCCATATAAAAAGCAATTCTGAAATTTGGTTTAATCCTTTTTGTAGAATACCAGCGTCATCTTGTCGTTGATTGCCGTTGTTTTCCCTGTCTGATGATATCCCATTTTTTCATACAAATGACAGTTTCCAGCTTCCTGCAATATGGTAACTAACTCCCAGTTTAAATTACCATGTATCCTCTCTGCTTCCAACATTGCTTTTTGTGCTATGCCCTTGTTTCGATAGGGCGGCATTATGAAAATGGGAGATATACTTTTCGCTTTATCCGGTTCTTTCATATCAATTACTCTAATAGCACCCACAACAGCGTCTTCTACCTGAATGTAGTAGTAATACGTAAAGGGCTGTTTCAGTCGTTCAATCATTTTGTCTAACGGTTCGGTGGCTGGGCTTGTCTCCGTATCCTGATACTTATTATACATTTCCATAAAAGCCTCGACCTGCATTTGCCAAAGACGTTCAGCATCGTTTACATCGGCACGAATTAACTTTAAATCCATATTCGCTACTTCCTAAAATAGTGTTTTAAGCAAACATCACACCGAAGATTCAAACTCCCGCAGAAACAGCATATTCTCAATGGTAATAGTAGATTTACACCAGTTTTCTGCTACGTACCACTCCTTGTAGTTGCACCATTGCCATGGTACATAGAACGAGCCGTCATCAAGCTGAGTGTTTTTTATATAATCACATTCAGCACGGCATAGTTCTTCCAGACTCTCGTTGTAAAACCTGCAATTTCGTGAAGTAATAAATGTTGACGGTCTTGGAATATATTCGCCCCAGCGTGAAACATCTCGACAGATACTTTTGTCAACAATTTCATTAAGTTTTGACAAAAACGCAGCATCGTCAAAAGGAATTACACCGGCATCTTTGCAGTCATCATACATAGTGATAAAGCACTTTGCAATATGCTGCTCTATCGGAGCATCTTTTATAAACCATTCCGCAGCTTCTTTCACAATTTGAAGCCCTTTTTCATAAAGAGCACTTCCCTTTTTTGCGTATCTTACAATGGATCCTGCAAGCGCCGCAGTCGGGTTGTATTCAAATAGGCTGCCGTTTTCGTTATACTTCCACCAAAACGCACATGGGTAGTCGTTGCTTGACGGAACTGTATTCATCCACTGATTGTGGGACTCATCAAAACCGTCACCGCTTTCGAGATAGCGTAAGATTCCCTGAATGATCGGATGTTCCGGCTCAATTTCGCCGATCTCACGGATATACTCAGTCGCTTTCCACACTCCCATTGGCAACGAGTTTGGGTTGAAGTTGTCGGCTTCTATTCCCCAACCAAAGCCGCCATCAGGATTCTGATAGGCAGACAATGCGGTCAGCACATCTTCACGGGAACCATTTTCAAAGTGATACTTAAAGATCGCCAAGTCTAAAGGTCTGGCATTGCGGTAGATAAATCTGCGGGCTTTTTCAAAAGTTATGTTTTTCATATTCTATTCTCCTTTGTTACCCATCAATTTTCTTCAGTATAATTTCTTTCATCATTCCCGGATTAGCTTTGCCCTTTGACGCCTTCATACACTGTCCTACTAAATAGCCCAAAGCGTTAGTTTTACCGTTCTTGTAATCATTTACAGACTTCCCATTATTTGCGATAACCTCATCTGCAATAGCCTCTAGAGCTGACGCGTCAGAAACCTGAACAAGAGACTTCTCCTTGATTATCTCGTCTATATCCTTGTCTTTATCAATAATAATTTC
Organism: uncultured Clostridia bacterium; assembly: GCA_947584375.1. Lineage (GTDB taxonomy): Bacteria > Bacillota > Clostridia > Oscillospirales > Ruminococcaceae > UMGS1601. Next base: position 97,323 of record CANPWL010000002.1, on the reverse strand, counting down.
AAAAATGGTCTTACCTGCACTGTTTGAAATCTTGCCGTCGCCAATCAGCTTAATAATATACAACAGCTTGTCTGCGGTCAGCTTTGTTTCGGAAATTTTCTTGCCCGTTTCGTTGCAGTATTTTGCAACATCACTTAAAATCCAGTTGGATACGCTCTTAGCCAGCTTAGGATTATCCTTAACACACTCGTCGAAAAGACCGGATTTTTCTATATCCTCCGATATAAATGACGCGTCCTTTTGAGAAAGACCGAACTCCTTAACATACCGAACCAGCTTTTTATTCGGCAATTCGGGGATCTCGCTTTTCAGCTTTTCAATTCTTTCTTTGTCAATTACAATAGTGAGCAAGTCCGGCTCAGGGAAATATCTGTAATCCTGTGCGTCCTCTTTACTTCTCATAGACAGACTTTCGCCCTTTGTATCGTCCCAGCGGCGTGTTTCCTGAATAACCTCTCCGCCTGCTTCAAGAATCTCGATCTGTCTGTTTACTTCAAAATCTATTCCTCTTACTGCCGCTGAAAAGCTGTTTACGTTTTTCATTTCAGAACGTGTTCCCAGAGACTCTCCCGGCTTATGAACAGATACGTTTACATCGCATCTTATTGAACCCTCCTGCATCTTGCAGTCGCTTATATTTAAGTATTGAAGAATTGACTTTATAGTTTCAAGATAAGCGTGCGCTTCGGCAGAGCTTCTCATATCAGGCTCTGAAACTATCTCAATAAGCGGAACTCCGCACCTGTTGAGGTCTACAAGTGAGCCGTCAAACTTGTCTGAGTGAAGAAGTTTTCCCGCGTCCTCCTCAATGTGAATTCTAGTAACGCCGATTCTTCTTTCCTCCCCGTCTACCAATATGTCTAGGTGGCCGTTTTCGCATAAAGGTACTTCTGCCTGAGAAATTTGATACGCTTTAGGCAAATCAGGATAAAAATAATTCTTTCTGTCCTGCTTGCAGACATTGTTTATTGTACAGTTTAGCGCGTGACCCATCTTTATTGCATAGTCAACAACTTTTTCGTTCAAGGTCGGCAGTGCTCCGGGCATACCCATACAAATAGGACACACCTGAGTATTGACCTCTAATCCGAAAGCGTTTTTGCAGTCGCAATATATTTTAGATTCGGTATTAAGTTCAGCGTGAACTTCTAAACCGATTACAACTTCATAACCTTTAACCATTTTAATTACCTCCAATCTTTAAAGCAAAGGACTTTTAAATTCGCCGATTATGTTCTCGTATGCGTTTGCGGTGTTTAAAAGCGTTTGCTCACAGAACTTGTTTCCTACAAGCTGCAATCCGATGGGAAGTCCTTTATCGTCATATCCGCATGGTATGCTCATTGCAGGAAGACCTGCAATGTTTATAGTTACAGTACATATATCGGTTGCATACATTTTAAGCGGATTATCAATATTCTCACCGATTTTAAATGCTGTTGACGGAACAGTAGGTGTGCAGATAACGTCAACATCTTTGAATACCTCGTCAAACTCTGCCGATACTCTTCTTTGAACTAGCTTTGCCTTTTTATAATAAGCGTCAAAGAAGCCGGAGCTTAACACAAATGTTCCGAGCAAAATTCTCCTCTTTACTTCATCTCCAAAGCCCTCAGAACGTGTTTTCTCATACATATCAATAAGACTGTCAAATTCCTTGGCTCTGTATCCGTATTTAACCCCATCGTATCTCGCAAGATTAGATGACGCTTCTGCCGAAGAAATAATGTAATATGCCGACAGTGCATAATTTGTAGACGGCAGACTTATCTCTTTTACAGACGCTCCGTTTTGCTCTAAAATCTTAACAGCGTTGAATACAGCGTCTTTTACATTGCTGTCAATTCCGCCTCCAAAGTATTCCTTTGGAATACCAATTTTTAAGCCTTTTACATCTGATTTCAACTTTGTTAAAAAGTCTGGAATTTCAGCATTTGCAGATGTTGCGTCATATCTGTCATGACCTGAAATAACAGACTGTAACATAGCAACATCCTTGACAGTGCGGCCGATAGGTCCTATCTGGTCAAGCGATGATGCAAACGCAACAAGTCCGAAACGTGATACTCTGCCGTAGGTAGGCTTTAATCCTACAACTCCGCAGTATGCGGCAGGCTGACGGATCGAACCTCCCGTATCAGAACCAAGTGATACAACAGTCTCGCCTGCTGCAACAGATGCAGCAGATCCTCCTGATGATCCGCCCGGTATTCTCTCTGCATCAAACGGGTTTTTAGTCTTTTTAAAGTATGACGTTTCAGTAGACGAGCCCATAGCAAATTCGTCCATATTGAGCTTACCTGTTATTATCATATCGGCATTATTGATATTTTCAATAACAGTTGCGTTAAACGGCGGAACGTAATTTTCAAGCATTTTAGAAGAACAGGTAGTTCTAAGTCCCTTAGTAGAGATATTGTCCTTAATGCCTATCGGTATACCTGCCAATGGAGAAAGCTTGTCTCCATTGGAAAGCTTTTTATCAACCTCTTCTGCTTTTTTAAGAGCATTATCTCTGTTTAACGTAACATAAGATTCTACTTTTTCCTCAACAGAATCTATTCTGTCAAAAATGGATTTTGTTATCTCAACAGAGCTTGTCTGCTTATTTTTAATCATTTGAGAAAGCTCAAACGCACTTTTTTCATACAATTCCATATATATGCCCTCCTATTCTACCGTCTTTGGAACCACAAGGCAGCCTGCTGTAACATGAGGTGCATTCTTTGTAAGTTCATCTCTTGAATATTTATTTTCTCTGACCTTATCCTCTCTGAGCTTCATTGAGTTTTCAGGGTCAAGCAAAGGCTCGTCCTTTATGTCACTGGGAAGATTTTCAACCATCTCGACTATTCCCTGCATATCTTTTTCAAATTTTTTAAGCTCCTCGTCTTCAATACGAAGTCTTGCAAGTTTTGCAATGTGTTTAATTTCAATGTTCATTTTCAATCAATACCCCTTAGGGCTTACCTCCTTCTTATTTTGTCATATCTAAAAATTCATCTTCCGATATAATTGTAATTCCTAAACTCTCCGCTTTTGTAAGTTTACTTCCTGCATCTTCTCCTGCTAATACATAATCAGTCTTTTTAGATACAGAACCGCTTGCTTTTCCGCCGAAGCTTTCAATAATCTCTTTAGCCTCAGCACGTTTCAATGTAGGCAAAGTACCTGTAAGAACAAAAGTTTTACCCTCAAAACGATTATCTTTTTGTTTATTTTCATAAATAACATTTACACCATAGGATTTGAGCCGTTTTATAATTTCAAGCCTGTGAGGTTCTTTAAAAGCTTTGGCAACACTTTCAGCCATAATCTCTCCAAAACCGTCAATTTCTGCAATCTCTTCGGCAGTCGCATTTATTATATTATCTAAGCTTCCGAATCTATCGCATAAAAGTTTTGCTGAAGCACTTCCTATGTTTCTGATTCCCAAACCGAATATCAGCCTGTCAAGAGAATTGCTCTTTGATTTTTCAATTGAAGTGAGCAAGTTATTTACCGATTTTTCCTTAAAATTATCAAGCGTCAGCAGGTCATCAGCTTTAATTGTATACAGATCAGCAACTGAATGAATTAATCTGTTATCGATCAGTGTATCTACAATTGCAGGTCCGAGACCGTCAATATTCATTGCTCCCTTTGAAGCAAAATGAACAATACTTCTGTAAATTTGAGCAGGACAATTTACATTAGGACATCTTATTACACTTTCGTCAGGTTCCCTTATCAATTCGGTTCCACAGTCAGGACAAACCTTAGGAAGTTTAAAACTGTTTAATTCGCCACATGACTTGGAAACACTCAGCACCTCAGGAATTATATCCCCAGCTTTTCTGACTTTTATTATATCTCCTATTGAAATATTTTTTTCATCTATAAAGTCCTGATTGTGAAGCGTTGCACGAGAAACAGATGTTCCGGCAAGTAAAATAGGCTCAAAAACAGCAACAGGAGTTACAGCACCTGTTCTTCCGACATTAACTTCAATGTCGAGTAGCTTTGTTTCCTTTTCTTCTGGCGGAAACTTATAAGCCACTGCCCATTTAGGTGTTTTAGCAGTAGAACCCATTTTTTCTCGCTCTGCGAAATTATCTACCTTGATAACGACGCCGTCTATATCATAGCTAAGTGAATATCTTTTTTCACCAATATCTATGATCTTACTTTTTACTTCATCATAACTGCTTACTTTTTCATATTCAGGAATAACTTTAAAGCCTTGAAATTTCAAATAATCAAGCGATTCTTTATGAGATCTGAGTTCTTTTCCTTGAATCTGCTGAACATTAAAGCAAAAAATATCAAGCTTTCTTTTTGCAGCAATCTTTGAATCTTTTTGCCGCAAAGAGCCGGCGGCTGCATTTCTCGGATTTTTAAAAGGCTGCTCATCGTTTAATTCTTGTTCAGAAACCAGTAATTCGAATACCGCACGAGGCATATAAACCTCTCCTCTTACTTCCAAGTATTCAACAGTTTCATTCAGCTTCATAGGGACAGACATTATTGTTTTAATGTTTGCAGTAACATCCTCTCCAATAAAACCGTCTCCTCGTGTTGACCCTCTGATAAAAACTCCATTTTCATATTCAAGAGATACAGAAAGACCATCGATTTTTGGCTCAACACAAAATTCAGTTTCAGGATTTAAAATCTTAGTTTTATTTATAAAGCTTTCAACCTGTTCATATGAGAAAACATCCTGAAGACTTGCCATCTGAATCCTATGCTCGACCTTTTCAAAGATGGAAATCGGCTCACCGCCAACCCTTTGAGTTGGTGAATCCATACGTATCAACTCAGGATACTTTTCCTCTAAAGCTTTAAGTTCTTGCTGCATCATATCATAGTCGTAGTCATCAATTTCAGGATTATCCTCAACATAATACTTACGACTGTGGTAATTAAGAGTTTCAACCAGTTCGTTTATTTTTTCCTTAGCTCTATTAATATCCATAAACTTCTCCTAAAAAATATACAATTATATTATACCACATTTTACAATAATAAAGCTAGTAATTTTAACAATATTTCTTAATTTTTTAAGATATTGAAGCATATCTTTCCGGAATTTCTCCCACAATAACAGTTTCAGCAAGTAAAAATTCAGTTTTTACGTTGGATTTATATGTTCCGGCAGCTGCAACTGCTACTATATCTGAACTTACTTCTATATAAATTCTATGTAATGTCTGATTAATTCCCGCACTTGAAAATGAGCTTTTAATGTTTGTTTTAACGCTTCCCTCTTTTTCAAAATGTATGGTTATTTCAGGACCTACTCCGCTGAAAAGATTAATACCTGAAATTGTTCCTAGAGCAATACTAAATCCATTTTTGTCCTGATTTTCAAAGCCTTTATTAATTTCATCAGAAATATCTGTTTTCAAACTATTGATTTTTGATGAACTACAAGACACTGATGTAATTTCATTTTCCGAATTTTTATTTATTTCCACTAAATCGTTATATGTAAAATCTAAATCATCTAATGTATTCTGTATGGATTCGTTAATCATATCAGTTGCACTGTTTTTACACTTATAAACCGCTATATCCCGAAGTTTCATTTTAAGTTCATGATTAAGTGCAAAAAGTAATGTTATAACTAAGCAAATAAGAATTGAAAGCGAAATATTCCTCTTTTTATTTGATTTTCTCCTTTTGCGTTTAGTTCTCAATTCCTTTACTCCTTTCGTCTGAATTAAATATTTGATAACCTATTATATTCAAGATCGTGAAAAGAGTGAAAAAACTATAAAAGTGAGATCAACCGGTTTATATTTTTTATAATAATATTTTAGGGGAAGCTACTAACATAGAACTTCCCCTAATAAAAAACTAACAAATTATACAATTTATTAAGACTATAACTATTATTTCATAATTGCCTCTTTAGCAGTCTTAACAATATTTTCAGATGATAAACCGAACTCTTTCAGCAAATCAACAGCAGGACCTGAGTGACCAAACTCATCATTAACGCCAATTTTAATTACCCTTGTAGGCAGACTCTCAGATACAACATCGCAAACTGCTGAACCAAGTCCTCCTATAACACTGTGTTCCTCAACAGTGAGAAGAAGTCCCGTATCCTTAGCAGCCTCAAGGATAATATCCTTATCAATAGGTTTAATTGTATGAATATTGATAACTCTTGCATTAATACCGTCTTTTTTAAGTTCCTCAGCGGCAGTAAGTGCTTCTGAAACCATAAGACCAGTTGCAATAATTGCTATATCATCTCCTTCTGTCAGCTTAATTCCCTTACCAAGCTCAAACTTATAAGTCTGTTTATCATTAAACACAGGTGCAGCAAGACGTCCAAACCTCAGATAAACCGGTCCATCGTGAAGAATTGCAGCTTCAACCGCGGCTCTTGCTTCAACATCATCAGCAGGATTAATAATAGTCATTCCCGGAATCGTTCTCATAAGGGCAATGTCCTCATTGCACTGGTGAGTTGCACCGTCCTCACCGACTGAAATTCCTGCATGTGTAGCTCCGATTTTTACATTGAGATGAGGATAGCCAATAGTATTTCTCACAATTTCATATGCTCTGCCAGCGGCAAACATTGCAAATGTAGATGCAAAAGGGATTTTACCTGTTGCAGCCATTCCTGCGGCAACACCCATCATATTCGCTTCAGCAATACCACAGTCAAAAAACCTCTCTGGATATTTTTTCTTAAATATCCCTGTCTTAGTAGCAGCCGCAAGATCAGCGTCAAAAACATATAAATTATCATACTTATCTGCCAGTTCAGCTAAAGCTTCTCCATAGCTTTCTCTAGTAGCCTTTTTGATTATATCGCTCATAGTATATTTTATGCTCCGTCAGGAGCAATCCTCCTTTCGATATTTTGTATCGTTTCATTAAGCCTCTAATGACTTTAAAGTATTATTAAGTTCATCCATAGCCTGATTATATTGCTCGGCATTAGGAGCGGAACCATGCCAGGAAACCTGATTTTCCATAAATGAAACACCTTTTCCCTTAATACTCTTTTGAATAATAGCAACAGGCTGTTTCATAATTTTTTCTGCCTCGTCAAAAGCATCTTCAAGTTTATCAAAATCATGTGCATCAGCTTCAATAACATGCCAGCCAAATGCCTCAAATTTTTCCTTGATTGGATAAGGTGAGCATACGTCCTCAATAGCACCATCAATCTGCAAGCCGTTGTTATCTACAATTGCTACAAGGTTATCAAGTTCCTTATGTGCGGCAAACATTGCAGCCTCCCATACCTGACCTTCCTCAATTTCGCCATCACCGAGAATTGTATATACCTTATAAGGAGCATTTGAAATCTTTCCGCTTAACGCCATACCACATGCCGCAGAAATCCCCTGCCCCAATGAACCTGAAGACATATCAACACCCGGTATATGAATACAAGGATGTCCCTGAAGCAATGCGCCTATATGTCTTAGTGATTTAAGCTCGTCAAGTTCAAAAAATCCCTTATTGGCAAGTGTTGAATAAAGTGCAGGCGCTGTGTGTCCCTTTGAAAGAACAAGCCTGTCTCTATCCTCCATATCAGGATTTTTCGGGTCAACATTCATCTTTGCAAAATAAAGATATGTCAATGTATCTGCAATTGACAAAGATCCGCCCGGATGACCGGATTTTGCATTGTAAACGCCTTCAATTATACCCATACGAATTTTGCATGCTTGGATTTCAAGCTTCTTTTTGATTGTAGCGTCCATTTTATCAATCCTCCAGATTAATTTACTTTTGAAAATATATAATCTATCACTGCTGCGATAGCATTTTCATCGCATGATTCTGTAAGTACTAAATCAGCAACATTTTTCACAGCTTCAACTGCATTAGCAGGACAAACACCTATATCTGCTTCTTTCAGCATCTCTATATCGTTATTATAATCTCCCACTGCAACTATTGTATAATCTTCAATACTGCATAGTTTTCTCATAGCTCTAAGGGCAGAACCCTTTGAATTTTCCTGCGGAAGGATTTCAAAGTAGTTTATATCGCTTCTAACAAAGTCAACGCCTGAAAAATTCTGCTGATTTACATATTCTTCAACTATATCCAAATTTTCTTTCGTGTCAGCGAATAAAACCTTATACCATTTATTATCTACATTATCCACATCAGTAAAATTAGGAATCACCTTGCAGATTTTTATATGATTTTTTTCTGTATCGTTTAAATTTATAACATTAACCTTATCCGTTAAAATCTCGCAGCCTATATCAGGAAAATTATTTAATATATCAACAGTGATTTCCTTAGCAATCCTCGGAACATAAATATCAAATATCGATTTTTCACTTTCAATATCAAATATCATACCGCCATTGAACATTATCATAGGAAAATTTACATTAAAATATTCAAAATATTGAGAAGTCGCCTGATGGGCACGCCCGGTGGCTATTGTAAATTTACCTCCGGCATTTTGAAATCTTTTTATTGCATCTAAATTTCCCTTAGACGGAATTTTATCAGTAGGGAGAAAAGTTCCGTCCATATCTGTAATCAACAATACCTTTGATATATCTTCAAACATATATTTATCTTACCTTTTTCAGTATTTTTAAAAAATATTCAGGAAGTTCGCTGTCAAATTCCATATACTCCCCTGTTGATGGGTGAACAAACCCTATCTTTTTAGCGTGAAGGCATTGCCCGTCTATTCCTTTAAAAGCCTTACCATACACATCATCACCTAAAATAGGATGTCCTATGTATGACATGTGAACTCTTATCTGATGAGTTCTTCCTGTTTCAAGTGTAAAATTAAGTAATGAGTATTTATCAAAAGTCTCTAAAACCTTATAATGAGTAATTGCATTCTTCGAATTAGTATCAGTAACTGTCATCTTTTTTCGATTAAGCTTATGTCTGCCGATAGGAGCATCTACCGTCCCATCTTCAATATTCATTCGCCCGCATACTACTCCCATGTATTCTCTGGTAAATGAATGTTCCTTGATCTGTGCAGCCAAATTCGTATGTGCTTTATCCGTTTTGGCTACAATTAAAAGACCGCTTGTATATTTATCTATTCTATGCACAATACCCGGTCTTATTACTCCGTTAATGCTTGAAAGACGTCCTTTACAATGATACAAAAGAGCATTTACAAGAGTGCCGTCAGGATTTCCTGCCGCCGGATGAACGACCATACCCTTTGGTTTATTTACAACCAGCAAATCATTATCTTCATATACAATGTCAATAGGAATATTTTGCGGATGCGCATCAAGTTCAATGGGTTCAGGAATGTTTATATCTATTACATCACCAGTTCGCAGCTTATAATTCTTATTCACAGCTTTAGAGTTAATAAGAATATTATTATCTTTGAGAAGCTTTTGAACTGAAGCTCTTGATAATTCATCTATATTTTCTGACAGCCATTTATCAATTCTAACACCTGAAGTTTCATTAGAAACATAAAGCTTAAGATTTTTCATTTTTGTTATCCTCAGAATTCTCACTGACGATTGTTTCTTCATCAGACACGGCAGACAGTTCTGTAAGTATATCTACTTCATTTGAATTTACAACTTCACTTTCTGTATCTCCTAAAGCTCCTAACACAACAGCACGTTTTTTACGATTTTTAATTGTTTCAATAAACAAATATGAAATACAGAATCCGATTGCACCGACCACAACACATATATCAGCAAAATTAAATATCGGAAAATCTAAAAAGTCTGTGCGAATATAATCAATGACCTCTTTGTATTTTATTCGATCTATAAGGTTTCCTATTCCTCCTGCCATAATAAATGACAGCATAACAACTTCAAATTTCAGCTTAAAACGCCCTGACGCAATTAGAAATAAAACAAGAAAAATTGCAATAGCGGCAATGACAATAAGTAAAACAGTTTTACCCTCTAAAATACTCCATGCCGCACCCTTATTTCTGACGTGAGTTATACTGAACAGGTCATGTCCTCCGATTTTGAAAGTATAAAATGTTTCATACAAATCAATATCTGAAATAACAAAATATTTAATAGCCTGATCTGTCAAAACAAGTAAAACAACCAGTATAAGCGATATGAAAATCATTTAAAGCTCCATTCTAAATTGAAATAACATAAATCACAATCTGTTATAAATTTGATAATTTATGTCCTTATAGGAATAAATTATACATAAAGTCAAATATTCACAAATAATTTTAATAAAACATAAGTTGTCAAAATAATCTGACAACTTACGCAAATAATTATTATTTAGAAATAACATTGTAACATCTGTCACAAAGTGTAGGATGATCGTCATGTGTTCCGACGGTATTTGAAAACTTCCAACATCTTTCACATTTTTCACCTGTTGCTTTTATTACGTCAATCGTTACATCATTAAGATCGCCCTTAAATTCACCATTACCGTCTTTAAGCTCAACTTTTGAAACAATAAAAGTTTCAGGAAGTTCATCTACAAATTCAGAAATAGCCTTTTTTATATCTCCATCTGCATATAAAATAACGTCAGCTTCTAAAGATTTACCAATAATCTTATCTGCTCTTTTTATTTCAAGTGCTTTCTTAACATCCTCTCTTAGTGCGACAATCAAATCCCACTTAGCAGTAAAATCAGCGTCAATATTAATGCCGGATTTATCAGGCATATCATTTAAAAATACACTCTTTGGATTATCACTTGACGAATGTGGGATATAGCCCCATATCTCATCCGCTGTAAACGACATAATCGGTGCAATAAGTCTGGTAATAGCACTAAGAATTCTATACATTGCCGTCTGCGCCGCTTTTCTTGAAATAGAATTTACATCATCACAATACAACCTGTCTTTTATAATATCAAGATAAAAGTTAGACATATCAATTACACAGAAATTGTGAATTGCGTGAAATACAATATGATAATCAAAAGCGTTGTATGCAGCATTAACTTTGTCAATAAGTTCGTCAAGCTTTGCTAATGCCCATTTATCAAGCTCAAATAATTCATCGTCTGAAACGCCGTCCTTATCAATATTAAAGCTATCGGCGTTTGATAAATTACCTAAAATAAATCTTGCAGTATTTCTTATCTTCTTATAGGCATCAGAAAGCTGTGCAAGAATCTCATTAGAAATTCTTATATCTGAGTGATAGTCGCTTGAGGCTACCCACAGTCTTAAAATATCAGATCCGTATTTATCTGTAATTTCAGACGGTTCAATACCGTTTCCTAGAGATTTGTGCATAGTTTTTCCCTGACCGTCAACAACCCAACCGTGAGTACATACTGTCTTATATGGAGCTTCACCGTTGCAGACAACAGATGTCAATAATGACGACTGAAACCAACCTCTGTATTGGTCAGCACCTTCAAGGTATAAGTCGGCAGGAGCGTTTAGGTCATCTCTTTCCTCTAAAACAGCTTTATGTGTAACTCCGCTGTCAAACCATACATCTAAGATATCCATTTCCTTTACAAATTCAGAACATCCGCACTCACATTTTACACTTTCAGGAATGAAATCCTTAGCATCTTTTATATACCAGGCATCCGAACCTTCAGTTCTGAACAAATTTGAAATTGCCCTAATTGTTTCATCATTACAGATAGGTTTTCCGCAATCCTTACAATAAACAACCGGAATAGGAACACCCCACGTTCTTTGTCTGGAAATACACCAGTCAGAACGATCCTGCACCATTCCTTTAATTCTGTCCTCTCCCCATTTCGGGATCCACTCGACATCTTCAATCGCTTTAACGGTTTCATCCTTGAAGTTCTTAACAGAACAGAACCACTGTTCGGTAGCTCTGAAAAGAATAGGAGACTTACATCTCCAGCAATGGGGATACTGGTGCTCAATGTCCACCACAGCAAACAAAGCACCTGTTTTCTTTAAATGCTCTGCAATTACCTTGTTAGCATTGTCCGTTGTCAGACCCTCAAACATTCCTGAGTCTTTTGTTAAAATTCCCTTTCCGTCAACTCCGACAACTATTCCTATATCATCATATTTTTTACATACTTCAAAGTCATCAACACCATATCCGGGAGCTGTGTGAACGCAACCTGTACCGCTTTCCAATGTAACATGGTCACCAAGAATAATCGGGGACGGTCTGTTCATAAACGGATGCTCGGTTTTGATTCCCTCCAAATCACTTCCTAAGAATCTTGCTATGACCTTATACTTTTCAATTCCTGCAGCCTGCATAGTTACAGGAACAAGGTATTCTGCCATTACATAATTTTCGCCATTGTCTGCCTCAACAACAGCGTAGTCATAATTAGGTCCAAGGCAAATAGCCAAGTTACCCGGAAGTGTCCATGTTGTAGTTGTCCAAATAACAAAAAATGTTTTATTTATATCTATTCCCTTTTGAGTGAATATTCCTTTATCATCAGAAACCTTAAACTTCACGTATATAGACTGACATGGATCATCTGAATACTCAATTTCAGCCTCTGCCAAAGCAGTTTGACATTCAGGACACCAATAGACAGGCTTTAATCCCTTATATACATATCCTTTTTTGGCAAACTCACCAAAGACTTCAACTTCTCTTGCTTCAAACTCCGGCTTTAAGGTAAGATAAGGATCATCAAAATCTCCTAAAACTCCGAGTCTTTTAAATTGCTTTTTTTGATTTTCCATAAAAGACAAGGCAAAATCCTTACAATGCTGTCTTAATTCAACAGGCGGGATTGCTCCATTTTCTACTCCGATAGATTTCATTGCTTTTAATTCAATAGGAAGTCCGTGTGTATCCCAGCCCGGAACATAGTGTGAACGATATCCGCTCATATTCTTATATTTTACAATAATATCTTTCAGCACTTTGTTCAATGCTGTCCCTAGGTGAATATCACCGTTAGCGTATGGAGGTCCGTCGTGCAAAGTGTAATTCGGCTTACCTTCATTTCTCTTTATAATATCTTCATAAAGCTTTTCTTCATCCCACTTTTTAAGCATTTCCGGCTCGCGTTTTGGGAGATTTCCTCTCATGGGAAATTCAGTTTTAGGTAAATTTAATGAAGTGTTATAGTCCTGTGGCATTTATAAAAAGTCTCCTTAGCAATTAATTGTTTTTTCCAAATTTCAAATCTCCGTAATGACTTTCATCAGGAGTATATTTATTTCCCTCATAATGAAAATTATCCTGTGCGCTGCTCTGAGACGCAATCTCCTGCGCCTTATCTATTATAGCCTTGCTTTCTTCTAGCTTCTTTTCTCTGGCTTCTTTTTCAGCAATAATCTGCTCAACTTCATCCTCAGATATTTCAGGAAGCTCCATTATAAGCTTTAACTGCTTGTTATATAATTCAGTAAGCTGAGCCTTAAACCTTGTTACCTCAACCTTTAATTTAGCAAGATTTTCAGCCTCCTGCTCACTTTGGATTTTAGATGATTTGATTCTATATTCGGTTTTTTCAGTATTCTCTCTAATCAAAGTTTCACATTTAGCTTTATGTTCACGAACAATCCTGTCGCACTCTTCAGCACTCTGACGTGAAACAATCTCCTGCTCCTCACGAGCCTTATTAAGAATTGCCTCCGCTTCAGCCTTAGCGTCTGAAATTATCTTGTGACCTTGCTTTTGTGCACCAAGCAAAGCCTCTTTTATAGCGTCTTCATCACTTCTGTACTCATTGATTTTTTCAACAAGTTTAATGATTTTTGCTTCGCTTTCCTGATTTTGAGCAACTACATCGGCAAAAACCTTTGAAAGACCCAGAAGATATTCGTCAACATCTTCCGACTTATAGCCGAATGTAGCTTTTTCAAAGGTTTTTTCAGCTATATCATTTGGATTTATCATAATATTGCCTCCCAGATATATTAATCATATTTTTTTATCGTTATATGTAAACGATTTTTCCTTGACAGTCCATTAACCGAACTTAATATAAATTTTCCGTATCCTCTGATAGAAAAGCCAACACCTTCACACATCAAAACACTTGGAGAGAACACTTCTTCGTAATCAATAAAAACTCCGCCGGATTTAATCAAGGCGGAAGCCTTTTCTCTGCTTTTGTTTATAGCTAACGCAATAACACTGTCAGCCCGTAAAGATGCTGCTGTACCGCTGATTTCAGTAAACTTCTGTTCCAAAGAAACATCTGATAAATCAAATCCGACTTCTGCTTTTACACCAATTTTACCAATTTTGTGTACATTTTCAAGTATTAAAGGTAATATTTTGTCAACAGTAAAGACAATAGTCATTCCATCTGAAATGATTATATCGCCTAAACATTCCCTTGAAATATTTAACGACATCAAACTCCCAAGAACGTCACGATGCGTCAATAAATCACATTTTCTGTATGTAAAGGTTAATCCTTTCACAGGGAAATCACTATCATTTATCTCACTATACGGAGGAAACACTCCTAGTAAAAGTCTTTGGGCATTTTCGTATCCGCCAAAAAACCTATAATTATCAAATTTTAAAGCATTAACAACCTGTTTTGCTATTTTTGATTGACGTCCATCAAGAAAGAAAGAAAATTTTTTAGTATACTTTTCTTCAGCTAGACTCACCCAATCAGCAATTTTATTGACAAGCAAATAATCCTGTTTGGATAAATTTTTTAAAAAGGAGAAGTTAAACTCCTTCATTAAAAGCTATACCCGTTATTTTCTAATTCACTCATTAAATCAACACCTGAGAACCCTACATTCTTAGGCATAATAGCAAATGTCTTTTGTGCCATCATCTTAATATCAGCACCGTTTGCATATGCAACACCTGATAAAAAATCAAGAATTCTTTTAGCATCCTCACTTCTTACTGTTTCAAGATTGAGCAAAACAGTTTTTTGATCGTTTAAATCATCACCGATTGCTTTAACCTCGGAAAAGTCTGTTGGTCTTGCAAGAACGATCTGCAAAGTAGTTGTTGCAGCGATTTTCACTTCTCTGTTTCTTCTGTCTCTGATTTCTTCTTCTGTCATGTCTCCTCTTTCATAAATCGTCTCATAATCTCCTGCTGTTTCATCGCTTCCAATAAACAGGTTTTTGAAGTTTTGCATAACACTCATTTTTATACCTCCAAATATTTTCTTGCTCCGAAGAGCTTAGTTCCTATTCTCACGAGATTAGAACCGTATTGGACGGCTTTTTTGTAATCTCCTGACATACCAACCGACAGTACATTCATGTTGATACGATTTAATTTCTTTTGTCCTATTTCTTTAAAAAGTTCCTGCAAATTGCCATAGATACAGTCATCAGCATTTATTGGCGGAATAGCCATCAAACCGTTTATTCTGACATTTTCAAGTTCGGAAATTCTCTTTGCAAGCTCCAAAACATCATTTTTTGAAATACCGCTTTTCGATAATTCATCACCAATATTAACTTCAATAAGAATATCCATGGTTTTTTTGTTTTTCTTAGCCTGTCTGTCAATCTCGGCAGCCAGTTTAAAACTGTCAACCGATTGTATCTGAGATACATCGTTTATAATATACTTAACCTTATTGGTTTGCAGATGTCCAATAAACTGTACTTCACAAGGCTTATATAAATCTTTCTTTGAAAGAAATTCCTGCACTCTGTTTTCACCAAGCAAATCAATTCCTTGATCAATAGCAAAGTTAATAAGCATAGGATCAACAGTCTTTGTTACTGCCATAATTCGTATATTATCTTCTGCATCTCTATATTTAGACTTACTATCTTTTATATTATAACATATTTCTTTATAATTTTCAACTAAATATTCAAATTTTTTATCCTGAATCTGCTGAGTCGGTTGCTGTTCCTGAAGAGACTTCATCAGCACTAACCCCCTCTAGTAAAATTTGATCGTATAAAAGAAGATAACTGTCATCTGAAGTGTTCTTCGACAGTACATAATCGTCGCCTTCGTAAATGACATCAATTTTTTTAAATGTAATTTGCTGTCCAAGCATTACATAAGCGCCCTTTTGTCTTCCCTGAAATCTTATAGCTTCTCTTGGAACTTTAATTCCGGTATACTCGTCAAATATCAATTCTGCATTATCAAATCTGTTATTTAATACCGCTTCATCAAGTTCATTGCAGCTTAAAATTACTATACTGTTATCTGTACCATCTATCGGTTTAATACTGTCAACAGTAACATCATATATTTTATTTGAAGAATTAAATCTAATTGCCAATCCGTCGTTTATCAGGAATTTATTTGTATTTTTTATTATACCGAGAAATTTCCATTCATAGCTTTTTAAAAGTTTTCCTACAACATTTTCTGTGGTCTTAGGCTTTATATCAAACAGCTTTTTCAACTCATCTGTTGACATATTTTCTAAGTCATTGAATGAAACCGAGGACTCATAACCATCAACAAACTTTACAAAATATCCGGAACTGTTGACTTTTATACTGTCAACAGGATCTTCTATTTTGGACTTCAATTCATTTATTTCTGTTTTAAGTTGCTTAATTGCAGGCTTAAAATTATTAATATTACCTGTAACTATATTATATATATTCATTGTGTACAGTAAATCATCACTTTCAGATCTCACAGAAGAATAGTCTTTCTTTTGAATCATATTTGTTACACTAAGATAAGAATCTTGAATTTTATTTCTAAGTGTTTCTGCCTGTACATAATTTGTTGTGCCGGGACTTTGCGCTCTTCTTAAATCAGATAAAAGACTTCTGAGACGTGACAATCTGTTTCTGTAATAAATTTGTTCTTCATTGCTGTAAACCTTTGCAATGTCTGAAAATTCAGAAACCTTTAGACCGTCATCATATAAGTAATTTACTACACCGCCAGTTGTATTATTATATTTTATGACCCTCTCATCACGCAAAAACATTCCCTTGAATGTTATATTTTCATTGACAGTATAAAGAACAGCCTCTTCAGTTTCATGTGAATTATTTATCATAAAAACCATCTGACTGCCTACCATTATCAAAATGAAAACAGATAAAGCAACTCCTAAAACTTTAACTGTAATTGAATTCATTTTTCAAAACCCCAATTTAATTATCATTATTTGAATCAAGTAAATTAATGGCTTTAGAAGGAACTATTGTTGAAATTGCATGCTTATATACAACATTTTGCTTTCCGTCACATTCTAAAATAACAATGTAGCTGTCAAATCCGTGAACCAATCCCTTAAACTGAAACCCATTCACCAAAAAAATTGTAACAGGAACTTTCTCTTTTCTTGCCTGATTTAAAAATACATCTTGCAAATTCATTCCTTTGTTCATATAATTATCTCCTTTACTACTGTTAATATATTTTGTATTTTAATTTGTACAAACAGATTTTTAGACTTAGATTAAATAAAAATAATAGAATAAATAATATATTAATAATTTTTATAAAGTTATTATATCACATATTTATACATTTGGCTATATGTTTTTTAATTTTTTCTAAAATTTCTACAAAATTTTTGTATTTGTCAATTTCAATCCAAAATATTCGTTCATCACGCCTGAACCAAGTCAACTGGCGCTTCGCATATCGTCTTGTTTCCTGCTTGATTTTTTCAATACATTCTTCAAGAGAAGCTTGTCCCGAAAAGTACGGTATAAGCTCTTTGTATCCGATTGCCTGATGAGCAGTATTTAATGCTTTGTTTTTATAAATTTTCTCAGCTTCATATACCAATCCTTTTGAAATCATAGTATCTACTCTTTTATTAATTCTATCATAAAGAATTTGCCTATCCGAAAATGTAAGACCTATCATTGCCGGGCAAAATCTTGATTGCTCAAGACGACTTTGTTTTTTATGTTCAGAAAGTCTTTGCCCTGTTTTTTCATATACCTCTAAGGCTCTAATAACTCTGGGTACATTATTTTCGTGAATCGATAACGCAGAGGGCTCATCAATCTCTAAAAGTTTCTCCCAAAGATAATGATTTCCTTTTTCTTTAGCTAAATCAAAAAGCTTATCACGAAAAACCTTATCCTTTGTTGTATCATCAAATTTGATATTGTCAATAAGCGCATCAATATAGAGTCCTGTTCCCCCTGCTAATATGGGAAGCTTTCCCCTTTTGGCAATATCGTCAATTGACCTATTAGCCAATTTTAAATAATCTGCAACACTGAAATCTTTTTCCGGTTCTAAAAAATCTATAAGATGATGCTTTATACCTTGCATCTCTGAAACACTAGGCTTTGCAGTTAGTATATTCATACCCTTATAAATTTGCATAGAATCAGCAGAGACTACTTCTCCGTTATAAATCTTAGCCAACTCAACAGCCAATGCTGTTTTGCCCGATGCAGTCGGTCCGAGGACCACAATAATAGGTTGATTTGACAATTAAAACTCTCCTCAAAACTACAATTACACAATACGCTTAAATTGTTTTTCAATCTCTCTTTTTGATATTTTAGTAAAAACAGGTCTTCCGTGCGGACAATATTTTATATTTTCATTATCAAATATCTTTTCAATTAAATTACTAAGCTCTATATTATCTGATTTTATATTACCCTTTATT
Source organism: uncultured Clostridia bacterium (assembly GCA_947584375.1). GTDB lineage: Bacteria > Bacillota > Clostridia > Oscillospirales > Ruminococcaceae > UMGS1601. Next base: position 78,873 of record CANPWL010000002.1, on the reverse strand, counting down.
GCAGCTTTACACGCAATTGAATGATAAAGCTCATCAAATAAGGATAAATTAGGATCATGTCTGTGTTCTAAAAAATTATGTGCAAGCTCTGTTATTATATCAGAAGGATCTGAGTCTTTTATAACAACCGGAACCCCTATAACCTTTATGCAAGGAGCTTTAGCATCCTCAATAATAAAACCAAATCGTTTAGCATTTTCAAGATTAGATAAAATTGCATCATATTCGTCATAGGACAATAAAACATCAACAGGTTCAAACAGCATCTGTGAATCCAAATTATCAGCTTCATTTTTTATCTTCTCAAATATATATCTTTCATGTGCAGCGTGTTTATCAAAAAGATACATTTCATTGTCCTTTTCAACAATAATATAAGTGTTGAAGATCTCACCAATAACAATTGGCTTTGATTTATTATACTCATTACTATCTGAATTTTCAAACACATCAAGCTCTTCATTTTCTTCTTTTTTCAAAAAAGAAGAGTTATCTAAAAATTTATAATCATCCAAATTCTTTGGCTTTTCAGGAGTAAGCTTTGAAAGATTGTATGCATCATTTTTGTGGATATCATATTCAGATAAATACTCGGACGCAGGTGCTTCAACATGGTCATACTTTTCATCACTTTTAGAATACGTTTTTATGTTAAGATTATTATCGGATATATTTGTTTTATCAATATTATCGTTATTTTGTCGTTCAAAACTTATAGTCGTCTGAACTCCGCTGTCACTGTCTCTGAACCGGTGAAGCTCACTATCTGAAAAATGTTTATTACTGTTCAATTCAAGCTCTGCCGGCGAAGAATCCTGCAATAATGCATTTTTAACTGCAAAATAAACACTATCATATATCATTTTTTCATTTGAGAACTTAACCTCAATTTTTGCAGGATGAACATTAACATCAACCAAATTAGGTGGAATATCCAAACAAAGCACACAGGCAGGAAACTTTCCTGTCATAATCATATTTTTATAGGCTTCTTCAAGCGAAACCATACAAGTAATTGATTTTACGTATCTTTTGTTTATAAAAAAGTTCTGAAAGGTTCTCTTTGGCTTTGCATCAAGGGGTTTAACTGTATAACCTTTTATAGTTATTCCATTATAAGTATAATCAACGGGAATAAGTGTTTTTGCAAATGCTTTTCCAAATACCGAATATATAGCCGAAAACAGCTTTCCGTCGCCTGCTGTTACAAGCTCTGTCTTATTATCGCGGATAAACTTAAAAGAAATTTCAGGATGCGACAACACAAGCTTTGATATAACTGCCGAAACGGCATTACCCTCTGTAACATCTTTCTTGAGAAATTTGAGCCTTGCAGGAACATTGTAAAATATATCTCTTATTACTATTGTTGTTCCATCAGGACAGCCGGACTTTTCTTTAAGTTTTTCTTCTGAACCTTCAATTACATAATGAGTTCCATATTCTTTGTCTATAAGCTTTGAGAGAACTTCTGTTTTAGATACGGCACATATTGATGCCAAAGCTTCCCCACGAAATCCCAGGGTTAGAATTTTATCCAAATCATCTTTTGATGTTATCTTACTTGTGGCATGTCGAAGAAAAGCCGTAGGAATATCCTCATCAGATATACCGCAGCCGTTGTCGGTGACTCTCATATATGTACGTCCGCCGTTTTTGATCTCAACGGTTATCACATTTGCACCTGAATCTATTGAGTTTTCCAAAAGTTCCTTTATAACAGATGACGGACGCTCTATAACTTCGCCTGCCGCTATCAATTCGGAAACTTCCTTAGTTAAAACATTAATCTTCGGCACAGTCATCACTCCAAGCTAGATATATTTTAATATGTCCTTTATATAAAATCTAAGTTCTTCATCATTCATTTCATCTATATTAGTTTTTCTAAGTTTTTCAATCGCAATCTTTTCATTTATACTGTCCATATCGATCTGCATATTGTTCTGTGAGGGTGTCTTAATGCCGCTACTTTCTTTTTCAAAGCTTTCCAACAGTTCATTAGCGCGATTTATAATCTTAGATGGAAGTCCCGCTAGCTTTGCAACTTCAATGCCGTAGCTTTCATCTACTCCTCCTCTAACAATTTTTCTGAGAAACTTAATTCCCTGATTAGTTTTTTTAACGGCAACACTGTAATTCTTAACACCGCTTAATTCATGCTCAAGCTCAATAAGCTCGTGATAATGAGTTGCAAACAATGTTTTACAACCCAGCTTTTTAGTATTAGTTATATACTCTGCAACACTTCTGGCAATACTTATTCCGTCAAAGGTTGATGTTCCTCTGCCAACCTCGTCTAGTATTACCAGACTGTTTTTCGTTGCATTTTTAACTATTTCAGCAACCTCGCTCATTTCCACCATAAATGTAGACTGACCTGAGGTAAGGTCGTCAGACGCACCTATTCTTGTGAATATCTGGTCAACAACTGAAATCTTAGCATATTCGGCAGGTACGAATGACCCTATCTGTGCCATTAATGTAATCAGTGCTATCTGCCTCATATAAGTAGATTTACCCGACATATTAGGTCCGGTAATAATGCTCATTTTGTTTTCTGTTAAATCTAAATAAGCGTCATTAGGAACAAACATCTCGTCCTTTTGCATAAGCTCAACTACTGGATGTCTTCCCTTTTTTATATCAATAACGCCGTCAATAGCTATTTCCGGCTTAGAATAATTATTTGCTGTTGCAACTGACGCAAATGACACTAAAACATCAATCAGAGCAAGAGATGACGCTGTTTCCTGTACTACCGTAAGCTGCTTTGCTATATAATCTCTTACCTCAATGAAGATTTCCTGTTCAAGTGATATAACCTTGTCGTTTGCACCTAAAATAGTATTTTCAGCATTTTTCAATTCTTCTGTTATGTATCTCTCACAGTTTGTAAGAGTCTGCTTACGTATATAGCTTTCGGGAACTAAACCGATGTTTGATTTAGTAACCTCAATATAGTATCCAAATACACGATTATAACCGATTTTTAAATTTTTAATTCCCGTGCGTTCCCTTTCTCTTTCTGCAATGTCTTCAATAATATTTTTTCCGCCGTGAATTATATCACGAAGCTCGTCAAGGTTTTTATTAAAGCCGTCTTTGATTACTCCTCCATCCTTAGTGTTTACCGGAGGCTCGTCTACAATTGAGTTTTCAATCAGATTTGCAATATCCTCCAATGTAGAAATTTTAGCATTTTCAGATACTAAAAGTTTTGCAGAAAATCCTGACAATAACCTTTTGATTTCAGGAAGCTTATGTGCTGTTATGGATAAAGCCTTTAAATCTCTCGGAGTAGCAGTTTTATACATTACCCTTGTCATAAGACGTTCTATATCATAAATTCCAGACAAAGCCTCACTTAAATCACCTAAAACAACAGGATTTTTTGTGAGCTGTTCAACTGAATCAAGCCTTTGCATTATTTTGGCTGGGTTCGTAAGCGGTTGATCAATAAACGTCTTAAGCAATCTTTTGCCCATAGATGTTTTATTTTTATCAAGAACCCATAGAAGCGAGCCTTTCTTTTCTTTATTTCTCAATGTTTCTGTGAGCTCTAAATTTCTTCTTGCAGTAAGTCCCAAAGTCATCAGTGGATCATTCTCATGTTTTGTTATGCTTGTAAATCTTCCTATCAATGTCTTTTGAGTATCGTATATATATTTGAATAACCCGCATACAGAATTAGCCTCTGAATTATTTTCGTTTACAGGAATTGAAGACAAATCTGTTACAGAAAACTGCTCGCAAACAATATTCTTATTATATGAAATATCAAAGTCCTTATCATTTAAAACCGTTACGCTTGCCTTAAGCTTTTCTTTGATAAATGAAGTTATCGTTTTCAACATCAATGCCTTGTCGTTCATCAACACCTCTACGGGCTCAAATCTGGAAAGCTCGTTTAAAGCATCGGTAACTGCATCTCTTCCGCTGAATAAATACAAATGCACTTCACCTGTTGAAATATCAGTCAAGCATATAGATATTTCTTTTTCGTTATAATAAATTGAAGAAATATAGTTGTTTTGAGTTTCATCAAGCATACTGCTTTCTATAAGCGTTCCCGGAGTTACAACCCTTACAACCTCTCTTTTTACAAGTCCTTTTGCCTGTGACGGATCCTCTGTTTGTTCACAGATAGCCACCATAAAGCCCTTATCGATCAGCTTTTTTAAATAAACGTCACACGCATGGTGAGGAACTCCGCACATAGGGGCTCTTTCATCCAAACCGCAATCACGTCCTGTCAGAGTAAGCTCAAGCTCCCTGGATACAACAATAGCGTCATCAAAGAACATCTCATAAAAATCACCAAGTCTATAAAATACAATGTGATTCATATAATTCTTTTTGACTTCTACATATTTTTGCATCATAGGCGATAGTTTAGATACATCAATATCAGCTAACTTCACTTGGATTCACTTCCCCTTTATTTTTACTTACGCCTTGCAATATCTTCCTAATGACACCCTCCGCAGGTCGAACAGCTTCCGCCGCAACTTGCCGGCTGTTCTTCAGGACAAGTCATAGGATCTTCACCATTAGCCGCCATACTTATAATAAAGTTCACTGAATTTATTAGCTTTTCAACTTTTTCCTGTGCAGATGTGAATTCAGCCATATTGGGGTTTGCCATGATCTTGTTATATACTTCCTTTAACTCCCCATCAAGACGCTTCATTGCTTCAGCGTCTTTTTCTTTTTTTTGCATCTCCTGATTGAGCTGCATTCTCTTCACATTAAAATCGCCAATCATATTCTGAAGTTCAATATCTTTATCATTCTTTACTTTTGCCTCCTGATACTTTTTGTATCTTTCATCCTCTTGAAGAGCCTTTCCAAGCTCTCTAGCCATTTCAATAACAGTCATAAAAAATCTCCTTTAAACATTTATTATATTAAACAATTTCACCGAGCAATGCCCAGTTCATTGCTTTATTAATCTTTACATTGACAAAACTGCCTATTAAGTTCTTGTCACCAATAAACTCAACAATAATATTTTCGTTGCACCTTCCCTGAATATGATTTTCAGAAGTCCTGCCTTCTCTGTCAGCCAAAACTCTTAAGGTTTTACCAACAAACCGTGACAGCCACGATACCGTAACTTCTCTATGTTCAAGCAAAAGCTCTCTTAACCATAAACCCTTTTGTTTATCGCTTATGTTGTCTTCCATCAAAGCGGCTTTTGTTCCGCTTCTTTTCGAATAAACAAATGAATATATATTATCAAATTTGAATTTCTTTACAGCTTCTTTTGTTTTACAAAATTCTTCATATGTCTCGCCCGGAAAACCAACAATAATATCGCTTGAAAAAGAGAAATCAGGTTTTCTGCTTCGTGCATAATCAATAATTTCTGCATAATCCTCAATGGTATATCTTCTGTTCATTTCTTTTAAAATTCTGTTGCAGCCCGACTGCATAGGCAAATGCAAATGCTTGCAAACCTTGTCACATTCAAGTATTGTATCAATAAGCTCCGGTGTTGCGTCCTTAGGGTGAGAACTCATAAAGCGTATTCTGAAATCTCCATCGATAGTATTTAGCTTTCTCAAAAGCTTTGGAAAACCATAACCGTAGGAATTTACATTCTGTCCAAGCAAAGTTATTTCTTTGTAACCTTCTTTGACCAAATCTGATACTTCATCGAAAACAGCTTCTTCAGTTCTTGATCTCTCTCTTCCACGAACATACGGCACTATACAATATGTGCAGAAATTGTTACAGCCATACATTATCGGAACCGATGCCTTTATCTTATCATCACGAAGCTGCTTGAAATTCTCACTTATGTCGCTTTGCTGTTCAGTTGTATTAAATACTCTGTTTTTTGTTTTTAAAACCTCATACAGCATTTCGTAAAACTGATTGAATGCAAAAGTGCCAAATACCAAATCAACCTGATGATAGCTTTGTTTAATCCTTTCAGCTATGTGCTTTTGCTGAGCCATACATCCGCATATACATACTATTTTATCAGAATTTTTCTCTTTAAGTTTTTTATATTCGCCTATTTTTCCGAAAACCCTATCTTCGGCATTTTCTCTTACTGCACAAGTATTTAGAATAATCAAAGAAGCTTTATCTTCATTATCGGTAAAGTCATATCCAATTTTAGAAATAAGATTTTTAAGCTTCTCTCCATCGGTAACATTCTGTTGACATCCGTAGGAATGTAAATAACATAAAGGAGCATTAACTCCGTATTTATCAAAAATTAAATTTTTCAGTTTATCAATTGAAAAATCATTATTAATACAACATATAGATTCGTTTTTCAAAATAAAGCTCCCTTTTAATTATATATAGTGTATTATATCATACAATAACAGTTATTTCAAGTAAAATTAATAATATTTTGAATTGCAAATGATTTTTTTCTATGGTATACTTAATTATAATTTTATGTCGTATTTAAAATTAAAATATGTATTTTTGCAAATGAAATTTTTAAATACAAATCGTTTTGATTTAATCAGCCATAGATTTTTTTGCTGAATATTATTTTAGAGGTGCAAAATGAAGTATAAAATAGAGAGAAAAAACTGGGGTCGTTTCTTTACTGTTCCGTGCAAAGTGGTTTCTGAACACATAAAGCTTTGCAGCGGTGATTTCTTGAAGGTATTATTATATATTTTATCAAGTGATAAGAATGAAATAGTTTCCGAAGATATAAGCGTTGCAACAGGAATTTCAACCGGTATCGTTGACGATGCAATCGTTTACTGGAGTCAGGCGGAGGTTTTCTCTGTTCTTAATGTTACTGTAATGAAAATAAAAGATACAAATCCTTCAAAGCCAGATAAAAGCACCATATCATTGGACTCAGATTTAAACAACAAAAACAACTTTGATTCACAAGCGACATCCGTTTTACCTTCTATAAATCCTACTGAAAAATCACTTGAGAGAAAAAGCCACGCTAAATATTCCTCAAAGGATATAGCAAACATTGTAAACAGTCAAAAGGAAATCAAGGAAATGTTCTCTCAGCTTGAAGTAATATTAAAGAGAAGCTTAAAATTCTCTGAGCAATGCGGATACCTGAATTTAGTTGAAAATTACGGTTTTCCCGTTGCTTCTATACTTATGCTGGTACAATACTGCGAAGATATAGGTAAGACAAGTATAAGATATGTTGAAAGCATTGCTGAATCATGGTTTGAACAGGATATTACATCATACAGACAGGTTGAAGCAGAGATTATCAAAATGATAAAATCTCATACCGTTGAAAATAAAGTTGCAAAAATATTTGGAATGACTACAAATCTCACTAAAAAGCAAAAGGAATATATAAACTCCTGGACAGAATTGGGATTTGGAACTGACATGATACAGTTAGCTTATGAAAAGTGTGTTGACCAGATAAATATACTCTCATTTCCATACATAAATAAAATTATAAAAACCTGGTCAGAGAACAAAATCTATACGCCTTCAGAAGCTAATATACATGATGTCAAAACAAAGAAACTTAAATCAATAATGAAACAAAAAGAACCTTCATATGACCTTGATGAATTTAATGAATTCACTTTAAATCACGTTCCTGAAATTAAGGGAAAGAATTAAGATACAAATTCAAGCTTTTAAGTATAAATTTATAATTGTCTGAATTTGATAAATCATAGCAAAGGTACTTTACCAGTGAGTTAAATTAATTGATATAAAAAGGAGGACTGCTCCTAACAGAGCATAAATTTGTAATGAACAACATATCACCCTCAGCTTTTACTAAAGCTGCTTTGGAAATAGAAAGAAGAAGAAGCGAAGCATTTCAGACTTTGGAAATTCATAAAGCCGAAATCAGAAAAAAAGCTCCGGAAATTGATTCCTTATACAACAGAATTCTCCAGACGAGCATTGAGTTGTCAAAGGCTATAATTTCACACAGCGGAAACATTGATAAAATTATAGACGAACTCAAAGATAAAAATCTTCAAAATCAATTAAAAATTAGAATAATGCTAAAAGAATTCGGTTATCCAGATGATTATCTAAAGGCTAAGTTTACTTGTCCCGACTGCAATGACAGCGGATACGTAAACGGCAGCAGGTGCAATTGCTTTAATGAACTTATAAGAAAGTATACCATTAGCGAGCTTAATGAAGGCTGTAATATACAGCTACATGATTTTGAAGAATTTGACTTGAATTTATACTCTAATCTTCCTGATGAACAATCAGGAATAGTCCCAAGAGAGCGTATGAATACTATTCTTGTTCAATGTAAAAATTATGTTGATACTTTTTCAAAGGAATCCTGTTCTTTGTTCTTCTTAGGTAAGACTGGTTTGGGAAAAACCTTTATATCATCAATGATAGCTAAAGCTCTTATAGAAAAAGGCTTTAATATTGTATTTGATTCTATAAATAATTTACTTATAAAGGCAGAAAACGACCATTTTGGACGAAGCGACGGAAATACTGTTGAAACTATTATTAATGCTGATTTGGTTATTCTTGATGATTTGGGATCAGAGTTTTCAACTCCTTTTAATAATTCAATACTGTATAATATTATAAACAGCAGAATAAATATGGAGGTTCCTACGATAGTTTCTACTAATCTTTCTCTTTCCGAACTCAATGAAAAATATGACGAAAGAATCATATCAAGACTTACAGGAATGTATACTCCATACAGATTTTTCGGAACAGATATAAGACAAGTTAAAAGACGTATGATGAATAAATAAATTAATAAAGGTGAAAAGCAGTTTTGCTCTTCACCTTTTTTATTATTCTTTTTCAGCTTTATGAAAAACTTTCTTTCCCTTTTTTATTACAACAGGACTATCCAACATTACCAATGCTTTAGGTTCTAATATCTTTTCGTCGTTTATAGACACTCCTCCCTGCTGAACAAGACGCCTTGCTTCTCCGTTTGACGATGCAAGACCGCATTTGACCAAAAGAGTAAGAAGTCCGATACTTCCGTCCTCATTCAAATCATCAGCACCGATTTTTGTAGTTGGCATATCGTCGCTTACACCTGCACTTCCGAAAACTGATTTGGCTGTATTTTGTGCTTTTTCTGCCTCTTCTTCACCGTGAACCAGTTTTGTAAGCTCATAAGCTAGAATTTCCTTAGCTTTATTAAACTCTGCGCCTTCCATAGTTCTTTCCATTTCCTCAATTTCATCAATAGGAACAAAGGTAAGCATCTTTAAGCACTTAATAACATCAGCGTCATTTACATTTCGCCAATATTGGTAAAAATCGTAAGGAGAGGTTTTTTCAGCGTCAAGCCATACAGCGCCCTTTTCTGTCTTACCCATCTTTTTACCTTCGGAATTGAGCAGAAGAGTAATTGTCATAGCATATGCATCCTTGCTGAGTTTTCGTCTAATGAGCTCTGTACCGCCTAACATATTTGCCCACTGATCATCTCCGCCGAACTGCATATTGCAGCCGTATTTCTGATACAGAACATAGAAGTCATAGCTTTGCATGATCATATAATTGAATTCAAGAAATGACAGACCTCTTTCCATTCTCTGCTTATAACATTCATGAGATAACATTCTGTTTACGCTGAAATGAGGTCCTATCTCTCTTAAAACCTCAACATAGTTTAAATTCATAAGCCAGTCGGCATTGTTTACAATAATAGCTTTGTCATCAGAAAAATCAATAAAGCGGCTCATCTGCTTTTTGAAACAATCAACATTGTGCTGAATAGTTTCCTTGGTCATCATCTTTCTCATATCTGTTCTGCCCGAAGGATCGCCAATCATAGCCGTTCCTCCGCCGATAAGAACTATTGGCTTGTTACCTGCCATCTGCATTCTTTTCATAAGGCAAAGTGCCATAAAGTGTCCCACATGCAAGCTGTCCGCAGTCGGGTCAAAGCCAATGTAAAAAGTAGCCTTTCCTGCATTGACTAACTCCTCTATCTCCTTTTCGTCTGTAAGCTGTGCTAACAAACCCCTTCTTTTTAAGTCCTCAAATACTGTCATTTTTACTTCCTCCGAATTTTTATTTTAAATTTTTACAAATTATATAATACTTTGTTTTATTACTTATAAATGATAAAATCAAATGCTATTGTGTATATAATATAGCGTATGTTGTTCTAGATCAAAAAAATATACAGTATAGTAATCAAATTTATCATAATAAGAATTTCCTGATTTTTCGCCTTCTTTTGTTTTTATATATACATAATCTCCCTGAGTTATATTGCTTTCAGAAAAATCATACTCATCCGATCGATTTGATAAACTCATCCATTCCTTAAAATTTTCAAAATAACTGATTACATTGCCTATATTCCCCTCGCTTATTTGTGAATATAATTTATTGTTCTTGAATTTATCATCGAATTCTTCATAATAAAAATATTTACAATAGTCTGTATAGTCCTGAAAACCCTCTGAGTCATAATGCTCAACTTTATCATAGTATCCCTCTATAATGGCTTTATCTTGAACAGTACACCCAATAAATGATATATAGAAAATACTAAATAATAAAATTAATATTTTTTCACTTTATTACCTCTGAACAAATTCCGGTTATTATTAAAAAATTAATAAAGTCCCCTGACAAAAGCCAGAGGACGAATAAATCGTGGTACCACCTCAATTTATCACAGTAAAATCTTTTACTGTGAACTCATAACGCTTTAACGGGCGTCAGACGAATAAACCTACTCTAATTTCAGAATATCAGCTCAAAGATGTATTCGCAAATCGTGTTATTACTTTCTCTCACCGCACGAAAGCTCTCTTAAAATAACAATGATGTGCTACTTGTTCTTATCACAGCTTTTTTATTTTGTTTATACTATCACATAATTATTTAATTGTCAATACCGATTATTCATATATGTAATTAATAAATAACAGTGTGGCACTTTATGTCACTTCTTTGCCACACCACTTTTAATTATTGTTTAACAGAACTGCTTTTTGATCTGCTCTAATGCACCTTTTTCAAGTCTTGACACCTGTGCTTGAGAAATGCCTATGCTTTTCGCTACCTCCACCTGAGTTTTTCCCTGAAAGAACCTGAGACTTAGTATATTTTTTTCTCTTGGCATCAGTTTGGATATTGCTTCCTTTAAAGAAATTTCATTTAACCAGCTTATGTCGTTGTTACCGTCACCTATCTGATCAAGGACAAACAGTGTATCTCCTGAATCAGAATATACAGGCTCATATATCGAAATAGGATCGCAGATTGATTCCAGAGCCGTTACAACATCCGAAGGCTTTGCGTCTATCATTTTTGCGATTTCATCAACTTTTGGTTCTTTTTGATGTTCATTAATATATTTATCCTTTGCCTGCATTGCCTTGTATGCTAAATCTCTGAGTGAACGGCTTACTCTTATGGGGAAATTATCTCTTAAATATCTTCTTATCTCACCTAGAATCATAGGAAAAGCATACGTTGAAAATTTAACATCATATTCAAGAGAAAAGTTATCTATTGCCTTTATAAGACCCACAACGCCAACCTGAAATAAATCATCAGGAGAATCACCTCTTCCGGAAAACATTTGCAAAACGCTTAATACAAGTCTTAAATTACCATTAATAAGCTCCTCTCTTGCCTGTTTATCTCCTGATTTCACCATTTTTAACAGCTCCAGCTTCTCAGATTCCTTTAAGGTTGGAAGTTCTGAAGTATTAACTCCGCTTATTTCAACTTTATTATATTGCATATATAATCTACTCCAAAATTAATTTAATATAATTATTGACTGTGAGTTTCTTTATATACACAAATCATTAAGCTTTGACAAGGTCAATTTATGGTAAAAAAACACCTGCTGTAATTAATACAGCAGGCTAATATACAGATATCTGTAATATATTACTTAATCTCAAGCCTTCTGGATTCAGGCTCAGTTTTAGCTTTCTTAGGCAAGTCAAGAGTTAATATTCCGTTTTTATACTCAGCTTCAATAGCGCTTGCATCAATATTTGAAATATCATATCTCCTTTGATAAGAACCAAAAGTACGTTCTCTGCAAACATAGTTGCCGTCTTTATCCTTATCCTCCTTCTCAGATTTATGAGAAGCAGACAAAGTTAAGAAATCGCCTTTGATATCAATATTTATGTCATCTTTTTCAAAACCAGGCAATTCAGCCTCAAGAACATATTTGTCGCCTTTGTCACAAATATCCGTCTTGCAAGACCTTAGATCTCTAGACGAGTTTGTATTGAAAAAGTCCTTCTCAAACTCGTGAAAAACATTAAATAAATCATATGTGCTTCTTTCAAATGGTGTTAATCCGTATAACATAATTAATTCCTCCTTAAAATATCTTTAGTTATTTTGTTCAATTTTTAAAATGTTAAACATCCTTATTCATTGGAATCACTTCTTTCTTTCTACATTTACATAATAGATTTCATTTATGGTGAAATTGTGAAAACAAAGTGATGAAAAGATGAAAATTAGCACTCTAACATTTAGAGTGCTAGCATTAAAATTATTAAGTGCTAACATATTCTTTCTAAGTTTTCCCGTATTGTTTTTAGTATTCTCTTTTCAAGTCTGGAAATGTATGACTGAGATATTCCTACTATATCGGCTACCTCCTTCTGTGTCATTTCTTTCTCTCCTAATAAACCAAAACGCATTTTCATAATCTGTTTTTCTCGTTTACCAAGCTTTTCTATTTCTATCAAGACAAGTTCTCGTTCTACCTCATTCTCTATTCCTCTTATTACTATATCTTCATCGGTGCCAAGAATATCCGAAAGTAAAAGCTCGTTCCCGTCCCAATCTACATTAAGAGGTTCGTCAATAGAAATATCATTCCTATATTGGTTTGATTTTCTTAAAAACATAAGTATCTCATTTTCAATGCAGCGTGAAGCATATGTAGCAAGCTTAATATTTTTATCAACCTGAAAAGTATTTACGGCTTTTATTAACCCAATTGTTCCAATTGAAATTAAATCCTCTATACCAATGCCCGTAGATTCAAACTTTTTTGCAATATAAACTACCAATCGTAGATTATGAACAATAAGCGTTTCTCTTCCCTTTTTATCGTTATTCTTTATTTGATTAAAAGCCTTCTGCTCTTCTTCTGCTGATAGCGGAGGAGGAAGAGATTCTGAACCGTTTATATAATTTATATATTTTTTCCTTTTGTTGATAAAGGCAGTAATCCTGTTTAATATTTTATTAAATAACAAATTTAATCTCATTTTTGTTCAGCCCTTTAAGGGCATACCTCTCCTTTCACATTTAAACATATTTAACTAACTCAAAATACCGGGATTGAATATCGCTGCAGGCTCATCATCTTTACTTGAAGTTATTCCGATACATGCTCTTACTTCTTTACAGTTACCTTCTATATCAGTTACTTTTATTCCCTGTATCGATTTAATAGGTATCAAACTGTCACCTGATATAGTTGTATATGGTATAAGTCTGAAACCTGTATTTATATTCTGATTTAAAAGCTCGTTATAAAGTCCCATAAGCTCGTTGCTCTTGCATATTATAACAGAACGTCCGGAAAAGTAATCATACAGATCATTTCCGGTATCAACTATACCTTTAAAAGAATATTCTTTATTAAACATACTGAAAGAAATAGTATATATGCCTGAAAGATTTCTCCTGTTAATTAAAAAGTAATCAACAATAATCATTACAAAATAGACAATAATAGTAACTATTATAAGCATTATCAAAGATATATCAAAATACACGGTAAAGTTCTTTACATAAATCATCTTGCCTCCTGAAATTTTCCAAAGGGCAAAACACATACCTGTAAAAACTACGTTAATAATTATAAAAGCCAATGAGTACTTTATAATGCCATATTTATCTTTTGCAAATCCACATATAAAAATAATAACAAATACTGCTATTAATTTTAAAATTGTAATTATGAAATCATTTATAGGTAGTAAAATCAGAAGTGCAGATATGCCACCGGCTACTGATGCAAAAGCAACTCGTTTTGCACTTGTCTTGATATGAAATATCAAACATAATATTTTAATGAAAAAATATGTAAAATATATATTGGTTATAACAAGTACGTCAGCATAAATACACTTCAACAAGTATCACCTCAAGCTTTAACAATATTATAATCCAAGCATTTTAATAAATATGTCGATTTTAAAGCAAAAAAATACACCTGCAAATTTTTGCAGATGTATTTATGTTGTATATCATTTAGTCCTCAATAAATACTTTAAAAGCCTTATAAGCCATATAAGTGTCTATTTTAGAGGTGACCTCAAAAGGTGCATGCATTGAAAGTACAGGAACTCCGACATCTATAACGTCAATGTTCAAATTTGCAATATACTGAGCAACAGTTCCGCCGCCGCCTAAGTCAACCTTTCCAAGTTCTCCTGTCTGCCAGATAACATTTTTGCTATCTAAAAGATTTCTTATCCTTCCAACAAACTCAGCAGAGGCATCAGATGTTCCCGACTTTCCTCTTGAACCTGTAAATTTTGTTACACACACGCCGTAATTGATTTTTGAAGCATTTCTTATTTCAAGAACATCAGGAAATGTGGGGTCAAACGCAGCATTAACATCCGCTGAAAGGCACTCAGATGCCGAAATAACTTGTCTGGGCTTTCCTCCAAGCTTTTCAGCCAAATCATAAATAAAATATTTAAGATACGAGCTGTTAAGTCCTGTATTGCCATCACTTCCGGTTTCCTCTTTATCAGTTAAAACGGTAATGGCTGTTTTTTTCGGAATACCTTTACAGTCTAAAAGTGCTTTAAGAGCTGTGTAAGCACATACTCTATCGTCCTGTCCGTAAGAGCCTATCATACTTCTGTCAAAACCTATATCCTTTGCCTTGAATGTCGGTACGGCTTCAAGCTCGGCAGAAATAAAATCATCCTCAACTATACCGTATTTTTTGTTTAGAATATCTATAATGTTAAGCTTAACCATTTCGGATTCCTTGTCGTCTTTAAATGGTCTTGAACCAATAAGAATGTTAAGTTCTTCCCCCTTAACGCCCTCTGAAAGAGTTCTTTTCATCTGTTGAGTTGCTAAATGAGGAAGCAAATCGCACACGCAAAATACCGGATCATTATCATCTTCGCCTATTTTAACCTCTATATTTTCATTTTTAGAATTGATTATAACACCGTGAAGCGCCAGAGGAATAGTAGTCCACTGATACTTTTTTATTCCGCCGTAATAATGCGTTTTAAAAAATCCGATCTGATTGTCTTCAAAAACAGGATTTTGCTTTAAATCAAGTCTTGGCGAATCAATATGAGCCGCATTAATTCTGAAACCCTTTTCTACACCTTCACTTCCGATAACAGCTGCAATTATTGCCTTTTTCCTATTAACTACATAGATCTTGTCACCGGGATTTAAAGTATTTTTAAAATCATATTCTTCAAATCCGTTTTCCTGTAAAAGATTAATAGATTCAATAACTGCTTCACGCTCAGTTTTGGCAGAATCCAGAAAACTCATATATCCTTTACAAAACCTATCAGCTTCATTAATTTCGTCCTCACTCATAATAAAGCCTGCATTTTTCTTTTTTGTAAATAACTCCTTTTTTAAATCTTTCGCTTCTGATTTTGACATATTAATCATCCTTTCCGCTTTATCTGTATAATTTATTATATTCCCTATATGCCTTTATAACTTTATTTATGTAATGTCTTGTATCTGAAAAATCATCCGGTATGTTGTCCAAATTCAAATTATTTTCATCAATGATCCCCTCATAAAGCCAGCTCCTAACCTCTGTCATTCCAGCATGATATGCAGCGATTGTAAGTTCGTATGAGCCAAACTGCTTATACAAATAAGACAAATACCATGAACCGTACATAATATTATATTCCGGATTATACATATCTGAATAATCAAGTCCCTTATTGTCTTCAATATTATTGCTGACCTCATTAAAAGCTATTTCCATAAGCTGCATCAATCCCACAGCCCCGACGTCGGATACTGCGTCAGGGTCAAATCCGCTTTCAGTTTTAATTACAGCATATATAAAGTTTTCATCTATATCATATTTTTCACTATACCGCTCAACATATGCGGAATATTTCTTTGGATAAATGTTTTTTCTTAAAAATGCCGGAACTGATTTATATATAAAAAAGGCAATTATAGAAAGAACTATTAAGACAATAAAGAATATAAAACCTTTATTCCGCCTTTTTGCCATAGAAAAACTCCTTAATTTTTGTTGCTATTTTTAAAGCTTGATCTATCAATTCTTTTTCACTGTTGTTATTCTCAATCAAAAAATCGCTGTTATTTCTGAAAAAACTTTCAGTAAACTGTGACGAAAACCTTTTTTTAGCTTCTGTTTCTGAAATATTATCTCGTTTTATAATACGTTTAAGTCTTATAGCCTCATCAGAAATAACACTGACTATTTTATCACAGTTATTATTCAGCCCGCTTTCAAATAAAGTCGGTGCATCAATTACTACAATTTTATCGCTTCCTAATTTATCAATAATACTATTAATTTCATAAATAATATACGGGAATGTAATTGACATAAGCTTATTAAGCTTTTCTATGTCAGCAAAAACTAAAGAACCTAGCTTTCTTCTGTTTAATTTACCATTTTCAATGTATTCTTTACCAAAAGCCTCCCTAAGCTCGTTTATACAATCCTTATTATTTGAAGTAACATTTTTTGAAACCAAATCTGCATTTATAATATAAAACCCGGAGTTTTCAAAAGCTTTGCATACACTTGTTTTACCGGCTCCGCTCTGACCTGTAAGTCCGACAATATAAGACCTCATTCAGTCACCCTCTTTAACAACTTTAAATCCTGCTGCCCGAAGCATCCTATTATATACGGCAAGTCCCACTCCGTCCTTTGACGGACATCTTGCATAAACATTCCTTGCCCCAATTTTGTCAACATCTCTAAGGATCGCAAAAATCCTTTCAGCCTGCTGTAAGCCACTGTCACCATATTTAATTGATTTAATATTGTCTGATATATTGTCACTGTCAAAAATCAAAGCATATGTATCATCAGAGTTTCTGCTGCTTACATATCTTTCAAAGAATTCAATCGAACCGCTGACTAAAGTAACGTCAGCTTTTGGAGAATAATGTTTATACTTCATACCCGGCGAGCTCACTTTGGTATCATTTGAAATAATCTCTAGTACTCCTTTATCAATTACAACTTTTGGTGCAACTGTTTTCAAATCTTCGACCGAAATCTTTCCCGGTCTTAACAGTCTTATTATATCATCTTCAAAAGAAATTACTGTCGATTCCACACCGACAGTACAGTTTCCGTCGTCAAGTATTGCCGGGATACTTCCGTTTAAATCATCGAAAACATGCTCTGCTGTTGTAGGGCTTGGACTTCCGGACAAATTTGCTGACGGAGCGGCAAGAGGAAGTCCACAGGACTTAATCAACTCTCTAGCGACTTTATTTAACGGAAAACGTATTCCGACTGTATTCATTCCCCCACTTGTAATTGATGGGATTTTATCGCTTTTAGGCAGGACAATGGTAATAGGTCCCGGCCAGAATTTTTCACATACCGCAATTGCTGTATCAGGAATATTTACTGCAAGTTCCTTAATCATATCTAAATCCGCAATATGAACAATAAGCGGATTATCGGCAGGCCGCTTTTTAGCTTCAAAAATCTTCTTTACTGCTTCTTCATCAAAAGCATTTGCAGCAAGACCGTATACGGTTTCAGTAGGCATTCCTACGATATCGCCGTTTTTTAAAAGCTCTGCACAGTATAATATATTTTCCCTTGTAGGTTTTAAAACTTTAGTTTCCATAAAAATTCATTCCGATTAGTTGATATCCTCCTGCATTGCCAGCTTTGCAGCCTGATCAGCAGTAGCTAAAGCGTCAATAACTTCATCCATATTTCCGTTAAGGAATTGCTCTAATCTGTATATTGTAAGCCCTATCCTATGATCAGAAACTCTTCCCTCAGGATAGTTGTATGTTCTTATCCTCTCCGAACGGTCACCTGTTCCGACCTGTGAACGCCTAACAGCAGCAATTTCATTTTCCTGAGCTCTTTGCTGTTCCTCATAAAGCTTTGAACGCAACACCTTCAAAGCTTTTTCTTTGTTTTTATGCTGGCTTCTCTCGTCCTGACATTCAACGACTAAACCTGTCGGAAGATAAGTTATTCTTACAGCAGATTCAGTTTTGTTTATATGCTGTCCTCCTGCACCTGATGCCCTGAAAACGTCTATTTTCAAGTCAGTAGCTTCGTTTATTTCAAACTCAACATCGTCTGCTTCCGGCAAAACAGCAACAGTCACAGTAGATGTATGAACTCTTCCCTGTGACTCGGTTTCGGGAACTCTCTGCACCCTGTGAACTCCGCTTTCATACTTAAGACGTGAATATGCTCCATCACCCTGAATACTGAATGAAATCTCCTTGAAACCTCCAAGCTCCGTTTCATTGGCGCTTATTACCTCAATGCTCCAGCCATGACTTTCTGCATACATTGTGTACATTCTGTAAAGAGAATTCGCAAATAGAGATGCTTCTTCTCCGCCTGCTCCTCCTCTGATTTCAACTATAACATTTTTGTCATCATTAGGATCTTTGGGTAAAAGTAGTATCTTAAGCTCCTCTGTAAGTGCTTCTTCCTGCTCTTTTGATTCATCATACTGAAGTTGAACCATTTCCTTGAAATCCTTTTCAAGACCTCCTGCCTCAAGAAGTTCAACAGCTTCATCAAAAGATTCCTTTGCCTTTTTGTATTCTCTGAATTTCTCAATTATCGGAGTGATACTTTTATACTCCTTCATTAGTGATGTATAAAGAGACTGATCATTGACAACATCAGGTTCCATAAGCTTGTTATTTATTTCTTCATAACGCTCTTCAAGAGCCATTAACTTTTCAAACATATAAAAACTCCCATTAATAAGTTATTTTAAAAAACATTAAATAAAAATTGCTACGTATCATCATCTCTTATAACAGATTTAATATTTTTTTCAGCTTTGGAACGTGCCACCATAAATTCATGTCCGCAGCCAACGCATCTTAATTTAAAATCCATGCCTGAACGTAAAACAAACATTTTATTTTCGCCGCACGGATGCTTCTTTTTCATAATCAATATATCATTAGGTCTTATATCCAATTCTTATATTCGCTCCCCTGTAATACATAATTTTTATTAGTCAGACAGATAAAACACAAACAATCCGTCAATAACTATATAACTAAGATGTTAGTATAGCATAATTTTAATAAAAAAGCAAATATTTGCTCTGTGAGTATTATTTGTTTTTTGTCTAATTATAAAAATATACATCATCTTCAACTAAATATACTGTTATAAATATAAGTCATAAATAAATATATACCATCATACAATTAGATATAAAAATAATAAACAAAAATTATTATAAGAATAATAAAGTGAATAGTGACTTTTTACTTTTAAACTATTATAATAAGTGTAAAGCTCAATTATAAGGGAAGGAATGATAATTATATGAAAAACTATTTGCCTGAGGGAAAACTGATAAATACAATTAATAACAAAAACTATTTAAAATCAATATCATCTTTAAACGAAGCTAAAAACTTAGGCATTATTTTAGAAGCCAAAGCTTTGATGTGTGACTGTGAACACAATATTATTGTAGATATTCCTTGTGCAAAGGCTATAATTCCGAGAACTGAGGGTGCAATCGGAATTGACAGCGGTGAAACAAAAGACATTGCCCTGCTTTCAAGAGTAAATAAACCTGTTTGCTTTAAAGTTATGGACATAGCTGCAAATGAAAATGGTGAAACCTTAATTTTACTTTCAAGAAAAGCGGCACAAGAGGAATGTATAGAAAATCATATAAACTTCCTTAGAAACGGAGATGTTATTCCTGCAAAAATCACTCATATTGAACAATTTGGGTGCTTTGTAGATATAGGATGCGGTATTGCCTCCCTAATTCCAATAGACGCTATTTCAGTATCAAGAATATCACATCCATCCGACAGATTTTATAACGGTCAGGAAATATATGCAGTAGTAAAGGGTATAGAGAACGGACGAATATTTCTTACACATAAAGAGCTTCTTGGTACATGGTCTGAAAATGCAGAATTATTTGAGGTCGGTCAAACGGTAGGAGGAATAATACGTTCAATAGAAAATTACGGGATTTTTATTGAACTTACTCCTAACCTTGCCGGACTTGCCGAACCAAAAGAAAATGTACATATAGGTCAATCTGCCAGTGTTTTCATAAAATCTATTATCCCAGAAAAAATGAAAGTCAAACTTATTATTGTTGATGTTTTTTCCGGAAGCGGGTTCGATAAATCACTAAACTATTATATAACAGAAGGACACATTGATAAGTGGAACTACTCTACCGATAACTGCCAAAAACAAATTTTTACAGAATTTTAAAATAATAAGCTAAGGAATTTTTGTTTATCCTTAGCTTTTTTTGTATGAATTTATATGCAATGTTTTTCAAATCATTTACTTTCGTTATGACAATTATTCTTTAATCTTTTTCCTGTACTGCAAAGCTGTCTGCTCCTGCTTGTTATCCCCAAATTCATAATATATCCTGTCTTTCAAATTATCGGGTAGATACTGCTGCTTTATATAATGATTAGGAAAGTCGTGCGGATATTTATAGTTTTGTCCCTTAACCTCTGCATCATCTCCATCAAAATGCATATTCTGAAGCTGTCTTGGAATAGCTCCTGCCATTCCCCTTTGAACATCGTCCATCGCCGCATTAATTGCTTTATATGCACTATTAGACTTAGGAGCAGTACACAGAAGGATAATAGCCTCTGCAATCGGTATTCTAGCCTCCGGAAGTCCAAGCTGAAGAGCGCTGTCAACACAAGCCTTTACAATACTAACCGCCATTGGATAAGCAAGTCCGACATCCTCAGATGCAACTACAAGCAGACGTCTGCAAAGAGATGTAAAATCTCCTGCTGTCATAAGTCTTGCCGCATAATGAAGAGCCGCATTTTCATCACTTCCTCTGATGGACTTCTGAAAAGCAGACAAAATATCGTAATGCTCATCGCCGTCCCTGTCATATCTCATATTGCTTTTTTGCGTAAGCAGTTTTGCATTTTCAAGAGTGATTTTTAAGCACTTATCGCTTTTATCAGCAGATAACACACAAAGCTCTACTGTATTAAGTGATTTTCTTACATCCCCTCCGCAGCCATTAGAAATATGGTCTACAACCCCGTTTTCAAGACGCAGTTTTACTTCCATTTCATCTGCAATTATCTGAAACGCACGCTTAACAGCAGGAATTACATCGCTTGAACTGACCTGCTTAAATTCAAAAACCGTCGAGCGACTGATAATTGCATTGAATACATAGAAATAGGGATTTTCAGTAGTGGACGCAATAAGTGTTATCTTTCCGTTTTCTATATATTCAAGCAAAGATTGCTGCTGTTTTTTGTTAAGGTACTGGATTTCATCTAAATATAGCAGTATTCCGTTAAAGCCTTCAAAAGTTTCAGTTTCTGCAATAATTTCTTTAATATCTGAAATCGACGCAGATGTGCCGTTTAGCTTGTACATTTTTAAATTTGTATTGTCAGCTATAATTCTGGCAACTGTTGTCTTTCCCGTTCCCGAAGGACCGTAGAAAATCATATTAGGTATATGACCGCTTTCTATTATTCTCCTAAGCGGCTTGTCTTTTCCCAATAAATGAGGTTGACCGACAACTTCATCAAGCGTTTTCGGTCTAATTCGATCTGCTAAAGGCTTGTTCACTGACGGTCAACTCCTACAATTATTTTAGTTTTATTAATATAGCGGATACTTTTTGCAAAGTTCATTTACCCTTTTTCTGATTTCATCTGCTTTATTTTCAAAATCAGTTGCAGTGAGGTAAATACACTCTGCAATTATCTCCATATCATCCTCTTTAAGTCCTCTTGTAGTGACAGCAGGAGTTCCTACTCTTATACCGCTTGTAACGAACGGACTCTGAGGATCGTTAGGAATTGCATTCTTGTTGACGGTAATATATACCTCATCAAGTCTGCTTTCTAATTCCTTTCCGGTTATATTGAAAGGCTGTAAATCAACAAGTGCAAGATGATTATCTGTTCCGCCTGAAACAAGTCTAAAGCCTCTCTTGACAAGACCTTCAGCCAAAGCCTTTGCGTTCAGAACGACCTGATGTTGATATTCCTTAAATTCAGGCTTTAATGCCTCACCGAAACATACAGCCTTACCTGCTATAACGTGTTCTAAAGGACCGCCCTGTGTTCCCGGAAAGATAGCTTTGTTGAACTTCTTAGCAAGCTCTTCGTCGTTTGTAAGTATAAGTCCGCCTCTGGGTCCTCTAAGTGTTTTGTGGGTAGTTGTTGTAACAACATCAGCATACGGCACAGGCGACGGATGCTCCCCTGCGGCAACAAGACCTGCAATATGAGCCA
The DNA here is from genome assembly GCA_947584375.1 of uncultured Clostridia bacterium. Taxonomy (GTDB): domain Bacteria; phylum Bacillota; class Clostridia; order Oscillospirales; family Ruminococcaceae; genus UMGS1601. Next base: position 56,433 of record CANPWL010000002.1, on the reverse strand, counting down.
TATCTACCATAAAATATGCTCCGACCGATTTTGCAATATTTGAAATTCTCTCAAAATCAATAATTCTTGGATAAGCTGACGCTCCTGCTACAATTAACTTAGGCTGACATTCCTTAGCTTGTCTTTCAATTTCATCGTAATCAATTCTCTCATCATCGCCAAGCTCATATGAAACAAAGTTAAAATACTTTCCGCTTAGATTTACAGGGCTTCCGTGAGTTAAGTGACCGCCGTGTGCAAGGCTCATACCCATAATTGTGTCACCCGGATTAACCAGTGCAAAGTAAACGGCAGTATTTGCCTGTGCGCCGGAGTGAGGCTGAACATTTGCAAACTTAGCACCGAAAAGCTTGCAGGCTCTGTTTATAGCAATATTTTCAACAACGTCAACACATTGACATCCTCCGTAATATCTTTTTCCCGGATAACCCTCTGCATATTTATTTGTAAGAACGCTTCCCATTGCAGCCATAACAGGTCCTGAAACTATATTTTCACTTGCAATAAGTTCCAAATTTCTTCTCTGACGTGCAAGCTCGGCGTCCATTGCATCTCCTACTTCTTTATCATAAGCCTTTACATAACCTATTGTATCCATCATATCCATAGCACTAACTCCTTTAATATAATATACGAATATTATATACTATATTTCATTTTATTTCAAGTTTTTTTATATTATTTTTGGTGCTTGACAAATTTCATATATTATTTTACAATTAATTATCATCACTCTAAGAAAATAAAGGACGTGTATAAAATTGAGCAATAAAGAATTTACAAGACAGGAAGCTTGGAAACTGCTGACCGAATATAATAAAGATCATTTTCACTTAAAACACGCTCTTACCGTTGAAGGCGTTATGCGCTATTTTGCAGAAAAATTAGGATATAATGATGAAGTGGATTTCTGGGGTATGGTAGGTCTTTTGCACGATCTCGATTTTGAACAATTCCCAGAAAAACATTGCGTTGAAGAACAGAAAATCATGCGTGAACGAGGAATTGATGAAAAATTAATTCACGCTGTGGCAAGCCACGGTTATATGCTCACCGTTGACATCAAACCTGAGCACGAAATGGAAAAGGTTCTGTATGCAGTTGACGAGCTTACAGGACTTATAAGTGCAGTTGTGCTCATGCGTCCGTCAAAAAGCGTCAGCGATCTGGAAATTAAATCGGTTAAGAAAAAATACAAAAACGCAAAATTCGCAGCAGGCTGTTCGAGAGAGGTTATTCAGCGTGGTGCCGATATGCTCGGCTGGGAGTTGGATCATTTGATTGAACAGACAATTCTTGCAATGAGAAGCTGTGAAAGCACATATGAAAACTTTCAACTATAATATAAACTATTTCATTGGTTTACAGGGTGAAGAATATTATGAATAAAAAAGCTGTTATTGCAATGAGCGGCGGCGTTGACTCAAGCGTAGCCGCTTATTTAATATCCAATCAGGGTTATGAATGCATCGGCGCTACTATGAAACTATATAGCAACGAGGATATAGGTGTTTCAAAAAAACACACCTGTTGTTCTGCTGAAGATGTTGAGGACGCTAGAAGTGTTGCTTATTCGCTTGATATCCCCTACTATGTTTTTAATTTTTCAGATAACTTTAAAGAGAATGTCATCGAAAAGTTTATCAGTGCATACGAAAACGGTATAACGCCTAATCCGTGTATTGACTGCAATCGTTATCTTAAATTTGAAAAACTCTTTTTACGAGCGAAGGAAATAAACTTTGATTATGTAGTTACAGGACATTATGCTCAGATTGAATATGATACTGAAAAAAATCGATATATACTGAAAAAGGCTGTTGATAAAACAAAAGACCAAAGCTATGTTTTGTATTGTATGACCCAAGAACAACTTAAACATACCATATTTCCATTGGGCGGAATGAATAAATCAGAAGTAAGAAAAATCGCTGAAGAAAAAGGCTTTGTAAATGCTGATAAACACGACAGTCAGGATATATGCTTTGTTCAGGATAAGAAGTATTATGATTTCATTGAACAGTATACAGGAAAATCATATCCTAAAGGCAATTTTGTCGACTTAAACGGAAATATTCTCGGAATACACAAAGGAATTATACGCTATACAATAGGTCAGCGCCGAGGACTCGGAGTATCCATATCAAATAATCCGACCTTTGTTATATCGGTAAATCCCGAACAAAACACTGTCACACTTGGCAGTGAACAAGATCTATATACAAAAACACTTACTGCAAAAAATATTAACTTAATATCATTAGAAAAAATAAAAGGACCTATGCGCGTTAAAGCAAAGGTTCGTTACCGTCAGCCTGAGCAATGGGCAACGGTAATACAAACAGACGACGATACGCTAAAAATAGAATTTGACGAACCGCAAAGAGCTATAACTAAGGGACAAGCAGTTGTGTTATACGATAACGACATAGTTGTAGGCGGAGGAATTATCCAATAGATAAATTATATTATTGAATCAGTAAATCTTAATGCTTGAAAATACTCGAAAATTATGATATACTATATTTCAGCAAATTATTATTACGGAAGGAGTTTGATAATATGCCAATAAGAATACCGAATAACCTTCCAGCCTTTTCGGTTTTTGAAGAGGAAAACATATTTGCCATTCCTAACGACAGAGCAGAACATCAGGACATAAGACCTTTGGAGATTGCAATTGTCAATCTTATGCCTAAAAAAATTGAAACTGAAACTCAGTTTTTAAAGTTGCTATCTAACACACCGCTTCAGGTTAATATTGAACTTATACAAATGGCTTCACACAAATCGAAGAACACTCCAATGGAGCATCTTCTTTCATTTTATAAGACCTTTGAAGACATCAAAGAAAATAAATATGACGGAATGATTATTACAGGTGCACCTATTGAACAAATGAAATATGAAGAGGTTGATTACTGGAGCGAATTATGTGAAATATTTGAGTGGTCAAAGTCAAATGTATATTCAACTATTCATGTTTGTTGGGGCGCTCAGGCAGGACTTTATTATCATTACGGCATACCTAAATATCCGCTTGATAAAAAGATGTTCGGTGTATTCCCACACAGAGTTCTCCACCCTAAGCATCCGCTTTTGAACGGTTTTGACGATGTCTTTTTAGTTCCGCACTCAAGGTACACCGAAGTTAGAAAAGAGGATATTGAAAAAGTCAAGGATCTTACAATCCTGACCGAATCTGATATAAGCGGCGTGCATATTGTTGCAGATAAGACAGACAGGCAGTTCTTTTTAACAGGACACTCAGAGTACGACAAAAGAACGCTTGCTAATGAATACAAACGTGACATTGAAAAGGGACTTGATATAGATATTCCTTATAACTATTTTCCCTATGATGATCCAAACAACAAGCCTGTTCACTCGTGGGTATGCCATGCTAATCTAATGTTTTCAAACTGGCTTAATTATCTTGTATATCAGGCAACGCCTTTTGATTTGAATGATCTTAAAAAGATTTAATTATAAAAAGCTCCCGATTTTATCGGGAGCTAAATTTTATCCTATTTTCTTTTTAGGTCTTATATCTCTGAAAATTTCAGGAGGATATCCGTCCGTGACACATTTCTCGTTAATTATAATTTTAGTAATATCTGTTTCTGATGGAGAAGTAAACATTACATTCATCAATATACCTTCAACAACAGCCCTTAATCCCCTTGCTCCGGTTTTTTGAGCAATTGCTTTCTTTGCAATAGCTGTCTTTGCTTCTTCTGTAAATACAAGGTCAATATCATCATAATCAAAAAGTTTTGTAAACTGCTTAATAAGCGAGTTCTTAGGCTGAGTTAGTATCTTTACTAAAGCGTCCTCATCTAAGTCATTTAAAACTGTGATAACAGGAAGCCTTCCAACAAGTTCGGGAACCATACCGTATTTAACCAAATCCTGAGGTTCTACCTTCTCAAATATATTGGTATTTGCCTTGTCACTGCCGGACTTTATCTCACTGCCGAAACCGAGAGACGACTTATCGGTCCTCTTGTTGATTATTTTAGACAGACCGTCAAATGCTCCGCCGCATATAAATAAGATATTTTTAGTGTCAATTTGAATAAACTCCTGATGCGGATGCTTTCTTCCGCCCTGCGGCGGAACATTGGAAACACAACCCTCAATTATCTTCAAAAGAGCCTGCTGTACGCCTTCTCCGCTTACATCTCTAGTTATCGATGTATTTTCGCTCTTTCGTGCAATTTTATCAATTTCATCTATATAAATAATTCCCTTTTGAGCCGCTTCTATATCATAATCCGCCGCCTGAATAAGCCTTGTAAGCACATTTTCCACATCGTCACCGACATACCCTGCTTCCGTCAAAGTTGTAGCGTCTGCAATGGCAAACGGAACATTGAGTATTCTTGCAAGGGTCTGTGCTAACAAAGTTTTTCCGGTTCCGGTGGGTCCTAAAAGAAGTATGTTGCTCTTTTGGATTTCAACATCGTTTTCATCTTTTTCACTGTTATTGAGTATTCTCTTATAATGATTATACACAGATACCGCTAAGGAAATTTTTGCTTCATCCTGCCCGATAACATATTCATCTAGAATTTTCTTTATGTCAATAGGCTTTGTAAGAGTAACATTGTTTTTTTCCGCAGTTAAATCTTTCTTTGCCTTAGACTGATTTTTTCTCTCATTGTAACGGGAAACATCACCTTGCTGCTCTATTATATCATAACAGAACATTACACAGTTGTCACAAATATGAACATCGCCTGCTGAGAATAAATTTCTTACCTGATTTTCAGGCGTTCCGCAAAAATCACAGATTTTCAAACCATCCTTGTTAGGCATAAGCACCGTCCTTATCTCTTTGTTATAACCTTATCAACCAAACCGTATTGCATTGCCTGCTCAGCTGTCATATAATTATCTCTTTCACAATCTCTGTGAATTGTTTCAACATCTTTTGAACAGTTCTCAGCCAGAATCCTTTCAAGTCTTTCTCTGGTCTTGAGCATATTGTCAGCATGAATCTGAATATCTGTCTGCTGTCCGCTTATTCCGCCGCCGGAAATTAAAGGCTGATGAATTAAAATCTCACTGTTAGGTAAGGCAAATCTCTTTCCTTTTGCTCCGCTTGAAAGCAAGAAAGAACCAAACGAAGCGGCAAGACCTATACAAATAGTTGAAACGTCACACTTTATATACTGCATTGTATCATAAATTGCAAAGCCTGCAGTAACCGAACCTCCCGGACTGTTAATATATAAATCAATATCCTTTTCAGGATCCTGACCTTCTAGATATAAAAGCTGTGCAACCACAACGCTTGCAACCGAATCATCAATAGGTCCTGTAAGCATTACAATTCTGTCATTTAACAGCCTAGAAAAAATATCATAACTTCTTTCTCCGTGACTGGTTTGTTCAACAACATAAGGTACAAGTGTCGACATAATATCTCCTCCATTTCAATTTGTTTATATACGCTTATCGCCCACAAATTTTGCGGGCGAATAAATTATTACTTGATTTTCGCAGAATCTTTAATAAGCTCTGCTGCCTTTCCAACAGCTATGTCTTTCTTTAAAGCGTCTGACGTTACATAAGACTTGACCTGTTCTACATCCATTTTGTAGTTATCAGCCATCTTCTTGAATTCTTCTTCAGTTTCTTCATCAGTAACCTCTATATCTTCTGTCTTTGCGATCTGTTCAAGAGCAAGTCTTAATTTAACCTGTTTTTCTGCCTGTTCTCTGTACGTTTTTCTCAAAGTATCCATATCCGAACCCGTATACTGAAGATACATATCCAAGCTGATACCCTGCGGAGCAAGTCTCTGCGACATATCCTGAATCATTTCATCAACTCTGTTATCATACATAACTTCAGGAATTTCACCCTCAACATTGTCAATGATCTGATCAAACAGTGCACCCTCAACCTCTGAATCAGCTTTCTTTTCTTCTGCATCTTCAAGCTTCTTCTTTACACTTTCTTTTAATTGCTCAACGGTGTCAAATTCGGTGGTATCCTTGACAAAATCATCATCAAGTTCAGGTAACTCCTTAGCCTTTATCTCGTGCAGCTTGATTTTAAATACCGCGTCTTTGCCCGCTAGCTCTTCAGCACCGTATTCTTCAGGAAATGTCACGTTTATATCAAACTCATCACCAATACTGTGACCGCATACCTGATCCTCAAATCCGGGAATAAACTGTCCGCTTCCAAGCGATAGTGTAAACTTTTCAGCTTTTCCGCCTTCAAACGGGACTCCGTCCTTGTAACCGTCAAAATCAATAACTACATCATCTCCGTTTTGACATGGTCTGTCGTCAACATCAATTATCCTCATTCCCTTTTGTCTTAAATTTTCTATATCCTTATCAATATCCTCATCAGTTACATCTTTGACAGTTTTTGTTGCTTCTAATCCCTTATATTTTTCAATTTTAACTTCAGGCTTTGTTATGCAAGTAACTTTAATCTCCAAGCCCTTCTCTTTATCAACAGAAACTACCTCTACATCAGGTCTTGCAACCAGTTCAAATCCGGCTTCTGCAACAGCAGTATCAACCTCGCCTGGTACCAAAGCATTTACAGCGTCTTCATAAAAAACACCTTCGCCATACTCTTTCTCTATTATTTTTCTTGTAGCCTTGCCCTTTCTAAAGCCCGGAACAGAAATATTTTTCCTTTTAGATTGATAAGCCTTTTCAATCGCAGCTTCAAAGGCTTCGCCAGAAATATCTATCTCCAATTCATGCTTATTTGCTTCAATCTCTTTATTAGATCTTATACTCATTTTAATGTCCTCCAAATTTTTAAAATATCTTTAGTATTATATCATAGCATACACTATTTTTCAAGATGTATTTGTTAAATTTTATTTATCCGCTATGTCAGTAATATCCAGAGGGTCAAACTCCAGATAATCACTTGACACAAGTCTGTATAGAATATCATCAACAATTCCGTCAATTGCATAGTTTACGGCGTTTCCGTGAATGTGACCGTAAAAACAATTTTTTATATTATATCTTTCAATCACATCAAGTATTTCATAATTCTTCTCATTTGCATAAATAGGCGGATAGTGTAAAAAAACAACAGGTTTTAAATTTTCCTTTAATGCAGACTGTATTGACATCTCAAGCCTGCCCGATTCTCTTAACAGGACCTTTTTGTCAGCAGCAGTTCCGTTTTCGTTGATCCAACCGCGAGTACCGCAAATTCCGATATTACTGTATTTATAATGATTGTTATTAAGAATTGAAAAGGTTTTAAATCCGTTTTCTTCAAAAAATCTCTCCATCTTTGTTTTGGTTTCCCACCAATAATCATGATTGCCTTTCAATAAAATCTTTTTCCCGTTTAATTTCTCTACAAATTCAAAATCAGGTATTGCTTCGTCTAAGCTAATTGCCCATGAAAAATCTCCGGGAAGAACAACAGTGTCATCAGGCTTGATTTTCTTCTGCCAGTTTTCTTTTAAACGGTTTTGATAATTACTCCAACCCTTAAAAATGTCCATAGGCTTGTCTGCGCCAAATGATAAATGAAGATCTCCAATAGTAAACAGTGACAAGATACATCCTCCATATTTCCAAAAATTTCTGAATATTTTTTTATAATCCGTTTATAATATTTATGCAAGAACAATCTTGCAAAAGGATATTTACGTGAAACATTATTTCATGTATGCTTACGAGCCATTACCAAAAGTCATACAATTCTGACATAGAAGGGATCGGCTTGTAAAACAGCAGAAAGGAGTCCTTTGCAAAGCAAGGGCAAGGTGATTAGTATGCAAAACGATAAAATCCAAGGAATCAACTGTGATGTTACAAGTTGTGTTCACAACAGAGATGGTTGCGAATGTGTTGCAGGTAAAATAGATATTTGCTGCTGCTGTGATAAACCTGACTGTTGTGATGAAACAATTTGCAGAACATTCAAACCAAGAGGTTAGAAGTATTAATCACAGAAAATCGTCTGTCTTGATTGGCAGACGATTTTATTTATTATATTATATGTCAATAAACTACTTACTTATCCCCAATGACTTTAATACGAAATCCTTCATTTCAGATTTATCAATTGTATCATTAAAACGAATATCCTTACCTTTTAGCTCAGCTAAGGATTTAGGAACAGTAAGCTTTGAAACTTCATAAAGCTTATCAACAAGCTCAAACTCACCCATTGATGGATCAAACTCGCCAAGTGCTTCCAAAACGCTGTTAGAAAACTTATATGGACTTGCAGTAGACGCTATAACTGTCTTTGTATTATCGCCTGTTTTTTCTCTGTAATCCTCATAAACCTTTACTGCAACGGCAGTATGTGTATCGCACACATATGAATTTTTATCATACTGTTCTTTAATACAAGCCTTTGTCTGTTTATCATCACAAAATCCTGCAAAAAACTCTTCCTTTAGGACAGCCTTGACTTTATCTGAAACTTCATACTTTCCACAATCAGAAAGTTCTGTAAACCACTCCCTTATCTGACTGTCATTCTCGCCGCATATATGATATAAAAGCCTTTCCAGATTTGACGAAATAAGAATATCCATAGATGGAGAGATTGTAGTATAAAATTGCCTGTTTTTATCATAAACGCCTGTATTGATAAAATCAGTAAGAACATTGTTAGAGTTAGATGCACATATCAGTTTATTAACAGGTATGCCCATTTTCTTTGCATAGTATGCTGCAAGAATATTACCGAAATTTCCGGTAGGCACAACTATGTTTATTTTTTCTCCAAGCTCTGCCTTTCCGTCTTTAACAAGCTGTGCATATGATGAAACATAATAAATAATCTGCGGAGCCAGTCTTCCCCAGTTTATCGAATTTGCAGATGAAAACATAAGACCATTATTGCTAAGCTCATCCTCAACTTCATCGTCAGTAAATATAGCTTTTACTCCATTTTGAGCGTCGTCAAAGTTACCCTTAATAGCACAAACAGAAACATTCTCGCCCTCTTGAGTTGTCATTTGTTTTTTCTGCATTTCTGATACTCCGTTCACAGGATAGAACACCATTATCTGTGTGCCTTCAACATCTTTAAATCCCTCAAGAGCAGCTTTTCCTGTATCACCCGAAGTCGCAACCAATATTACAACCTTTTTATCAAGATTTATTTTTTTGGATGATGTTGTAATAAGATATGGAAGTATCTGAAGTGCCATATCCTTAAATGCACAAGTCGGACCGTGCCAAAGCTCTAACATATATGTTCCGTTAAAAAGCTGTGCAAGCTCACATATATTCTTTGTATCAAAATTTTTATCAGTATAAGCATTGTCAACGCAGTATCTTATTTCTGCATCACTGAAATCAGTAAGATACTTTGAAAAAACAAAAGCCGCTCTGTCAGGATAACTCATATCTCCCATAGCTTTTATATCTTCAAATGTTATTTTTGGAATCGAACTTGGGACAAATAAACCCCCGTCCTTTGAAATTCCCTGTGCAATAGCCTGTGCAGACGTTACGTTCACACTGCTGTCTCTGGTACTTTTATAATACATAAAAACCTCCTGAATTATTAATGACTGCTGTCAAAAGCATTAACATAATACTTTATCTTTATGACCTTTTCATTCTTCATTTCAACTACCGCAACATCAAATCTGCATTTAGGAACAGATGTTAACTTACTAAGAAACCTTTGTGCTGTATATATTATATGCTTACGCTTAGAAGCAGTTATAGCATCCTCCCCTGAGATTAATGATCCATACTTTCTTGTTTTCACTTCAACAAAACAAACGGTATCGTTCTTCTTAGCAATAATATCAATTTCGCCGCCTTTTACGGTGAAATTTCTCTTTAATATTTCATAATCGTTCTCAACTAAATAAACACATACTGCCTGTTCGCCTATGTTACCTATTTCCCTGTTTCTCATTTCTTTGCTAAAAACTTTCTTAAAAAATACGGTCTATGAACCGGAGATATCCCATACTTCTCTATCATTTCATAGTGTAGCTTTGTACCATATCCTTTATGCTTTGAAAATTGATACTGAGGGTACATTTCATCTAACTGTTCCATATATCTGTCCCTTGCAACCTTCGCCAGAATTGAAGCAGCAGCTATTGACTGTGATTTTGCATCACCCTTAATTACAGTTTTTGCAGGTATATAAATATCATCAGGCGACTTATTGCCATCAATTAATGCAAGCTGAGGCTTAATATCCAAACCTTCAATCGCTCTTTTCATAGCAAGCATAGCCGCATTGAGAATGTTCAGAGTTTCAATCTCCTCAATGCTTGCTGTTGCAATGCAATACGATTTTGCTTTACTCGTTATTTCATCAAAAAGAATTTCTCTTTTCTTTTCACTAAGCTTTTTTGAATCGTTAATACCCTCAATTACAGTATCTTCATCAAAAATAACAGCAGCGGCATATACATCCCCTGCCAAAGGACCTCTTCCTGCTTCGTCAACACCGCATATTATTCTTCCGTTTCTTAAACTTTTGTCAAATTCATATAATTCCATACTTATATCCTATTTTACATCTTTTGGCGTTTCTATTGACAATCGTCCTAATTTTCCGCCTCTGAATTCATCTACCACAGTTACAGCGGCTCTCTCGGTATTTATCTCGCCGCCTGAAATGAGAAATCCACGCTTTCTTCCTATTCTTTCAAGAATTTCAAAACCCAATGTGCAATCGCTCAAAGACATTTCATCTTTATAAATACCGTCAAGACTTATATTATATCTTTCTATAATACTATCCGGATACTTCTCATATAAAAATTGCAGCAACCTGCAAGCAAGATATTCCAAATCTATTACTTCATCTTTAACAGCACCTGTAAAAGCCAGATGCTCACCGACAGTTTTGTCATCAAATTTGGGCCACAAAACTCCGGGCATATCTAAAAGTTCAATATCATTCCCTATTGAAACCCATTGTTTTCCTCTTGTTACTCCGGGTCTGTCCTCAACTTTAGTTCTTTTTGAGCCTGCAAGCCTGTTTATAAATGAAGATTTACCCACATTGGGAATTCCCACAATCATAATTCTAATGGGTCTGCCGACCATACCCTTACTGTTCCATATCTCTATCTGCTCTTTTAATAGCTCTTTAAGCGCAGGAATAAACTTATTTACACCCTTACCGCTTCTACAATCCATTGAAAGAGCATTGACGCCGTTTCTTTTATAGAAATCAAGCCACACAGAGGTGACTGTTTCATCGGCAGCGTCGCATTTATTAAGAACGACCAGTCTCGGCTTTGAACCAACAAGTCTGTCCATTTCAGGGTTTCTGCTTGAAATAGGAATTCTTGCATCTGTCATTTCAACAACTGCGTCAACAAGCTTTAAGTTAGACTGCATTAAACGACGTGTTTTCGCCATATGACCGGGAAACCACTGAACACTTGTTTCATTGCTCATAATTATTCACCATTGAAATTAATAAAAATAATAAATCATGCTTATTTTACTCTTCCAAAGCCGCTAAACGGATAAATTCTGAAAACAGCCTTTCCCAACACATCATCAATTGAAATACATCCTACAATAGCATTCCTACTGTCTGTTGATTCGTTTCTATTGTCGCCCATTACAAAAATAGTGTTCTCCGGTACAGTGAAAGGATAAGTGTTTCCTCCGTCGTTTCTGGCAGTAGGCTCGTTAATATAAGGTTCGTCTAAAACCTTTCCGTCAACAGTTACAGTGTGTTTATCAAAATCAATATCGACAGTTTGCCCTTCGGTTGCTATAACTCTCTTTATTATAGTCTTATTAAGACCAGTACTGTTCACAACAACTATATCGCCTTGCTTTGGCGTGTAAAACAAATGAGATATAACAAGTCTTTGACCGTTCTCAAGAGTAGGGACCATTGAACTTCCGTCAACAATCACTATCCTGAAAATGAATGTAAACACTAATACTACTATAAAAATTGAAATAGCAATAGATTCTAACCATTCCAAAACCTCATTACCAACAGATTTTTTTTGGTTAAATTTATCATAATCTTCATTACTGAAAACCTCGTTATTTTTTTTCTTTTCCATTAAAAAAACCTCTTTATATATTAATATGCAATATATATTTTACCAAAAAAACATACAAAATTCAAGTACTTTTAAAAAGAAAAAGGAACAAAATAAATTTGCTCCTTCAAAAACAATTATTTAATTGCTTCCTTAACCTTTGCAGCTTTACCTACTCTATTTCTTAGATAGTACAGCTTAGCCCTGCGCACACGACCGTTTCTTACAATCTCAACCTTTTCAACTATCGGTGAATGAACCGGAAATACTCTTTCAATTCCGCAGCCGTGAGCAACACGACGAACAGTAAATGTTTCATTTACACCGCCATGCTTTTTAGCGATAATTGTTCCTTCAAAAATCTGAATTCTTGACTTGTCGCCTTCCTTGATCTTAACGTGTACCTTAACAGTGTCTCCTATGTTAAGAACGGGAACCTCTTTCTTTAAGCTTGAATTTGAAATTAGTTTTAAAGCGTCCACTTTAAATACCTCCTATTATTTTCAGACATTCATACATTTTGCTATACAAAATCAGAGGACTATCCGCTTTAATGTCTTGCCCTAAATGACAGGCATTAACTCTCGTCGCTTTTTACGACGGTAATTCAAATGCCTATATATTATATCACAATGGAAAATAAAATTCAAGATTTTTTATAAATTTTTCTTTAATAAACTATGTATGCCGGTATATTCAGCACAATATCTCAGATATTACAATATACATTAGTGTAATAATAAGAGATAAATTAGTTATACCCTTGTATATCATAATTATTATAACACAAATCGTAAATAAAACAAGAACTGAACGTATAACCTTATATACTGAATTCATTGCAATAGATACAGAGTCTTCAAAAATTAATTTAAGAACACGCCCTCCATCAAAATATTTATACGGAAGCAGATTAAACAGACCTAATATGAGACTGGTATATGCAAATTGAGTAAGTATTCCTTTAAATATAAAAAAGCACAGTAAATTCACTCCTGCACCTGCAAGAAGAATATATATTTCACTTTTTTTATTATATAGTTTTTGAGTTTCGCTTTTTAGTTTAATTCCTCCGCCGTAAAGCATAATCTCATTTATAGGAACAGAAAATCTATGCATCATGATCATATGTCCCAACTCATGAATAAAACAGCATAACAGTGCTGTTATAACGGCAAAACTATCTCCTATAAAAAACATAACTGCCAATACTGCAAAAAAGCTAAAAGACAGTTTTATTTTATAATCTCTTACTACAAATTCCAGCATGCATTAATCCTTAAATTATTTTTTATAACTAGATATATATTTATATGCCGCAAAATTGTTTATTATGAAAAAGTGCTCAGCACAAGCTAAGCACTCTGATTTAATATTCGATATTTTTGACCTTGAAAACCATCCTGAGTATTCCGGACAGTAATCTTGGCGGCTTGACTAATACAATTTTCATATGTACTCTCCCTCCGATATCATAATACTTTATAATATTCAGATAAGCCGTTTATTGTTACAGCTTTGAAAAGCACACAAATAAAATGCCGCTTTCAAAAGATATGAATGCACTTTCCTCAATGATTTCATTAGATACGCCAAGAGGAAATCTATTTCTCAAAACCTCATTATCAAGAGGATATTTAACACCTTTTTCACAAAGTCCCGTGACCTTGTCAGTCATTGAAAATGTCGACAGAGAATATCCTTTCCTTTTTGGAAATTCATATTTTCCGGGCAATAATGCTGTTATTTCATTGTTCTCGTCCATAAGTAAGCCTTTTGCACCATTACTGACAATAAAGCAAAGTGTTTGCATATTTGCAATCGTATGGTCAAGCCGACCACCGATTCCCCCAATCAAAGCAATTTCCTCAGCACCATTTTCCAGCGCATATCTGACAGCTGACATTGTATCGGTATCGTCCTTTTCTACATTAAGCTTAATTACATTCACATCTCTGGGTATATAACCCAATGAATCAAAATCTCCTATGGCAATATCAATATGTGCATTGGATTTTTTTAAGGTTTCATATCCTTTGTCTGCTGCAATAATAAATTCATATTCACTTACAACGGAATTAAGCCATTTAAGATTTGCTATCCCAAAACTGCCTGCAATAAGACATTTTTTCATAGTTATTAGTGTTCCCACTCCTTGATATTCTTAGCTTCCTCAAACATTTGTACATAACTTTCGTATCGTGATTTGGAAATGATTCCGTCACTTACTGCTTGTATTATTTTACATCCCGGTTCATTTATATGATTGCAGTCCTGAAATTTGCAGCCGCCCAAAAAATTTTGAAATTCCCTAAAGCAGGAAGCAAGCTCATTTTTGTAAATTATATCATATCTGTTGGTATCAAATGTTGAAAATCCCGGAGTATCTGCAACATATCCTCCTTCAGATAATTTATAAAACTCAATGTGTCTTGTTGTGTGTTTTCCTCTTCCGAGTTTTTTACTTATTTCCCCGGTATTTAGATCAAGTCCCGGGAAAAGATTATTCAAAAGGCTTGACTTTCCAACACCTGTGTTACCGGTAAAGGCTGACAGTTTTCCGGCAAGTATCTCTTTAAGCTTTTCACTTCCGCGACCTGTTGTATTATCAACTGAAAAAACCATTACTCCCGCCTTTTTATAAATTGAAACCAATTCTTCTACACCTTTTTTATCTACCTTAGTAAACACAACTATCGGTTCAATTCCTTTATACTCTGTAATAGCTAGAAACTTGTCAATAAGAAGCAGATTAGGCGAAGGCTCGCAAACAGAATTTACTAAAACGAGATAATCAAGATTAGCAAGCTGAGGTCTGATAATAAAGGATTTTCTATCAAATACTTTCACAATAGTCGGTGTTTCGCCGTCTTTGATTTGTATTTGTACTTTATCGCCGCATACAGGAGAAAAATTTTTGTTGCGAAAAGCTCCCTTGGCTTTACATTCATATACAACATCAGAGGCCTCTACAAAGTAGATGCCTCCGAGTAATTTTATAATCAATCCTTCTTTATTCATTATCATCCCGCATTATTTGTAGTTGTATTGCTCCATGATGTTGTGGATTCTTCTGTTTCACTGCTTGTTTCAGAGCTCTTTGAAGTAGTTGTTTCCTTTTCGGGAGTTATTGAATTAAATGCACCTTTGTTTGTAGATGTTGTAGAATAGGTCTTATCAGCAAAGTTTACTTCAAAAGATCCGTATAATGCAGATTCATCATCTCTCTGTATCTTAATAGAAACTGCCTGGGTTCCTTGTCCCGTAACAGGAACTCTTACAGAGCCGCCTGCTACTGTTTCAGCATCACCGAGAGACTGGGTATTCTCCAAATTTCCATTTATATAAACTAACAACTTATAGCTTCCCCATGCACCAACAGGAACTGACACATCAATATTTACTGTATTTGACGCCGCTTTACCTGTTGAAACTCCAATGGTTATAACTGTATCTCTATCAACATTTGTGCCTTTTGATATAGACTGAGAAACAACCTTTCCCTTATCTACTTCATCGGTATCGACTTCAGTTACTTCACATTTCAGTTTATTTTCTTCAAGCAAAGCCTTTGCGTCATCCTCAGTTCTGCCGACAAGAGAAGGAACCTTAACCTTTGTCTGTAACGGACCGCTGCTGACAAATACAGTTATAGATGAACCCTGCGGAACTTCTTCATTTACCTCAGGATTTGTATTGATTACACGACCTTCTACTATATCATCGTCATGACGCAAGCTTTGTACAGGTACAAGGTTCAAACTTTCCAGTCTGGACTTTGCCGCCTCATAGGTTTGATTTTTCAAATCAGGTATAACAGAGGTTTTAGGTCCCTTTGAAACCGTTACCTTGATCTCAGAGCCTTCCTTTTTAATTGTACCCTGAGGAATATCCTGTTCATAAATTATATTTTTAGAATAATCATTGTTGTATTCTTCTTCAATAATAAATTTAAGCTTATCACCATATTCATTTTTGGCGTCAATTATCGATTGTCCTATAAAATTAGGAATTTCAACTTTATTGGTATTACTGCCGAAAGCGTCTGATTTAATTACCATAAATAGAATTACCACAGCAGCAATAATTACAACAGCAACAGTTACTGCTGACAATATTGGAACAACATACGAACGCTTTTTTGCCGGTTCTTCATCATCTTCATAATAATCATCATTAGGATAATAGTTATTATAAGTTTCAGCAGGGACATTAGGATCAACATCAATTATATCGCTGTCATCTGAATTATCATCTTTTTTTACAGGATTGAAAAATATTGTTGATTCATTGGATTTATGAGCGTCCAGATCACTAATTGTTTTATATCCGAATATTACATCAGGATTATGCTTAAAGGTTTCTATATCCTTCATCATCTCAGACGCTGATTGATACCTTCTCGATGGATTTCTCTCCATTGCATGATATACAATCTCCTCTAAAGGCTCAGGAATTGTGCTAATTATCTCTCTCGGATTTTTAGCGACCTCCTGCATGTGCATCAGTGCAACTGCAACCGGGTTTTCTGCATCAAAGGGTTTCTTTCCTGTAAGCATTTCATACAGCATAACACCAACGGAATATATGTCACTTTTTTCATCGGTAATATCGCCTCTTGCCTGTTCCGGCGATATGTAATGAACCGAACCGATGGTTTTATCAGAAAGAGTTTTTCCGTCTGATCTGGAAAAACGAGCAATTCCGAAATCCATTACCTTAATAGTTCCGTCAGAGAACAGCATAATATTTTGCGGTTTTATATCTCTGTGGACAATCCCTCTGTCATGAGCATGCTGAAGTGCCCTTAGAACCTGTGTAATAAAGTGTATGGCATCCTTCCATCTCAAAACGCCCTGCTGTTCAATAAACTCTTTTAAAGTGATACCATCAATATATTCCATGACAATATACTGAATTTCGTCGGAAAATCCAACATCGTAAATCTTAACAATATTAGGATGTGAAAGCACCGCAATAGCCTTGCTCTCGTTTCGGAATCTTCTTAAAAACTCTTCATTTTCTGAATATTCATTCTTTAGGATTTTAACGGCAACGGTTCTATCCTCCATAATATCAACAGCCTTATAAACATCAGCCATTCCGCCAATACCGATAAGTTCAGTAATTTCATACCGTCCGTCAAGCTTTTTTCCAATGTTCATATCCAAAACATTTTCCTCCCTTTTCACTAATTCGATATAATTGCAACTGTGATATTATCCTTACCACCTTTATTCTTTGCGTATTCAATTAAATCATTCAGCGAACGCTCAAGTTCCTTATTGTATACATAACTGTAAATAAGCTCGTCGCTGCAATAGTTGGTAAGTCCATCTGTGCAAATAAGAATTATTGAATTTTGCTTTAGTTCTACTTCAAAATAATCCGGATCCAAATCCGGCTCGGTACCAATTGCCTTTGTTATAATATGACTCATCTCATGGTTGTTTTTATCGTCTTTTTCTATTTTTCCCTGTTCGTAGAGAATTTCAACAATAGTGTGGTCATTTGTAATCTGCTTAATTCCATTGTCATCTAACAGATATGCCCGACTATCTCCCACACTGGCTATATATGCTTTATTTTTATTTACAAGTGCTCCGACACAGGTCGTTCCCATTCCTTTTTTATCTTCATCCTCTTTAGACTTTTCATACACTAACGTATTTGCAGCCGTTAAGGATGTAATCAATGTGTTTCTTATGCTGTTGTCATCAGCATCGCTTCTGTAATTTTGTGTCAATCTATCAAAAACAGCATTTGCTGCGATCTCACTGGCAAGAGCACCTGACTGAGCGCCCCCCATTCCATCACAAATAACAGCAGCAACCGTTTTGTCATCAATAATTTTAACACAAAATCTGTCCTGATTTTCAAGTCTGGTCATGCCGACATCACTCTTTGCGGCTACAAACAAGTCCGCTCACCCTCTTTCTATATCTCGTAATCTCTTCTCAGCTGACCGCAAGCTGCGTCAATATCAGAGCCGAGTGTTCTTCTTACCGTAGCATTTACACCTAAATCAATCAAATATTCCTGAAATCTTTTTGCGGATTTCCTGTCCGATGTAAATTTGTGCTCTTTGATTTTATTGATTGGTATTATATTTACATGGCTTTGCATACCACGCAATAGCTTTGATAACTGAACTGCCTGCTCCATAGAGTCATTAACGCCGTTAATGAGAGCATATTCAAATGAAATCCTCCTGCCTGTTTTGCGTAAATAATATTTGCAAGCAGTTATTAACTCGTTTATATTATATTTATTATTAACCGGCATTATTTCACCTCTCGTTGCATTCGTTGTTGCGTGAAGAGAAATTGAAAGCGTCAGTCCATAATTTTTATCAGCCAAATCATATATTCTAGGCACAATTCCGCAGGTTGAAAGCGAAACATGACGAAGACTCATATTGCTGCCGTCTTTATCACTGAGAATTTCTAAAAATTTAATTACATTTTCAAAATTATCAAGCGGCTCGCCTATTCCCATTAAAACAATACTTGAAACCTTTTTACCGGAATCCCTCTCTGTTTCATAGATCTGAAGAAGAATTTCCGATGGCTCCAGATTTCTTTTAAAGCCTGCAATAGTAGAAGCACAAAACTTACAACCCATTTTGCAGCCTACCTGAGTGGAAACGCAAAGACTGTATCCGTGATTATATTCCATAAGCACTGTTTCTATATGATTACCGTCAGGTAACTCATATAGATATTTTACAGTATTGTCTATGTCAGACGCAAGCCTTTTTGAAATAATTAGTGATTTTATACAAAATGCGTTTGATAATTTATTCCTAAACTGTGCAGATAAATTGCTCATTTTGTCAAAATTTCTTACTTTTTTAATATGAAGCCATTGCCAAATCTGCTTTGCTCTGAACTTTTTTTCGCCCAAAAGTAAAATAATGTCTTCAATTTCTTTTAAGCTCAGTGATAATATATCAACTTTTTTTTGATTTTCCTCTGTCATTTTATATTTATTTTACCTTTTCTTAATCAATTTTGCAATAAAAAATCCATCGCTGTTAAACATATCGGGAGTAATAGTGACCTTATATTCTCCATCTTTTATATTTGTAAATCCGTTTATACTTCCTTTTTCAAAATCAGTGTGATTTTCCAAAAACCAATCAATTACATCGTCATTTTCTTCTTTTGACAGCGTACAGGTAGAATATACTAAAACACCGCCCTTTTTCAGATACTTAGAAGAAGTTTCAATGATTTTTCTCTGAATATCTTTAAGATCATCTAAACAATCAGGATTCTTATACTTTATTTCAGGCTTACGTCTTATAACGCCAAGCCCGGAACAAGGAACATCACACAATACTTTATCTGCTTTTTCTATCCTATCTGAAAAAACTGCTGCATCGTTAATCCTTGCATCAATTATATTAATCCCCAAGCGTTCAGCACCGTCCTTAATCAGCTTTACACGATGCTTATACAAATCACACGCAATTACTTTGCCTTGATTACTCATCATCTCTGCTAAAGTAAATGCTTTTCCTCCGGGTGCTGAGCAAACGTCTAAAACAATTTCGCCGGGCTTTGGATCTAAGATCTCACAGCAAATCTGACTGGATATATCCTGGATATGAAAAAGACCCTCGTTGTAGAGCTTTAAGCTGCTGATTTCTCCCGTATTATAAAATTCAACGCAATTTTTAGTTTCATACCTTTGACGAAAATCTATATTCAATGCTCTTATATCATTTAAAATTTCATCCTCAGATTTTTTAAGAATGTTCAGTCTGCCTGTAACTGGCGGAACACCAACAGAGCTTTCAAGCATTTCAAATGCTGCAATTTCTCCGTATTCTTCAATCCACTTCTCAATCAACCATTCGGGACATGAATATTCAACAGAAAGGTTATTTATCCTATTTTCTGTATGAGGTATCTCTTTCCCATCTCTTATAAAAGCTCTTAACACTCCGTTTACATAACCTGCAAGCGAAGGGTTTTTATTAGTTTTTGCCAACTTCACGCTTTCAAAAACGGCTGCCCTGTCAGGTACTGAATCCATATAAAGTATCTGATAGATCCCCATTCTTAGAATTTGTAAAACATCATCCGACAGTTTTTTTATAGGTCTTTTTGAATATTTTTCAATTACAGCATCCAGAGTTATCCTGCGTTCAATTACACCGTAAAACAGATTGGATACAAATTTTTTATCCTGTAAAGATAAACAGCTTTCTGCAAGTGCGTTATCCAGTAAAATATTAGAGTATGATGACTTTTCAAAACAAACTTTAAGCAGGTCTTTTGTAAATCTTCTTGCATCCTGCATCAGTTTCTCCTGTTACCTCCGAAAACAATAAGAACTAATCTAAAAAGAGAAGCAATTGATGAAATCAAAGCGGCAACATATGTTAACGCTGCTGCTGTCAAAACCTTTCTTGCCATAGGAACTTCATCATCATACAATATATTATCTGTTTCAAGAGTTTTAAGGGCTCTTGAACTTGCATTAAATTCAACAGGCAGAGTAACAAGCTGAAATACTGTTGCAACTGCAAATAAACATATTCCGATAACTGCAAGGGTAAATCCGAAATTATTTCCGTTTGTTGCTCTATACATATTTGAAAGTATAAGCCCAACTATAATGAAAAGTATAGAAAGCTTGGAACTGAAATTTGTTATAGGTACCATAGCGGTTCGTATCTTGATTGGCGTATAACCAACAGCGTGCTGAACTGCATGACCGCACTCATGAGCAGCAACTCCTATTGCAGCAACTGATGTGCTGTTATCAACAGAATCAGAAAGCCTTATAGTATTTGAACTTGGATCAAAGTGATCGGTAAGATTGCCTTTGATATGCTCTATCTGAATATCATAAAGTCCGTTAGCGTCTAAAATACGCCTTGCAACTTCCCTTGCGGTAAATCCTCTTGCATTTTTAATTTGAGAAAACTTTTTATAGGTAGAGTTCACCTTGAACTGTGCGTAAAGCGACAATATAAGCGGCGGAATTAAAATAAGAATTGTCCAATCATAATAATAATAAAACATATTTTATCCTCCTCATAGCAATAAAGTTATATATAGTTTGGTAAAGTGACATTTACAATGACATTAACTTCCAGCATTAACAGGATGCCAATGCAATAAATAATTGAAATATCTATTATCAATTATTAAGTATCGTTCCCCTTGAAACAGGCTTGCCCCTTAAATAATCATCGGACCTCATTCTTTTTGAACCCTCAGCCTGCACCTCAACAAGCCTTATTACTCCGTCAATGCATGCAACTGTAAAATTTTTTTCATCAATAACTTCACCCGGTTTGGCGTTCGGTTTTACATTAGATACAATTTCCGAACGGTAAACCTTAAGCCTTTTTCCGTTAATTGAAGTCACTGCACAAGGCCAGTCAGAAAGACCGCAGATTTTCTTATGAACAGAAAAGACAGGCTTATTAAAATCAATTTTTGATAAATCCTTTGAAAGCATCGGTGCATAAGTGGATTTAGAATCATCCTGCTTTTTTGGGGTGATTTTATTATTCTGTAAAGCTTCAATAGTTTTTATTAAAAGCTCTGCTCCCATAAGCGACAGCCTTTCAAAAAGCTCTGACGCTGTTTCATTATTACCAATTGATGTTTTTTCATACATCAAGATATCTCCTGTATCAAGTCCCTCATTCATAAGCATTGTGGTTATTCCTGTTTCCTCGTCCCCGTTTAAAACAGCCCACTGAATAGGAGCTGCACCTCTATACTTAGGAAGAAGTGAACCGTGAATGTTTATACATCCCAATCTTGGAATATTTAAAACTTCATAAGGTAGTATTTTCCCATATGCGGCTACAACTATTATATCAGGATCTATTTCTTTTATTATTTTAATATAACCATCAGCGTCTTTTTTCAGACTGTTCGGCTGATACACAGCTATCCCATTTTCTTCAGCCAAAACCTTTACAGGCGGCGGTGCAAATTTATGACCTCTTCCCTTTGGCTTATCCGGCTGAGTAAAAACAGCAGATACAGTATAACTTGATTCAATAAGCGCCTTTAATGCAGGAATAGCAAAATCAGGCGTACCCATAAAAACTATTTTCATTTTGAATTTTCTTCCTCTGCATCAACATATTCTTCAATAAGTCTTGTAAATACTTTCCCATCCAAGTGGTCGCACTCATGCTGAACACACCTTGCAAAAAGATCTTCTACCTCTTTTTCATACCAATTTCCGTTTCTGTCCTGAGCTTTGAATTTAACCTTTTGCGCTCTTGTAACATAACCCCATTCGCCCGGACAAGATAAACAGCCCTCAACCCCGTACTGAGTTCCAGATGTTTCAATAATCTCAGGATTAATAAGTTCATACAAACCTTCTCCTACATCTATAACAACGGCTCTCCTAAGTATTCCGACTTGACATGCAGCCAGTCCTGCTCCATCAGCTTTTTTTAAGGTTTCAGCCATATCGTCCAATAAAATCCATAGCTTTTCATCAAATTTCTCAACAGGTTTGCAAAGCTTTGATAATGCTTCGTCACTTTTATTAAGTATAGTCCTTATCGCCATTATATATTACCAATTTCCTTTCCGAAAGTTGATTCACTTTTAATTGCTGTTCTTTTAAACACCTATATCTCCGTTTATATCTGCATAAATTCTTACATTTGAAAAATCCTTATGCCTCGTTGCCTCTTTAAGAGACGTGCTTATAAGTTCTCTAAAATGCTTTTCATTTTTGCACTTTATTATTATTCTGTATCTGAATCTGTTATTGATCTTTCCTATTGAGAATTGAGATGGTCCTAAAACACGAAGCGGAAATTTAAAAGACAGCTTTTTTATATTTTCTTTTAAAATATCTATAAATATATCCGACGCCTTTCTTGCCTGAAAATCTATATGTGAATTAATCCCAATAACGCATATATCGCAAAACGGAGGATAAACAAGTGCTTTTCTAAGAGCAATTTCCTGTGCATAAAACTCCTTGTAATCCTGTCTGGACGCAAGCTCTAAAACATAATGCTCAGGCACATAAGTCTGTATGAAAGCTATTCCCTGCTTGTTACCTCTTCCAGACCTCCCCACAACCTGCGTCAAAAGCGAAAAGGTCCTTTCATAGCTGTTAAAATTCCCAGCAAACAATGCCTTATCCAATGATAAAACACCCACAAGCGTTACATTCGGAAAATCAAGACCCTTGGCTATCATTTGTGTTCCAAGCATTATATCGTACTTTCCTTCGCTGAAGTCCTTGAAATTATTTTCATATGCAAATCTTGAATAGGTTGTATCAGCGTCCATTCTGAGAACGCGTGCATTAGGAAACAGTCTTTGCACCTCATCCTCTACTCTTTGAGTTCCCACACCAGACATTTTAAGGTGATTGCCATGACAATCCGGACACTCATCTGTATTACCCATTGAATATCCGCAGTAATGACACATAAGCCTGTTGTTCCTCTTGTGATATGTAAGCGGAATGCTGCAATTAGGACACTCAATGGGCTTTTTACAATCTAAACAAGTAACATTTGTATTAAATCCACGTCTGTTTAAAAGTAATATACTCTGCTCATTTTTAGTCAAACGCTCATTAATGTTCTTTATCAGCTCTCTGCTGAAAAGGCTGTCATTTCCGCATAACTCTTCCGCTTGCATATCAACTACAACTACCTTTGGAAGTTCAGCATTAGAGTATCTACTGTCAAGCTCAAAAAGATGATAGCGTCCTTTTTTTGCAAAATAATAACTTTCAAGAGACGGCGTTGCTGACGCCATAAGCAATGTGCAATTATTATATCCGCATCTTTGGATTGCAATATCTCTTGCATGATATCTTGGTACAGATTCGGACTTATAAGTATGCTCTCCCTCTTCATCCATTATTATAAGACCTATATCTTTAAGCGGAGCAAATACCGCACTTCTTGTCCCGATTACAATTTTTGCATCCCCATTTTTAATCCTTTTGAATTCATCAACTCTTTGACCCAATGAAAGACTAGAATGAATAACTGCCACTATATCTCCAAAATAGCTTCTAAACTGTCCTACCATTTGAGGTGTTAAAGAGATTTCAGGAACAAGAATTATAGAAGTTCTACCCTCATTTATAGTATGCTCAATAAGTTTTAAAAAAACAGATGTTTTACCGCTTCCCGTCACACCGTACAACAACGCACCGGACGGCTTATTGCTGTCAATAACTCTTTTTATTCCATTAAAAACATTTTGCTGACTTGGCGACAATACAATATCATCAAGCGATTTTTTAACAACATCAGCAGATTTAACCGTTCTTAAAATCTCGTAATCGTACTGAGTAAGAACGCGTTTTTCTACAAGCCTTTTAATAATGGTTGGAGTAACATTTACAAGATAGCATATCTCCTTAACAGACGCGCTTTCACATTCCTTTAAAAGATTTACAACAAGATTTTGCTTAGGAGTTAAATCAATGCATATCTCTCCCGAAAGGTATTCGGGAGTAAATTTGACCATCTTTATCGTTTCATCGCCTATACGTCTTTTTACATTGTCTGTTTCTTCTAAAACGCCTTTATCTAAAAGTGAGTTGATTATTTTGCTCTTTGACTTGCTTTCTGTCTGCGAAGATAGTATTTTATCAAAATCCCTTTCTGTTTCCGCAGAGAGTAAAGCATTCAAAAGATTTTGTTCTTCATCAGTTAAAGCAACATCAATCTTGGAATTCACAAGCCTATATTTTTTTACAATATTATAACTGAAACCGGTAGGCACTACACACTTATAAGCTTCAAAAAGCGTACAAAAAGTATTTTCTTTGAGCCAAAAAATAATTTTCATCATTTCCTCGGAAATCAAAGGCTCATCATCAATAATACTGTGCATAAGCTTAAGGTCCGGATTATAGCTGTCCCTATAATAAAGACGCGTTATAAAACCGATTCTTCTCCTGTTTCCCTTTCCGAAAGGAACTATCACTCTGCACCCTGCCTTTGCCGCATTTGCAAAGGCACTTGGAACAGCATAGCTATATTCGGTATCAAAACTATAAGCTGTATTGCTTACAGCTACTTTTGCAACCAAATATTTACCCAGCACATTCCTCACCTCAAAGCAATTAGCGTCTCAAACTCGGATCCTCAATAATTTTAAATTCACCTCTCGCAAATTCATCAATTGCAGTTTTAACCGGTTTCTCTTCAAGAGCAGTTTTTTCTTTGTTTGAATCGTCTGATAACTGCCTTGCCCTTTTAGCAACTGCTATTACAAGTGAATAATAACTCTCATTATTTTTTAATATTTGTGAAATTGCAGGTCTAAGCATTTTTAAGCACCTCTTCTATCAAATTTCTATTGTTTTCAATTGTAAGCTTTGAAACCTTTAATATTGCCTCAAAATCTTTAATTGCTTTTTCTAACTCATCATTCATCATTACATAATCATAATAAACAGCCTTTTTAATTTCATCAACCGCTTCATTTATCCTCTTATCAATGACGCTTTCTTCTTCAGTACCTCGCTTGTTTAAGCGTCTTCTCAATTCCGAAACAGACGGCGGCAGAATAAATATTAAAATTGCGTCTTTCATAGCTTTTTTTATCTTCATAGCACCGACCGTTTCTATTTCTAAAATAACGTCAAATCCCTGTTCAAGCTTTTCCATAACTTTTTTCTTAGGAGTTCCATAAAAGTTTCCGCAGAATTCTGCATATTCAAGCATACCTTCACTTTCTATTTCCCGCTTGAACTCTTCTAAAGACACAAAATAATAATTTACTCCATTGACCTCTCCTTCTCTGGGACTTCTTGTCGTAGCCGAAACCGAGTAAAACAGATTTTTATTGTTTTTTAATACCTCTGAAAGTATACTTCCCTTTCCGCAGCCTGATGGAGCGGATACAACATAAAGCTTTCCTCTATTCATATTATTTATAACTACACTCCTTAAAGAGCAGTTCTCCTTTTACCAATTTTGTTTTAATCTAAATACGACCTGCCGTTGCACAAACTATTTACATTAATCATACTCTCAAAAGGCAGCACCGGATGCAACGTCACCGTTACAATCAACCCGTCCTGCAACAGTTTCAGGCTGTACTGCCGTCAAAATAATATGATCGCTGTCCATTATTATAACCGCCCTTGTCTTTCTTCCGTAAGTAGCGTCAATGAGAGTTCCCTTTGATTTAGCATCACTGATCAGTCTTTTAATCGGTGCAGATTCCGGACTTACGATTGCAACGAGTCTGGATGAAGATATCATATTTCCAAAACCAATGTTTATTAACTGCATAAGCTCATACCTCTACTCAATGTTCTGAATTTGTTCTCTTATTTTTTCTATTTCTGATTTTAAATCAACAACAGTTTTCGTCACAGATAAATCTTGTGCTTTGGAACCTATTGTGTTTACCTCACGGTTTAATTCCTGAACAAGAAAGTCAAGCTTTCTACCGACAGGTTCGTCACTGTTTATCAACTCTCTAAACTGTGAAATATGACTATGTAATCTTACAGTTTCCTCATCAACAGCGGTTTTATCAGAAAAAATTGCTACCTCAGTTAATATTCTCTGTTCGTCAACATCTTTATCAGCAAGAGTTTCTTTTATCTTTGAATAAAGCCTGTTCTTATAGTTTTCATTGATTTGCGGCATAATACTCTTAATTTCATTAGTCTTGTTTTCAATAAATTCAAGCCTGGATGAAATATCATCATACATTTTTTGACCTTCCGTTTCCCGCATATCTATAAACTTATCCAGCGCTGTACTGCATATCTGCTTAACAGCGTTCCATATGATTTCTTCATCATCCTGAACCAATTGAATCTTAAAAACATCCGGGAATCTCATAAGACTTGTCAAGGACAAATCATCATTAAGTTCCAATGCTTCATTGGCGTTTCTGAGAGCATTTACATATCCTCTTGCAAGATCCAAATTAACTTCTATTTCTGCCTCTGTACCCTCATTCTTTGAAATAGTAACAAAAACTTCAACCTTACCTCTCGAGATTCGTTCTCCTGATAAGGATTTAAGTTTTTCATCAAGATAGCCAAAATTCCTGGGAAGCCTTGAGTTAAATTCAAAATATCTGTGGTTTACAGAACGAATCTCAACAAGTATTTCGTATCCGTCTACAATACCTTGTTCACGTCCAAAACCGGTCATGCTTTTTATCATAATAATCACCATGCCTTTGCAGTGCAAAAGCTGCCTTTCTTAAAATTTAAGAGTTGGTTCTAACCCAAGAAACTTCCGTTTAATTTTTCGTCAAAGGTTGAAATGACTTGAAAATAATTTTACTTTCATACCAACCATCTGTCTTTTTTATATATAAAATTCAAAATTATATAATAATTTATTATATCATTGTATATACTTTTAAGCAAGTAAATTTAACAATTTATTAACTTTTGCCATTTTTATTAATGACATTTATTTATGTAAATCAGTGATTATATCTAAAATACTTTCCTTAACCATAACGCAAGGATATTTTAAAAAATTCTTCTCTGAAGTAGAACCAGTTAATACACCTGCAAAATTGACCCCTGCATTTTCAGCAGTTTCAGCGTCTATATAGCTATCGCCTATATAAAGCGTTTCATTCTTTGAAACACCTAAACGTCCAAGCATAATAAGAAGTCCCTCTGGGCTGGGCTTGTGAGTTTTAACATCCTCTCCGCCGACTATTTCATCAACAGGAAATGATCCTGTCCTTTCAAAGCTCTGCATAATTCTGTACCTGAATTTAGTCGAAACGATTCCGACCTTTTTCCCCGACTGCTTCAATACCTGAAGTACTGCAATAACATTAGGATAAAACTCAGTATTTTTTGCCATATACTTATCAGCCAAGCTTACATAATATTTATGCATCTCATCTACATTCTCAGGCTTTTCACCAATAAGCAAGCCCAGGGAATCTTGGATCGTGTGACCTATTGTTGCAAATATCTCGTCATTCCTTGGTATTCTGTACCCAAAATGCTCTAAGCATTTTTTATAGCATATAAAAATGCCCTTTGTACTGTCTGCCAATGTCAAATCAAAATCAAATACGAACGCTCTATAACTTCCCATAATTCCTCCAAAATTTTTTAATATGTATGCTAAACATAAACTTATTAATTTTCAAAAAATTAAATACTTAATACACATTATAAATAATGCGGGCAGCCTTTCAGCTGCCCTTTCTTTATTCAACAGTAACCGATTTTGCTAAATTTCTAGGCTTGTCAACATCATTTCCCTTTAATACTGAAGTATAATATGCGATAAGTTGCAGTGGAACTGCTGCAATCATAGGCATAAGCATATCGTCAATAGTAGGCAGTCCGATAACAAAATCTGCGGCGTCCTCGTCAACGCTCATAGAAGAATGTGTTATTAAAATGACCCTTGCTCCTCTTGCCTTGACTTCCTTTACATTACTGATCGTTTTGTCAAACAGTTCTCTCTGTGTAGCAACAGCTATTACAGGCATTCCGTCATTGACGAGCGAAATAGGACCGTGCTTCAGTTCACCGGCTGCATATGCCTCAGAGTGTATATATGATATTTCCTTGAGCTTTAAAGAACCCTCCATACTCAAAGCATAATCAAGCCCTCTGCCTATATAGAACAGATTATCAGTACCGATTAATTGTGAAGCTATATATGACACTCCGTCCTTGTCCTTTAAAACCTCTTCAATTTTATCGGGTACTGTTTGAAGTACAGATACAAGACGTCTGCATTCATCCTCAGTAATAATACCATTGGAATACGCAAGTTCAAACGCAAGCAGATAAAAAACCGAAATCTGTACCATATACGCCTTTGTAGATGCAACCGAAATTTCAGGTCCTGCATGTGAGTATATAACATAATCCGACTCTCTTGCGATTGACGACCCTTTAACATTTACAATAGACATAGTTACTGCTCCGATTTTTTTAGCCAATCTAAGCGACGCCAGCGTATCTGCTGTTTCACCCGACTGAGAAACCAAAATAACCAAATCTTTATCAGTCAAAATGGGATTTCTGTATCTAAACTCAGAAGCAACATCAACCGTTACAGGTATTCTTGAGAGTTTCTCTATGACATACTTACCGACTGTGCCCGCATACATTGCTGTTCCGCATGCTACAATAAAAATACGGTTAAAGCTGTTTAAAAGTTCATTTGTGATACCTGATTCGGAGAAATCAGGTAATCCGTCAACGATTCTCGGGGATACTGTCATTTTAACAGAATTCGGCTGTTCATGAATTTCCTTTAACATAAAATGCTCATATCCGCCTTTTTCGGCAGCTTCTAAATCCCAATTTGCCGTTAACAGTTCTTTTTGGATACTCATTCCGTGAATATCATAAAAATTAATTTCATCAGCCGTTAAAACCGCTATTTCATTTTCATCAAGCAGATAGTAGTTTTTAGTATACTTTATTATTGCCGGTACATCAGAAGCAATAAAACTTTCACCCTCTCCTGCTCCAACAATAAGCGGAGAGTCCTTTCTTACCGCAAAAATCTGATCAGGGAAATCCTTGAAAAGAATTCCCAAAGCATAAGAGCCCTCAATTTCCGACATGGCTTTGGCAATAGTTTCTCTTGGATTTCCGTTATAATAAAAGTCTAACAATTTTGCAACAGTTTCCGTATCAGTCTGACTGGTAAAAACATATCCCTTGCTTTCTAAAAAGTCTTTTATCTTCTTATAGTTTTCTATTATACCGTTATGAACAATGGTGATATTAGCATTTCCGTGAGGGTGGGAATTTATATCTGACGGCTCTCCGTGAGTTGCCCAACGGGTATGCCCTATTCCGCAATTTCCTTTAAGCCAGCCTTCTTTATTCATTTTTTCTTCTAAACCCGAAAGACGACCTTTATTTTTCTTTGTTACAAGTTCACCGTCTTGAACAACCGCAACTCCGGCAGAATCATAACCTCTGTATTCAAGCTTTGACAATGAGTCCAACAAAATTTTTGTACAGTCTTTTTGTCCGACATAACCAACTATTCCGCACATAAAATCCGTCTCCTATCGTTACCTGTTTATGCAATTATCTGTCTTTATACTATGCATATTTTTTAATATAATATCACAGTTTAACCCATAAATCAAGAGAAAGGTCTTTATTTTAAATTTGTTTTATGATATACTTAATATATATTATGAATTACATCGGAAAGAAGATGTTACTACTATGGATTTTAAAGAAGAATTTTTTAAGATTTTTACTGATAATATTAAACGTGAAGGCTCAAAGGAACTTTTAGAATATCTTATTGATGAAAAGAAATGCGACTTTTTTTCAGCTCCTGCGTCTACCAGATTTCACGGAGCCTATAAAGGCGGTCTTGCAGAACACAGCATAAACGTATATAAATGCTTGAAGGATTATCTCAGCCGTGATAAAGTAAAAGAGGAGTTTGGTTTATCATACAGTGATGAAACAATTGCAATAGTTGCTCTTTTACATGATATATGCAAAATAAACGTATATAAAACCAGTATGCGAAATGTTAAAGATGAAAGCGGACAGTGGACAAAAGTTCCTTTTTATCAGTATGAGGATAATCTTCCTTATGGACACGGAGAAAAATCTGTATATATGATAAGCGGCTACATGCGTCTTTCACGGGACGAGGCGTTTGCAATACGCTATCATATGGGCTTCTCAGGCGAGGAAAACAAAAACACCGTAGGAACTGCGCTTGATAAGTTTCCTTTAGCTCTGGCACTTAACATTGCCGATATGGAAGCTACGTTCCTGCTTGAGGGCAGAAAAGGATAGTTTACATATAAATAGCAAATAAAACGGCTTTCCCTTTTAAATCAGGGTTTGCCGTTTTAATTTATTACAAATATTATTTCTTAAATTGGTTATATTAATAAAAAAATTAAAGGAGATATTTTTTATGATCGAACAAGATACTATAAAATTACTCAGAGAATGCGATGCAGGAGTAAAAATGGGAGTAGCTTCAATAGACGAGGTCATGGATCATGTGCAGAGCGATTATTTCAGAACCTGCCTGTCTGAATGTAAATCCGAACATGAGTTTCTAAAAGACGAAATTCAAACCAGCCTTGACAGATTCCATGACGAAGGTAAAAATCCAAATCCTATGGCAAAGGGTATGTCATGGATAAAAACAAATGCAAAGCTTGCCGCCGACGAATCGGATTCTACTATTGCAGACTTGATAACAGACGGCTGCAATATGGGAGTAAAAACGCTCAACAGATACTTGAATCAATATGAAGCCGCAGATGAAAATTCAAAAGACATCACAAAGCGTTTAATTCATCTTGAAGAAAAATTGACAGCAGATATACGAGAGTTTTTGTAATTAAAGCAAGTCGCTGTGCGAGCCTGTTCTTGTAAGATATAAATTGTTTTATATTATCATTACACAAATTATATATTATACAAATACCGCCGTTATGGATAAACCATAGCGGCGGTATAAAACTATAATATTTGTTTATCTTATATTTCGTCTTCTCTGTTTCTTTATAGGCGTTTCTGTTCCGCCCTTGTCCTCAAAAAGATTATCGCCATCTTCTTTCAGATAATCAAACTCAGGACTTTCCTCTCCCCTGTCTTTGTAATAGGGCTGGATCACATATTTCCTTATAAACGGATAACAATTAAAACAAATTAAAAAGCACCCGAAACTCAAAGGCAAAAACGGAATTACAAATACCGAATAAGGATAGAAAAACAAAATTAGAAATATCAAAACTGCAATAATTAGTATATTAAATAAACACCTCTTAACGCTTATTCCAACCAATAGAAACGAGTTCTTTATTATCTGCATTAAAGACAGATTAGTTGAAACAATCAGCTGATATATGTAAAAGTGCATCATTATAAACATAAGCATACAGCTTAAACAAATAATAAACGGAATATACATAACCGAGTTTTGCTGAGCCCATGTGCTGTATGAAACAACCGATACTATAAATCCAATAGCAAAAATAATATCAATAATACCCATTATAAACGACTGCTTATAACACTTTTTAAATGTATCAATAAAATCGGCAAATATAAAAGCATTTCTCTCTTGTGAGTAGTTTCTTATAACCTTTGTAAACCCTGATGTGGCTGGTCCTATAACAGCTATAAATATAATGCTTAACGCGCTTATTCCTACGACCTTTATATTAACAGCATATTTTTCACTGAACAGCAAAGTCATCCCCAATAGCACAGGAAGATAACAGATGAAGTACATAAGATTTATTTCCATCAGCTTCCAAAAACGACGTCCATAAATCTCAAAAAATTTAAAAAAATCCGTTTTTTCCTGAGGAGCTTTCGGAATACCCGGTCCTGCATTTTCGTAATTGCTGAAAAATCCCAATTAAAATCACCAAACCTTTTTACAATTTACGAGCCTAATTCAGCACTGTCGAAATTTCCGCATTGATATTTACAAGCAAAGACTCGTAAGCGTACGTGAAAAGCATTTTTCACGTTATACATCTTAAACTAGTTTATTTTATCATATTATACACCAAAGAGCTTAAGCAGTCAACAGCAGCCGAAACAGCAGTAACAGCCTCCAGCACCAAAAATTTAACGGCATATAGCTTTACATAGTCGTTAATAGTGTCGCTGTCAGACCTTCTGTTTAGAAATGCCTGCGAAAAAAAACGATTTGATAATCGAAGCGACTCCCTTACTCCAATAAAAAGTGCATATGAAGAAATTAATGCACATGGTAAAATTAATATAAGTGCTGAAAAAAAACCGTTTAAACCATTTTCTGAATATATTTGTGCAATTGTCGCTCCATACCCCAATCCTTTGTAAATGGGAACCAATATCGCAGCAGGCTGAGCTATTGCACAAAATCCCAATAAAAAAAGAACAATGATAAGCGTAGATGAATTTAAAAGTGAACTGTATAATATACTTACATATCCGCCATTCTGACGCATTGATAAGTAATCGTTTTCTACAATATTCAAATCACTCAAAGTGCTTGTCTTAACAAATAAAAAAGCCAATGTTCCTATTAATACTCCCACAATCATAAGAAGCATTATCCTAAAAATAACATTTGGCTTTGAAGGTCTTTCAGTCATATGATCAACTCCTGTTTCTTTAACTTTCAGTTGATTATATGCTTTGGGACAAACATATATTACTTATTTCGATAGCTCATAAGCTCTTTTTGTACAAGCTTCGCAGGCTTTTTTAACAATACCCTCAAGGTCTCCCTCTCTGAGTTTTTCAAGTCCTGCTAATGTAGTTCCGCCTTTTGAAGAAACCATTTTTATCAGTTCATCAATTGTGTTGCCACTGTCGGTAATCATCTTTGCAGAACCTATAAGCGTCTTAGCGAAAAGCTTTAAAGCAACAGTATTCTCAATCCCAACAGACTCAGCGTACTCAGCAAAAGCCTTGGCATAAAGATATATAAATGCCGGAGATGATCCGTTGATTGCAATAATCTCTTTCATTTTATCTTTTGGTATCACAGCAATTTCTCCACAAGAGGAGAATATACGGCAGACAAGTTCAAACTCATCGTCTGAAACAGGCTCAACCCTCGCCAAAGCAGAAGCGCCTTCTCTGAGCAAAAGCGGAGTATTAGGCATAACAAGAACCACCTTAGCATCATGAATAGTCTTTGACTTAATATACTCTCCCGTTATTCCGGCGCATATAGAAATTATAACAGTGTCACTTGTTATATTATCTTTTATCTCTGCTAAAGCCTCATCTAACTGCTGCGGCTTAATTGCAAGGAAAACATATTTACATTTTTCTGCTAATTCCTTAGCAGATGTACAACCTGAAACATTGAACTGTTCCAGCCTTTTGAGCTTTTCACTATCGGTGTCAAACGCAGAAAGCTGTATGCTTGGGGAGGTCGCATACATATCAATACTTTTGCAAAGACCGCTTTCAGCAATGCCTTTCATTATTGCAAAGCCCATATTCCCTGCACCGATAAACCCGACATTAATCATATTAACATAACCTTTCACAAACTAAATATAAAATACTGTCTCGCTTTTAAATACCGTTACTATGCTGACGCTTTCTTAAATATCCTTTTATACGCTTGCAAAATCATAGGCATAAGAACAGAAAGTATTATGATCTCTACGGGCAGCATTATGCAGTTTTTTATCAGTCTTGGCGTAAACCAAATTCTAAACGCTGTCCATTCTGAAGCTGACATAAACGGGAAATTTTTGTTGGTATAACAATAATACAGTACCGCAGAATTTAACACAAGGTTGCACAGTACTACAACTATTATTCTTGCAATAATCCCAGAAACTATAACTGATCTACCTGTTGTCTTTTTATAAAGACATATTCCATAAATGAGTGCTATTACAATCTTAACAGCAAGCAAACCAAGATTATAATCCCTTGCCTTATAGCCGTCCAAAACATATCCTATTATGTCTACGCCGACATTTGCAATAACGCAGACCACAGGACCATAAAGCATTGCTATTGCCATTATCCCAAGAAACGAAAAGGTAATACGCAAATCGGCAGTTATATTGATCGCCATATTCCTCATAACAATTGACAGTGCCATCAATACACCGCATACACTGAGAGTGCTTACCTTTTTCATTTCTGATGCTGAATCCTTAAATAAATTTAAAAAGCTTTCCATAATAAACCTCCATTCATAATATGCTTTGTGCATAATGGAGCATGAAAAGCTTCGTTATGCATTCAGCGGGATGCGGAAATCAAACCGCAAGCTTAATGCTTTTCGTTCAAGCAGCAACTCCCCGTCTGTTTGACACTTTACGCCTGATTTCCTACTCTGTATGCTTTTTATTTTACTATTAGTATGCCGTATCGTTAAGAATCTGATAAAGCCTGCTGTCAAAAGGCTTGGTCATAGTTAGTGCTTCCTGAATATCAACGTCATAAACCTTGTTATCCCTTAAACCTATCACTCTGTTTCCGATACCTTTTTCCAAAAGCTCAACAGCATAATAACCCATTTCAGTTGCCACAATTCTGTCACGAAGCGTCGGAGAACCTCCCCTTTGAACGTGACCTAAGATAGTAGCTCTGGACTCAATTCCTGTCTTTTCTTCTATATCCTTAGCAATCTGCTCAGAATTTCCTATTCCCTCAGAAACAATGATAATAGAGTGCGATTTTCCTGAAGCTTTATTAGCAAGTATTTTCTTAATGATTTCATCTAAATCATATCCCTCTTCAAGAGTAATAGCACATTCAGCACCAACTGCAACTGCAACATTTACCGCAATATAACCTGCTCTTCTTCCCATAACTTCAACAACAGAACATCGGTCATGCGACTGAGTTGTATCTTTAAGCTTGTCAACCATTTCCATTGCGGTGTTCATGGCTGTATCATAGCCAATTGTGTATTCTGTGCAGGCAATATCGTTATCAATCGTTCCCGGAAGTCCGATGCATGGGATGCCATGTGCTGAAAGATCAGCTGCTCCTCTGAATGAGCCATCGCCTCCGATAACGACGATTCCGTCAAGACCAAGTTCCTCACACATAGATTTTGCCTTTAAAACACCCTCCTCAGTTTTAAACTCAGGACAGCGCGCTGTATATAACACTGTTCCGCCTCTTTGAATTATTCCTGAAACAGTTCTTGCATTCATTTCAATAATATCGCCATTTATTAATCCGTTGTAGCCTCTGCGGATACCAAGTACTTTCATGCCTCTGTTAAGAGCTGCTCTTGTAACTGCTCTTACAGCAGCATTCATTCCCGGAGCATCTCCTCCGCTTGTTAATACTCCAATAGTTTTTACCATAATGATTTTGCCTCCAAAAGTTGAAAATATAATTAGTCTATTAAATATACTATCACAGGAAAACTGCTTAGTCAAGAATATGGAACAATCATTCACATAAGTTTAATTTTTTATTTTTATTATTCATAAAAACAAGTGACCCCAAAATCGGAATCACCTGAATTATCACTTTCAATTGACTACTGAGCAACAGTAACTGTCAATACATCTCCTGACGCAGTATCAAATACTTGTCCCACTGCGGTGCTGGTAGCTATAACATTACCTGAAGGTACATCCTCGCTTGCAACATAAGTAAATGCATATGTTATACCAAGATCGGAAAGAATCTCTCCATAGCTTGTAGCTGTGTAACCCGTAAAGTCAGGAATAACGGGTTTATCTGTATACGAAGAATCATATGATGAATCAGAATATGAGTCTGATGATGTATTTTCAAACTCGCTCGATTCACCATTTCCGTCAGATACGGTAAGTTTTAAAGTGTTTTTCCTTGCCGGATCGTACTCTGAGTCGGCAGGAATGCTCTGCTTGATAATAATTCCTGCGTCATATTTTTTACTTCTTTTTTTCTTAACCACAATATTGAAATCGTTTTGGATCGATTCTATTACATTTTCATATTCAAGACCTTTTAAGTCGGGCATAACTGCACCTGTTCCATAGTCCTTTTTTGCCGGTGATTCAGAACTTTCAACATTGCTGTCAGAAGTAGATGTTTCCTCAGTTACCGAAACCGACGTAATATTACTCGACACGGAATTAGAAGAACTCTCCTCGCTTCCTCCAATAAACATTTGAGCCAGGAAAAACAATCCCACTCCGACAAGCAAAGCCAAAACTACCGAACCCACAACCGTAGGAACGAGATTTTTCTTATCTGCTTTCTCATCTTCGTATTCTTCTTCGTCATCGTCATTGTACGTGTTTCTAAGCTGATCTGCAGTATCAACGTGTATAGTCTGGGTTGCGCCTTTTCTATGCTCAACAACATATTCAGGCTGTTCAAATAGCTTTGTAACAAGTTCAGTAATTGTCTGCACTCTTGTTTCTGAATTTACCCTTAGAGCCTGCATAATTACTCTTGACACATTTTGAGGAATATTTATGCTCATTTGACTTAAGTCAATTATGTTATCAGTCTGTTTCCTTGAAACAGCATTTGGCGGCAAAACACCTGTAAGCATTCTGTAAAGCACAGCTGCAATTGCATAAACATCTGTCCATGTTCCCAACCAATCTAATGAATTATATTGCTCAGGTGCAGCATATCCCGGATAAAGCTCCGCTGATAAATCAGAATTCTCTACCCTTGTTGCACTTATACTGAAGCCTATCAGCTTAAGTTCACCTTTTGGCGTAACAATTATATTATCAGGACAAATTCCTCCGTGAATTATACCCGAATTGTGAATCAAACTCAGCGTTGTAAATATTGGCGGAAAAATCTTCTTAATCTGATCCCAGCTTAGCCTGTCACCATTACCCAACAAAAACTTTTTTAAAGTAATACCTTCGACATATTTTGAAATAGCATACATTGTATTATTTTCAGCAAACATATCGATTGCAGGAACAAGATGCGAAAGAGTTCTCATTCTGGACAATGATTTATTAAGCTCTGCAAATTCCGACATATAAGTTTTATACTTGTTTAGAGAGTCGGTTTTAACCGTAATTTTGGGACTTTGCTTTGTCCTTGAACATAGTGTGTCGGGCATATATTCGTGTATAACGACCTTTGAAGAAGTCACAGTATCAAAACCGATATACGAAGCTCCCTCACCGTTATAAGACAAAACCTTTCCTACAATATATCTCTCGTCAAGCATAGACTTCGGCGGTAAATATGACTGAAGAAACGGTGAATCAGGATTATAATTACAATAACTGCAAGTACCGTCTTGCTCCAATTCATTCATACATCCCATGCAGAGATTTTGAATATTTTCCATAAAAGCCTCCGTAAACATACTTTCTAACGTAACTTATGATAACAACATTATTTCACAAAGTCAACAAGTTTAATCTATTTGTAGACATTATGAAACAATTTGTATCTATTCTGTAATAATTGGTTACATTCCCTTAATTTAATTGATTTACAGCAAAAAAACTGTAATTTCTGCAAATTAAGAATATACTAACACCTAAATTTATTAGTTACTTATATATCAATATAATATGCAGGCATTTTATTAAAAAACAAAAATCCCGTCCGGCATTAAACCGAACGAGAAAGATAATAATTAAATTTTGTAACCGTTTTGTATCAGAGTATTAACCTCATCTGATCAGGATCTTCCAAATCCTTTGCAAAACTTCCGGCAGCAGGAATATTTTTTGTCTTATATTTTGCCATATTTTTCAAGGTTTCATTGTCTATTATAAAAGCCCTCTCCAATGTGTTCTTAGCCTTTAATGTCAATGCCTGAACACCGATAGTGTCCCTAGAAGTTTTAGGTAACAGCATACCTGTGTTGAAAACTATCACCCTGCTGTTTGATGATTTAAGCATTAAATTAACATCTTCCTTAATATGAAACGCCTCAACAAGTCTTGACTTTGCTCCATATGCTTTTGCGAGTTTCTTTCTATTTGTCTTTGTTTTATAAGCGCTAAACGGAACTTTTGCGACCTTACCGTTTTCAAATACAAAAATCATATATCCGCTGTAATCAATTGTTACTGCCATATATATAACATTTTCATTATCTTCAAAACCAAGTGTGGCAGGAATATAGTCGCCTAAAGCACTTGCTTTTGTATCGTCAAACTGTGACGCCTTTGATTTATACACGGCAGCTTTGTCAGTAAAAAACAAAAGCTCTGATTTATTTGTTATCTCAATTTCCTGAGAAATAACATCTCCGTCCTTGAGCTTTTGTGTATTTGCCATTCTTAGCGACTGGGGGGTTATCTTCTTAAAATATCCGCTCTTGGACATGAAAACTGTGCATTTATAATCGGGTATTTCTTCAGTTTCGGTATATTCCTCAATATCATCGACATAGTAAAATTGAGTTTTTCTGGGCTTTCCGTACTTTTTAGAAACTTCGCCCAACTCGTCAATTATAATCTTTTTGATACGTCTTTCACTGTCAAGAATATCCATCATATCCTCAATATCAGCTTGAAGTTGTTCTATATCCTGTAATCTTTTTAAAATATATTCCTTATTGAGATGGCGCAGCTTTATTTCAGCAACATATTCCGCTTGAATTTCATCAATGGAAAATCCAATCATAAGGTTTGGAACAACTTCTGACTCTTCCTTTGTTTCACGAATTATCTTAATAGCTTTGTCTATATCAAGCAGAATCTTTGAAAGTCCTTTTAACAAATGAAGTCTGTCCTGCTTTTTCTTTAGGTCATATGAAACCCTGCGCTTTACACATCCTGTTCTGAACTTTATCCACTCGTCAAGAATTTCATAAACACCCATTACCTTTGGATAGCCGTTTACCAGTATATTAAAGTTTGCCGAATAGGTATCCTGCAAAGGCGTAAGCTTATACAGCTTCTGCATAAGCCTATCGGGATCGGTCGATCTTTTCAAATCTATTGTTATTTTAAGTCCGCTTAAATCCGTTTCGTCACGAATATACTGAATCTCCTTGATTTTACCAAGCTTCATCAATGATACTATCTTTTCAATTATTGCTTCTATCGTAGTTGTTGCAGGTATCTCGGTTATCTCAATACAGTTGTCGCTTTTATCATAGTTATATTTTGCCCGCAGTTTAACAGAACCCCTGCCGGTTTCGTATATTTTTCTAAGCTCGTCCTCATCATAGAGCATATACGCACCGGATGAAAAATCAGGACCCTTAAGCGTTTCAAGTATATTGAAATCCTTATTCTTCATTAAAGCTATCGTTGTTTCGCATATCTCAGAAAGATTAAAAGAACAAACAGAGCTTGCCATTGAAACTCCTATTCCTACATTTGCATTTACCAAAATAGACGGGAATGTCGCAGGAAGAAGAGTTGGTTCCTGCATTGTATTATCATAGTTAGGAACAAAATCAACTGTATCCTTGTCAATATCACGGAAAAGTTCGTTGCATATTGGATCCAATTTAACCTCTGTATAACGTGAAGCCGCATAAGCCATATTCTTAGAATATGCCTTACCGAAGTTTCCCTTTGAATCAACATACGGATGCAAAAGCGTTTCATTTCCCCTTGAGAGCCTTACCATGGTTTCATAAATAGCGGCGTCGCCGTGCGGATTAAGTCTCATAGTCTGACCTACAACATTGGCAGACTTTGTTCTTCCGCCTGTGAGCAATCCCATTTTATACATAGTGTAAAGAAGCTTTCTGTGCGAGGGCTTAAAGCCGTCAATCTCAGGAAAAGCACGGGATACTATAACGCTCATAGCATAGGGCATATAGTTTTTCTCAAGAGTTTCTGTTATTCTTTCCTCAACAACCTGTCCTGCTCCTTCAATATAAGCATTGACCTCGGGAACCTTTTTCTTTTCCTCTTGTTTCTTTTTTCTTGCCATTAAATAAAATCCCAAAGCCTTTGCGCTGCAAAGGCTCTCCTTTCATAAATTTGCGAGCCGGTTTAAATACAAAATTAGTTCATTTTTTTGCTGTAATTAATAATAAACGTACGTGAAACAGTATATTTAAGCTATACTATTCTATGATATATCAGCCATTTCCAAATAATCATGTCCGTTGATTGAGATGAAATCCTTTCGTCCCTGAAGATTGTCACCGAGCAGCATGTCAAACATAAATGACGTATGCTCAGCCTCCTCATGTGGAAGGACCTGAATAAGTCTTCTTGTATCAGGGTTCATTGTTGTAAGGTTCATCATCTCAGGCTCGTTTTCTCCAAGTCCTTTTGAACGCTGAAGAGTGTATTTCTTATCCCCTATATGTGAAAGTATCTCTGCCTTTTCCCTTTCATCATATGCAAAATATGTTTTATCTTTTGTTGTTATTTCAAACAAAGGAGATTCCGCAATATATACATATCCTTTATCAATAAGCGTAGGTGTAAGTCGATAAAGCATAGTAAGTATCAATGTTCGTATCTGAAATCCGTCAACATCCGCATCTGTACAAATTACAATTTTATTGAATTTTAAAGCGTCGAGATTAAATAACGAAATATCTTTATTAGCCTTAGATTTTACTTCAACTCCACAGCCGAGAATCTTAATAAGATCGGTTATTATCTCACTTTTGAATATCTTATCGTAATCTGATTTAAGACAGTTAAGTATCTTACCTCTTACAGGAATAACCGCCTGAAATTCAGCGTCTCTTGCAAGTTTAACAGCTCCAAGTGCCGAATCTCCCTCAACAATATAAAGCTCACGCCTTGTAACGTCTTTCGTTCGGCAGTCAACAAACTTCTCTACCATATTGGCAAGATCCATCGACTGTGAAAGAGTCTTCTTTAGATTAAGCCTTGTTTTCTCCGACTTCTCTCTGCTTCGCTTGTTTATCAGAACCTGCTCTGCGATCTTTGCAGCCTCATCAGGGTTTTCAATAAAGTATATCTCAAGCTGATGTTTTAAAAAGTCGGTCATACAGTCATATATGAATTTATTTGTAATTGCCTTTTTTGTCTGGTTTTCATATGAGGTCTGCGTTGAAAACGAGCTTGAAACCAGTACAAGACAATCCTCAACATCTTCAAAAGTAATCGGCTTTTCATTCTTTGTATACTTATTATTCTGTTTTAAATAGCTGTCTATCTGCGAACGGAATGCCTGTCTGACAGCCTTTTCAGGAGAACCTCCATGCTCCAAATAACTTGAATTATGATAATATTCTGAGAACTTCACCTTATTTGAAAATGTGAACGCAACTCCCAGCTTGACCTTGTATTCTTCCTTATCCTCTCTGTCCTTACCCTTTCTGTCAGCATAACAGGTCTGTATAGACGTTAAATTTTCACCGTTTACTATCTCTGATACATAATCGGTTATTCCGTTTTCATAAAAATACGTCTTTTCGTCAAACGAACCTCTTTCGTTTTGAATTCTCAGAACGAACTTTACATTAGGGTTTACCACCGCCTGCTTTTTAAGTATATCCTCAAAATATTCATTCTCTATATTAATATCGGTAAAGACGTCAAGATCTGCTCTCCAACGTGTTTTGGTACCTGTCTTTTTTCTTGTGGCAGGTTCTTTTTTCAGTCCTCCTATGTTTTCTCCCTTTTCAAAATGAAGATTATATTTATATCCGTCTCTGTAAACCTCAACATCCATAAACTCAGAGGCATACTGCGTAGCACATGCACCCAATCCGTTTAATCCTAAAGAAAATTCATAGTTATCGCCGGAGTTATTGTTATACTTTCCTCCTGCATACAGTTCACAGTATACAAGCTCCCAGTTAAAGCAATTCTCGCTTTTGTTGAAATCCACCGGACAGCCCCGTCCGAAGTCCTCGACCTCTATTACATTGTCGTTGTATTTAGTAAGAATAATCTTATCGCCGTTGCCGTCTCTTGCTTCGTCAATAGAATTAGACAAAATCTCAAAAACTGAATGTTTACATCCTTCAAGTCCGTCTGAACCGAATATTACGGCAGGACGTTTTCTTACTCGCTCCGCTCCTTTTAAAGATGTAATGGCTTCATTGTCATAATTATTATTTTTTTTAGCCATGAAAACATATCCCTTTCTTTTTGCTCTTTATGCTTTTAATCATTCTATTTTTTATATTATTACAAATATATAATAGTATACCACAACATATATGGTTTTGTAAATAGAAACATACCATATTTGTTAAAAATGTCCGTATTAATTGAAAATAAAATAATCTATTATTATATGCATAACTTGTAAATGTGTGAATATAATGCTAAAGGAAGAAGCTAAAACATTCCTAAAGGAGGATTATATTTATATGGACTTAATTTTAGATCATGAAAGCTTTGTATCAAATGAAATTGCATTCGACGGCAGCAGCGAACAATCTGTTGAACTTGATTACATACTACCAGACTATCTTCCTGATATTTTCAGAATTCTAAAATGCTCATTTTATCCAAAGGTAATTTCACATAGTTTAAATGGTGAAAAGCTTATATTTGACTTAACGCTTTGTATAAAAATTCTTTACTTATCAAACGATTCAACTTGTATAAACTGTATTGAGCAAAAACAAAACTATACCAAAACAGTGGATCTTTCCTGCACACCTGAAAGCCCTTGCTTTAAGATCACTCCATGTACTGACTATGTAAACTGCAGAGTTGTAAACTCAAGGCGGCTGGATATCAGGGGCGCTGTCACCACAAAGATTATACTTGAATCAGAGAAATCAACTGACATAATTTCAAGTGCAAAAGGACTTAATGTTCAGCTCAAAAAAGAATTTGTAACCTTTCCTGCAAAAAGACTTACCGCCGCAAAGAGAATAACAATTACCGAAGAAATTGAACTTAGTAAAACTAAAGGAAAGATAAATTCTGTTATTAAGTCCGATTGTATAATAAACAGCTTTGATAAAAAAATCATTGCCAACAAGATGATTATTAAAGGCGAGGCAAAGATCTCACTTTTATATAACTGCGAAATAGTCAATGACGAACCCCAGAACATTGAAACAGTTAAATTCTCTGTTCCGTTCAGTCAGATAATTGATATAGATGGGATCACCGAGCAATATGAAGCTATGACTAATATCTCAATAGCATCCCTAGATCTGATACCAAATAAATCAAGCGATGCAAGTGAAATAGAGTGTGAGATTATTCTCCTTATTAATTGTATTGCATTTAGATATGATACTCTGGAGCTTGCAACCGACGCTTACTCAACTAAATATCTATGTGATTTTGACTGTTCAGATATCAAATTAGAAAAAAAGCCGATTGAAATCAAAGAAAACCAAACTATAAAAGCAGAGCTTATGTGTAATGATTCAGAAATCAGTTCAGCAATTGATTCATGGGCAAAATCGTATAATATTCAGAGTAAATATAATACTGAAAAACATACTTTTTCAGTATTCGGAAACATTGAAATTGGCGCTGTTGCAAAGAATGAAAACGGATGCCCTCTATATCTTGAAGATACCATATCGTTTGAACACTGTCTTGATATAAATGTTGATGAAAATTCATCAGCAGAACTTAACGTGTATATTGATAACTGCACTTTTACAATAGCTTCTTCAGATACCATTGAAATTAAAGCAGAGCTGTTCATATGCGGATACGTTAAAGAGTTAGACTCAAGAAAACTAATTACCAAAATAAATGTGAATGAGGATAGTATCAAGAGCAAAGAAAACTGCTATGCCGTAAAACTTTATTACGCTGAACAAAATGAAGATATATGGGAAATAGCAAAGAAATTCTCAACATCGGTTTCGGCTATTGCTCAGGAAAATGAACTTTCAGACAGCACAAGGCTTCAAAGAGGAATGCTTCTCATTCCCATACTCGACTAAGGAGGTAAATAATGATGAACAGCGAAAAAATATATTCTGATATTGCCAAACGTACAGGAGGAGATATTTACATAGGAGTTGTCGGTCCTGTCAGAACAGGTAAATCAACATTTATTCAAAAATTTATGGAAACTCTTGTTATTCCTAATATTGATAACGAATATGTAAGGGAACGTGCCGTTGATGAACTTCCGCAGTCAGCAGGAGGTAAAACTATTATGACAACCGAACCTAAATTCATTCCGGAGGATGCGGTTGAACTCACACTCGATGACGGGGCAAAGTTCTCTGTTAGAATGATAGACTGCGTAGGATATGTTATTCCAAGCTCTGTTGGTTACTTCGAGGATGAAGCACCCAGAATGGTAAATACACCATGGTTTGACAAGGAAGTTCCTTTCAATATGGCTGCTGAAATAGGAACGCAAAAGGTTATTTCTGAACACTCAACTATCGGTCT
This sequence comes from uncultured Clostridia bacterium, assembly GCA_947584375.1. Classification (GTDB taxonomy): domain Bacteria; phylum Bacillota; class Clostridia; order Oscillospirales; family Ruminococcaceae; genus UMGS1601. The sequence continues at coordinate 11,739 of CANPWL010000002.1, read as the reverse complement.
TGTTGTTACAACAGACGGAAGTATAACAGATTTGCCTCGTGACGAATACGAAGAAAGCGAAGAGCGTGTTATCAAGGAGCTTACCGAGATCAACAAACCGTTTGTAGTACTTTTAAACTGTCTTGAACCAATGTCCGAGTCCTCTCAGAGATTATGTGATGAACTGAAAGAAAAGTATAAAACAACAGTTATGGCTGTTAATTGTCTTGATCTTGATGAAGAGGATATTATGGAGATAATATCTCAGATCCTATATGAATTTCCTATCAAAGAAATAAATATCAATATGCCGAAATGGATCAACACACTTGAAAAAACACATTGGCTTAAAGAAAACATTTTCACTACAATTAAAGAGGCAACTAAAAATCTTGAACATATCCGTGAAGTAAAAAGCTGTACAGATATTATTAGTGTAAATGAAAATATTACAAACTGCTATATTGAAAATATGGATCTGGGTAAAGGTTCCGTTGTGATGAATATTACACTGCACAGCAGTTTATTCTTTAAAATTATTGGCGAGGCAACAAATCTGGATATCAGTGACGAAAGTGATCTGCTGCCACAAATACTTAAACTTATAAAAATTAAGGACGCTTACAAAAAGTTTGAAAGTGCATTAAACGAGGTAGAAGCCACAGGATACGGTATTGTTATGCCGTCAACTCAAGAGCTTACATTAGATGAACCGGAAATCATAAAGCAAGGCGGTCAATACGGTATAAAGCTTAAAGCTACCGCTCCGTCAATACATATGATGAAAGCTAATATTACAACAGAAATAAGTCCGATTGTAGGAAGTGAAAAGCAATCGGAAGAGTTGGTCTTATATATGCTGAACGACTTTGAAGAGGCTCCGGAAAAAATCTGGGAATCAAATATTTTCGGAAAATCACTTAATGAGCTTGTTAATGAGGGACTGCACAACAAGCTTCATAAGCTTCCGCCTGAGGCAAGACAAAAACTAAGCGAAGCAGTAGAGAGAATTATCAATGAGGGCTGCTCCGGACTTATATGCTTTATAATATAACAAAAACACCCAAGGAGAAAATTAATCTCTTTGGGTGCTTTTATTTATCATAACTTAGTTTAATATAGCCTTCTCAAGTACTCCGTTATTTATGCCCTCTAAAATTTTATCATAAGTATCATAAACACCGTCAATCTTTTGTCCCTTTTCTGAGTTGCTTACCGTATACCATGCAGGGTTAGTTCTATCAGGATAGTAAACTAAATGAGCATAACTGTCAAATGTTTCTCCATCTATGTATTTGATAGTGTTAATACCCCATATTTCCGGGTCAGAGAAGAAATAGCTATTCTCATCATATGCAAAAATAATCAAATTATCCAAATTCACAAAGTTGCCGTCTGAGTCAACCTCTAATATGTTTTTGGATGACATATCTTTAAAATAGAAGTAAGGTCTGAAAGTACCGGAATTTGTAGTAAAAGTACCCGATATGCCTAAATCATCTGCAAATTTCTGCACATACACATTCATAAAGGTCAGTATCACATAATTATTAAATCTTGTTCGTTTTTCAGAATCCGTTTCACTGCTCCTGTTAAAATATGATGTTCTAAAAGAAAAGTTACTGTATTTGTCATACAAATTCCACCAATCACCTTGCGGCCAAAACAAATTTGCATTAACCTGATTATTTATACTGCTCATATTATTTTTCATAGAATTTCCGTCAGAGTAGTTGATGGAAGCATCAAAAAGATTTGCAATCTCTGAGTTAAGCGAACCATCCTTATAGAATAAACTCTTCAGATAATCAGACACTGACTCCATATCCACATTGGCCGAATACCCCGGTTTCGGAGTCGGATCGGGATCTGGGTCAGGATCCGGGTCTGGATCGGGGTCTGGGTCTGGGTCAGGAGAAGGTGTTAAATCATCCGAATCCTCTGAAATTTCAACATCCGTTCTCACAGCAGGTTTAAACTTTAATGTCTTAGATATAGAACCATAAACAGCGTTAAGATCAACAGAATATAACTTATCGCTCTCTTTAACTATCAAAACACTTATATCAACAGCATCTCCGTCTTTTGAAGATGTCAAGTTATTTATCTTAGTTTCTCCTTCTAGCCTTGTTGTTATACCATCAACTACATCCGTATCAGTTACAACCATATTGTCAACATTTGCATCAACAGGTATTGAAGATTTAAAAGCCTCTTCAATATCGTTTGACAGTAACTCTACATTACTGTATCTTTTATAGGAACATTCTGTTTCTACTGCGTCCAGCACTGTTTCAATCGACTTTGCATCAGACTTATCCCTTGATGCGTCTATATATCCAATGAAGCTGGGTATAGTGATCGTTGCAGCTACTGAAATTATTACCATTACAATAATGACCTCAACCAGCGTAAAGCCATAATAATTCTTTATTTGCTTACACACTTTATCACATCCCTGCTATATTACTAATCTTCCTTTAAGCCCTCAAAAAAGGTTACAGGTATACCTAGCAATATTCCAGAATTCGGAGTAGAAAGATCACCATAAACCTTATTGATTGCCTTCCTAGCGTCCTCTACCTTTGAATCCTTTACTGCTAATAATATCGTCTTGCTGGTTAATTCCTTTTCGCCTTTAAGCATCGTTGTTAAAACGTCAAACATAGGAAAATCTTCCATATCCTTAATGGAATTTGCCATACCTGTACTCGACAAAACAGTGGCTCCCCTTATCTCAGACAAAGCCAGTTCTTTCATAAGCTGATCTATTTTCTCTTCTTTTTTTGTAACAAATATTAATAATTGCATTCTATCCGCCTCCCATATCTTTCTGAGAAAAGGTTACGCTCACCCATTCCTCACTCTCGATTACACTGTTCTTTTCAAAACCGCATTCTTCAATTACATCAATTACTTCATTTTTTCTTTGCTTTATAATTCCCGAAACTATTAAAACCCCGTCTTTGGCTAAAAAGCCTTTAAAAAACCTGCTCATAGCAATAAGCACGTCAGAAACTATATTTGCTACAATGACATTGTATTCTCCGCCGATTTTACGTCTTAATTCTGAATCAGAAACTATATCTCCGCAAAAAGTGTGAACGCAGTCAAAAGGAATGCTGTTTTTCATAATATTTTCTTTGGTCGTTTTTACTGCATTAGCGTCAATATCCACAGCAGTAAGACATGACGCCCCAAGAATCATTCCTGCAATTCCAAGTATACCGCTTCCACAGCCCAAATCTAAAATTCTGTCATCCTTGCGAATGTATTTTTCCAAATTTTCTAAACATAACTGCGTTGTATCATGCTGACCAGTTCCAAAACTTGAAGCAGGATCAATCTCTAGTATTTTTCTCGACTCATCAGCACTAACCTTTTCCCATGAAGGCTTAATAATAAGCTTATCTCCAACTGTTAACGGCTTGAAAAATTTACGCCAATTATTAGCCCAATCCTCCTCGGCGATATTATTAAGTTCTACTTCCAGTTCACCGTATTTGCAATCCGGATCACAATCTTTCAATGTTCTAAGTTCAGATTTGACAGCATTTATATTCTCCGCTGCAAGTTCGTCATTCGGGATATAAACAATCACTTTTGTACCACGGTTTTTTAACTTTAATAATTCATCATCTACATAATCCCAATTACCATTTTTATCATTTAAAAACTCTTTAAAGTCCTCTGCATCCTCAATGACGAAGCCTGAGATCCCGATATTCATCAATCTGCCACAAACACTTTCAATGCCGGCGGTTGATGTTTTAATATGTACTTCTATCCATTCGGTTACATTTTCTGACATCAATTATGCCACTCCCACAGAAAAAATAAAATATGGTACACTAATGATTAAACATAGTATACCATATTTCACCCAAAAAGTAAAGCGAATTCAGTCCGAATTTGTCTTATTTTTTTAAGATCATAGCCCTTAATGAATTCAAAATAGCGATCGCCGAAACCCCTACATCTGCAAAAACAGCCTCCCACATATCTGCAATGCCTATGGCACCAAGAATCATAACAAGCAGTTTGATACCTATTGCGAACACTATATTCTCTTTTACAATTCTCATGGTTTTTTGAGATATTTTTACAGCAACAGGAATACTCATCGGATCATCATTCATCAAAACTACATCTGCCGCTTCTATGGCAACATCGGAACCTAAGCCTCCCATAGCAAAACCAACATCTGCTCTGGCTATTACAGGAGCGTCATTTATCCCATCGCCCACAAAGCCTACGTTACGCTTATCTTTATTACCTATAAGCTCTTCGACCTTTTTTACCTTATCTGCCGGAAGAAGCTCACTGAATACATTTTCAATTTTCAACTCCCTTGCAGTCTTTTCTGCTATTTGCTTTTTATCACCTGTAAGCAGTATTGATGTAATTTCTTTGCATCTCAGTTCTTCAATGGCGGATCCTGAAGTTTCTTTTATGCTGTCTCCCAGCAAAACTGCTCCGATACAACTTCCGTCTAAGGCAACATATACACAGGTATAGTCATCATATTTTAAATCTGTACTGATAGAGTATTTCTCTAAAAGCTTTTTAGTTCCGCATAATACCTCATGCCCATTTATTTTTGCTTTTACTCCGCTGCCCGCAGTTTCATTTATTTCAGATAATGCACTTGAATCAATAGGTTTATTGTACTTTTCAACTATTGACAGAGCAATAGGATGTGTTGACATTGACTCTGCATAAGCAGCAATTTTCAGAATATAATCTTTATCTATATCGTTTTTATACGATATTATATCAATAACCTTAAATCTGCCCTCTGTAAGAGTTCCTGTTTTGTCAAAAGCTATTGACTTTAGCTTGCTTAAACTCTCAATATTCTTTGCTCCCTTTATGAGAATTCCTTTCCTTGAAGCTCCTCCGATTCCTGCAAAAAAGCTGAGAGGTACTGAAATAACCAGTGCACATGGACAGGAAATAACCAAAAACAGAAGTCCTCTGTAAAGCCATGTGGTGAACTGCGAAAATCCTGTAATAATTGAAGGAATTAAAACCAATAAAACAGCCGCTGCAACAACAATAGGCGTATAGACTCTTGCAAACTTTGTTATAAACTTTTCAGCGTCCGCTTTTCTTTCTGACGCACTTTCTACCATTTCCAGAATTTTTGTTATTGTAGAATCAATATATTTCTTTGTTGCCTTTATTTCGACAACCGATGACAGATTAACACTTCCGCTTAAAATCTCAGAACCTTTATCAGCCTCTATCGGAATGGATTCTCCAGTAAGAGCGGATATATCAAATGAAGTTGTTCCGCTGACAACAACGCCGTCAATAGGAACCCTCTCACCTACTCTAACTACCATTACATCTCCGACATTAACCTTTTCTGTTTCGATCTCTTTGATCTCATTTCCTACTTTGATATTTACAGTATTGCTCTTTAATCCAATCAAACTGGTAATAGATTTTCTCGAACGCTCAACTGCAATTTCCTGAAAAAGTTCTCCGACACGAAAAAATATCATTACTGCTGCGCCTTCCCGTACATCACCTATACAAAGCGCTCCTATCGAAGCGATTGTCATAAGCAAAGTTTCATCGAAAGCCTCACCTTTGATAAGATTCCTTACGGCAGATATAATAACTCCGTACCCTGCAACCAAAAACGCTGCAATGGATATGATTATCTCGGCAGCTTCTGGTTCAATAAAAAAAGATATAACAAAAAGCACAAATGAAACAGCAATTTCTATAATCTCTTTTGTTCTGCTTATATGTACCGATGTATTATGTCTTTCATAAGGTTTAACTTCAACATCAGGTTCAATCTCTCTTACAATTCTCATTATATCACCAATTACCGTACTGTTTTCAGCATTAACTACAAGCTTTTTACTAATAAAATCAATATCTGACGTACTTACGTTTGACAGTCTAGATACCCTTTGATTTATTTTTTGAGCGCAGTTAGGACAGTCAAGTCCCGCCAGTTCAAAGATAAGTTTTTCCACAATATCATCCCCAATAGAAAATATTTATTCGGATATATGCTCCATACCCATGCTTAATATAGTATACACATGATCATCTGAAATCGAATAAATAGCAGACTTTCCGCTTCTCCTGTATTTTACAAGCCTTGCCTGCTTTAAGAGCCGAAGTTGATGCGAAACCGCCGACTGAGTAACGTCTAGCAGTTCAACAATATCGCACACACACATCTCACCCTGAGACAAAGCATACAATATTTTTACCCTTGTCGAATCGCCGAGCATTTTAAAAAGCTCGGATAGGTCAAAAAATTCCTCCTCACAGGGCATATTATCATCAATTTTCGTAATCATATCAATATATTTTCCTCCGCATTCGGAGTGTTCTGTTTTTAACCCTTTTTGTTCTGCTTCCCTTTCAGACATTTTTTCTTCTCCTTTCATATGAATAAATGTTCATATGTTAATTATATCATATGAATTTACAATGTCAAGTGTTTTTATAAAAAAGATTATTGATTATTAATATCATATTTTTGATAATTCAGATATACTTAATAGACTTATTAGTCAAATTATGTTATACTTCATAGTATGAACATTATTTAATATGGGAGAATTATTAAATGCAAAAAGTTTTAGGATATATGAGAAAAGCTATTGAAGAATTTGATTTAATTCAGGATGGCGATGTTGTCGGTGTAGGTGTTTCAGGCGGAAAAGACAGTCTTATCCTGCTTAAAGGACTCTATCTTCTGAAAAGATTTATAGGAATCAATTATAAAATTATTGCTATTACACTAGATCCGCAGTTCAATGGTATCAAAGGAGATTACTCAAATATTCAGCATTTTTGTGATGAAAAAGGAATTGAATATATTATTAAGAGAACCCACATTGGTGAAATAGTATTTGATATAAGAAAGGAAGAACATCCTTGTTCTCTTTGCGCCAGAATGAGACGAGGTGCTTTGCACGATACTGCAAAGGAAGCAGGCTGCAACAAAATAGCTTTAGGTCATCACAGAGATGATGTTGTGGAAACTTTTATGATGAACCTTGAAATCGAAGGCAGAATAGGCTGTTTTTCCCCTAAGAGTTACCTTTCAAGAAAGGATATTACTATGATAAGACCTTTGGTTCTTGCAACAGAAAAATCTATCAGACATGCAATAAATAACAGTGATGACATAATTGTTCTAAAATCAAAATGCCCTGCCGACGGTAATACAAAGCGTCAGGAAATGAAAGAATACTTAAATAATAAAGAACGATATGATAAGGGATTTAAGGACAGAATATTCGGAGCGTTAAGGCGGTCAGGAATAGACGGATGGGGCTATAAATGCGTGAAATAGCTTTATTTCTTTTAAAATGTGAACAAATAGTAAATAATGAAATGAAACTCAAGATACAGAGAGAATTGAAGAAAAACAGAGAGATTTTGAGAGAATAACGGATATATTTTAAATTTTTAGTAATTTATCACTTGACAACTAATTTTCAAACTATTATAATAATTCATGTTGCTTCAAGTTTTATTGGATATGCTGAACCAATAAAGCAGGAAAGAAAAAACTTATTTGGAGGATATCAACTATGACTTATATGCCAAAGGCAAGCGACATCGAGCGCAAATGGTATGTTATTGATGCAGCCGGCGTTTCTCTTGGTAGAACTGCTGCTAAGGCTGCTCACATTCTTCGCGGAAAGCACAAGCCAACTTATGCTCCGCATACTGATTGCGGTGATTTTGTTATCATCATCAATTCAGACAAGGCTGTTTTAACCGGCAAAAAGTTAAATCAAAAGTTTTACAGATGGCACACAGGCTGGATAGGCGGACTTAAAGAAATTAAGTATGATAAGCTTATGGCTGAGAGATCAGACAAGGCTATGACTCTTGCTGTAAACGGAATGCTTCCTAACAACACTCTCGGCAGAGCAGCTGCTACTCGTTTAAGAGTATACAAGGGCAATACTCACAATCACGCTGCACAAAAGCCGGAAGCTTATGAGCTATAAAGAAAGGAGCATTTAGATGTACGAATCAAAACAACCATATTTTTATGGAACAGGCAGAAGAAAAAACTCTGTTGCAAGAGTAAGATTATATCAAGGCAGTGGTAAAGTAACCATTAACAAAAGAGATATTGATGATTATTTTGGTCTTGAAACATTGAAACTTATTGTTAGACAACCACTTGAACTTACAGGAAACGTTCAAAATTATGATGTCGTTTGTACAGTTACAGGCGGTGGAGTTACAGGTCAGGCAGGAGCTATCAGACATGGAATTTCCAGAGCATTGGTCGAAGCTGATAATGAACTTCGTCCACAGCTTAAAGCTGCAGGTTTCCTGACAAGAGACCCGAGAATGAAAGAAAGAAAGAAGTACGGCTTAAAGGCTGCACGTCGTGCTCCTCAGTTCTCAAAGAGATAATGATATACAATTTACAAACCCCGAAAAACAGCAATTTTTCGAGGTTTGTTTTTTATATATTTATATATTTCTATACAAAATATTATTTTCACCATGTGCTAATAATAAATACCACTATATATCCGGGTGATTTCTTTTACTTAAAAACGGCTGTAAGCAAACAAATGCTTACAGCCGTTTTATATGTGTTTTTAATAATGAAAGCTGTTCTGCTTTATAAACACATACTATTACTCAAACTATTCAAAAGTGGAAATATTCAAACAGATCATACCATAATATCACAAATCTGATTTGAAAACTCCAGTGGATTTTCTATACTCATTCCCTCAATCAGCAAAGCCTGATTATATAATAAACTTGCATAAACTTTGAGCTTGTCCTTATCAGTTTCATAAAGAGTTTTAAGCTTATCATAAATAGGATGTGAAGCATTTATCTCAAGAGCCTTCTCTGACTTCACTTTATTATCGCTGTTCTGAGGCATTGAGTTTAATACCTTCTCCATCTCTATTGAAACCTGTCCGTCGCTAGATAAACACACAGGATGAGTTTTTAGTTTAGAAGAAAGTCTTATTTCCGAAACCTTATCCCCAAGTGCTTCCTTCATAAAATCGAAAATTTCCTTGCAGTCCTCAGTTTTCTTTTTAACTTCTTCTTTTTCCTCTTCCGTGCTGAGGTCAAGATCGCTCGCAGAAACAGATTTGAACTCCTTCTCCTTGTAGTTCATGATCATCTTGATTGTAAACTCGTCCACATCATCAGTAAAGTAAAGAATCTCATAGCCTTTGTCCTTGACAGCCTCCGTCTGAGGAAGCATTTCAATACGGGCCTCGCTCTCACCGCACGCATAGTAAATATATTTTTGGTCGTCCTTCATCCGACTCACATACTCTTCAAGAGTAACCATCTTTCCCTCAAATGAAGATTTAAACAAAAGTAAGTCCTGAAGCGTATCCTTAGCCATTCCATAACTCTGATATATGCCGAATTTTAAATTAAGACCAAATGTCTTGAAAAATTTCTCATAGTCTTCCCTTTTATTTTTGAGCATCTTTGTTAGCTCGTTCTTTATAGACTTTTCAATGTTCTTTGCTATGATTTTAACCTGTCTGTCATGCTGAAGCATTTCCCTGGAAATATTCAAAGACAAATCCTGAGAATCGACAAGTCCCTTTATAAAGTTGAAGTAATCGGGCAGTAAATCTTCACAGCAATCCATTATCATAACACCACTGGAATATAACTGCAAACCTTTCTTATAGTTCTTTGTGTAATAATCAAAAGGTGCTCTTGTCGGAATAAACAGTAAAGCATCATAGGTAGCAATACCCTCATTCTTTGAATGAATATACGTAAGAGGTGCTTCATAATCAGCAAATTTATCTGTATAGAAACTGTTGTAGTCTTCTTCTTTAAGTTCGCTCTTGTTCTTCTTCCAAATAGGAACCATACTGTTCAGAGTAACAATTTCCTTGACTGTAATTGGTTCAGGCTCCTTATCCTCTCCCTCTTTCTTATCAGGATACTCGGTCTTTTCCATTTCCATCTTTATCGGGAAACGAATATAATCAGAATACTTTTTAACAAGTGACTGAATCCTGTACTGTTCCAAAAACTCATCATACTTTTCGTCATCAGTGTTATCCTTTATCTCAAGTGTAATTACTGTACCGGCACTCATATCAAAATCACACTCATCAATCGTATATCCTGATACGCCTGAGGATTTCCATATATATGCCTTATCTCCGCCGAATGCCTTTGAAACTACGGTAACCTTCTTAGCCACCATAAAAGCAGAATAAAAACCTACACCAAACTGTCCAATTATGTCAACGTCGCCGTCTAAGTTGTTGTCATTTTTAAAAGCCAAAGAACCACTCTTTGCGATTGTACCGAGATTGTTCTCCAGTTCTTCTTTTGTCATACCAATTCCGTTATCCGAAATCGTCAGAATTCTTTTATCCTTATCTATCTCTATATTAATTGCAAAATCGTCCTTTTTAAGACCTATACTTGTATCAGTAAGAGATTTAAAATACAGCTTATCAATGGCATCGGACGCATTAGATATAAGTTCTCGTAAGAAAATTTCTTTGTGAGTATAGATTGAATTAATCATCATCTCAAGAAGCCTTTTTGATTCCGCTTTAAATTGTTTTGTACCCAAACTTGACCATTCCTTCCAATGTCTTTATAATATTTAACAATTTTAGCACTCTTTAGCTACGAGTGCTAATAGTATTATATCACTGCTTAAATAAAAATCAAGTGTGAAATATATATGTTAATACTTTATTTACAATTACAAAAGCATGTTGATTAAAGATGACACCAAATATGAAAAACCGCCCGGGTATCCCAAGCCCGAGCGGTTTGCAATTTATATAGGAATTTTAGGGAAAGCTTTTTTTACCTCTGCCTTTGATAGGTTTTATCAACACCTAAGTTTGATTAACGGCGGCTCGCCGGCAACGGTGACGTTGCATCCACTCTGCCTTTGGATAATTTGATTAATGTTTAACTTTGATAAACGGCAGGCTGAATTGTCTAAGAATTAATAACTTTAATCATAGTTAAACCCGCCGTTTCACTATCTTTAACCTTTATCTCATTTTCCAAAGGCGGCAGAGCCTGCAGCGGCTCGCCGGCAACGGTGACGTTGCATCCACTCTGCCTTTGGATAATTTGATTAATGTTTAACTTAGTACAACGGCAGGTTGAATTGTCTAAGAATTAATAACTTTAATCATAGTTAAATCCGCCGTTGCACTATCTTTAACCTTTATCTAATTTTCCAAAGGCGGCAGAGCCTACGGCGGCTCGCCGTTGCTATTTTACTTTTACTTTCCTTATCTTCTTGACCCACTTGCTGTATATCTTCTTTGTGGCATTGTTTGCGTCTTTGTATGTAGCATATGCTCTTACCTTTACATAGTAGGTCTTTTTGCTCTTTATCTTTGAGCTCTTTATTGTCAGCTTGTTCTTTGTAAGGCTCTTATTGTAGATTACTTTCTTAAAGTTCTTCTTTGCCGATACCTGTACCTGATAGCCCTTTGCATTCTTGACCTTCTTCCAAGATACAGTTATCTTCTTCTTTGCCTTGCTCTTAGCCGTAAGCTTTGTTATCTTTGCCTGCTTCATTGCCTTCTTAGCCGCTGACTTATCTTTCTTCACCTGAGCCGCACTTCTTGTTGACTTCTGTGGTCTTGCTGTTGTAGGCGTCTGTGGTGTGGTCTTATTAGGTGTTTGCTGCTGTGAGTTTGATGAATCTGACCCTTTACCTGATGTATTATCTTCAGGCGGCTTTTTCTCTAAGCCTTTTATTGCCGTATATAT
>CANPWL010000001.1 GCA_947584375.1 uncultured Clostridia bacterium | reverse complement strand
AGGGTGGCGTGTTCATCGTTAATGGGGTATCCGGTGCATTGTTACATTGTATCAATTTCAGAGTGGCAACGGATCCTTTTTGCGGAACAGGTGGATTTTTGATTGAAAGTTTCCGTTATATTTACAATAATATGGCAAGAACGGAAGCTAATCTAAAAACATTGCGCCAAAGTACTGTCTATGGCAATGAAATCACAAATACTGCTCGCATAACTAAAATGAATATGATTTTGGCAGGTGATGGTCACAGCAATATTCAAATGCTAGATAGCCTTGCAAATCCTATTGATGGAACGGAAACATATACTGATGAAAAGGGAGTCATTCATCACAAAGGTTTTGACATCGTACTTGCCAATATGCCGTATTCACAAAAAACGAAGCACGGCAATCTTTATGATTTACCTAGCACTAATGGTGATAGTATTTGCGTACAACATTGTATGAAAGCAATTAATAGCGCTTCTGAAAATGGCAGAATGGCTCTTGTTGTCCCAGAAGGCTTTTTATTCCGAAAAGATTTGACAAAAACACGCGAATATTTGTTAGAGAATTGTCAGTTGCAGAGCATTATTTCTCTGCCACAGGGCGTATTTTTGCCGTACACAGGAGTAAAAACTGATATTATTTATGCGACAAAGGTTAATCGAAAAGTTAAATCTTCTGAGAAGAAAAAGGATTTTTGGTATTTTGATGTAAAGAGCGACGGATATACACTGGACAATCATCGCCGTAAACTTGACACTCCCAGCGATTTAGCAAAGTATGAAGAGTATCGAAAGTTAGATAAGGATCAGACTACAGATATGATAAAGGTGGGATTTGAAGTTATACAGTTTGATAAGGTGCGAAAAAATTCTAATATTCTTGTAGGGAGCCGTTATAGAGTATCGAATGAACAAAGCCGATATGCAACCGTTATTTTTTCTGATGTTGCAACGATAATAAGAGGGGTAACTTACCAGAAAGCACAACAAACTACATTTAAGACAAGAAATATTATTCTTCCTGCTGATAATATTACAATAACGGGTGAACTTAATATCGTAAAAGAGATTTATGTTGATGAGACAGTATCTTTGCCTGAGGATAAACGATTAAAGCAAAATGATATTTTCATTTGTATGTCAAGTGGAAGCAAAGAACATATTGGAAAAGTCGCATTTATTGACCAAGATACAAATTATTACGCTGGTGGATTTATGGGGATAATTCGTACAAACCCCCATAAATGTTTGCCAAAGTATTTATACTTTTATTTATTGGCGTCCGAAAAATATAGAGAAGAAATAAAAGTGTTGACACAAGGAGCTAATATCAATAATGTTAGTAGCACTATAAATTCAATAAAGATACCCTTGCCACCGCTTGAGGTGCAAAGGCACATTGTTAGAGAACTTGATGGATATCAACAAGTTATCACTGGAGCCAAAATGGCATTAAATGGTTATATACCAACAATCTCTTTTTCGACTGGCCCCCAAAAAGCATTAGAAGATATCGCAATCTTTAAACCATCAAAAGACGAAGTAAAGAACCTGTCTGGAGAAACTGAAGTTTCGTTTGTTCCTATGGCGGACATCCATACTTTTAATGCATCTTTCACACCGAAAAAAAGCAGAAAGCTTGTGGAGGTTCTCACGGGATTTACCTATTTTAAAGATAATGATATTCTTCTTGCAAAGATAACACCTTGCTTTGAAAACGGAAAGGCGGCTATTGCTCGGAATCTGACGAATGGTATTGGCTTTGGATCGACTGAGTATATTGTAATTCGTGCTAATGCGTCTCTCGTATATCCTGAGTGGATTTTCTACCACATTAACACGCCCGAATTTATTGATGGGGGAAAATTATTTATGACAGGAACCGCTGGTCAGCAACGAGTTGATATTAATTATGTCAAAAAATATCGCATTCCAGTTCCATCTCTTGAGGAACAGAAGAAGATTCTTGACAAAATAATTTATGAGCAGTCTTTAATAGAGTCGTCTAAGAAACTTATAAAAGTATTTACGGAGAAAATTGAAAACCGTATAAAGGAAGTTTGGGGTGAGTAAATGTGACGGAAGAAGTTGACTATATTGAGGTTCCGCATTTACAAGAAATTCTTAGCTATCTACCGATCAACCCGGAAGATGAAGAAGATATTGTAAGTTATGTGCAGAATATTACGAGTCTCATAGCAGTAAATTACAAATATGAACAGTACCAGTTTGCTTATTTCGGTGTTCATCTGCTGTATATGACATATATATACTGTACAGCATGGAAAATCGGACAAATTGAACCGGATAGGTACAGGGATTCTATCGTTTTTGCACGTGCATATAACGGTAGAGAGCGTGACCTTAAAATTGAGGATGCAGATTTCGTTTTTGTATATAGCCTTATGCCAGAAAAAGAGATTTCAAAACTCTTTAAAATCATTGGATTAGATCGCTCTCAGATTTCAGCTGTGAGTGATTTAGTTGATACAAGGAATGAGATGGCCCATGCGTCTGGTAAATTTGAAATATTGACTGAAGACGGATTTGATGCAAAAGCCAATAGTGTTCTATCTTCTATAGAAGCCATTCATAGATGCATGGACAAGTTAATTCGTAAGTGGTATAAACAAGTCCTTATAAGCTTTTGTCAAGGCGAATACGAAGAATATGAAAACCCAAACGATATTATCAATGAACAAATGATTCAATCTTTTAAACTTTCTGCAAACGAACTTCTTGTTTGCAACGAAATGAGCGTGAGCAGTTTGATCACAGTTCACAGAGGATTTCAAGCAAGGATAAAGAATTTTAAAAAGGCTGTGTCTGATTACTGTCAAGAAATGGGGTACATATAAGTCAAAGAAAGGAATAATATTATTTATGTCAAGTTCATTTAGAGAAGCTTTTAGAGGGTTTGGTTGGGAATTGTTAGAAGGCATCCGCCAAACTGCTGATGAACGAATCAGCGATGCCGAATTTGAAGAAAGAATACTAGGGATAGAAAAATCAACAATTTCAATGATAGAAGTTGGTGTTGACGAAGAACAAATAATTAGGATGCTTCAAAAACATTGGGATTTACGCTTGAGTGAAGCAAGAGCTTTTGTAAAAAATTGCAAGAATTGTACTTGATTCGGTAGCGTTACTTTTAGGCATAGCATTAGTGCGAAGTGGCAACAATATGGCAACAAAAAATCAGACAGCCAAAAAATAATGAATAATACCGGCAGTACAAACACTCCAAGACAAATCATCTATACAAAATCGTTTAAGGTTGATTTATCGGGAGCGAGTGGGAATAAATCGGAAAGTCTGAAAACCCGCATAAACATTGGTTTTCTTGTGTGAAAAACTTTGATTTGATAGCAAAATGATAGCAAGATGAAAAAATGCATTTATTGAGGGTTTCGGATGGCTTGCAGGTATCTAAATCAATCTAAAAGGCATTACTGACTTTTGAAGTCGGTAATGCCTTTTTGCATTTATGTTCCTATTTATTTTGGTTTAGAAAGTTATTAAGAGCTTCAATTTTTTCGTCAATGCCTTTCATTCGATCACGAATGCCATTTTGACAGATGATTTCTTGTGTTTTGAGAGTTTCTTTTATTAAATCTATTTCACAATCTTTTCGTTCTTTTTTATTATCTATCTGACAATATAATTCGAATTTTAATGTTGTTTTTGGGTTTTTAATGGATTCTTCATCAAAACCAAAGTAAGCTGGATTTTTCTTAAATTCAAATAAGTGTGTTGCACAACGAACCAACACAAAAACAGATTCGCCAATGTATAAAGGTGCAGTATCGCCGTTTTTGTTAATAATACTTACTTTATACACACCTGCTCCAATTGCTTCTATAAAATTGTTTGAAAAGAAATCAATTTTAGTTTGTATTTCCATAAGTAACACCTTTATTTAGTTTATTTAATATGAGTTTATTTCTTTTTATTATTGCTTCGTTAAAAAAACATAAAAATTCTTTAAATGCCTTTTCGTCTTTTGGAAGTTCTAAATTATTGAATGAATGACCTACCCAAAACGATTTTATTTGATATTCATTATTATCATCTTTTTCCACAAAAGGCTCCAAATAATTATCTTTCACAAATTTTTCCCAGTTGTTATCGAAATGTTTCAACCATTTTTTACAGTATTCAATAGCGCAGTCATTATTATTTAGTAATTCTTCTAATGGCTTGTTAACATCGTTATAGTTTTCTTTAATTCTTTTACAATAGTCTTTGATTTTAATCATTGTTAAATCCCAAAAGTCATGTTCAGAATTTGGAATTTTATTGTTTGGATTTGAGGCACGATTAGTATTGAAGAAAGCCGGAACTGGCAGCATATTGCCAATTGTGTGATATAGTCCTGCTGATTCTTGAATATATTTTTCAATTTCTTTATTACCTATAAAATTCATTAAATAGTGTTTATATATGTGATTGAATGATGTCATTACGTCTCCACGATAATACTCTTTTTCTCCGTTGGAAACATTCAAAATTAGTTGATATTTATGATTATATACAAAATAAGGTTCTTTATTATATTGATTGGTGGGACGAGATACTGAATTTAGAAAAGAAAATGCTTTATTATAAATATATGTTGACAATCCGCAAGCATCGCAGTCTATCGAATCATTCTTGTGAGGTGGTTTGTATGCTTTATATTTTTCCCATTTATCTATATTTGTGTCTTGATTAGTAATACATAGTATGGATTTAAATTCATCTTTCATATCGTATATTACGCTTTGGTTATAGAAAATGTTTTGTAAATATGCTTTCATATAGTCACTATTCATAAAAAACTCCGTTCATTATAAAACCTAATTAAGTTAATATTTACTAATTTAGTATAAGATATAAAATAAATTATGTCAATATATATTTTATTTAGTATATGGAATATTTAGTCTGCCCAATGCTTTTTTGAAAGCAAGTACTATATTAGTCGCTAGCGGATATTATGGGCGATAAAGAGTGTGGCAATATCAACTTTTGGACGAAAGATGAGTATAAATCGTTTTGCCGATGCAATGATGTACAATCCCGTTTCCTTTTACGCTTTTGAAATAATGAAAATAAAAATTTTACTAAATCAATAATGTGTTAACGTGTATAAATTTATATGTTAAGGAAATAATAGTTTCAAATATCTTAAAAGGGAGAAAACTATTATGACTTCACACATGAGTAGACGAGCAATTGCTCGTATAGTAACATTTGCAACAGCAATATTACTTTTGTTGTTTGCGATAATATTAACGTTCGGAATCAGAGCCAAGAAAGCAGAGCTGGCATTGGAGTACAACTATTTGAAGGCGATTGAGGACTTGTCAACATCGGCTGACAACATAAATACATCGCTTAAAAAGGGTTTGTATTCGGGAACAGCAAATATGATGTCATCAATTTCTAGTGATTTGCTTTTGGATTCAGCGTCGGCAAAGGCGTCGCTGTCGCAGCTTTCTGCGTCTGAAAAGAGCTTGGAGGGTGCGAATAAGTTTTTATCACAGGTGGGAAATTATGCTGTAAGCCTGTGCGATAAGCTTGAAAAGGGAGAAAAAATTACCGATGAGGAGTATAAGGCGTTAGAGCAGCTTTGTAACTATTCAGAAGAGCTTAAAAACAATCTTTGGGAGATTGAGCAGAGAGTAAGAGGAAACGGTGAGGAGCTTTCATATGAAACTGTTTCAAAGCTAAGCGAGGTATCTGAAGATGACGTTAAGAGCGATAACGGTAATGTTGTACAAGCAGGATTAAATCTGGGAAGCATTGAAAAGAACTCTGAAAGCTATCCTACGCTGATTTATGACGGTCCTTTCTCTGATCACATTCTGGAAAAAGAACCGCAGATGATAAAGAACAAGGACGAGGTTACTGAGAAAAGAGCTAAAAAACGTGCCGGAGAGGTTTCTGTAATTCAGGAGGATTCTTTAAAGCTTGTCAACAGCGAGGACGGTAAAATGCCTTCATATGTTTTTGAAAGCAATATTAACGGTGAAAAGACAACGGTTTCTATAACCAAGAACGGCGGATATTGTTCATATATGCTGAGAAACCGTGATGTAACCGATAATAATATTGAAAACAAAGAGGCTGTAAACTATGCAAAGAGTTATCTTGACGAGCTAGGAATATATAATATGCAGTCCACTTATTATGAAACAGTAGGAAATGTTTGTACAGTAAACTTTGCATACAAGGAAAACAACGTAATTTACTATACCGATTTAATAAAAGTAAAGGTTGCGATGGATAACGGCGAAATACTTGGATTTGACGGAAGAGGATTTTTGGTAAATCACAAGACAAGACAGCTTGCTAATCCGAAAATAACAGTAGATCAGGCTAAAAAGATTGCGTCACCGAGACTCAAAATAGAACAAGTACAGAAAGCTTTAGTTCCGTTGGACGGTGAGGTTGAAACATTGTGCTATGAGCTGAAATGCAAAACAAAGAACAATCAGGAGGTTTTGGTTTATATAAATTGTGAAACCGGAGAAGAAGCTCAGATTTTATTATTGGTAGAATCAGAAACAGGAACGCTTACTGTTTAATATCAAGCTGTCATAGTATTGTGAAAGGAATAAGCAATGAGAATAAAAGATATAGATGGTATTGAAATATTGGATTCACGGGGAAATCCGACTGTTAAAGCTATTGTTACGCTGGAGGATGGAACTAATGCAGCAGCGAGTGTTCCATCGGGTGCGTCAACAGGAAGCTTTGAAGCATATGAACTTCGTGACGGCAATGATGAAAGATATTTCGGAAAGGGTGTTGTAAAGGCTATTTCAAACATTACTGATATTATAAAGCCGGCACTTATTTCCAAAGGAGATATAGACCAGCAGGAGCTTGACAGCACACTTAAGGCAATTGACGGAACGTCAAATCTCAAGGCTTTAGGAGCAAATGCAATATTGGCAGTATCATTGGCATTTTCACGCGCCTGTGCTAAGGCAAAGAAAACTCCTCTGTATAAATCTCTAAGTCTTGATGATGAAAAAATACTTCCTATCCCAATGCTGAATATTTTAAACGGCGGAGCGCATTCAAGCAATAATATTGATATTCAGGAGTTTATGATTATGCCGCTGGGTTTTTCGCATTTCAGCGAGGGACTCAGAGCATCCTGCGAGGTTTATCACACTCTAGGAAAAATTCTCAGGGATAAGGGATTATCAACAGGAGTAGGAGATGAGGGCGGATTTGCTCCCGATATTGAAAGCGATGAAGAAGCTTTGGATTTGGTACTGGAAGCAATTTTTAAGGCGGGCTTTGATGATAATAAATTCAAGCTTGCTTTAGATATAGCCGCAACTGAGTGGGTATGCGAAGGCGGATATAAGCTTCCCAAACGGGGGGAAATGCTTGATACTAACGGAATGATTGACTATATCAAAGAACTTTGTAAAAGTTATCCTATACGTTCAGTTGAGGATCCTCTTGGAGAGAGCGATTTTGCCGGATTTGAAAGGCTTACAAGGGAAATAGGAGACAGGGTCCAGATAGTGGGAGACGACCTGTTTGTAACTAATCCCGACAGACTTCAAAAGGGGATTTCGAGCAATGCGGCAAACGCAATTTTGATCAAGGTAAATCAGATAGGAACACTAAGCGATGCAATTAAAGCAATCAGGCTTGCATATGACAACGGTTACAATACGATTATTTCGCATCGCAGCGGAGAAACCGCAGACAGCTTTATAGCAGACTTAGCAGTCGCTCTTTCAGCAGGACAAATAAAAACAGGAGCGCCTTGCAGAAGTGAACGCTGTGAAAAATACAACAGACTTCTGGAAATTGAAAAGGAATTGGGACCTGACGCAAGATACGGAAGAATGTTTTGAATATCACATCAAAAATTTGTTAATAGAAAAAGCAGACACGTTTATTTATCTGTGCCTGCTTTTTGTTATTATTTTTTGTTTTCATCAGGATCATTTTCTATTTCGGGGGATTCAAGAGCTATCTCATTTCCCTCTGAATCGTATAGAGATATATTGTCTGATAAATATGAATTTTCATCCTCTGATTTGTATGCATTATTGTGGTTTGAGCCATTTTCAGCGGATTCATCTGTATCCTTAGACTTATGAACTTCCATAAAATCGTTTTCATCTAGATTTTCATCTTTAGTTTCATTGAATTCTGAAAGATTTTTAAGTTTTGATTCTTCCCTTAGTTTTGCCTTCAGTTCTTTTTTCTCTTCTTTTTTTCTTCTGCGTTCATCTTCATATATGCAGGAAGGCTCAAAGCATTTCGGCTTTGTTTTTCTTACAAGTATACTTATAAATATCAAAGCTAAAATACTGGAAAGAGAAATTATAACGCCCTCTTTAAATCCCGGAGGTGAGTATTTAAGCTCTACGGTATGCTTGCCTTTTTCAAGCTTAACGCCTAAAACTGCTCCGCAAAGCTCAGCAGTTTCAGCTTTTTCTCCATCGACATAAGCTGTCCAGCCGTTAGCGGGTATTGCAGTATACATATATCCGTCAGATCGGGCGTCAATCTCACCTTTGAAGTAAGTGTCTGTACGCTCTTTAATATCATATGTTCCGTTAGATTTTAGCTTATTAAGACCCTCTTGAAGAACATCGTCGTTTATTTGATATACAAAGCAGCTTAACTGTCCTCCGCTTGTCAGAGGTTTTAATGTTGTTCCCGAAATCGTTGCTGTTTCTCCCTCTTTTGCAAAACCTACGGGGAAGATATATTCCAAATCGTCCTCAACTGTATAAGAATTGGTTTCATCACTTGAACTGAGTTTAGTTTCGACAGTTTCAATTTCCGGGCTGTCAAAGAAACAGTACAGCATCGAGTCAGACACTGCTGTGTAGTTAAATGATAGAGTTGCGTTCTCTTCTGATATTTCGCTGCTTTTATCCTCGTCGACTAGAGCAATCTGAGTTAGAATAACTCCATACCCTTCAAAAGCAAGACCGCTTTCCAGAACAGCGTCGGTTATCTCGGTCGTAAATTGAAACGGCTGGTCAGCTTCAAAGGTTTCATTTGCCATACTCATATCATCATTATCTGAAGGCGGATAGAAAAACAATTCTGAGCCGTCCTCCCAAATGTCAGCGTCGCTTTGATACTTGTAGGTGATCTCCAAAACTTTTCCGTCAAACTCATCTGTTATTTCGTCATCAGGACCTAAATCAACGGCAGCTTTAAGGTCCTCCGCAGTCATGTGATAATAAGAGTTTGCCTTTACACCGCCCACTTTTTTATCAGACTCATTAAGTGCTTTTTCACCTTTGAATATTATATCTCCATTTTCAGGCACATAGTTATATATGCCGGTCAATTCATCCTCATTAGTTATGGAAACATTTTCGCCTTCACCTTTAGTCATCATAACGTAAGAATACAAGTCTTTGTTTATACCTGTCATGCTTTTGAACAGTGCATTAAGGTAATAGAAAGGATTCTGAGGATTGCTTAGTTTAAAATTCTTTAACCCGGTGTCAGTTAAAAAACCGAATGGCAAATATGCTGTGTTCTCATAAAGCTTTGCTTCACCGGCTGAAGCAATTTCTTTTAGATAAGTGTCTGGATTGGTTCCTGTTTTTGAAATGACATATTTTAAGTTCAAAAGCGCATTTGTAAACGGGCTGGTAGCTCCGTAATAATATCTGTTTCCACCGGGCTGTGAAACTACTCCTAAGTTTTCCATATAATATGATACCGCAGCATTGGACATTGAGCTAAACTGTGATACACCGTAATAACGGTATAGACAAGGGTCATTTATTGTATACCATTTAGACATTTCTGTTCTGTAAAAATCGTCATCTTCGGGAACAGTTTTTGTTAAAAGCTTCTGTACCTCATCGTTATTCGCATAATATGTGCTGTATGAAGATGAACCGACTGCGTCTGCTCCCTTGCTTGCACAGGAATACATTTCTACTACCATAGGAATAATCATAATCAGAGATATGGTTTTAGTGGTTATATATTTAGATTTTATCAAAAGAATGGTTATAAGAGCCATATACGCAAGTGCCAGAGAAATATTATTTCTTATTATGGCAGTAGTTGTGCCTGACGAAAACGCCCCTATAACAACAATTCCGACTGTGACAATAACTGCTCCGACGATATGAACCCAAGATATATTTTCAAGCTGTGTAAATGCTCTGTAAGCAACAATTATAAGAGCAAATGCAAATACAAATGAAAATCTGAAAGGTATTTGGTTTGTATAATGAAAACCGTGCCAAATATAATCCAAAATATTATTGTTGCAGCTTACGATCAGGAATGTTAAAAGAAGAAATACAACGACCTTTTCACGAAGGGGGATTTTTTTGGAAAATGCATGAACGCCAATCATTATTACTGCTAATAATGAGCAGTAAAGGTTCGGCAGTCCATCCAGATGAGTAGGTGTTTTAAAAGCAAGAAGATTGCTTAAAACATTGATAAAGCTTTTATAGAATGTCATTTCTTCAGGAAAGTTTGAATTATCGCCTGAATAGGTTGATTTCAGTGCCAAATATGCGGGAAGAACCAATATTGCAGTTAGAGCAATACCTATCAATGAAAAAAGCAGGATTTGCCATAACCTTTTTAGAATAGTCCTAATTCCTATTTTTGAACATATAACTTCCGCAATAAAATACAGTGCTATAAATATACATAAGAAAAATCCGATATAAAAATTAGAGAAAAATGCTACTGCAAGTGAAATTGAATAAAGCTTAAATTTTCCTTCCTTGATAAGATAGTGAGCGCCAAGTGCAACAAGCGGCATAAGAGCAACCGTATCCAGCCACATTATATTCCAGTAGTATCCCATAATGTATGCACATAAAGCGTAGGGGATTGAAAAAAGTACAATAGAAAAATCATTTCTTTTAAATACATTTTTCAGATACATTCCCATAAACAAACCTGCACAGCCTACTTTAATACATACAAATAGGGCTAAGAATTCTCTCATATGCGCTTCAGGAATTAACAATGAAAGAAAATTCAGCGGACTGGCTGTGTAATATGACATTATCCCAAGAAAATTTTGTCCCCAGCCCGAACGAAGGGAATATAACAGAGAACCTCCGTTTTGAAGCTTGTCCTGCATTTCAGAAAGGAAAGGGAAATATTGATGCCAGAAGTCAATAACTAGAATCTGATTATCTCCTGCCGGATACATTTCCTCTTTGATGAAAACGATCAACATAATTAAAAATGGTATTATAAATGAAAGCGCTACAAATAAATGTTTTACGGTAAACTGAATTCCTCTAAGATTATAAAATCTGTATAGCCGGGAATCGGTTCCGATGGCAGTTGTACCGTTTGTGCTGTAAACATTTTGTTTAAGCTTTATGGTATTATCGGATTTTTTCCTTAACATTTCTAAACCTCACTTTAATAAGAATGATTACGTTTATTATATCACAGTATTGAATAAAAGTAAATATAAAGCATGAAATATACTATAATTTATCATTTATTACAATGGTTGTATATTGTCAATAGGCATTGAAAAATGCGATTATTTGTAGTAAAATGTAATAAATAATTAGTCGAAAGGAATTAACTTATGACAAAGAAAGAAAAAGCGTTATTGATTTGTAATGAACTTGAAAGTCTTTATCCGAATGCAATTTGCTCGCTTGTATATAAAAAGCCCCATGAGCTTATGATTGCCGGAAGGCTTTCTGCACAATGCACTGACGCAAGGGTTAACATTGTTACAAAAGAGCTTTTTGATAAATATAGAAGCATAGACGATTTTGCTGATGCTGATATTAGTGACATTGAACGAATAGTAAAGCCATGTGGACTTTTTAAGACAAAAGCAAAATCAATAGTTGAGATGTGCAGACAAATAAGAGATGATTTTAATGGTGAGATCCCTCAAACGATAGAGGAACTTACCACTCTTTCAGGTATAGGGAGAAAGACTGCAAATCTAATTATGGGAGATGTTTTTCATAAGCCTGCTATTGTTACAGATACGCATTGCATAAGAATTTGCGGACGTCTTGGACTGACTAAGAATAAAGAGCCTGTTAAGGTTGAAGAGGATCTAAGAAAGATCATTCCTCCCGAGAAGGGTTCTGATTTTTGCCACAGACTTGTTTTATTCGGCAGAGATATTTGCAAGGCAAGAGGCGAAAAGTGCAAAGAATGTACACTTTTACATTTGTGTAATTATAGTAACAATAACATACGCTGACTAAAAACCCGCCTGAAAAAAATCAGACGGGCAGTTTTTTCTTTTTATTCATTTGTGTCTTTGTCTGCGTGATCACCTGCTGTGCTGTCCGCACTGTTTTCCGGCTTTGTTGCGTCTGCAACATCAATAACCTCAGCCTTGTTTTTTGACGTGAAAATTTCTTTAAGTTCCCGACCGAATTTTAAACAGGCGTTTCCTACCAATGGTGCTTTTTCCTTTGTATATTTCGCTCCTGCTTTTACTCCTTCAGTTATTGCCTGACCTGTTTTTTCTGCAAATTCAGTAATTTTATCCTTGTCTACACTCATAACGCTTCCTCCGTTTCTATCCGATAATATTAATTCAATTATATAATATGAATAGTTTATTGTCAATGTGAAATTAATGAGTTATCGCTAAAGTTAAAAAAATTATGGTCATAAGTTAATGTAAACTTGACTTTGGGACTGATATATAGTATAATAATTTTCAATTACAATTTTTATAAATTTCATACGGCGCAAGCGGCGTTAAGATTGTTTTAACTCACGCTTATAAGCCCTTATTGAAAAAATCAGATGTAACCATTACGCGGAAAGGAGACCTTTGCAGAGCAAAGGCATTGTGATAAATATGAGTATTTTAGATAAAATTTTCGGAAATTACAGCAAAAAGGAACTTGCCCGTATCAAACCGATAATGCAGAAGGTATTGGATTTGGACGAGGAATATCAAAAGCTTTCTGACGCTGAACTGAAATCAAAAACAGATGAATTTAAGAAAAGACTTGCTGACGGTCAAACTCTTGACGATATTATGCCTGAGGCTCTGGCAACCGCTCGAGAGGCAGCGGACAGAGTGCTTGGCAAGAAACCGTTCCCTGTACAGATATTAGGAGCTATTGTTCTTCATCAAGGAAGAATTGCAGAAATGAAAACAGGTGAAGGTAAAACTCTTGTTGCCTGTCTTGCTTCTTATGTAAATGCATTGAACGGCAAGGGCGTTCACGTCGTAACAGTAAACGACTATTTGGCAAAATTTCAGTCAGAGGAAATGGGAAGAGTTTATAAGTTCTTGGGGCTTTCAATCGGAGTTATACTTAACGGTCTTGACAATGATGAAAGACGTGCAGCTTATAATTGTGACATCACATATGCCACAAACAATGAGTTGGGATTTGACTATCTTCGTGATAATATGGTTATTTACAAAAAGGACAAGGTTCAGAGAGGACATGCATTTGCTATCGTCGATGAGGTCGACTCTATTTTGATAGATGAGGCAAGAACTCCTCTTATTATTTCCGGAAGAGGTGACAAATCTACCGAGCTTTACACTCTTGCAGACAGATTTGCCAAAACCTTAACTCCAACAATTGTTGCAGAGCTTGACGATAAGGCTGATAATGATTTAGTTGAGGGCGATTATATAGTAGATGAAAAAGCAAAGACAGCTACTATTACAAAAAAAGGCGTCAAAAAGGCAGAGAAGGCATTCAATGTTGTAAATCTTATGGATGCTGAGAATATGACCCTTTTGCATCATATCAATCAGGCTATCAAGGCAAACGGAGTTATGAAGAAAGATATTGACTATGTTGTCCGTGACGGTGAGGTCATTATCGTTGACGAGTTTACCGGACGTTTGATGATAGGACGTCGTTTCAATGACGGATTGCATCAGGCTATTGAAGCCAAAGAGGGGGTAAAGGTTGCACACGAATCAAAGACCATTGCAACGATAACTTTTCAAAACTATTTTCGTTTGTATGAAAAGCTTTCAGGTATGACCGGTACGGCATTGACCGAAGAGAGTGAATTTAGAGAGATTTACAAGCTGGATGTTATTGAAGTTCCGACAAATATGCCTGTTATTAGAATTGACTATTCCGATGTTGTTTATAAGACCGAGAAAGCCAAGTACAATGCAGTTATTGACCAAATTATTAAGTGTCATGAAAAGGGACAGCCTTGTCTGGTTGGTACTATATCGATCGAGAAGTCAGAGCTTCTTTCAAAAATGCTTAAAAACAAAGGCATTAAGCATAATGTGCTGAACGCTAAGCAGCACGAAAAGGAAGCTGAGATTGTCGCTCAAGCTGGTCAATACGGTGCGGTAACGATAGCTACAAATATGGCTGGACGTGGTACCGATATTATGCTTGGAGGTAATGCTGAATTTCTGGCGAAGAAGGAGCTTAAAAAGCTTGGATATGATAACGACATAATAAATGAAGCAGTCGGCTACGGTGAAACTGATGACGAAGAGATTATAAAAGCAAGAAAAGAATACAGAGAGTATTATGATAAGTATTCTAAGGAAGTTAAAGAAAAGGCTGTTGCCGTTAAAGAGGCAGGCGGACTTATGATTATCGGTACTGAACGTCATGAATCAAGACGTATTGATAATCAGCTTAGAGGACGTGCAGGACGTCAGGGCGACGAGGGAGGTTCAATATTCTTCCTATCGTTAGAGGATGACCTTATGAGATTATTCGGCGGTGAGAGAATTACTCACATGATGAATACCTTAAAGGTTGAAGAGGATACTCCTATACAGAGCAAGATGCTTTCTAACGTAATTGAATCTTCACAGAAAAAGGTTGAGGGAAGAAACTTCGGCATAAGAAAGAATGTTCTGAACTATGACGATGTTATGAACTCACAGAGAGAGATCATATACAAACAGCGTTCGCAGGTCCTTGAGGGCGATGATATTCACGATGACATCATTAAGATGATAAAGGACTTCATTGTAAACACTGTAAATGTATATCTGGTTGAAGAAGATGTTCACGATAACTGGAATTTAGACGGACTTCGCGACTTCCTATTGGGACTGTTTACAACTGACGACGATTTCAGATACGATCCTGTGGAGCTTGATAGAGTTACTAAGCAGGAAATAATCGACGAGTTAACTGAAAGAGCTTTAAAGAAATATGAACAGCGTGAGAAAGAGCTTACTCCTGAAATTCTCAGAGAAGTTGAAAGAGTTGTTTTACTTAAAGTAGTTGATACTAAGTGGATGGCTCATATAGACGATATGGAGGAGCTTAAACGCGGTATCGGTCTTCGTGCATACGGAAACAAGAATCCTGTTGTTGAGTATCGTATTGAAGGATTTGATATGTTCGATGAAATGATAGCTTCTATTTGTGAGGAAACTGTACGTATGATGTATACGGTCAAGGTCAAGACCAATGACGAGCCTAAGAGAGAACAGGTTTTAAAGGCTAATCCAATCAAAGCTGACAACTCACTTTCAGGAGCAAGAACAGTCAAGAAAAAGCCGGGAAGAAATGATCCATGTCCATGCGGAAGCGGAAAGAAATATAAAAAATGCTGCGGCAGAAATGAATAAATAAAATATAAAGCCCTGAGGAAATTTCCTCAGGGCTTTAGTATGTTGTAATTTATTTGTCCTTTTTAATAAAGCTTTTAAGATTTTCATTTAGTTCTTTAAGTTCGCTGTCAATAGTTGGAGAGTATTTTTCACGAAGCTGAGTCCAAGTCATTTGTGTTCCGGAATCATCAAATTTTCTTACCGAAGAGTACAGATACGGAATAACAGCTTCTTTTGTTACATTTTTAGCTGCGTCATCATCTGATAAAATCGTTGTTGCTCCATAGCCGGGATCGATTAATCTTGTAAATTTATCAGATATAACATCTTCATAAGTTACCTGATAAGCTTCCTCTGTCCAGTTAGGATTGTCAACAAAGAATTTCTCTTTCGATATTTTCTTGTACTCATCAGAAGTTGCTGCGAGCTTTGAGCATTCGTACCAGCACTTTACTGCTTCTTTTTTAGTAGAACCTTTAACCCACATATAAGCGCCGATGTCCAGAGTTGTATATTGTGTATCGGAGTTAGGATCTCTTGGTATTGGCACAACGCCCCATCTGACCCCATCCTTAGGAGTATGAGCTGTTCCTGTTGATGCCCACGGCCCCATTGCATAGAATAATGTGTTGCTGTTTAAGCATCCTGCAGCGTCGCCTATCCATGACGGATTGTCAAGACCTTCTTTAGTTAGCGTATATAAAAAGTTAGCTGCACGTTCAAGATCAGAGTTTTTGATATTATTTACATATTCACCTGTTTTTGGGTCAAGCTTAACTATTGTCTGACCTGTTGACTGGAATATAAAAGCATGATACCATCCGTTAATTCCGTATCTTTCTTGGTTTCCTTTAGCATTTTCTTTGTATTGCTTCATTACGTCATAGAAAGAGTTCCAGTCCCACTTTCCTTCTTTATAAAGCTGATAAGGATCTGTCAGTCCTTCACTTTCTATAACGTCAAGGTCATAAGTCAGTGTAACAAGTGTGCCGAATGATATAGGTGCAACATAATGCTTCCCGTTCAAGACAAATTGATCTGCTGTGTTTTTTACATCCGACCACAAAGGAGAATTAAAGTCGACAACGCTGTCTACTGATTGGAAACGCTCCTTGATTACTCCCGCAGGGAAAGTCATTTTTTGTTCATATGCAAATAAATCAGGCGGTGTGTTTGCTAAAATAAGCTCTGAAAGTTTATTGTACTTATTAGCAGATCCTCCGCAGTTTATGTAATTGATCTTTCCGCCCTTATCCTCAAACAGCGAAACATTTGTATATTTTTCTTTGCTTCCTGCTGATGGATTAAGATCGTAGTACGAGCACCAGTCAAGAGTTTTTTCTGCGTCTGCGGGGATATCGTCAATTTGGTCAGCTGTTGGTACAGCAACAGTTTCCGTATAAGATGAATCCGTTTCTTTATCGCATCCGACAATGGTAACAGATATTCCTAGTGCCAATAAAACGGCTGAAATACGTTTAATTGTTTTCATATTATTCCTCCTTACAAATTTTTAATATAAGTTTAATTTATATGTATAGTATATTATATTTTTCACCTATTGTCAATTATATTTATATATTTTATACAAAATTTAAGCCGAGAGGTTTTTCCTCCCGGCTTAAAAAGTTCCGATATTATTTATTGTCTTTTAAATACTGTTTATAGCTTGCATTGAACTTCTTTAACTCACTGTCGATAGTTGAGTTGTATTTTTCACGAAGCTGTGTCCATGTATATTGTGCGCCGGAACTATAATCTGAATAAGTAGTTCCTGAATACATATAAGAGTTAATTGCTTCTTTTGTATCAGTTTTAGCAACAGAGTCGTCTGAAATCTCAGTTGAGATACCCGTACCCGGATCAACAAGCAGAACGAACTTATCAGAGAATACTTCTTCAAATGCCATCTGATACATATCTTCAGACCAGTAAGGATTGTCTACAAAGAACTTATCTTTAGTAGTTTGTTTATACTCATCGCTTGAATTAGCTACTCTGCAACACTCAAGCCAGCACTTCATAGCTTCTTTCTTGGTTGATCCTGCAACCCACATATAAGTATATCCAACAATATCAAGCTGTCTGTAATATGCGTCGGCATTAGGATCCTTTGGAATAGGAACACACATCCAATCATCAGATTTGGTAGGAGCATTGTTGTTTAATGCAGCCCATCTTCCCATAGAATAGAAAAGAATGTTTTGCTCAAATGCTGATTTAGCACTGCCGATCCATCCGTCAGAATGTTTGATCAAGCCGTTCTTTTCCAAGTCATACAGGAAATTAGCAGCTCTTTCAAGATTAGCATCCTTTGAGTTGTTAACATATTCGTCTTTCTTTTCATCATATTTAATGATTGAAGTACCTGTTGTTGCGAAAATAGCCTCAGGGAACCAGCCGTATACACCGGTTCTTTCTTCATCGCCGGTTGCCTTTGAAACATACTCAGTCATAATGTCTTTTAACATATCCCAATCCCATGTGCCGTCCAGGTAAGATTGATACGGATCCTGAAGACCTTCATTTTCAATTACCTTTTTATCATAGAACATAAGTGGCATAGTGTCGCCGTATGCAGCAGGTGCTACATAGTGTTTTCCTGCAAGTTCAAATTGATCGGCAACTGCTTTCATACCTGACCACATTGCTGAGTCGAAGTCAACTATTTCGTCAATAGGCTGATAAACGCCCTTTATTACGTTGCAAGGGAAAACCATTCTCTGGCTGAAAGCAACCATATCAGGCGGAGTGTTTGCCAGTATCAGTGATGAAAGTTTGGTATTTTGCTCAAATGTAGTAGTCTGAATCCATTCAACCTTTCCGCCTTTGTCATTAAACAATGTCATTTCAGCACTTTTTTCCTGTGCGGTTGAGGTTGGATTCAAATCCTTAACACCAAGCCACTGGAGTGTGTTAGCAGTACCTTCCGGAATTTCAGCAATAGCATCTGTTGAAGGAACCTTAACCTTTTCCTCAAAAGAAGAAGATTCTTCACTTGAAGATTTTGGGCAACCTGTCATTACAACAGCAGTTGATAATGCCAGTAATGCAGCAAGAAGTCTTTTTGATAACTTCATAAGAATTAACCTCCTTAATAAAAATTTGTTGTGATCATTCACAGCATATGTTAAATATAACATAAAATCATTAAACTGTCAATGAAATTTTGCCCAAATTAACTAAAATGATATTCCGGGAAATTCATATAAAAATTTTTTGTGTATATTTACAATTTATCTGAATATTTTAGTTGATAATTAACAAAAGATATTTACAATATACTATGTTTTAGCTTATTAAATTAAGTTTGACATTGTAATATCATAGTTGTATAATAAGAATTAGCAATAACTAATTACTACTTAATGATTGTTGATATTGATACGGTATGATTGTTTTATAAATATGGGAAAGGAGACCTTGTATAGCTAAGGTATAATAATTGATATGAAAAATAAATTTGCAGTTTCCGGAATGACTTGCTCTGCATGTTCTGCAAGAATAGAAAGGGCAGTATCAAAATTAAACGGAATTCAGAATGTTTCTGTTAATTTGCTGACAAATTCTATGACGGCGGAATATGATGATACCCTGAGTGCAGAGGAAATTATAGATGCCGTGAGAGAAGCAGGGTACGGAGCTAACCTTTATGATACAAAGGGCAATTTTCATTCGAGGGTAAAAAGCGACGCTGAAAAAAATATGCTTAAAAGGCTTATTTCTTCGGTTTGTCTTTTAATACCTCTTATGTATATTTCAATGGGTCATATGATGGGGCTTCCCATACCCTCAATATTTACAGGACACGAAAACGCTCTGAATTTTGCATTGATTCAGTTGGTATTTTGTATTCCAATAATGATAATAAATCATAAATACTATACAGTGGGTTTCAAAAATCTGTTCAAAGGCTCTCCTAACATGGACAGCCTGATTGCCATAGGTTCAGCATCTGCATTTTTGTATGGGGTTTATGCAATAATAAGAATAGCTGTCGGATTAAACAGCGGCGATATGGGAACTGTATCGAGGTTTCATATGGATTTATATTTTGAATCCGCCGCTACAATTCTTACTCTTATAACAGTAGGAAAATATCTGGAGACAAGGTCAAAATCAAAAACAAGCGAAGCAATAGACAGGCTTTTAAATCTTTCTCCTGAAACGGCAACAATTATAAAAGACGGCAAGGAAACTGAGATTTTAGCAGAAGAAATTTCAGAGGGAGATATAGTATTAGCTAAAGCGGGAGAGAGGATCGCCGTAGACGGTGAAATAATAGAAGGCGAGGGAAGTCTTGATCAATCGGCTATTACAGGAGAGAGCGTTCCTGTTTCTAAAAAGTCAGGAGAAGCTGTTATATCTGCTACAATGCTGAACAGCGGATATATAAAGTATAAAGCAACAAGAGTCGGAGAGAATACAACGCTTTCTCAGATCATTAAGCTTGTCGAGGAGGCGTCTTCATCGAAAGCACCTATTGCAAAGATCGCTGATAAGGTATCGGGAATTTTTGTTCCGATCGTAATAATTATTGCGATTATTGCATTGATTGTATGGCTTATTTGCGGAGCGAGCTTTGAGTTTGCAATGAGTATAGCTATTTCCGTTTTGGTTGTGTCCTGTCCATGTGCATTGGGGCTTGCCACTCCTGTTGCCATTATGGTCGGAACCGGGAAATCGGCACAGAACGGTATTTTGATAAAGTCGGGTGAGGCTTTAGAGGCACTTCATAATGTTACAGACGTAGTACTTGACAAGACGGGAACTCTCACTGAGGGTAAACCCTGTGTTACAGATATAATTGCTTTAACACTTAAGGAAAAAGCGCTCATTCAGATTGCCGGAAGTATTGAAAAGATGAGCAAGCATCCCCTTGCAGACGCTGTTGTAAGAGAGTGTGAAAGGCAGGAAATTTCATATTTAACTGTAAAGGGGTTTAAAGCCGAGTTTGGAAAAGGCGTTTTTGGAGAAGTTGACGGAAAAGGCTATTATATAGGTAATTCTTCTTATATACAAGCCAATAACATCAATTACGAAAACATTAAAAATGATATAGAAAAATTATCCTGTGAGGGAAAAACACCTCTTATAGTTGCTGACGATAATAATGCCATAGGAATTATTGCAGTTGCTGATAAGATTAAATCCACCAGCTTTGACGCAGTAAATCTGCTGAAAAAAAGCGGAGTCAGGGTGACAATGCTTACCGGAGATAATAAAAACACTGCGGAAGCAGTAAGGAAGAAACTTGGTATTGATAATGTAATTGCAAATGTTCTTCCTCAGGAAAAAGAAAGTGTTGTTGTTTCCATTCAAAAGGACGGGAGCAAGGTTGCAATGGTAGGCGACGGAATTAACGATGCTCCTGCACTTGCAAGGGCAGACGTAGGAATAGCAATAGGAGCAGGCGTTGATATTGCTATTGAGAGTGCTGACGTTGTTCTAATGAAAAATGATATACTTGATGTTTGTACAGCAATTGATTTGAGCAAGGCAGTTATTAAGAATATTAAGGAAAATCTGTTTTGGGCGTTTTTCTATAATACTGTTGGCATTCCGATAGCCGCCGGGGTTTTTTATCATATATTTAATTTGAAGCTTTCGCCTATGCTTGCAGCGGCGGCAATGAGTTTAAGCAGCGTATGCGTTGTAACAAATGCATTAAGGCTTAGATTTTTTAAGCCTAAGAATTTAAGGTATAAAAGCTCTGACAACGGGCTGAATGATACAAAGGAGGACAAAGATATGTTTGGAAAGGTAAAGTGCGATGTTACGTTAAAGGTTGAGGGTATGAGCTGTTCTCACTGTTCGGGAGCAGTTGAATCAGCACTTAATGGCATTGAAGGTGTAAAAGCTGAGGTTAATTTGAAAAAAGGACTTGCCTATATCAATCTGTCGAAGGACGTTGATACACAAACGCTAATTAAAGCAGTCGAGGACGCAGGTTACAAAGCAAGTGAAAAGTAAGTGAAAATAAATTATTCTGTCAAAGGACTTCTGCATAGCAGTTTGCAGAAGCCCTTTTTTACTTGAAAAGGAAAACAAATTGTGGTATACTTACTTTAAATACTGTGTTACGTACTATTTTTCATAAAAACAATGTGGCGGTGAGTATATGTATAAGGATAAGCTTAAATACTTATCAGATATTATTAATAAAGAGATAGAGGACGGTCAGATTTCGGGAGCTGGTACAGCCGTTTTAAAGGACAGTGAGGTCGTATTTAGACAGGAATACGGTTATGCTGACATTGAAAAAGGTAAGAAAATGAGCAGCGACACGATTTTCAGGCTTTTTTCGTTAACTAAGCCTATAACTGCCGCAGCTGCAATGATACTGTTTGAGAGAGGTCTGATAGATCTTGAAAATCCTGTTAAGAATTACATAAACGGATATGAGGATATGTATGTCATAAAAGATGGTAAGTACATACCTGCAAACAGTGATATTACTCTACATAACCTTTTAAATATGACGGCAGGTATGGTTTACGGAGGAGACTGGTGTGAGTCGGGAGCTGAAATGCAGAAGCTTTACGACGAATTAAAAATCCGTATGGCAAACGGCGAGGAATTTACTACCTTACAAATCGCCGAGCTTTTAGCGAAAAAACCGTTGATGTTCCATCCGGGAGAAAGCTGGACATACGGAACTTGTGCAGACGTTATGGGAGCAGTTATAGAAAAGGTAAGCGGTATGAAGTTCTCCGATTTTTTGGATAAAGAGATTTTTGAGCCGCTTGAAATGTGCGATACCGGCTTTTACGTTCCGAGTAAAAAGTATGACAGGCTCGCTCAGATATATTATTACGATGAAGAACAAAAGAAAGTTGCAGTTTTTAATGATTTTCATTTACTTCTTACAGATTATAAAAAGCCTCCGGCTTTTGAGTCTGGTGGAGCCGGACTTGTTTCAACGCTAGATGATTATATAAAGTTCGCAAGTATGCTGCTTAATAAGGGTGAATATAACGGCAAGAGAATTTTGGGCAGGAAAACAGTTGAGTATATGACAACAAATCAATTGACAGATTATCAAATGCCCGCGCTTTATTATGGTGCTACAAAGGGATATGGATACGGAAACTACCTAAGAATTCTGAACGATAAAGCGGCTGCCGCTACAAATGCAAGTCTTGGAGAATACGGCTGGGATGGTTGGACAGGTGATTATGTTACTATCTCGCCAAAGGACAATATGATATTTTTATACTTTATTCAGCGCTGCGGAACAGGATGTAATGAAACAACAAGAAAATTAAGACAGATTGTTTACAGTGCGTTAAAATAGTATAAGTTTATAATCTGTGATCTATATTTTATGGGAGAAGGTATAAAATGAAGTTTCAGAATAAGCTTGAGAATAATATAGTAAAAACGGCAATTCTGACACTGATTATTGCTTTAATATGTATAATTATTCCGGTTGCAATAAGTACTTATGCTGCAGATGCAGGTTTAACAGGAGAAATTAAAGTATCTCAGAGTATTTATAATATAGGCATCGGGAAAACTGCTCAGATAAATGCTCAGATCAGTCCAAGCGGTAAGTTGATCTATACAAGCGCTGATGAAGGTATTTGTACGGTTGATGAAAACGGACTGATTACGGCTGTATCTGTCGGAAGCACAGTGATTACTGTATCAGCAGAGGACGGTATGGCAAATCCTGTTGAATGTCAGATTAATGTATGTTATTTGATTGATGAAAATAATACGGAAGTAAGACTAGAGTTTGATTCATATATTTATGCTGGATACAAAATTAATCCCAATTTAGAGGTTTATTACGGAGAAACCCTGCTCAGAATGTATAAGGATTATGATATTAATTATACCGACAATATAGACGTAGGAGAAGGAATTATACATATATACGGAATTGGCGACTATTACGGTGAGATTATTAAGACGTTCACAATTGAACAAAAAGACATAAACGACGTCAGAATATCTGATGTATTTGAATATATGAACTATAAGGGCACGCCTTTAACTCCTGATATTGATGCTTTTCTGAACTGGGATTATGATTCAAAGCTGATAAACGGCATAGACTATACGTTATCCTACGAGAATAATATCAATGTTGGTACAGCTACGGTGACAGTCAAAGGTATTGGAAATTTCTGCGGAGAGAAAACTCTTGACTTTATTATTTATGCGGCGGATATCAATAATGATGTAACTGTTCCTAGCGTAGAAAAGGTTACATACACAGGCGGAGCATTAACGCCAAGTGTTTTACCGAAAATTGAAAGCTATAATCTTGTTTTGAATAAAGATTACACTGTAAGCTATTCTAACAATGTAAAAATCGGAACTGCGTATATTACTATAACAGGAATAGAAAACGTAACCGGAAAAAGAATTATTGAATTTCAGATTGTTCCTAAAGCTAACAGACTTACTTCATACGGAAGTTCTAAAAGAACAACGATGAAGCTTAAATGGATAAGGTCCAGCGGAATTACGGGATATAAAATTTATGTTTATGATTCATCTAAAAAAGAGTATGTGCTTAAAAAAACGATAAAAAATCCTAATACTTTAACCTGTACTGTTACGGGACTTAAAGCCGGAAAGACATATAAATTTAAAATAGCTACCTTCTGCACCATAAACGGAGTTAATTATATTTCTTATCTATCAACTGATGTTTTGATTTCTATGACAGTACCTGCGGACTCAAAAATCATCCAGTTAAACGGAGCAAATCATTCCGTTCAGATAAGGTGGAAAAAGATTAGCGGAGTGAGCGGATATCTTATTTACAGATATAATAAAAAGACAAAAAAGTATGTGAGAATAGCTAAAGTCAAGGGAAATACCAAATTTACATATACAAATAAAAAGCTGAAAAAGTCAAGGACTTATAAATACAAGGTTAAAGCATATAAACAGCTTGGAGGAAAAACGCTGAAGGGAAAGATCTCAGCTAAAAAATCAGTTTTAACGCTTTCGTTCAGATGGCCTGTTCCGGGATTTTACTATATATCTCAGACCTATAACAATAAGTCAAGTATGTATGCGTCTGGAAGTCATTCGGGAACCGATATTGCTTCAAAAGGCAAAAGTATAAAAGGGGCGAAAATCATCGCTACCAAGGGCGGGATAGTCGATTCAGTTAACAAGGGCTGTAAGCATAATTACGGCAAAACGGTTTCCTGCGGCTGCGGAGGCGGATTTGGCAATTATGTGGTAGTAAGAAGTTCATTCAAGATAGACGGTAAAAAGGTAACTCTTCGTGTAATATACGGACATATGACAAGCGTCAAAGTCAAGGTCGGACAGTACATTTCATCAGGTCAGTTGCTTGGAACTGTCGGTTCTACCGGCTATTCAACAGGTCCGCATCTGCACTTTGAGTTCAGACTTCAAAACAGCCCGACCGCTAAAATAAAGAAAAGACTAAATCCTCTATATTATGTTAAGCATTAATAAAATAAATCGGAGACTATTTTCTGTGCTTGATCAGCATAGATGAATAATCTCCGATTTTTAATATTAGCTTTTGATACCGTAATATCCTCTCGGGTCAAGAAACAAATTGATATGAGGAGTTTTGAAAGTAAATATAATAAATATTATCCAGACCAAAATAAATATTACAATTCCTGATATGTTGCTGCATTTATTGGGTTTGTAGTTTTTTATAAAATAAAGAGTAGATATTAAAATGCTGATATAAAAAATCAAAACGTCGGCAATCATATAGTTTTGTCCTATAATACCCGAATAGGTATAATAAAGTAATACGACGCTTAAAATTCCAAGCAGTATGGATTTAGCTTTAATGTAAAAAAATCCGCTATTTATTTTTCCTATAAAAAAGTATTCAAAAACAGCAAAAATTAGAAGAGGAAAAAAGGTCAGTTTCAGATGCTCAAAAACGCTTTCGTTTACAGGAGCTATAAGTGCTGTAACAGGACTCTTATTTGTCCATCCAAAAACAAAGTGCATAAGGGTTCCCACAATTGAAGCAAAGAAAAATGATACTGTTTCAAACTTTTTAATTCCAGCCATATATTATCACTATGCCTTTCTTTGGAATTTAAGTCGGGTTTCTGCTATGCCAAAACTGCCGTCATATATTTTTCCGGCAAAGGCTATTAATGTGTGTGAAAAAGAATTTTTCACGATGCTACCGTTCCTATGATTATATTTATGCTTAGAGTCAGAATTATAATACAAGTGATAATATGTTTTTTGTTACAAAGCAGATTAGTATTCCAATGCAAAGAGGAAGTAAAAAAGCTATTGCTGTATACTTCTTGCTCTTTGTTTCCTTATAAATAGAAATCATAGTTGTTGAGCATGGAAAATGGCAGAGTGAGAACAGCATTGTGCATATTGCAGTGGTAACTGTCCATCCGTTGGCAAGCAGCAGATCGTGAAGCTGCGACAGGCTTTCGTATTCTGTAAGAGAGCCTTGCGAAAGATATGCCATAAGAATTATCGGAAAAACTATTTCATTTGCCGGAAAGCCTAGAATAAATGCAAGAAGTATTATGCCGTCAAGTCCTATCATAGATGCAAATGGATCTAAAAAACTTGAAACGGTGTTTATCAAGGTGCTATTACCTATGTTGATATTTGCAAAAATCCATATGATCGCTCCTGCGGGAACGGCAACTGTTACGGCACGCCCTAAGACAAACAGAGTCCTGTCAAGTATAGAACGTACTATAACCTTTCCTATCTGTGGTCGGCGGTACGGGGGAAGTTCAAGCGCAAAGCAGGTTGATTCTCCTTTTAAAATTGTCTTTGACAAAAAGCGTGACGCTAAGAGAGTAATTACAACTCCCAAAACTATTACAAGCAAAAGAACCAACGCGCATAACAAAGAGTTACCAACCGATGAGCTTACTCCTCCTATCAGAAACATAGTGATTATTGCAATAAGCGTGGGGAAACGTCCGTTGCAGGGAACAAAAGAGTTTGTAAGCATTGCGATAATACGCTCTCTGGGCGATGATATTATTCTGCATCCGATAACGCCGCAGGCATTACATCCAAATCCCATACACATAGTAAGTGCGGCTTTTCCGTCTGCACCTGATTTTCTAAAAAATTTATCTAAATTAAAAGCTACTCTCGGAAGATAACCGAAGTCTTCAAGAAGTGTGAAAAGAGGAAAGAAAATTGCCATTGGAGGAAGCATTACCGAAACCACCCAAGTAACGGTTTTGTATACCCCGTCAACCAGAATACCGCTGAGCCACAACGGTGCGTTTATGTAATCAAAGAATGAGGAAATATAAATTTGCAGAAAGTTAAATAATTTCGACAGCATTTCCGACGGATAGTTTGCCCCGACTATTGTCAGCCAGAAGATTCCTCCCAAAAGCAAAAGCATTATAGGTATTCCGGTAAGACGTGAAGTGAATAATCTATCCAGTATTCTGTCTCGCTTATCATAATGAGCTTTGTTGAATGAAACACACTTTGTTGCGATTTCTTCACTTGCAGAAACATATTTTACGGTACGTTCTTCTTCGGTTGAACATCCGCTGAAATCAATTTTCCTTAAAAATTTTTG
Organism: uncultured Clostridia bacterium; assembly: GCA_947584375.1. Taxonomy (GTDB): domain Bacteria; phylum Bacillota; class Clostridia; order Oscillospirales; family Ruminococcaceae; genus UMGS1601. Next base: position 165,151 of record CANPWL010000001.1, on the reverse strand, counting down.
CGGAGGGGAGTCACAAACCTCTTCCGTTTTTGCTTTAAGTGTGTCAAGACCTTTTTCACTTCTGGCGATAACGCTTACAACTTCACAGCCCAATTGCATAGACAGCTCATCGCAGTCTATCAGTATGCCTTTTTTTTCAGCTTCGTCCATAAGATTTACGCATAAGATTACACGATTTGATATATTTATAATCTGAAGAGCAAGGTTTAGGTTTCTCTCAAGGCATGTTGCATCACACACTATAATAACAGCGTCGGGATTACCGTTTTCTATGTAATCTCTTGCGACCTCCTCTTCGGCAGAGCCGGCAAAAAGCGAGTATGTTCCGGGAAGATCAACTATCTCAAATGTTCTATTGTTGTATGTATATTTTCCTATTGCATTTGAAACGGTTTTTCCTGTCCAGTTTCCCGTGTGCTGGTTCAAACCCGTTAGCGCATTAAAAATTGTTGACTTCCCTACATTCGGATTTCCTGCAAGTGCAATTGTCTTTTTTATGTCGTTTTCAGAAATATCAAGCGTTTTATTTTGAGTCAATAGAATCTCCTCCTATAACTGTTTATGTAAAAATATAAGTGCGTTAGATTTGTTAACGCACTTTTTAGTTTAATGAAAAGTCATTTATCTATACTTTTTCAACAAGGATTTTTTTTGTGTCCTCATCGCGAAGAGCAATTACTGCTCCTCTGATGAAATATGCAACGGGATCCCCGGCAGGACTTTTTTGAAGAACCTCAATATATGTACCTTTAATTAGTCCCATATCAAGCATTCTTCTTTTTATAAAATCAGACGTTTCAATGTTTTGAACTTTTGCCTTATCTCCAACCGACAAATCCCACAAATAAACAGCTTCGTTATTCATGTGCTTACCATTCTTTCCTGTTTTATTATATCGGACGGAATCCGCAATTCAACAGTCAGCGGATGTACTATATGCATAGCTGAAAAATTAATTTTCAAGCTTTCCGCCTCTAACAACATAATATGTGTTTTGTTGCATTGTGTGAATAAAAATATATAGAAGCATTAAAAAGATCAAATGAGGTATGTAAGAAAAATTAAAAAAAGGTGAGACTTTTTTTGATTTTGAACGCTTAAAGAATGTAAGGATAAATATTTCAGCTTAATCTATGAAATAAAAGGGGAGAATTATATGAAAATTAAAAAGTTTATAAGTTTATTGACGACGGCTGTTATAGTCACCGGAGTATTTGCAGTAAATTCCTTTGCATACGGTAACGATAATGATAGTGCATATAAATCCGAAGGCTTTACTTATGCGTTAAATGAAAAAGTACAGTATGATTCGGTAAACATTCCATATTCGGCAACTGTTACTGAAATCCCGAATAACAAAAGAGTTGAAATTCCTCAAAAGGTTACCTTTAACGGTATAGAATATACTGTGACAAATCTGGAGTTGGATGGCTGTTATTTTGTAACCACAGGTTCAAGAACCACAGAAAAAAATAAATACACCAATGTTGAAGAGATCGTATTGCCTGAAACTATATATAATATAGGATATTTTAGTCATTTTCCAAACCTAGCTAAGATGAATTTGCCTCAAAATGTGATGATCGGCAGAGAAAACGACTATGACACGTTAATATATAAAAAAGAAGGTTTTTACGATTTAGAACATATATCTTATTTTAATTTATGTCCAAAACTTAAGCTATCAATTGACCAAAATAATCCGTATTACAGCTATAAAAACGATATGCTTTTATCAAAAGACGGAAAAGAAGTATATATGTCATTTAATCATAGTACAGACATTACAATTCCGGACGGGGTAGAAAAGCTAAACAGCTTCGGCGGATATGGCTTTTATCATGTAAAAAATATAAAATTGCCCGATACGCTGAAACAATTGCGGATACCATTACGTGGTATTACAAAAATTAATTTGCCAAACGGTCTTGAAGAAATAGGATATGAGGTTTTTGCTAATTCTAAAATAACAAAAATCACATTGAATGAAAACCTTAAAAAAATAGGCTGGAAAAGTTTTTATGGAACAAAGCTCACTAAAATAATTATTCCTGACAGTGTTAAGGAAATAAGAGATAAAGCATTTGCATGTTCAAACATAAAGTCTGTAAAATTCGGCAAGAAGTTAACTTCAATCGGACATAATGCATTTCGCAACTGCAAATATTTGAAAAGTGTCACTATCCCTGAAAATGTTAAGGAAATTGAGGGAGATGCATTTAGAAATTGCAAAAAACTAAAAAATGTAAAAATACTTTCAAATAATGTTAAACATGTTAGTTATAATGCCTTTAGAGATTGTAAAAGTCTTGAAAGCGTTTTCATAAAAGGTGGAGTATCAATAAATTCAACTGCTTTTTACAACTGTAAAAATCTAAAAACCGTTACAATGAACAGTATTTTAAAAATAAACTCAACTGCATTTTATAATTGCAAAAAACTTTCTAAGGTTATTATAAAGAATAAAGATAGTGCACCTATGATAGTATCGGCAGATATTAGAGGGTTTAAAAACACCAAGAAAGGAATAAAGTTTGTTGTAAAAAACAAGAAGGTTGCAAATCAGCTTAAAAAACAGCTTAGCAAAAAAAAGATTAAAAACAATTTAAAAGACGCTAAGATTATAGTCGGCAAAAAGGTAGTTTATACGATAAATGCAAAAGGATAGTATATTTTGAAGAATATGTTCTTTTAGAAATTTAGGATTTAATAACTATTCTATTCTGTCAAGAGGGGAGAAGTTTTTATGAAACTTAAAAAATTAATTTGTTTATTAACAGCAGGAGTTATAACAGTCAGCACATTTGCAGGTATTGTAACGGCGTCCGATTATTATGAGGGAACAATAAACTATGAAAAAGCTCCTGAAATACAAATAGGAAGTTTCAGTTATATACTAAAGAAGGATGTAGAATACGAATCGACAAAGGTTCCGTATTCGGCAACTGTTACTGAAATTCCGAATATTCAAAAGGTTGAGATACCTGAGAAGATAAGCTATAACGGAATAGAGTTTACCGTTACTGATATAGATTTAAACGGAAAATATACAGTCACTAGAAATAAAAAATCTGTAACTAAAAATAAATACAAAAAAATCAAAGAAATAGTTTTGCCTGATACTGTTTATAATATAACAGAGTTTGCATATTTTCCTAATATTAAGAGAATGAATATTCCTGAGAATACAGTAATAGGCAGAGAAGATTATACAGATGACGGCTATCATAATATAATGTATTATGAAAATTATTTTTTCAATGAAAAGTTTTTATACTTTGTTGAATGTCCGAATATAAAGCTGTATGTTGATAAAAATAATCCGCACTATATCTACAAAAACGATATGCTGTATTCAATTGATGAAAAAGATTTATATATGTCCTTTAATCACAGTACTGATATTATAATTCCTAACGGAACGGAATGTCTTATGAATAACGGAGGCTTTGGCTTCAAACATATTAATAGCATAAAGCTTCCCGATTCGTTGGAAAGTATATGGGGAGAAGTCTTCAGGGATTCCAAAATAACCAAAATTAATTTTCCTAATTCTCTTAAATATATAGAATACGGTGCGTTTACTGGTTCTAATCTTAAAACTGTCAGTTTCAGTAAAAGCTGTGACTGTATAGGAGAAAGGGTATTTAAAAATTGCAACAATTTAAAAAGCGTTACTGTTCCGAAAAATATTTATATAATTTACAGCAGTGCATTTCAAGGCTGCAAAAATCTGAAGAAGGTAAAGATTTCTGCAAACAATGCTATCATATGTTCGAGGGCGTTTGCAGGGTGTAAAAATCTAAAAAGTGTTACGATTAATAATGCAAAAGAAATATGTGCGAATGCTTTCGACAACTCTGGAAAGCTTTCTAAGATTATAATAAAAAATAAAAAGAAAGCGCCTGAAATATACAGTAATAATAAAAAAATTTTAACTCCTAAAAAATACTTGAATTTTATTGTTAAAAATAAAAAGGTAGCTAAGGGACTGAAAAAGCAAATTATAAAAAGCAAAATCAAGAAAGCAAGAATTATGATAGGTAAAAAAGTCATTTATAAAATAAGCAAATAGTATTAAAAAAGAGCAGGACTTTTGTTCTGCTCTTTTTTATAAAAGGGTTAAACTACGTGACTAGCCGCTTGATAATTATATAAACGCTTCTTTAAATGCGTTTTTTATAGAATATGTACCTATGACTTTCATACTGTATTTTGTAGTGTCAATACCTTTAAGAGAGCTTTTCGGAACAATGCATTTTTCAAAGCCCAGACGTTCTATTTCAGAAAGCCGTTGTGTAATGTGGGATATGCTTCTTAATTCTCCGCCAAGACCTATCTCACCGAGTGCTATAACCTTGTCGGGAATAACCTTGTCGGTAAGGCTTGAATATAGTGCCAGAGCTATTGATAAATCGGCGGCAGGCTCGTCTAATCTCAAACCGCCAACGATATTCATAAACACATCTAGGTTGCCGAAGTAAAATCCCAGACGCTTTTCCAAAACTGCAATTATTATCGACATTCTGTTATAGTCAAAGCCGGTAGAGGTTCGTCTTGGAGAGGCAAACCCGCTTTTTGCAACAAGCGCCTGAACCTCTGCCATAATCGGTCGGGAACCCTCCATAACACAGGCAACGCAGCAGCCTGACACGTCTACCGGACGCCCCGACAAAAGCATCATAGACGGGTTGTCAACTTCCATCAGACCTTTATCTGTCATCTCGAAAACACCTATCTCATTCGTTGAACCGTATCTGTTTTTAACGGCTCTTAAAATACGGTAAGACATATTTCTCTGTCCCTCGAAATAAAGTACGGCGTCAACGATATGCTCCATAACCTTAGGACCTGCGATCGCTCCGTCCTTGTTGACGTGGCCTATGATAAAAAACGGAATTTCTTCGGACTTTGCTGTTCTCATAAATAGGTTTGTACATTCTCTTACCTGCGTTATGCTTCCCTGAGATGATGATATAGCCGATATGTTCATAGTTTGAATAGAGTCAATGATAACTATATCAGGCTTTTCTCTCTTTACAGCCTCGCATACTGCCTCTGCATCGGTATGAGCAAGCAGGTACAGATTGTCGCTCAAAACGCCAAGACGTTCCGCACGCATTTTTATCTGGCGCATAGATTCCTCGCCCGAAACGTAAAGCACAGATTTGTTTTGACAAAGAGTATTGCAAATTTGCAAAAGAATAGTCGATTTACCTATTCCCGGCTCACCACCCAAAAGAACAAGCGAACCTTTTACAAGTCCTCCGCCGAGAACTCTGTCAAGCTCTGAAAGTCCTGTACTGTATCTTACCTCGTCAAAGCTGCCGTCTATTTCTTTTATCGACTTTATACCGCCTGTTATGTCGGCTGTTTTTTTTGTTGTGTTTTTGCCCGATTTTACAACAGCAGCAGTTGTTTCTTCAAAAGTGTTCCATTCACCGCAGTTAGGACATCTTCCGTTCCATTTTGAGCTTTCATATCCGCAGTTTGAGCAGACGTAAACCTGTTTTAAATTAGCCATAGCGACCTCCGATTTATCTATGTTTTATTTATCATACAATATGAATTGTACAAAAATATGTACTGAAAGATACCAGATGCAAGAAGCAAGAGGCAAGAATAGAAGTTAGAAACTGATAATTATAAATATATTATATTATTTTTATAAAGCTATTGCAATATCAGCAGGAAAATAAATAGAATAAAATAGCATTTGTAAATTTTCATGATATATGCTACAATGTGTGTAAGAAACAATAAAGGAAGTGTTATTATGTCTGCATTATTCGGACCAGCCGGGAACAGCGACAGTTTCTCAGTTAAATACAAAAGCTCTGTTGACGCTCCGCAGTTTATAAGAGAGCTTGGCATAGACGCTTACGAATATCAGTGCGGAAAGGGAGTAAGGGTATCAGACAATACGGCTTTTGCTCTTTTTGAAAATGCAGAGAAATTCGGAATTAAGCTATCACTTCACGCTCCGTATTTTATATCTCTTTCGAGTATTGAAAAGGAAAAGCGTGACAACAGCATAAATTACATACTTCAAAGTGCAGATGCTGCTAAGCGAATCGGCGCAGACAGAATTATAATCCACGCAGGCTCATGTGCAAAAATAACCCGTGAGGAGGCTTTGGAGCTTGCTAAAGATACGCTTACCCGTGCGAGAGCGGAGGTAGTATCAAAGGGCTTGGGCAATATACATTTTTGTCCCGAAACAATGGGAAAGGTAAATCAATTGGGAAATTTGGAGGAGGTTCTGGAGCTTTGCTCCTTAGATGAGACTTTTATTCCGTGCATCGACTTTGGTCATCTTAATGCGAGAACCTTTGGAGGCATAAAGGGAAAATCAGAGTATGAGGAAATTCTTGATAAAATTGAGAATAAACTAGGAAGTGACAGACTGAAAATATTTCATAGTCATTTTTCAAAGATAATGTATACAGAGCCGGGCGGAGAGAAAAAGCATCTTACATTTGAGGACGATATATACGGACCTCAGTATGAACCGCTTATGGAGCTTGTTGCTAAAAAGAATTTGTCCCCGACATTTATCTGCGAAAGTGCGGGAACTCAGGCAGAGGACGCTTATGCTATGAAAAAGTATTATCTTTCGGTAGTTGGATCAATTTGAGAAGTGGTGATTTATATGAAAAAAGTATTAGTTATACACGGTCCTAATCTAAATCTTCTGGGGGAGAGAGAACCCGGAATTTACGGTACTGACAGTTTCGAGAGTATTAATAACGAGATTATGCAAAATGCAAAAGAGCGAGGCTTTGACTGTGAGATATTCCAGTCAAACCACGAAGGAGCAATAATTGACAAGCTCCACGAGGCTAGAAAAGTGTTTGACGGAATTGTGATAAATGCAGGAGCATATACTCATTATAGCTATGCAATAAGAGATGCAATTTCCGCAATTAAAATACCTGTGGTCGAGGTGCATCTTAGCGATATTCATTCCCGTGAGGGGTTCAGGTCGAAGTCTGTGATTAAAGACGTTTGCATAGCCCAGATTTCAGGGTATGGCAAGAAAAGCTACTTCTTGGGTCTTGATGAGTTGAAAGCGGTTTTTGAAAAGGGAGATCAATTTGACTAATATTGAAAAATTAAAGTCTAAAATCGGTGATTTCTGTGACTGTGCAATAATTACTTCAGATGTGAACAGACGTTATTTAACCGATATGAAATCGTCGGCAGGAACAGTTTTGGTTTTTCCGAATAACGCATATTTGATAATAGACTTTCGGTACATAGAAAAGGCAAGAAAAAAGGTCACAACCTGTGAGGTTATAGAACAGCAGAGGCTTTTTCATCAGATAAATAGTCTGTTAAAAAAACACGGAGCAAAAACTATTGCTATTGAAAGTGACTATTTAACAGTCAGTGAGCTTATTGATTTTAAGGCAAATCTTAAGGGTAAGATAAAGGCTGATAAGGAGTTAAGCCGACTTATTACAAGTCTGCGGACTGTTAAGAGCGATGATGAAATTATAAAAATTAAAAAGGCGCAGAGAATTGCCGAATCGGCTTTTGAAGAAATCATAAAATTTATAGAGGTCGGCAGAACCGAGCGAGAGATAGCATTAAGGCTTGACAGCCTTATGCTTGAACACGGTGCAGAGGCGTTGTCGTTTGAAACAATCGTTCTGTCTGGTAAGAACACTTCAATGCCCCACGGAACGCCGAGTGAAAAAGAGGTTGAATCGGGAGATTTTGTTCTGATGGATTTCGGAGCAGTTTATGACGGTTATCACAGCGATATGACAAGAACGGTCTGCGTGGGAGAACCGACCGACAAGCAGAGAAATATTTATGATATAGTTTTAACTGCACAGAAAGAAAGTATAAAGTTTGCAAAAGCAGGAATAAGCGGAAGTCGGCTTGACGGGGTTGCCCGTGATATAATAACCAATGAGAGATATGGTGATTGTTTCGGTCATTCTCTCGGTCACGGTGTGGGACTTGAAATACACGAGTATCCGAATGCTTCTCCTAATTCTGATTGCGGACTTTTGGAAAACTCTGTTGTGACTATTGAGCCCGGTATTTACATTGAGGGCGAGTTTGGAGTGAGAATTGAGGATTTTGTTGTACTTAAAGAGAAAAGCTGTATAAACCTTACAAAAGCACCGAAAGAACTGATTATACTTTAGAATATTTCAGGGGGTTGCAATTATAATAAGTATTTGATATAATAATATAAGTGTGAATATTAAATGATTATATTGATACGCAGGAATTAAAATTGATAACAATTTGGAGGATAAATTTATGGTATCAGCAGGAGATTTCAGAAACGGAATGACTTTTGAAGAAGACGGCAATGTAATGCAGATAGTTGAATTCCAACACGTTAAGCCGGGAAAGGGCGCTGCTTTTGTAAGAGCAAAGGTAAGAAATGTTATTACTGGCTCGGTTGTTGAAAAAACCTACAACCCTACCGCTAAGTTCCCGACAGCTTTCGTTGAAAGAAAGGATATGGAGTATTCTTATACAGATGGAGATTTGTATTACTTTATGGATCCTGAGACATATGAGCAGCTTCCCATAGATGCGTCTGAGCTTGGAGATAACTTTAAGTTTGTCAAAGAGCAGATGATTTGCAAAGTTCTTTCATACAAGGGAAATGTATTCGGCGTTGAGCCTCCTAACTTTGTAGAGCTTGAAGTAACTGCAACAGATCCGGGATTTAAGGGTGACACTGCAACTAATGCTACCAAGCCTGCGACATTGGAAACAGGTGCGGAGATAAAGGTTCCGCTGTTTATTGAGATAGGCGATAAGATAAGAATTGACACAAGAACAGGCGAGTATATGGAAAGAGCTTAGCGTAAAAAGCTGCGTCCATTTGAAATAAAAATAAAATATTAAGTTTCAGGGGGTGGTGAAATTCCACACCGGTGGTTAAAGTCCACGAACAGAGTTTACCTCTGCCGATTTGGTGAAATTCCAAAACCGACGGTCAAAGTCCGGATGGAAGAAACGACAGTATTTGTGTATATGCAAAAAGCAAACCTCTGAGCATTATGTTCAGAGGTTTTTTCTGGTGTTTCTCCCAAATAATTTTGGAGAATTGTCTAAGGTGTATCCTCAGGCAAGCATATGTTTTAAAATGAGAAAGGAATGATTTTTATGTCTAACACAAAAGGGTTTAATGTTAAAAAGCTATCGGTATTGGGCTTGTTTATTGCATTGGGATACATATGTCTTTTTGTATTTCGCTTTAGGGTGCAGTTTTTGACGCTTGATTTTAAAGATGTATTTATCACGCTTGCAGGTTTTATTTACGGTCCTGTTGCAGCGTTAACGGTTGCGTTTATTGAAGCACTTCTAGAACTTATTACAGTTTCAAGTACGGGATTTTGGGGTGCTATTATGAATTTTGCCGGAAGTGCAGCATTTGCAGTTACATCTTCACTAATATATAAATACAATAAAAGCTTTAAAGGAGCAATTGCCGCTTTAGTTTCTGCTGTATTTTCAACAACAGCCGTAATGATGCTGGCAAACCTCATAATAACCCCTATTTATACTCATACCGATATTAAAACGGTTGCAAGTATGATTCTGCCGTTGCTGCTTCCTTTTAATCTGATTAAAAGTGTGCTGAATGCTGTTTTTACATTTGTGCTTTATAAACCTGTTACTCAGGCTCTGCGTTCAATGAACATTCTGCCAAGATCAGAAAATAAATTCACTCTCAATAAGCGTACTGTATGCGGAATTATTGCAGCTTGTGTTATTTTGATTGTTTCAGTTGCGGTAATGATAATATTGCTTGGCGGAGATTTTGAATTTGTAAAGCATAGCTAAAAGACCTAATATAAAATTGCATAAATTACTATGATTACAAAATTCACGCTGCACAAAATGCGTAGCGTGAATTTTTGAGTATATAAAATTTAATTTGACAGTTCAGACCGCCGTTTATCTGACCTATTTTCAATTGCTCTTATCCAAAGGCGGCAGAGCCTGTGGCGGCTCGTTGCTTAATAATCGAATATAATAAATACAGCTTTGTAAAGCCCGCCGTTTATCTGACTTGTTTTCAATTGTTCTTATCCAAAGGCGGTAGAGCCTGTGGCGGCTCGTTGCTTAAATAATCGAATATAATAAATATAGCTTTGTAAAGCCCGCCGTTTATCTGACTTGTTTTCAATTGTTCTTATCCAAAGGCGGCAGAGCCTGTGGCGGCTCGCCACCCGCTTCGTTTGCTTCTTCTATACTTGGAATGTCGAGAGCGTAGAGCTCTTCAACAGTAAGAGGTTTTTTATCAGCACTGGATTTATAAAGATGCTCAATATCATTTTTATAATAATCAGTTGAAACGGGAAGTTTTTTACTTTTCAGTTTTTTCTCAACAGAATCCCTTGAAAGGCTGTATATTACCGCGAAAGTTGGAACAGCCAAAATCATTCCTACAAACCCGAATAATCCTCCGCCGACCAAAAGCGAAATCAAAACCCATATTGCAGGAAGTCCGGTTGAATCCCCTAAAATTCGAGGACCTAATATATTACCGTCGAACTGCTGAAGTAAAATTACAAAAATTATAAACGGTATAAGCTTTTTAGGATCGACTAAAAGCACAAGAATTCCCGTAGGAATTGCTCCGATTATAGGACCGAAGAACGGTATTACATTTGTGATACCTATTATAACGGCAATCATAATCGCATAAGGTATTTTCATTATAAGAAGTATAGGAACGGCTATAATTCCAATGATAAGAGAGTCCAACACTTTTCCCGTAATAAATCCTGCGAAAACCGTGTGGCTTTTTTTAGATACCTCAAAAATCTTTTCACATTTTTTCCTTGACAGATTTGCAAGGAGAATTTTTTTTATTTGAGCAAGAAGATTATCCTTGCTGCAAAGGAAGTAAACCGAAACAATAACTCCAATTACGAAGTCCTTCAAAAAACTCAGAAATCCCCATGCTCCTGAAATAAGATTATTCAAAACAGGCTCTGCTTTTTCAACTAAGTCAGCAGCGTTGGTTGAATATTCGCTAAGTTTCTCTGAAATAAAAGAGTATATTTTAGGGTGATCCGAAAAAAGCGATTTTGCATAATCCTGAAGTCTGCCGAACAGAGTTGAAATGTTTGCGAAAATTTCTGATACACTGTTTAACAGAGCAGGGATTATAATTGCCATAACGCCTAATATAAAGGCTATGAAAAGCATTTCTACAATGATAACTGAAATAGCAGTAGTGAGTTTAGGCATTTGTCTTTTGGTAAATACTTTTTTATTAAGCATACGGTTAATGGATTTTGATATAGGATTTAATATGTATGCTATTGCAAATCCCCATATAACCGGCATAAGTATATCAACAAATATATTTATTATTCGTAAAATAGAAGGGAATTTAAAAACAGCTATCGCCATTATAAATCCGATCGCCAAAACGATAAGTACATATGCGGCTATTGTGTTATATTTTTTGTTTGAATATAATTTCAAATCTAATTCCTCCGTAAACAGTAAAAAATACACGCTTTATTTATTAAATTATACATCAACTTATATAAAAAATCTAGGGTATTTTAAAAAATATTTTCGTGTTTTGGTGTAAAAAAGACTTTAATTATCTAGAGAGTTATGGTATAATGATTTTAATTATATTTTTGAATATTTGTTTTTTACTAATAAAATTTTATGAAATTAAGATGTAAAATAATTACTGATTAGGTTGCCCCTTTATATATTCGGGAGGTTTAATAAGTTTAATGAGCAAAGAAGATTACATAAATTTAAAAAAACGTGCTTTGGAAAAATATTTTGAGAAAATGAATCCTGAGCAAAAAAAGGCAATATTTAAAGTAAAAGGTCCAGTATTGATTCTTGCGGGGGCAGGAAGCGGAAAGACTACTGTATTAGTTAATAGGATAGCTAATATGATTTATTTCGGTAACGCTTATAACAGCGAAGAGGTGTTATTTACTGACGAAGAAGCTCAGTTTTTAAAGAATTATGTATGCGGTTTGGAAAACGATAACAAGAGGCTGCGGAATATAATTGCTGTAAATACTATAAATCCTTGGAATATTTTAGCCATTACCTTTACAAACAAAGCAGCAGGTGAATTAAAAGAACGTATTGCGAATATGTTGGGCGATGCCGGCGAAGGGCTTACAGCGGCTACATTTCACTCAGCGTGTGTGAGAATTTTAAGACGTGAGTGTGAGAAAATAGGTTTTACAAGCAGCTTTACTATATATGACAGCGATGATTCCCAAAGGGTTATGAAATCTTGCTTGCAGGAGCTTGATATTTCTGATAAGATGTTTCCGCCTAGGGTTGTTTTGTCTGAGATCTCACGCCAAAAGGATATGATGATTAACCCTTTGGAATATGAAAATCAAAATCAGACAGATTATCGAAAATCGACAATTGCAAAGTTGTATAAGCTATATCAGAATAAGCTATTATCTTCTAATGCAATGGACTTTGACGACATCATCTGCCAAACTGTAAGGTTGTTTGAAGAAAACCCTGATGTATTGGATCACTATCAGAATCTGTATAAATACATACTTGTAGACGAGTATCAGGATACAAATATGGCACAATACCGTCTTGTGTCAATGCTTTCGTCAAAATTTCAGAATCTTTGTGTTGTAGGCGACGATGATCAAAGTATTTATAAATTCAGAGGGGCGACGATTGAGAATATTCTTTCTTTTGAAAACCAGTTTGACGATTGCACGGTTATTAGGCTTGAACAGAATTACCGTTCAACACAGAATATTCTGACCTGTGCGAATGAGCTTATTAAAAACAACAAGGGAAGAAAGGGTAAAAATCTCTGGACTGCAATGGGTGACGGCGACAAGGTCAATGTTTACAGAGCAAACAGCGAAAGAAGCGAAGCTAAGTTTGTTGCTGACACTATTCTTTCAGGAATAAAAGAGGGCAGGAAGTTTAACGAGTATGCTGTGCTTTATAGAATGAATGCACAGTCTAATTCTATTGAGCAGGCATTTGTGCAAAGCGGGATATCGTATAAGATAATCGGCGGTCAGAAGTTCTTTGACCGAAAGGAAATAAAAGACATGATTTCTTATCTGTCTGTTATAAATAACCATAACGACATTTTAAGATTAAGGAGAATTATTAATGAGCCTAAGCGTTCTATCGGTAATGCAACGGTTACCGCTTTAGAGCAGATAGTTTCAGACCTCGGAATTTCTCCGATTGAGGTTATGAAAGAAAGTGAAAGCTTAGTACCTCTTGCAAAAAAATCAAAGATTCTAGTACCGTTGGCACAGATGTTTGAACATCTCGCTGATATTTCTGAATTGGTATCTTTAGAAGAGCTTTTAGATGAGCTCATGGATGTATCCGGTTATCGTGATTTTCTGAAGTTACAGGGCGATGAGGGAGAAGTTCGTCTTGAGAATATTGAGGAGTTAAAGTCTACAATGATAAAATATTCCGAAGAAACGGATGAACCGAGCCTGTCAGGCTTTTTGGAGGAGATCTCGCTCTTTACCGACGTTGATAATTTAGACCAGGACGGTGACTATGTTATAATGATGACAATGCATTCGTCAAAAGGACTTGAGTTTCCTACGGTTTTCGTTGTGGGTGCGGAGGAAAATATATTCCCGTCTCAGAGAAGTATGGAAAGCGAAGCGGAAATTGAGGAGGAACGCCGTTTGGCTTATGTTGCAATAACAAGAGCAAAGCGAGAGCTTTATCTTACTTATAGTAACGAGAGAACACTGTTCGGAATGACAAACAGAAACAGAAGATCCCGTTTTCTTCAAGAATTGCCTGATGAACTTCTTAATGAGGAAAGCGAGGGTTTGATTGAGCAGCCGGATGTCAAGTATGATCGTGGTCAAGAAAAACATTATTCAAGTATGTCGCTGCAAAAGCAGTTGGCTTTCAAGAAAAGGAGTGCTTCAAAAACAGCTTCAGACCAGAATTTTGAGGTAGGGAACAGGGTATCACATAATATTTTCGGCGAGGGAACCGTTCTTGCCGCTAAAAGAATGGCAAACGACACAATGCTTGAAGTCGCTTTTGATACAAAGGGAACAAAGAAAATTATGGCTAATTTTGCAAGGATAAAAAAGCTGTAACCGGCGAGCCGCCGGAGGCACTTCCGCCTTTGGAAAGTCTGATAAATGTTATAATTTGGAGAACGGCGGGATTTCATTTACTAGCAAGGATAAAAATCTGTTGTTGGCGAGCCGCCGGAGGCATTTCCGCCTTTGGAAGGTTATATAAATGTAGTAATATGCACAACGGCGGTTTTACAATTTATAGATATAAAATAATAAAGGGAATAACTATTATGAAAAAGTTTTATGTTGAGCTTAAAAAGGTTGTTGACGATTCATATTACATTGAAATAGGACACGACCTAATAGACACTCTTGTCAGAGATATTAAAAATGGACTTGTGCCGACTGCTAAAAGATATGCTGTCATTACTGACAGTAATGTAAAAGAGCTTTATGCTGATGATGTTTTGGCGAGACTTACTGATGCAGGATTGAAAGCGGATTTGTTTGTTTTCCCTGCGGGAGAAAAATCGAAAACCCGTGAGACTAAGGCAAAAATCGAGGACGAGATGCTTAAACTTGGTTATCGCAGAGACTGCTGTGTAATAGCGGTCGGCGGAGGGGTCGTTACCGATCTTGCAGGCTTTATCGCAGGCACTTTCGGCAGGGGGGTACCTTTTATAAACTACGCTACAACTCTCTTGTCTGCGGCAGATGCGTCTGTTGGAGGTAAGACTGCTGTTGACACTCCTCTTGCGACAAATCTTATCGGACTATTCAATCAGCCCGAAAGGATCTACATAGATATAGAGGCGTGGAAGACCCTACCTAAAAGAGAGCTTTCAAGCGGTCTGGCTGAGACAATAAAGCACGCTGTATTAGCAGATAATGAGTTTTTCTGCTATTTGGAGAGGAATATAGAAAAGGTATTTGACTGTGACAATGAAGTCTGCGAGTATATTGCCGAGAAAAACTGTGAGATAAAATATCAGGTGGTTATGAAAGACGAGCTTGAAACAGGCTTAAGAGAAATTCTCAATCTTGGGCATACAGTGGGGCGTGCTATCGAAACTGTAAGTGATTACCGACTTCTTCACGGAGAATCGGTAGCTATCGGTCTTGTTGCAGAGGTGAAACTTGCGAAATCTCTGGGGCTTGCAAGCGATGATGACGAAAGCAGAGTTATTAGTTTGCTTGAAAGAGCAGGGCTGCCGGTTACTGTTCCTGATTACATTGACAAGGGTGAGCTTGTAAAAAAACTATACACCGATAAAAAGGTAAGAGACGGCAAGCTGAGATTTGTTATACAGGACGGAATCGGAAAGATAAAAGAGTTCAGTAAGGGTAATTACGCTAAGGAAATCGCTGAGGACTATATAGCAAAAATAATAGAGGGTATGTAATTAATTAAAGACTTTAATATATGAATGAACAGGGGAATTATAATGGACGTAAAAATCACACCGTCAATTTTAAAGGGTAATGTAATAATACCTCCCTCAAAGAGCGTTGCACACAGGCTTATAATTGCGGCAGGTCTTGCAGACGGAGAGAGCGTTATTTCAAACATTTATATGTCAAATGACATTATAGCAACTATTGAGGCTATTAAGGCTCTGGGGGCTGGGATAACCACATCAAAGGACGAAAACGGTTTATATACAGTAAAAGTTAAAGGGATTACAAAGCCTGTTGAAAATGCTGTAATTGACTGTAACGAGTCAGGCTCGACGTTGAGGTTCCTGATACCTGTTGCGTCCGTTCTAGGTGTTAATACTACTTTTTTAGGCAGGGGAAGGCTTCCGCAGAGACCTATTACGCCTTACCTTACCGAGATGGCAAAAAACGGGGTAGAGTTTGACTATAACAACACAATGCCGTTTTCTGTTTCGGGAAAGCTGAAAGCAGGAGAATATAAAATTGCAGGAGATATATCCTCGCAGTTTATAACAGGGCTTTTGCTGGCTTTGTCTGTTGCAGAGGGCGAAAGCAAAATAATTTTAACATCACATCTTGAATCAAGACCTTATGTTGATATAACTATTGACTGCTTAAACAAATTCGGCGCACAGATTGAGGAAACTCCGAACGGTTATACAGTCAGGGGAGTGAAGGCACTTAAGCCTCATAATGAAGCTGTCGAGGGAGACTATTCGCAGGCGGCATTTTTCTGCGTTGCGAAAAGTCTGGGCTGTGACATAAATATCGAGGGATTAAATGAAAATAGTTTTCAAGGCGACAAAAAGATTATTGAAATATGCAATGAAATAGTGTATAATTCAGATAAAAATGAACTCAAACCCTTTGACATCGACTGTTCGGACATACCTGACCTTGTACCTATTCTGGCGGTTTTGGGCAGTTTTTGCAAAGGCGTGTCGTACATAAGAAACGCCGCAAGGCTGAGAATTAAAGAAAGCGACCGCTTGTCGGCTATATCAAATGCTTTAAACGCAGTCGGCGGAAAGGTTAAAGAGCTTGAGGACGGGCTTGAAATCACTGGAGTTGATTACTTGACAGGCGGCGAGATCGACTCTTGCAACGACCACAGAATACCAATGGCCATGACTGTAGCGTCGGTTAAATGTAAAGGTGACCTTATAATAAAAGGTGCGGAATGTGTAAGAAAATCTTATCCCGACTTTTTCGAGGTTATTAAATCTCTCGGAGGCATTGTCGAGACAATAGGCTAGAATGTGTAAGAATTAAGGAGGACAAAAAATGGCATCAATTTGGAATCACAACATCAACTTATCTATTTTCGGGGAGAGCCACGGACCGGCTATCGGCGTAGTGCTTGATAATCTGCCGTCAGGCGAGCATATTGATATGAACGCTCTTATGTCGTTTATGGCAAGGCGAGCTCCGAAGAAAAACAAAACATCTACTCAAAGACGTGAGAAGGATATGCCTCAGATTATGTCTGGGCTTTATAATGATAAAACAACGGGAACGCCCCTATGCGCTTTGATTCAGAATACAGACCAGCACTCGAATGACTATTCCAACCTGTCTAAGCTTGCACGCCCAGGACATGCTGATTACACAGGCGCTGTTCGCTACGGCGGATTTAACGACGGACGCGGCGGCGGACATTTTTCGGGCAGGCTGACAGCACCTCTGTGTTTTGCAGGGGCATTAGCAGGTCAGATTCTTGAACGCAGAGGTATTTATACAGGTGCGCACATTTTAGAAATACACGGAATTAGGGATAAATCATTCGACCCTGTTACCACTTCAAGAGATGAAATAAAGTCGATCAGGGAAAAGGAATTTCCAACTCTTGATGATAAGCAGGGCAGACTTATGATAAAAGACATTGAAAAGGCAGGGAAGTGTTTAGACTCTGTCGGCGGAATTGTGGAATGTATTTCTATAAATGTTCCGGCAGGAATTGGTTCGCCTATATTTGAGGGTCTGGAAAACAGCATTGCGTCATTGATTTTCGGTATTCCCGCTGTTAAGGGTATTGAGTTCGGAGTAGGATTTAATTGCGCTAAGATGCTAGGCAGTGAAAATAACGACGAGTTTTATGTTGACGAGCACGGTCACGTTGTTACAAGAAGCAACAATCACGGAGGTATTCTCGGCGGTATTTCTTCGGGTATGCCGGTGACGCTGAGGGTTGCATTCAAGCCTACGCCTTCAATTGCACAGCCGCAGAAAACGGTGGATTACAGTTCTCTGACAAACGAGACTATAAAAATCAAGGGCAGACACGACCCATGCGTTGTACCCCGTGCTGTTCCGTGTGTTGAGGCGGCAGTTAATATTGCATTGCTTTCGCATATGCTCGACTATCCTAACTTTTAGTCTATGAAAGGTATGCCTTTTAAAGAAAGGGCATGGTGATTATATGGATAAGAATTTTGAAAAATATCTTCAGCCTAATATGATGAACTTGCAGGACAAGTATGCAATAAAGATTCTGATATGTTATTTTTTACGTCAGATAAACAGACCTATCACGCCTAATCAGCTTGCCGAGATAGCGACTTCTGACGGTGTTGTGAATTATTTTACCTATGCCGAGACGGTCGAAGAAATGCTAAGAGATAAGATGTTGAGGATTGAAGCGGTTGATGAAATCAACTACTACGTTTTGTCGCAGGAGGCTTATGAGGCGGCGAACGAATTTAAGGGAATCGTTCCAAAGAGCTTTAGAGACAAGATCATTTCTTCGGGGCTGAAATTTTTTGCAAAATTAAAGGACAGCAATATTATTGCAGAAGTCAAAGAGGTTGAAAAGGGAGCAGAGGTACATTTTCTCTGTCAGGACAGCGGGGCGAATCTAATGGATTTAACTTTATTTGCTCCCGACCTTACTCAGGCTGAGTATATAAAAAAGAAGGTAATGCTTAATCCGAGTGCTTTTTACGGCAAGATTTTAGATTTTGTTATAGAAAATGAGGAGTATACGCCTGATTTAACAGGCTACTAGGCGGCGAGCCGCCGCAGGCTCTGCTGCCTTTGGGTAGTTTGTATAATGTACATAGTATGCAAAACGGCAGGCTTTACTTTGATGAAGAAAAAACTATAATGTAGTGGCGAGCCGCCGCAGGTTTGCTGTTTTTGGGCAGATAGTAAATTGTGTATAATAGGGGCAGCTGTTAAATCTCGCTCAGAAAACACTGTTGAAGAATGGATAAAGTCTTTAGAATGTCCTATCATACGAATTGATGGAACAAAAGCCATTGAGGAAAACGTAGATTTTATCATAGAGCAGTTACAAATATAATTATTTCAAAAATATTTTTAACATATTTTATTGAGATTCGTTTGAATCTTTTAATTGATGAATACAAATTTATTACAAAGGAGATTTTATTATGACAAACACACAATCATTAAACTCGATTACAAAGCCTCGTCTGTCCGTAAAGGTTCAGATTATGGCAGCACTTGTGGCAATTGCATCGGCGGTTGTTCTTCCTCAGGTGTTTCATGTACTTGGAGCTGTTTCAGGACTTGGAACAGCCTTGGGAGAAACATTTTTACCAATGCATCTGCCGATTATTTTAGTTGGTCTTTTAGCAGGTCCTTATGCAGGAGCAATTTCAGGTTTGCTAGGACCTCTTGCAAGCTTTGCACTTTCAGGTATGCCGGGAGCTGTTATGCTTCCGTTCATGATGATTGAACTTTGTGCATACGGTCTTTTTGCAGGACTTCTGAGAAATTCAAGAATGCCTGTAATTATAAAAGTATTGATTATTCAGATAGCCGGACGTGCAGTTCGTGCTGCGGCAATACTTATTTCAGTATTTGCTTTTGGAAACGAAAGTATAGCTATTCCGGTAATATGGATGAGCATAGGTACAGGTATTTTTGGACTTGTTCTTCAATGGACATTAATACCTCTCATTATTTACCGTGTGGAGAATATTAAGCATGAAGGCTGATTTAAAAAAAGCTGTGAATTTACTTTCAGAAGGTGAATACACCTGCGTTTTATGCAAAGGCGATATATTGCTTACAAGCACAGAGAGAGGCGTCAAGCCTCTGATAGACTGGCTGAATGATAAAATGGAATTAAAGGGTTTTTGTGCTGCTGATAAGGTTGTAGGAAAGGCAGCAGCATTTCTCTACGTGCTTTTAGGAGTTGAAACTGTATATGCTCCTGTTATGAGCGAAGGTGCAATAGATATATTTGTAAAGCATGGAATAGAGAGCATATGTGATTTGTCTGTCAAAGCAATTATAAACCGAGCAAACACAGATCTTTGTCCTATGGAAAAAACAGTAAGTGATATTGAAGATCCGCAGGATGCTTTAGAAGCTATAAAAAGAAAACTTGAACAGTTGAATAATAAAAAATAAAGAAATAGTAAAATTAATTAATACTTAAATTTTATTGATTTGATTCTTTTATTAAAATTGCTTGACAAGTATTTTTCATTTTGGTATAATTATTAAGTTATATTTAGGATATAACTTAATAATGCGCCAGTAGCTCAGCTGGATAGAGTGACTGGCTACGAACCAGTAGGTCGGGGGTTCGAGTCCCTCCTGGCGCGCCAGCAACGGTGACGTTGCATCCAGTCCACGTATTCGTAAGTGCGTGGATTTTTTTGTTTATATCTCGCGTTATTGGTACATATTTTGGGCAAAGTATTTCCAGCAGGGGTGACCCCTGCACGCATTGCCGCCTTTGGTAAATTAGCTGAAGGCGGTAATTTTGTACAACGGCAGGTTATTACTGAGCTAGAAAGATAATTTCTTGTCTCTAGCATCTAATTTCTGACCTCTGAAAGGTGACGTTGAATCCGGTCCACGCATTAGTTGGTGCGTGAACTTTTTTATATAGCCTTACATTATATTTTTATTCTGCAATTATATCAAGCATTCAGTCTTAATCTGCTTTCGTTTTCGACCTTAAATCTATTATCGGCAACGGAAAGTGTAAGTGATTTACATTCAATACCCGAAAGAAATTCATCGATTATAAGATTTTCAATATTACGTCTTATAATTCGGGATATTTCTCTTGCACCGTATTCATTTGAATATCCGTCACGACTGAGCTTTTTGGCAACGTCGTGAGTATAAGAAAGTTTTATACCCAAAGATCTGCACCTGTCTGTTAATTTTTTCAGCTCAATACAGGCGATTTCAATAAGGTTTTCATCAGTCAGCATATCAAAGGTAACTATTTCATCGATACGATTAATAAGCTCAGGTGAAAAAAACTTTTTAAGTTCCGCTTTCATCTCTTTGTCGTTAATTCTATTCGTTTTGACAGACTGAGAGAACCCCATAGAATTATCCTTTATTATTTTTCTTGCACCTAAATTTGAAGTCATGATTATTATGGTATTTTTAAACGATACTTTTCTGCCCTTTGAATCAGTCAGAAAACCGTCTTCAAGAATTTGCAGAAGCAGATTTAATATATCGGGATGTGCCTTTTCAATTTCATCAAACAGAACGAGTGAATAAGGATTTCTTCTTACTCTTTCAGTAAGCATATTTCCATTAGCGCTGTCAAAGCCGACATATCCCGGAGGGGAACCTATAATTTTTGAAACACTGTGTCTTTCCATAAATTCTGACATATCAAGTCTTATCATATTATTTTCCCCGCCGAATACTTCATTGGCAAGTTCTTTTGCAAGTGCAGTTTTTCCAACACCGCTGGAGCCTAAAAAAACAAACGAGCCAATAGGCTTTGATGCGTCTTTAAGACCAACCCTTCCGCGTTTTATTGCAAAAGAAACAGCGTCCACAGCACGGCTCTGTCCGATAATTTTTTCAGAAAGATTTTTTTTGAGTGAGCATAGCTTCAGCCTATCGCTCTTTTTTATTGTTTCCAGCGGCACGGAGACCATACTTGAAATTCGTTTGTCAATATCGATTTTCATTACTTTTTTTATATCATTTTCGCTGAACGAATTAGTATATGACTGAGAAAGCCTGTCTAAATAATCGCTTTTGCTGATTTTTCCCAAAACATAGTTGTTAAATACCTCATACATTTCGTCTGTACAGACATTATCACCGTTGTCATTTTCCAAATGAACATAAGCGCATGCTTCATCTATTAAATCAATAGCTTTATCAGGGAAATGTCTGTCTGTCAGATATCTTCCCGATAGCTTTACCGCTTCGGAAATAGCCTCATCGGTGATTTTAAGACCGTGAAACGCTTCGTACTTAGAGATAATTCCTTTCAATATTTTTATTGTGGTTTTTTCATCAGGTTCGTCTATCTTGACGGTTTGAAATCGCCTTTCAAATGCCGAATCCTTTTCAATATGAGTACGGTATTCATCAAAAGTAGTGGCGCCTATTATACTGATTTCTCCTCTTGCAAGAGCAGGTTTTAAAATATTAGCAGCATCTATTGCACCCTCGGCTGCACCTGCTCCGATAATGTTGTGAATTTCATCAATAAAAAGTATGATTCCCCTTGAACGCTTAGCCTCCTTGATACAAGATTTCAGACGCTCCTCAAAATCACCTCTATACTTTGCACCTGCCAAAAGCTCGGTAATATCAAGAGCAAATATTCTTTTGCCCTGCAAGGCTGAAGGAACTTCTTTTTTATATATTCTTTTTGCTAAAGCCTCTACTATTGCAGTTTTTCCAACTCCTGCCTCACCTACAAGACAGGGATTGTTTTTTTGCCTTCTTGACAATATCGCAATAATCTGATTTATTTCTTTATCTCTTTCAAGGACCGGATCAAAGCTGTCTGCCGCTTCTTTTACTGTAAGCTCTCTGCCGTATTTTAAAAGAAACTTCAGTTTTTCATTGTTCTGCTTTAAAAAAGCAATATCGGCTTTACCTATTGTAGAGCAATCATTATACAACCTGGAAACCGGGATATCAAGATCTTCTAATATTTGCATTGCCTGTGAGTTTCCCTGCCTTAACATAAGCATCAGAAGATGCTCTGTTCCGCACTGCTTTGAACCTAAGCTTTTAGATAATGACATTGCCCCGTTAACTATCTTTTCTGCGGTAGGAGTCATATAATTTTCATTTTCCTCAAGCCGGCAGGGAGTGCCTATTCCGACCATTTCCTCCAGCTTATCCATAACATCGGCTTTTGTTACACCGTTTCTCATAAGCACAACTGAAGCTGTACAGTTGCCGTTCTCCAAAAAAGAAAGTAAAATATGTTCGCTTCCTACATAAGTATGTCCCAATCTTCCTGCGATGTTTTTAGCATCATTTAATATTTCTCTGCATTTTTTGGTTAGTTCATCATAATTGAAATTGTTCATATGCCAGTCTCCCTTTTGTATTATAACCTACGGTAAATAACTTTTGTATACAGCGTAAATTTGTCTTTACAGTATAATGCCGGACTTTCTTAGCAGAAACATTGTGTTTATCTCTATAACCATAATCTCCGCATTTTGACAGACAAGTCCTGCTTAAATAAGTTTTGGCAAAACCGTTGAAATTATTCTCTAATATATTTTATGCGTTTACTATTTGTCTGTAACACTTTTTTGAAAATGCCATACACTGTATTATAAAGCAAAGTTATTCGTCAGGAAGCACGAATAATCTACTTTTGCGAAATGGCTGCCCGGCAGCCTGGCGAAAGATGCTTTATAAAATTTATACATTGAAAAGGAGTGCGTACTAATGGGATGCTCTAACTGCTCATGGATTATCATTTTAATCCTTATCTTATTCTGCTGTGGTAATAACGCTTTCGGTAACAACGGATGCGGTTGCGGCAACGACTGCGGATGCGGATGCAACTAAGAAACAACTAACACATTAAAAGGGCTTGAAGAAGTTTCTTCAAGCCCTTTTGCTTTATTAATTAATAATATGTAAAAAATATTGAAAAAATTGTTCACACCCCCCTTGTAAATTAAAACTTAATATGATAATATAAAGGTACTGTTTATGTGAGGAAAAATGTAAACTTGCAGACGGAAATTAAATATACAAGGAGAGATAATATGAAGTATGGTTACTTTGACCTTGAAAACAAGGAATATGTTATCACAAGACCCGATACCCCGGCTCCATGGGTAAACTACTTGGGTTCGCCGGAGTATGGTGCTATTATATCAAACAATGCTGCAGGTTACAGCTTTGTAAAAAGCGGTGCAAATGGAAGAATTGCAAGATACCGCTTTAATTCAAATATGGCGCTTCCGGGAAGATATATATATATTAGAGATAACGAGTCGGGCGATTACTGGTCCGGGTCGTGGCAGCCTGTGGGAAAGCCGCTTGATAAGTACAAGGGTGAATGTCATCACGGAACAGCTTATACAACTATAAAGAGCGAATATGCAAATATTGCATCGGAAACTACATACTATGTACCAAACGGAAAGACATATGAAGTGTGGAGATGTAAGGTAACAAATAATGATACTAAAGATAGAAAGTTGTCAACCTTCGGATTTATCGAGTTTACAAACGATAACAATTATGAGCAGGATCAGGTAAATCTTCAATACACACTGTTTATAACAAGAACAAGCTTTGAGGGAAATAAAATTCTTCAGCATATCAATGAAAACAGCGGTAAGGACGAGACAGGCTCAAACCACAGAGAAAGATTTTTCGGTTTGGTAGGTGCTGATGTTGTTTCGTGCAACGGAGATCTTGACAGCTTTATAGGACCTTACAGAACATATTCAAATCCTATTGCTGTCGAAAACGGCAAGTGCGACGGCAAGATGAACTTCAATACAAACTCGTGCGGCGCTTTGCAGTCTGAGTTTACTCTGGCTCCTAATGAGACAAAAGAGCTTATTTATGTGTTAGGTCAAAAAGACAATGTTGAGGCTGACAAGATTCTTAAAAGTTATGAAGAGCCGGGCAAGGTTGACTCTGAAGTAGGCGAGCTTATTACATACTGGCACGGAATTTTAAATAACTTCCAGATAAAAACTCCAAGCGAAGAGTTTAACAATATGATCAACGTGTGGAACGCGTACCAGTGCTTTATTACGTTTATTTGGTCAAGAGCAGCTTCCTTTATTTACTGCGGACTTAGAAACGGCTACGGTTACAGAGATACGGTTCAGGATATTCAGGGTATAATCCATCTTGCCCCTGAAGTGGCACTTGACAAGATAAAGTTTATGCTGTCTGCTCAGGTCGATAACGGCGGAGGACTTCCTCTTGTTAAATTTGACCACAATGCAGGACATGAAAACTGTCCTGATGAGAACAACGAAAACTCGGCTTATGCTAAGGAAACAGGTCACCCGTCATACAGAGCGGACGACGCTTTGTGGCTGTTCCCGACGATACTAAAGTACATCGGAGAGAGCGGAAACAAGGACTTCTTAGACGAGGTTATCGTTTATGCAAACGGCGGTGAGGATACTGTTTACGACCACTTAAAGAATGCAATAAGATTCTCTATGGAGCGTCTTGGCGCACATAATATGCCGGCAGGTCTTCACGCAGACTGGAACGACTGTCTTAGAATGGGTAAGAAGGGCGAATCTACATTTGTGGCATTCCAGCTTTATTACGCAATGAGCGTAATCAAAGATATGGCAGAGGAAAAGAACGACACAGAGTATGTTGAGTATATAAACAGGGTTCAGGCTAAGCTCGGCGAGGAGCTGGACAAATGTTGGGACGAGGACAGATTTATCAGAGGAATCAGAGATAACGGAGTTGTTGTCGGCGCAAAGAAGGACAAGGAAGCTAATATGTGGCTCAATCCACAAAGTTGGTCGGTTATTTCGGGATTTGCGTCAAAAGAGCAGGCTGAAAAGGCTATGGAAAGCGTACATGAAATTCTCAACACGCCATATGGCGTTAAGCTGCTTGAACCGCCTTACAAGGACGATTATTTCGACGGCGCTATAATGCACATATTCAATCCTGATACCAAAGAAAACGGCGGAATCTTCTCGCAGTCGCAGGGTTGGGCTATTTTAGCGGAGTCTCTGCTCGGACACGGAAACAGAGCGTTTGAGTACTTTATGGAAAGCTCTCCTGCCGCTATGAACGACAAGGCTGAAATAAGAGTGTTAGAGCCGTATGTTCACGGACAGTTTACCGAGTCTACACGCTCGCCTTTTGAGGGACGTTCTCACGTTCACTGGCTGACAGGTACGGGTTCTACCGTTATGGTAGGCTGCGTTGAGGGTATCTGCGGTATGAGACCTAACTTTGACGGACTTGTAATCGACCCGTCAATCCCGTCAGAGTGGGACGGCTTTGAAATTGAAAAGAACTTCAGAGGCTCTCACCTTTCGATAAAGGTAAATAATGACGCTCACGTTGAAAGCGGAGTTAAGTCTGTTACATTGAACGGTGAAGTGCTTGACGGCAAGTTGATTCCGGCAGATAAACTGAAAGAACAAAACGACATAGTAGTTACAATGGGATAAATGATAGTAGTATAATGAAGGTGCAGTTAAACTGCACCTTTTTTGTTACAATAAATTCAACCTATGGTTGAAAATTCTCATTTATACGGTTATTGATTTTAATAATTTGATTGCTTATACTAGTAATTGAAAGAGAACTCTTTTATTAAAATTTGTAAGGGGAATTTATATGGAACTTAATATAGGAAATCAAATTAAGGAACTTCGAAGGGCGAATGGAATGACGCAGGAAAGGTTAGCTGAGTTAATAGGTATTTCTTTTCAGGCGATAAGTAAATGGGAAAACAATATTGCACTTCCGGACATTACACTTGTACCCAAGCTGGCTAAAATCTTTGAAGTGTCGACTGACGAGCTTTTTGCTTTTAATTTAAAAGATATGCAGAAAGACATAGAACAGTATGCAGATAGAGCCTATAAACTGCGTGAAAGCAATCCCACAGAAGCACGAAAGATTTTAGAGGAAGGACTGCGCAAATATCCTAAAAATGAAATTTTGCTTAACAATTTGTTGTATGTACTAAACTATACTGAAAACCCTGATGAAACTATAAAAATAGCAAAAAGGCTTATTGACAGAACAACTATGAGCGACGTAAAATATGACGCATTGCGTTTTCTGGCTTATGCTTACAATGCAAAAGGTGATGCAGAAAGTGCAGTTGCGGCTCTTGAACAAATACCTCAAATTTATTTCACCAGATCTTCTGAAATGGCATTTGTTTTAAAAGGTCGCCCAAAATATGAAACAGCTAAAAAGCAAAAATGGATTTCGTTTGAAACACTGATACAAATGATGTGGAAAATTGCGGAATACTATGAAGATGAAGGGAAAACTAAAAAAGCGATTGCGGAAACGGAAAAGGCGTTAGCATTAATTTCTGTTCTTTCAAATGATACAGAAATCACAAGATTTCAGAATTATATTGACTTTTTCAACGGGCATCTCGAAAGGATGAAGATTTTATAGAACTTTTTATATACTAATTACCTACTTTCTCTAATTGACAACATATAGCATAGATGATATAATATTCTTGTCAGTATATGAAATATTCTGTGTTTGTTTTAAGTATGCTGATAATAATTAATAGGAGTATGATATATATGTCAAAATTTTGTTACAAATGCGGCGCACAGTTAGATGATGCAGATGTGTTCTGTGACAACTGCGGAACAAAGCAGGAAGAAACCGTCCAGGCACAGCCGTCTCAGGATTATCAAAACGCACAAAATTACACAGGCGGTTCGCCTGTTATGTCAAAGAGCATAGGCGTTTGCATAATTTTATCAATAATCACCTGCGGTTTATACGGACTTTACTGGCTTTACTGTATGGCTGAGGATCTAAACCGTATTTCCGGAAAGAATGATACATCAGGCGGATTGGTTGTATTGTTGAGCATTATTACCTGCTCAATATATCTGTGGTTCTGGCTGTATCAGGCAGGGGACAAGATTAATCAGGGTAAAATGCAAAGAGGAGTTCCTGCCGATTCAAGCTTAGGAATTTTATACTTGGTGCTTGGTATTTTTGGATTTTCAATTATATCATATGCTCTGATACAAAATGAGATCAATAAGTTTGCAGTAAACTAATTATGTGCTTATGAAAAATCGTGTGATAAAGGTAAGTATATTTTTTACAATACTGATACTGTTAGGGATTGCCTATTATTTTATTACATATTTAACCGGACTTTACATACCGTGCTATATCAGGTTAGTCACCGGGTTTAGATGTCCCGGTTGTGGAATTTCTCATATGATCATTGATATTTTTCATATGAATTTTAAAGCGGCGTATAAGTCAAATCAACTTTTGTTCTTATCATCACCGATTATTATTGCAATGATTGTTCGTAAGGTTTATTACTATATCAGGTATAATAAGCATAAAACAGATAAATGGATAGAGATTACGGCAATTGTACTTATAGTTTTGTTTTTGGTATTTGCCGTTTTAAGAAATATTTACGGATTTTAAAATGCGAAGAGAATACTCTCTTCGCATTAATTTTCTATATATGTAATACCAAGTGTTTTCATTATGCCTTTTGAAATCGCTTCAGCATAGGTTTTATAGTTTTTGTCAAACTGCTTATTGTCAGATACGTTGGTGACGTATCCTGTTTCAAGCATACAGCTTGGCATATTAGAGAGCTTGTTCACGAAAAAGTCTTCTCTGTTGTTTGAGCCTTTTATGATGTCTCCCATTTTCATTTCTGTAACCTTTGACATTTCCTTGAAAATGTTTTTTGAGAGCTTCATAGATTGTGACGCTTTATTTTTTGCCTGTTTTTTTCTGACGTTGCTTTTGTATTTAGGATTGTGAGTGTAAATATTAAATCCGTTTGCCGAAGATACAGCAGCCGCATTTCTGTGAAATGAAACAAACAAGTCGACTTTTGCTTTGTTCGCCTTTTTTATTCTCTTCTTTAAATCGGCTATTGAAGCATAATTTTTATCCTTGTCCGTTCGTGACATATATACTACTATCCCTTGTTTTTTGAGAATTTTTCTTACCTGTTTGGCAATCTTTAAGTTGTCGTCACGTTCATATTTGCCGTCTGTTCTTATTGCACCTGCGTCCATTCCTCCGTGACCTGCGTCAAGCCATACGCTTTTTGAACCGTCAACTATGTTAAAGAACGACTTTGCAGTCACTTTTTCTGTTTTGTCGTTATTTTCTAAAACTATTTTAATTTTATATGTACCGGCAGTTGCTTTTTTGTTTTCCTCTCCGTCTTGGGAAAAATCCCATTTTAGTGAAAATTCTTTATCGTCTGCATTTTGTATTTTTTTATCCTTGACAAGAGTTTTTATAACCTCATCGCAATCGTCAAGCACCAAGACTTTTACATATCCTTTTTTATTTACCTTAAACTTGAACTTCATAGTTTTTGCGTATATATCCGGTGCAAACGGAACGGTTTTAATTATTTGTGCTTTAAGCTCGCCCTCCTGTCTATCTGCTGCATATGAAAAGACAGCAGACTGTGATACAATAAGCAGTAATAACATTACGCTTATTATTTTAACAATTTTATTCATTTGATTTTCCTTCCTGTTTTTTATATATCCTCAATAACGCTTTAATGTTTACAATGTAGTACGCTCAACAGCTTTTTGCCAGCCTGACAAAAGGCTGTTTCTCTTTGTTTCGGGAATATCAGGGGTAAATTTATAGTCAATTTTTTGATTATCCTTAATATCAGTCATACTTTTCCAGTAGCCCGATTTAAGTCCTGCAAGATATGCGCAGCCGAGTGCAGTGGTTTCTACACATACAGGACGAAGAACATCACAGTTTGTTATATCGCTTTGAAACTGCATAAGGAAATTATTTGCACTGGCTCCGCCGTCAACTTTAAGAGCTTTTATTTTTTTACCTGAATCAGCTTCCATACTCTTGATCACCGCATTTATCTGATAGGCGATTGATTCAAGTGCAGCACGAACAATATGATTTCTTGTTGTGCCTCTTGATAATCCGCAAAGCACTCCTCTTGCATCAGAGTTCCAGTAAGGAGCGCCCAGTCCCACAAATGCGGGAACAAAATATACTCCGTTTGTGTCTGAAACAGAAAGAGCCATAGGCTCGCTCTCTGCGGCAGAGTCGATAATTTTCAGTCCGTCACGAAGCCATTGAATAGCTGCTCCTGCAACAAAAACAGAACCTTCAGACGCATAGGTTACTTTTCCATTTACACTCCATGCAATTGTCGTAAGCAGTCCGTTATGCGAGGACACAGGCTTATTACCTGTGTTCATAAGAAGAAATGCTCCCGTGCCGTAGGTACATTTGAAATCGCCTTGGTCAAAGCACGTCTGACCAAATAGCGATGCCTGTTGGTCGCCTGCAACACCGCAGATTTTAATTTCGCCCTTTCCGATTAATGTTGTGTAACCGTAATCATCACTGGATTCCATAACTTTTGGAAGCATACGTTTGGGAATATCAAGAAGTTTTAAAATATCGTCGTCCCAATCTAGAGTGTTTATATTAAACAGCATTGTTCTTGATGCGTTTGAAAAGTCGGTGGCATGGACTCTGCCTTCTGTAAGTTTCCAAATAATATAACTGTCAACAGTTCCGAAAAGAAGCCTTCCGCTTAAAGCTTTTTCTTTTGCACCTTGAACATTATCAAGGATCCACTTTATCTTTGTTGCGGAAAAATAGGGGTCGATTATAAGACCTGTTTTTTCCTTTATCATATCTGAGTATCCTTTTTCGATCAACTCTTTGCAGCAGTTGTAGGTTCTTCTGCACTGCCATACAATTGCATTATACACAGGCTCGCCTGTTTCTTTATCCCAAATGATCGTAGTTTCACGCTGATTTGTTATACCTATTGAGGATATATTTTCTGCGTCAAGACCTTTACATAATAGAACCTCTCTTGCAACTGTCAGCAGAGAGGACCATATATCATTGGGATTATGCTCTACATAACCGTTTTCTTTGAAAATCTGCGGAAATTCCTTTTGTTTTTGGGCGATTATCTTGTGCGATTTATTAAACAGTATAGCACGGGAAGATGTAGTTCCCTGATCAAGAGCTAAAATATATTTTTCCATACTTGATATTCCTTTCATAAATCAGTTTTATTAATATTCAATAATTATAAATATTCCTCACTATTAATATTTAGTTTTCGCTAGTATAAAATATTGCATAATATATGTATATAAAGTTTTACAAGGTAATTGTACCACACATTTCTACAAAAATAAATAATAAAAATCAATAAAAAATCTATATTGCTCTTGACATTTAACTCAAAAAAGTATACAATAGTTACAAATCGGTTACATTAAGTTGCTTTGACATAACAAACATAATAGATAGAGAGATAGTTAGTATATACACATTTAATGGTATGAAGTCAAAGGAAAGGGAAAATATTAAAAATGAAAAACAGTAAAAGGATTAAAAGGATTATTGCCTTGGTTTTTTCATTTGCAACAGCAATTTCTGTATTTTCAACAAGTAATTATAACAATATAAAAATAAAAACATCAGCTGCACCTACATATGAAGATTATCAAAGACAGATAGCTGATTTAGAGAGTCAGGAAAGAGAACTTGACAAGCAAATTGAAAAAAATGCAGAAAGTCTTGCTGACGAACAGGCAAAGCAAGAGGCTTTAAACAAAAAAATTTCTACATTAGAAAATAAAATTTCTACATATGAAAAATACAGTGCAGAGCTTGAAAATGATTTGGCTGATATTGATGCAAAAATAAGAGAGACTCAGGCAAATATGGAGCAAAAGGAAAAGGAAATTACAGCCGGCATTAAGGATTTTAAGTCAAGACTAAGAGCAATGTATGTTTCGGGTTCTGAATCCTATACGCAAGTTTTGCTTGAAGCAAATGATTTTTACGATGTACTTATGAGGTTTGAACTTGTAAAAAGAGTAGCTAAGCATGATAATGATACGATAGACAAGCTCCTAAAATTGAAAGTGCAATATGAAAATGCTCAGAAGCAGTATAATGAGCAGAAAAAGAGTATGGAGAATACTGCAAAGAAGTATGCAAAGCAGCTTTCTAATCTTTCAAAGGAACAGTCTAGTCTTGAAACTCTGAAAGCTGAAAGCGAGGCTAATGCTGCGGCTATTCAAAGTCAGAGCACAGAGCTAAATAATCAGAAGAGTCAGGTTTCTAGTCAGAAAGCTCAGGCTGAATACAATGCAACAACTACCACTACGACTACAACTACAACAACTACTACACAGGCTAACACAACTTACAGGCGTCCGCATAATAATAATTCGAGTGGCGGTGACGCAGGAAACTCAAACAGCAATAGCAATAATGGCGGCAGCGGTTCTTCGGGAAACGGTTCAGGCGGCGGATATTCCGGAGATATAGGGACAGTTATTTCATATGCCAAAAGTATGGTTGGCGGTGCATATGTATGGGGTGGTTCAAGCTATCGTGCGACAGACTGCTCAGGCTTAGTAATGCTTTCATATGCACAGGTAGGAATATCATTACCTCACAATGCAGCAGCTCAGGCAGGCTACGGCAAATCAGTAAGTTATGACAGTATGCAGCCGGGAGATTTAATTTTCTTTGGAGCCAGCATATATCATGTTGCTATGTATATCGGTAATGGGATGATGGTTCACGCTGAAAACTCGAGCACGGGTATTGTAATCTCATATGTATCGACGTTTTCTCAGTACAATCCGATTACTGCAATTAGAAGAATTATATATTAAATAATACAGATAGCCCAATGATTGGGTTATCTGTTATTCGGAGATGTCGCCTAGTCCGGCTTATGGCGCACGACTGGAACTCGTGTTGACGTTTGTAGCGTCTCGAGGGTTCGAATCCCTCCATCTCCGCCAGGAAACCTCGTAAACAAAGCGTTTGCGAGGTTTTTTCTGTGTCATAAAAACGATAATAAAATATGACACAAATACTAAAAAGGCGACGAAAAGGCGACGTAATAGGATTTATTTATAAACAAGAGAAAAAAATAACTTACAAAAATAGATTTTATGACGACATTCAATGAAATCGTTGACTTCTAAGAGTGAGGGTGATATACTTAATGAAGTTAAAGCAGTGTATTTAGAGTTTATTAGGCGAAAGGGGCTTTATTGATGAAACTTAATCTAAAAAAAGATCAAGCATTGCTGATAAATAAAATACTTCCTCAAATTGACTTAGATTCTGATTTGACAGATGATGAACTCATTCTTATGGAAGATGAATTAGGAAATTATTTAACATTACATTGTTTAGATGCTGATTATGAGCCAAACTACGAAGGTGTATTGTGCGAAGAAATCTTAGAGATACTTGGAAATATACCTGCAGATGCATAAAAAACTATATTGATAAACAAAAAATTAGTACTTCGTAATATACGGAGTGCTTTTATTATACACAAAATTTTTAAAACTGGAATACAAGTAATAGTTTTTTAGAGTATTTGTCTTTTTACAAGGGGATTAACTTTTTCTTTGATATATATTATAATAAAACAGAAAAAATTTTGCAAAAATCTTTATATACATATTGACTCTAAACTTAACATCAGGTTTATGATATACACATAAGGTACCTTACAGATATAATGGGAGTTGAGATCATGAAAATAGGAGACTTTGCCAAAGCCTGTAAAACGAATATTTCTGTTTTACGGCATTACGACAAAATAGGACTTCTCAAGCCGCTGTACATTGACCGCTTTACCGAATACCGCTATTATGACAAGTCGCAGATAGCCGTGTTTGAACGAATTTCTGAGCTTAAATCGGTCGGATTTACTTTAGCGGAGATACGCACTATGCTGTACTCAAATGAGCATACTAAGGACATATTTTCCGAACGCAAGGCAGTGCTTGAACGGCAGCTGCGTGATCTCGAAATTTTGATACAAAATGGAGGTATTGTTATGGAACAGAAATATAAGCCGCTTATAGAAGATGTGGATATGTCGTTTGAGAACGATGAGCAGGTCATCGGCAAATGGCTGGTGTTAGGTGAAGATGGTAACAGTGATAATTACCCGACCCTTCTTCTGGGTGACGGTAACAGGCATCTTTATTTCCTGCCGAACGGCGAGTATTACTGGTGCTTTGGCTGGACTAAGGGTAAACTGTTTTTTGATGACGGTGAGAGCCGTTTTGCGAACGACTACCGTCTTGAGAAGCGTGGTGACGATTTGTATATGATAGTAGATTTCAAGTCACAGGACTATCCCGAAACGGGTGAGATCACGGCAATAGCTCTTCGCAAACTGGACAGCGTTCATTACACAAAAGAACAGATATCCAAAAAGGACGACATAAACAAGCCTTTTATCCCAGATGACAGGGTGCTTGGCAGTTGGAAGGCGTTCTGCTACTTTGACCCGATAGAGCTTACAAAGAAAGACTTTGTGCCATTTAAAAATCCGCCGAAGGGAGCTTGGAATTACATCGACGAGCCATATTTCAAAGAGATAAAATTTATGGAAGGCGGTCATGTTACTGCGATTTATGGTGACGAGGTGATAAGCGGCGATGACAAGCATACATGGACAAAAGGCTACTGGCTGCGTAAGTGGAACAGCAATGCATGTGCCTATGAGATAAAGAAGTTTAGCGGTAAGGAATATCTCATCATTGAATGGAAAAGCGGTGATTACCGTTTCGGTGGTAGGGAGAGCAGTTATTATGTTATGGTGAGAAAGTAAGAATTTAAAGCTAAATATTGCTCGTGCCACAAAGCCCAAATTAGCGTTATGAAATATCCAACATTAAGCTGATGCCGTTATGAAACACAGCAACGCAGCATACTTTCTTTGAGTGTTTCAAAGCAGGAATTTTTTATATTAATAGGGCAAGGAATATCCATTCCTTGCCCCTAACTGTTTTGTTAGATAAAATATGTTATATAATTAAATAGTTCAAATTATTCAGATACCTAAAAGCACACATAATCGGGTAAGCTTTTATTGTCGGTGATATTATATTGTCAGACGGGAGGAAAAAATAATGGACTGGATAACAGGTATAAAAAGTGCAATAGACTATATTGAGGACAACATAACAGAAAAGCTGAATATAAATGATATTGCAAATAGGAGTTTTTCATCGCCTTACCACTTTCAAAGGATGTTTGGTATTTTATGCGGCTATACGGTCGGAGAATACATCAGATATCGAAGGCTTACACTTGCAGGAGCAGAGATAAGCGGAGGGGCAAAGGTCATAGATACAGCAATCAAATATGGTTATGAAAGTCCTGACAGCTTTACTAAAGCGTTTGTTCGCTTTCATGGAATAACTCCGTCGCAGGCAAAGAAAAGAAACGCTGATTTAAAGTCGTTTTCCAGAATGTCGATAAAAATTTCATTGGAGGGCGGAAATATGTTAAATTACAAAATTGTAAGCAAACCAAGTATGGTAATCACAGGACTTAAAAAACGCTTTGAGGGAGAGCCCGGCGACAGGTACAATCAACAGCACGATTATATGGTAGACGGAAGCACAAGATTTGTGAGATACGCATTGCAGGGAATGGCAGACGACTGCGAGACAGAGTACTGCGTTATATCGGATATTGACGACAGCGGTTATTCATTTACTATTGGTGCAGTTATACCAGAATATTTTAACAGTCACCTGGAAAAGACGGCAGGAAAATACGCCGAGCTGTTAAGTGTGATAAAAGTACCCGAACATTTATATGTACAGGTTGAAACGGAACGTGGAGCGAACTGCATAAACGAACATCTTGATTTGCGTAAAAGACTTATCAACGAGTGGTTGGCTACATCGCCCTATATTATTTCAGACGCTCCGGAAATAACCGTTATTCATTTATTCAGCAAAAACAAAAACGACAGTTATGTTGAATTGTTGATCCCGATTGAGAAAGATAAGTCATAATTAACACCGCAGGGGAGTTTCTCTGCGGTAATTTTTTTTTATAAATTTCTCTTGACAAAAGCTTTGTTATAGTGTAATATAACAATTGATATATAACAGATGTTATATAAAGGAGTGATAAAATGCCGCCTAAGGTCAGGGTTACTAAAGAGGATATTGTTTCGGCGTCTGTTGATATTATACGGAAGTACGGAGCAGAAGGATTGAATGCAAGGTCTATAGCAGATAAACTGGGTTGTTCCACCCAGCCGATTTACAGTAATTATTCCACTATGGAAAAGTTGAAAGCAGATGTTATAGAATATGCAGGTGCGATTCATCAGGAGTACAATAAACGTGCAGTAAAAGACGCTGATTATCCTGCTTATAAAGCAATAGGAATGTACTATATCCGCTTTGCAAAAGAGGAGAGGGAATTGTTTAAACTTCTTTTTATGCGTGATCGTTCAAAGGAAAAAATGCAAATTAATAAAGAGGAGTTTGCAGATATAATTGATCTTGTATCTCAAAGCATAGGGATAAGCAAGGACGAGGCTTATCTTTTTCATACAGAGATGTGGATATACGTTCACGGAATAGCGGTAATGATTGTAACTTCATTTTTAGATTGGGATACTGAAACTATAAGTCAAATGCTAACAGATATATATCAAGGATTGAAAATAACATATCAGAACAGGAGGACGCATAAATGAACGCTATTGAAATAATCGGGCTTTCTAAAAAATTTAAAGACGTCACAGCGGTAAATGATTTGAGTTTCAAAGTTAAAGAGGGCGAACTGTTTGCATTTTTGGGATTAAACGGTGCAGGCAAGAGTACAACTATCTCAATAATGTGTGGGCAGCTTGAAAAGGATAGGGGAAAGGTTGTTATCGACGGATATAACCTTGACAGCAACATTGATATAATAAAAAGCGAAGTTGGAGTTGTGTTTCAGAATTCGGTGTTGGATAAGGCTTTGACGGTAAAGGATAATTTGCAGAGCCGTGCGGCTCTTTACGGAATAACAGGTAAAAGATTCAAGGAAAAATTATTAGAGCTGTCTGAACTTCTGGAATTTGAGGACTTGCTCAAACGTACAGTCGGAAAGCTGTCGGGCGGTCAGCGTAGAAGAATTGATATTGCAAGGGCATTGATTCACAGTCCGAAAATTCTTATTCTTGACGAGCCCACCACAGGTCTTGACCCACAGACTAGAAAAACGCTTTGGAATGTTGTTTCTCAGCTTAGAAAAGAAAATCAAATGACCGTGTTTCTTACCACTCATTATATGGAGGAAGCTGCCGACGCAGATTATGTTGTGATTTTAGATAACGGAGAAATTGCCGCAGAAGGTACTCCTTTACAGCTTAAAAATAAATATACGGGGGATTTTATTACACTTTATAATTCAACAAAAGAGCAGGCGGATATGCTGGGTATGAAATATGAAACGATTCGTGACGGTTTTCGTATAGCTGTGCCTAATACAGAGGCAGCAACCGAATTGATAGTCAAGTATCCTGAAGTGTTCAAAGACTATGAGATTTTAAAGGGGAAAATGGATGATGTGTTTCTTGCGGTAACAGGTAAAAAACTAACAGAAGCAGAAAACGCTTCAAAAGGGGGAATATAAATGAGTTCGCTTATTATGTTGGTTCGGAGAAACACTAAACTGTTTTTTAAGGATAAAGGAATGTTTTTCACTTCTTTGATAACGCCGATAATATTGCTTGTGCTTTATGTTACTTTCTTGAGCAATGTTTTTCGTGATACTTTTTCTATGGCTTTGCCTAAGAATTTTAACGTATCAGATAAGCTTATAAACGGTTGTGTGGGCGGTCAGCTTTTTTCGTCACTTTTGG
This sequence comes from uncultured Clostridia bacterium, assembly GCA_947584375.1. GTDB lineage: Bacteria > Bacillota > Clostridia > Oscillospirales > Ruminococcaceae > UMGS1601. Next base: position 128,041 of record CANPWL010000001.1, on the reverse strand, counting down.
CAGTTTGTTGTATAACTGTTGCGTTTTGTTCTAATATGCTAATGGTTCAGGATAAGGTCACAGGGGCAAGAAATGATTTGACTATTACACCTGTTAAAAAAATCACCTTGGCTTTTGGCTACTATATTTCAACTGCATTGACTACTTTGATTATTTGCTTGATCGCAGCAGCAGTATCATTTATTTACCTTGCGAATGTCGGTTGGTATATGTCGGCGGCAGATATTATGCTGATTATCTTAGATGTTTTTCTTCTTGTGATGTTTGGTACTGCACTGTCTTCTATAATTAATTTCTTTTTAACTTCTCAGGGGCAGATGTCTGCTGTGGGAACTATCATAAGTGCAGGTTATGGATTTATCTGCGGTGCTTATATGCCGATTTCTCAGTTTGGCAGCGGTCTGCAAAAGGTATTGTCTTTCCTGCCCGGAACTTATGGTACCTCTTTGATTCGTAATCATGCCATGAGAGGTGTGTTTAATGAAATGAATGCACAGCACTTTCCGGATAAGATTGTTGAAAGCATTAAAGATTCTATCGACTGCAATCTGTATTTTTTTGATGATAAGGTAAGTCTGGATACTATGTATGTTGTCCTTGCAGGAACGGTTATTGCTTTATTATTTATATATATTTTTATTAATTTGCTTAATATAAAGCGTAAATAGTCTACAAATATTATTTCTCTATTTTGTATGAAATTAACAAAATTTAAAAATAATATTGACAAAAATAACTAATAGTAGTAAAATAATTCATAGGATATTGTGTTTAAAACATAGAAAGGGTAAAGGTGATATAGAGAGAGTTTATGTAATCCTGAAATAAATCTCGTGAGCGTTTATTTTGGGATGGTTATTTAGTTCACGAACAGTCAAATTGTCTATAAAACTTAGTAAAATTTAGTTGAAAAAGCTGGGAGAAATTAATTACAGTATTAAAAAAGGATGTTACACTTACTTTAGCGGCGATTATGTCATTTCTTTTGTTGTCAACAACGGCTATGGCTTACAAAAAACTGTAAACAAGTACAATAAAACGTATGAGTATACAGGAACAGGGAATGAGATGAAATGGATGTTTAAAGGTTCAAATGAAAATGTTAGAACAAAGACTACTAATCCAACAGCTTATTCAAGATATGTTGAGGCATCGGTAATAAAATATAAAGTATATAAAGATACATATGTTTCGAGCAAAGATGACTCAAATGAAGGCAAACAAGTATATGCCAATATTGCTATGGCACGTTCAATGAAAGATACTAAGATTTATTATGTTCATGGTTCGGGATTAAAACCATCTGCATCAAATGGTTATGTTATTGACAGTTTGACTTATAAAATTACTCAAAAGAAGTGACATAATGCGTACAATAAAGTATATTTTAAAAAACATATTTGTTTCAATGCGAAAATCCCCCATGATTTTCGCATTGTTTATATTATGCAATATAGTATCTGTATTAGTAATAGTTTTTTCTCATGGGGTTTATCAGGATTATGCTTCTAAATTAGTTTCGGATATTGCAAAGTGGCATTTAAGTGACTATGAACCAAGCATTTCATTTGGCAATATAACTGATACTGAATCACAAGAATATGTTACTGAATATTTTGGAGATGGCAAAAGTACGCTGGGAGAGTTCAGACAGGTATTGGAATTGCTTGATGATAAAACTAAAAGTTCATTTACTGGATTTGGTATTACTTATAATTTTGAGGATATATATTCTTTTAATACGGAAACAAATAACAATATTACTATAACTAATTTAAATGAAGATATGGATGAAGTAGGAAATTATTTGATTAGCAGGCTTGAATATGACGCTTCGGCTCATCAGTATGGTTTGTATTCGTCATTTGCAAAAAGCACTAGGATTTTAGATGGCAGATATTTAACACAACAAGAAGAGCTTGAAGGTAAACCGGTTATTTATTTGCCTTCTGGCAGTGATACAAGTTTAATAGGAAAAAAAGTAGAGTTTATGGGTATGCAATTGGATGTAATAGGTGTTGCTTCTGATGATAGTTTAGGTCAATATATTGTTCCATTTAAGCTTTTACCTGATGAATTGACATTTGATAGTGTAGAATTACTTACTGACAAGCCGATCACTACCGATACATATAGAAAAATAAAAGCTGCATTTGAAGATGTATACGGAGATAAGGTAAACTTTCCTGATTTTGAAACGGTAGACACTACCGAGCAGACATTTTATGCGTCTATTATGCTGATTTCAATAGCGTTGTCAGTACTGGCTGCAATAAACCTGGCGATTTTGTTTAGATATATTATGCACACACGCAGAAAAACGCTGGCAATTTTAAGGCTGTCGGGATGTACCAGAATAAGGGTGCGTATAATGTATTTAGCAGAGGTTGCAGGAATATCGATAATAATATTTGTGATATGTTCGGCATTGTATCATTATATAATTATGCCTAAGCTGACGTTTGCATTTCCAAAAATACAAGAGGTATATTCTCTGAATACATATTTGTATTTATTTGCAATATTTATTGTAATACTGCTTGCGGCAATAAATATAATATTTTCACTTCAGGTTGAGAAACAGCCTGTTGATATGCTGAAAAAAACGGGGGATAAGTAATGCTTAGGCTTGGAATAAAAGAATTTTTCAGAAGAATTTATACAAACATATTTACAGCTCTTCAGCTAGCGGTAGTTTTTTTGATTTTGCTTTCAATTGTATCAAGCGTGCAGTCAAGGATCAAGCTTTATATGCCGGTCAAGGATTATCTGGAGGGTGACGGAGTTTATTCAATAGGATTGTCAATTAATAACAATATAGTAAACGAAAATGATATGAAGAAAGAATATCCTGAGGTAGAGTCAGTCCTTTGTTCCTATACGCCTAATGCTTCTTTTTCATCCGGTTATGACGACGGAAAATTCATATCATACACAGATGAAATAATTAATATGTATGCTCCTGAGCTTAAAACAGGCAAGTGGTTTAGCCAATATGATTTGTCCGGCGATACGGTTTACGGGATAGCAAATTACGGAAGCGGTATAGCATTAAATGACACTATTAAAATTACCAGTGTTACATATGACCAAAAAAGCGATCCTACTTTTACACATCCGATTGAAAAAAACTGCAATGTAAAAATAATAGGTATTCTGGATGAAAAAGCACAGGTATTCGGAGCTGACACCTATTTAACGGAGAATGACGATTACAGAAATCTATATTGCAATTATGATGACTCGTCAAAGCCCCTTTTACTTCTCAGCCAGAGCCAGTTAAGCAGAAACGGTATAGAATACACTATAAACCAAAACAAGCAGATTATTAGATATAAGAACGGTTTGTCTGATGAACAGATAAAAAATATAAACAAAAAATTTAATTCAATAGGATATATTACATTAGACAAATTCAAATCAGCATCAAAGCTTTATGTATATGAACAGATTATAAAGCTTCTGCCTCTTCTTATCTGTATAGTATTGCTTGTAATAGTAAGCACAGTTTCAATTTCAGCGCTGAATGTCAAAGGCGGACTGCGTACATATTCTATTTTTTATGTATGCGGTTCAAACAGAGCACAGTGCTTGGGAGTTTGTCTTGTCAATAGTATACTTACTGCGGCAATGGCAGTTGTTATTTCAATAGTAGTAATGAATATCGGTAGTTTATCAGGTCTGCTCGTGGGAACAGTAATTAAAACAAGTATTATCGGGATTTTTGCATGTGCTGCTGCGTTTATAATTCAGATTGTCTGCTCTATGATCATGCCGGTATCGCTGATGAGTAAGGGAACATTAAACGATAATCTTTCTTCTAATGAATAGTGAATATAAAGCCGTAGGCTTGACAATTTTAAATTACAATTGTAAAATAAGTTATTATAATTTATTTGAAAATAGGAGATGTTATTTTGAAACGAATTAAAATTATTTTAACTGCTATACTTATGCTTACAATGTGTTTTAGCTTTGTCGGATGCGGCGATGATGAAAAAGATTCCTCAGAAAGAGAAACTCAGACTGCAAGTTTTGTAATTCAGCTATTTCCCGAGTACGCTCCAAAAACTGTTGAGAATTTTAAAAGCCTTGTTAAATCAGGATTTTATGACGGCTTGACCTTTCACAGAATTGTAGAGGGGTTTGTGGCACAGGGAGGAGATCCCGAAGGCAACGGTAAAGGCGGTTCTGATAAAACCATAGAGGGAGAATTTATGCAGAACGGATTTACACAAAATACGCTTGCGCATACGAGAGGCGTTGTTTCAATGGCAAGGAGTGTAGATTACAATTCTGCTTCAAGCCAGTTCTTTATTTGCTATGATTCTGCAAGTAATCTTGACGGAAACTACGCAGCTTTTGGAAAAGTAAATGATGAAGGTATGAAGGTAGTTGACAAATTTCTAACTGTTGAAAGAAACGGCGAGACTCCTGTTACACCAATTAAGATCAAATCTGCTAAAATGATAAATGAAACTTCTGACGGTCACGAGCAGGTTGAGATGACTGTTGAATTTTAATAAAAAAAACCCATGCTTTTTGTATGGGTTTTTATTTTATATTGTGTTTAGCACTTGCAAAACTTATTGTGTTGAATTATAATATAATAAGGAATAGATTATTCTATTATCTTAAAAGGAGGGTTAATATGATTAATTTGTTTTATAAAAGCAATGGAAAATCAAGACTCAGTGGTAAAAACCGATTGATATACAATATCAAAAGCGGATTTACTCTTGTTGAAATTATTATTGTTCTTACTATTATAGCAATAATGGCAACTCTTACGATACCCTCTTTGATTGGATATATCGATTCTTCTAAGGAGAAGATTGCAGTAGCTGAATGCAGGAATGTTGTAACGGCAGCACAATATCTTGCTAATGACGAGTATGATGAATATGGTACAACGGGTGATACTCTAAAGGATAATATAACCGAATCCGCAATTCTGACTCTTGCCGAAGAGGAGAGCACCTCTGAGTCATCACTTGCAATGATGTTGCCTGACCTTTCCTTCGGAATTATGGCATATGCAGATGATTCTTCATATGAATACGGAGCTAAATATGATGATATAACTATAATTGAAAATAAGCCGATTCCCGAGGACAAAAAAGGAAAATCTTTTATTGAAAGCTATAAATTCGACGGATATACGCTTTCACATATGATATATCTTTCAAAGAACGGCATATGGCTTGAGTATACTTCTGCTGGAGACGAAATTGTAAAAACCACAACGGTCACCACAATAAACGACAGTTATTCAGTTGTTTTTAAAAACGGTGATAAGATAATTTCAATAAGGAATTATAATTCAGGTGAAAGTGTAACTCCTCCGGAGCTTAATAAGGAAGGCTATAAGCTTAAGGGATGGAACTGTGAACAGGGAGAAACTAAATCCAGTCTTGCACCTGCTGAATCATTTACAGTATCAGGAAGTGAGAAAAAGATAATTTATAAAGCGGTTCTTGAAGCTCAAGCTACATCTGTGACGCCTTCTACTGAACCTTCTTCATACCCTGACCCGGAAATAAAAACCGAACCTTCGGTTACAACTGCCGATGTAGAAAAACCTACGCCGACATTGCCTGAACCGTTTAAGGAAGGCGGTCAGTTGTTTACCATAGTTCAGGATATGGTAAACGGTTATGATAATGATAATCAGTCAACACACTATGCAAATTATCAGTTGCTTGTGGGACATGTGTATGAATATGGAGGCGAATATTACTATCATCCCGAACAGCTTCAGTTAGGATACAATCGTCATCCGGGCGGTTACTATGAGTTTGTTATCAACGGAAATGTTGTAATGAGCGGTACAAATAATCCTGATATAGACGCTATTTGTATGAGTATTTTGGATTATTACAGCAAGGAATGGGGAGCTAAGCCGATAAAGATGGATTTTTCAAACAGTATAACTGTTAATAATAATTTTAACAACTGGAACCGTGGAGACGTTATAGGAAGCGACGGATTGATTGCCATTACTGAAGATAAGTCTAAAGCATTTGTTTATGTAGGTGCTTGGAACAGCTGGCAAGAGTATATAATTAATTAAAACATTGCCAATGCATACAAATATAATGCCAAGTCATTATGTAAGTTTAACAAAAATTATATATTCTCTTGACATTATTCACAACTATATATATAATATTAATAAGGAATTTTATATTTGGCACAAAATAAATTTATAATCGGAAAGGTGATTTGATCATGAAGAAATTAATGAAAAAGGACCACAAGGGCTTCACACTTGTTGAAGTTATCGTTGTATTAGTTATTTTAGCTATTATGGCTGCTGTTCTTATTCCATCACTTATCGGATATATTGATAAGTCAAGAGAAAATTCAATTGTTTCAGAAACACGTTCATTAGTTACAGCTGTACAATCTCTTGCATCTGAGAAATATGGTGAGAATAATGATGCACATACTGTTGTATACACTCTTGGTGCTTCAGATGCTGCTACGGTAATTGCTTATTCTGAGGTTGAAGCACTTTGTGAACTTAAGAATTTAGATACTAATGTTACTGACACAAACATTGAAGGCGGTAAGGTTAAAGAAATTACTTATAAAAGCGGAGATAAGCAGTGCGTATACAATGAAGGAAAGTATACAGTTTCTGATGCGGCTTAATAAATTACATTATTAAATTAAAATAATTATAACAATAACACCCAACCCTATGTGCCAAAAGGGTTTGGGTGTTTTTATTATTTGCCAAAGTTCATAATTTATGCATTTTTCAAATAAAATAAAACTTATATATTTGCTTTTCTATATGATTTTACTTTAACAAACAAAGCTTTAATTGCGGCAAACAGCCATGTTCGTATTTTTTCTATTAACCCGCATACCATATAAACTATAATACAAATAAGAATGATTTTCAGAGGATATAACCATGTTTTATAAAAGGATCTTTCATGTAAAAAGCCAAACCAGTTTTTCCATAATTTATGTCTGATAAGGTATTGTTCGTGGATCATATAAACACCGAGATTTACAGATGCAATATAATTTATAGCTCTTGACTTGAACTTTAAATCTCTGAAAAACATAACCAGACACAATCCTTGTAAAACAATAAACGGATTATTATTTGCATTTGCTATTTTAGAATAACTATATACATATTTATAAAGTAAGATATTAATTACCGTAAGAGAAACGAATAAGAACAAGTATCTGTATTTAGCTTTATTATGGCAAGGCACATGAAGTCTTAAATAGCCGCCTAAAATATACATATACACAAATCCATACAAGCTTTTACCGTTTAGGGTTTCATAAATCTTATCCAGTCTTATAATGTCACTTGTTTGCTCAAGCCCTGAAAAAGCGGTCCATACTGAAAACATTAAAAATAATATCACTACTAACTGTGTATATTCTTTTTTAGATAATGCCGTCAGAGCCTTGTTAAGAAACGGACTTAAAATAAGGACTAGCAAATAGAGGGTCATAAAGTACCATATTCTTGATGTGAACGGAAAAAATGCTCTTACTTTTTCTATTACATTCAGCTTCCACAGACCTAGTGCTTGTCCTAAAAATGGGATTAAAATCGAGTAAAATAACATTGGAAGATAAACCTTTGCTATTTTACTTTTTAAAGCACTGAGCGTCTTACCGGATGTAACTGAAAAGTATCCGAAAACAACTATATACACATAAACGCAACATCTTGACGACATATAAGTCAGATAATAAAGTGCTTTACCCGGAAAGGACAAATAGTGAACAGCCATATCGGAATATCCGCCATAAACGCAGGTGTGTATAAAAATAACCATTATCATTAAGAGAATCCTGAGCAGTTCTATACCTGATTTTCTTGTTTTGGCGGAAACACTCTTTTCCATTGATGTCACCTCGTTTTGTATTGAATATTATATAACTATTATCTATTAAAATCAGCACATTTATATTATAGCTTTCAGTATTTATTAAGTCAACAATCATATTTTACAAAATGCCGCACAATCAGTTTTATTTTTACAAAATCTTTCAATTGATTAAGAATAGCAGCTTGTTTTTTTAATTAATAATAAAATATATGCGTGATTATTAAAAATATTAACCTTACAAGAATTTTATAAACTAATTTTTTAAAAATACTTGACAAGATGAATTGCGTATGATAAAATAATAAAGCTGTTCTAATACTGGCAGTTAATTAAATATTTTGGAGAGATACCGAAGTGGTCATAACGGAACGGTCTTGAAAACCGTCGTACTGAAAGGTACCGTGGGTTCGAATCCCACTCTCTCCGCCAAATGCAAAGCACCGCCCAAAAATAGGGCGGTGTTTTTTATAGCTTTTTTGATAATTTTTATAATTCTTAGTTTCATTTTTTATCAATTATGATATACTATAATATAGCCGAATTAAAATGTATTCTGTAAATTCAATAGTGGCATACAAATTAAAGTTAACAATTATGTATATACGGCAATTAGGTGATTTTATGATAAAACTGCTTATAAGAAAGTTTATAAAGGATTATGAAAATGTTTCTGATAAAAAAGTAAGAGAATCCTACACAGTTTTCAGTGGATTATTAGGTCTTTTTTGCAATTTTTTTCTATTCCTGATGAAGCTGTTTATCGGTATAGCTATGAATAGTATTGCAGTTACTGGAGATGCTTTCAATAATCTTTCTGATACTTGTTCAGGCTTTGTTGCAATTATCGGGGCTAAGCTTTCAAACAAAAAACCGGACGCTGAACATCCTTTCGGACACGGACGTGTTGAATACATATCTTCTCTTATAATATCATTTTTGATACTATTAGTAGGGCTAAAGCTGTTTAATTCATCAATAGGGAAAATCAAAAACCCGGAATTGATACATTTTAATTTAATTCTTGTGATTATACTGTTGATTTCCGTAATTATAAAGCTGTGGTTGTTTTATTATTACAAATATATAGGAAATCAAATAAATTCAGGTGTTCTAATTGCAAATTCCAAGGACAGCTTAAACGATGTCTTTTCAACTTCTGCTGTTATTATTGCAACTGTTATAGGAGCGTTAATCACAAAGGTTCCTGTTGATGGAATTATGGGTTTACTGGTATCGATTATAATAATTTATAACGGCTTTGTAATTGCAAAAGAAACCGTAGGCATACTTCTAGGTTCTGCTCCTGATAAACAAACAATTAGAAATATATACAATGTTTTAACTGATTCCAAGTATATTGTTGGTATTCACGATCTTATAGTTCATGATTACGGACCGGGCAGAGTATTTGCGTCTGTTCATGCAGAGATACCTGACAATTCAGATATACTTAAGGTACACGAAACAATAGATTCTCTTGAAAAGCGGGTCAAAAGCGAGCTTGGGATTAATCTTGTGATTCATATGGACCCTGTTTCTGTTAATAATGAAAAGGCTATTCAACTTAAAGAGATAGTAAATTCAATAGTAAAAGAAGAAAGCTCCAGCTTTTCAATACACGATTTCAGAATGATCGATGATAATGACAATATAAAAGTTATGTTTGATTTAGTTGTTGATACTGAAACCTCTCCTGAACAGGAGAAAGAAATTATTTGCAATATACAAAGTAAAATAAAAGAGTACGACAGTCGTTGTTCAGCCGAAATCAATTTAGATAACAGCTATGTTGAACAGCAGATAAGCAGTATAATTGAAGAAACCGAGGATAATTAAATAATATAATAAAAGCCTCCTGTATCGGAGGCTTTTAAATATGTAATTAAATTATTATTTTACTATCATTTTTTTAGTTTGCGGCACAGCAAACAGTATTACTGCACCTATTACAGTAAATATCATTTCAGGCAGCATATATGCTCCGTTATAAAGAAGACTGTATATCCAAGAATTCTCTGTCGAAAAACTTTCCCATATTTTTCCCGCTGAATGAAAAATTACTGCTCCGCTAATAACGTGCGACGCATATCTCAAAAATACTGCTACAACGATTCCTGCGATTCCTCCTGCAATTCGTTTGCTTCTAAAAACACCCGCAAGACCTAATGCAGAAAATGCAATAATATAGTCAAAAACTAAAGTTCCGATAAGTGCCGGTGCAGTCAGTCCCCAGCTTACAACCTCGCCTAAGTCAATAAACATTTGCAGCAAAGCATACACTACTGATACCAGCATACCCCATTTAACACCATTGCGAATACTATAAATAACTATGGGTAGCATAGAAAGCAGTGTTACAGAACCTCCCCACGGGAATTTAATGATTTTTACGAAGCTTAATACGACAGCAAGGGCAACCATTACCGCTCCCTCGACAAGCTTGATAGTTTTTGTGTTTGACATAAAACACACTCCTTATAAATATTTTTAAATCAATATTTGAAGTTAACCGCATATTTCGGCAAAACCAATTTTTACACTGTTTTGTAAATAAAAAAGGCATACCCAAAACGGCACACCTCTGCTTTAAAAACTTTCCTACGTTGGCATTATCCAAATCAGGTTAAACGGGTCAAAGTTAGATTACTTTATCTCAGCCTGCCAAACAAGCCCCCCGGTTCAAATATTTAATTTACTTATTTATTATATCACTATGTATTTGCACTGTCAATATTTTGTCGAATGATTTTTGATTATTTTTTTAAAATCCTTGACAAACAAAATATATAATGTTATAATAATTAAGCAATAAAAAATAATATCGCGGAGTGGAGCAGTTCGGTAGCTCGTCGGGCTCATAACCCGAAGGTCGTTGGTTCAAATCCAGCCTCCGCAACCAGTTTCACATAAGACCGATTTCAATGTACTTTGTATATTGATTTCGGTCTTATTTTTTATATCAATTCGTTTAATAAGAATATGTATAGCTTTATCATCGGGATTGTTTTTTAAAGAATTAAGCCAGTTAGAGACTTGATCTACTGTATAATCTTTCGGAGGTTTTGTATTCTTCAGATTTTCTATTTCCGCTTTGAGATTGTTCATTTTAATTCCAATATCACTAACTACTTCCGAAGGAAGTGTTCCGGAAGATAGATTACTCATAAGTGCATTATATTGATTTTGTTTTTCTTCTATTTTCTTTTTGAGAATAGTATTAAGTCCTTTGTTCTCTCACCTTCTAAGCCTTTATTATACTGCTTCAAGCTCATTAATTACATATTTCTAATTAACTACATCACATATCCGAAAGGTGCATAACTTATATTATGAAGTCCTTTCATTGCTGTTTCTTTATGTCCCTTTTTAACTTCATTTTCAAGATTGTCTATGTAATATTCTGATAAGTTCCACATAAGGGTTTTCATTATCTTAGCTTCGCCGCTTGTACCAAAATCTTGTGCCGTTGCAATTAGTGTTATTCCCTTTTCCTGAAGTTTTGCTGTAAGATTAACATGCTCCCCGAGATTACAAGTAATTTCTCATAATCGGAAATAAATTTTATTCAATTTCTAAAAACTGAATCTCACTAGAATGATTTATGTTTATATTATAATAAATTTTTCCATCTTTTTGTGACTTTGTTAATTTTCCGAAAAATGCTACACTACATTTCATATCTGATTTAAATTTGTTATCAATATAGGAATATACATTACTTGACATAAATAGTGAACATATATATTCATTTTTTGTATTACTTATAGAAAGAAGATATCTATTTTGTAGTAGCTTCCATTTTATAAAAACGTCTCCATAATATATTTTAGTTTCTTTTATATCTTCGGGCGATAGTTTATTTGTTATTCTTTTCCGAGGTAAATAATAATTAATAACAATATTATTATTAGTTTGATTCGTACTTTTTTTTATGTTTTTAGAGTTTGTTTTTGTATAAACCAGAGGATGAGGTTGTATCTTATCAGGAGTATGTAGAGAAATTAAAAAGTTCTTAAGTCTATTTGCAAGTCTTTCACGATTTTCATCGTTTAAAATTTTGCTAACAATCGTTTGACTGGCTTCATTATATGAAAAAATACATCCCTCTTTATGATCTTGTTTTTTGTATTTAGCAAAATAATCAGGTTTACCAGTACATTGATGATGACTCAATTTTGGAGAATGACATTCTGGACAATATAAGTTTCCTATAATTTCATCTCTAAATTTTGCAGGATTTTCATTTCGTATTTTTGATATATCTTCAATAAATACTTTCTTTTTACAACCGTTATAAATATATAAAGCTTCTTCAAATTTCACAATAGCTTAGCTCCTTTGTTAATTTTAAATTTAGGTGTTGTATATGAATAATAAAATAGAAAAATTTTATGAATCACTAATATATTCAAATCATTTGGAAAAGAATTTTTAGGAAAAAGAGTAAATGTAATCACATCTGATTGGAATTACAATTGATTAAATGATAAATGATATAAGTGAAGGTTTTACCAATGAATTAGAAACATATATTTTATAATTATACCATATAAAATAAAAATGTCAACTTTTTTCATATTATAAATTAAATTGTAAATATACATTATTAAGTATATAAGTAATCTACAATAATAACCTTGCAAAGAATAAGCTGACAATAAAGAGCTCAAGGGTAAAGAGTAAAAAGACCTACTATGTAAGGGTAAGAGTATATACAAAGAGTTCCGAAAAGAAAATATACGGCAAATGGAGTAAGTTTAAATCTGCATTATACAGAAAAAGTAAAAAAGATAAAGAAAAAGAGCAAAGATTCTCATGAATTATCAGAAACGGTGAAGATTATGAATCCAGTTACATACCAGATTCTAACTATGTGGAACAATAACCTACTACTTAGTCAACAACTAGTAGCCATTCAAAAACATTTAAATCAAAATACGCCTACGAAACAGAGGTTTTAAATAAATATAACTTATATACTGGTCATACAGTATTTATATACGTTAAAACTGATTTCCCTTATGGGGAAAATTATCCTGACTGTACGGAAAATTTATGCAAATTAAGTTTCACTCAAAGTTACATAATAGGCGTTTGCAGGCTTTGCAGACGTCTTTTTTATTTCTGAAAAATTTGGTCGGGAGACTACAAATTATATAATATTGAACAAAATAAAGAATATATTATTGGAATTATAATTTCCTCCTTACTTATTAATGCTTCTTTTTGTTGCACAAAAATGTGCAACTTTTTTTACTTTAGAGGTATTATTGAAAACCCTAATTTGGTTTTCAAATAATAATTTAATAAGGAGGACTTACAATGTCAATAAATTATGAAAGATCACTCGGTAAGCGGTTAGCTGATTTTAACAGCAAATATTATAAACCGCCTGTTAATACCGCCTTAAGAGGTCAGTGCGTTTGGTATACTCAAGGACGTGCCTTTGAAAAGAAAGGCATTAAAATCGGTGCAAGAGGTAACGCAAAAGATGTTTATCAAAGCTGTAAAAATTCAGGCTTTCAGGTATCGAAGTATCCTAAGCCTAATTCAATAGTTTGTTTTAACGGCGGTACATACGGTCACGTTAAATACGTTGAATACGTTATCGCAGATACAGTCTATTATACAGAGGCTAACTGGAATGCTGATAATGTTGTATCTTATGATGACGGAATACTGAAAAAGATGTCAATTGAAAGTTGGATGAAACAATCTAATCTGCAAGGTCACGTTGTTGTAAAGAAAGAGCAGCTTATAACCTTTGAAGTCGTAAAAAAGAACGGCAAGCTCGGTCTTTACAAATCAAGCAGTATCGAAAGAAAAAACAAAGTCAAGACCATCAAAGCAAAAACGGTAAAGGTCATTGCCGGAAGCGGAAAAGTTAAAGGCGGTCGAGAGCTTGTCAAGGTTCTGTATGACAACCGATATTACTGGGCAATAAGAATAAATAAGTCTGGAATTAGGCAGTTAAAACGGAAGATAAATAAATAATATACTTAAAAATTTATTTTTATTAAATAATACAGATCCTTCCTTGAAGATTCTGTTTATCAGAAACTTGCAAAGGAAGGATTTATAAATTTAAGTGATAAATATTGTACTTTTTCTTGACATGCCTGATAATCAGCAGTATAATTGTATTATTGAAATAATACAATTAGATTATTAGGATAAATTATTTGGAGTTTTTAAGAGGTAAACATGGCTGAAAAACTAAGAATGAAGAAAAAAGATTTAATATCTATTGGTATATTGATGCTTATTTATTTGGTTATAGTACTTATAATAACAAGATTAAAATTTGCATACGGATCGAAAATAGATTGGAATAGTCAGCATTATGCGTTGGCAGAGTATTTCAGAAATTTGTTTTATGAAACTAAAAGTTTTTTTCCGAGCTTTGCTCCGCAGATAGGTGCCGGTCAGAATATATATAATTTTTCATATTACGGACTTTTCAATCCGTTGATACTTCCGAGTTATTTGCTGCCATTTATATCGATGTCATCTTATATTCAGGCAGTAAGTTTAATTTGCGTTCCTGTATCGGTTATAATGTTTTATATTTGGATAAGAAAGCGTTATGATACTAAAATTTCTTTTTTTATCAGCGTTTTATTTTTACTGGCAGCTCCGATTATTTTGCATAGCCACAGACATATAATGTTCGTTTGGTATTTTCCTTTTTTAATAGGAGCTTTGTTTTGCTGCGATAATTTCTTTGAAAAGAATAGTCGTGCAGGGCTTATCTTCTGTTTGACTATGATTATGATGACAAGCTATTATTTCAGTATAGGAAGCTATCTTGCGGTTTTTCTTTATTTTACGTTTGTCTATTTGAATAAAAATTCTGTATTCAAAATTAAGGGATATATAATATCTGTTTTGAATTTGGGAATATGTATGCTTGTGTCTGTAATGATTTCTGCTGTTTTGTGGCTGCCTACATTAAATGCTATTTTACAAGGCAGAGCAGATACAAATGTAAAAGCATCGTTAATTGACATTCTTATTCCTACGCTTGACTACAATACGATTCTTTATGATTTTTATTCTATGGGGCTGACAGTTATTTCGCTTATAGCAATAGTTTTTTCAATTGTCAGAAAAAACAGAGGATACAGATTTGTAGGAATAGTATTATCTGTATTTGTGATATTTAAAGGTTTATCCTATATAATGAACGGCTTTATGTATAGTGAGAGCAAGGCGATTATTCCGCTTATTCCACTAGCATTGATTTTAACCGCTGAATTAGTCAAAGCAGTCTTTGACCAAAGCATATCCCTGCGTTTTTGGATATTGATGAATGTGGGAATTACATTAGGAGAAATTTTATATTTATTTTTATATAATGAGTATAATTACTTGTTCATTTTTGTAATAGATATTTTAATTGTTAATACAGCTTATTTGATTTTTTATAAAAAGCATAGTTCAATAGTATTTATATCTGTTATTTCAGCATCAGTATTTATATTTTGCGTGTCAGGAAACTTATATGACTCTCTTTGTTTAAAGAATGATATATTGAGAGTGGATAAAGAAATATCAAAAGAAATTGATAATACGGATTTTTCAGATAAGGATAAAAATTTGTATCGTGTTTCTCAGTATTCAGATGAAGATACGACAATAAATAAGGTTTACGGGAAAGATTATTATCAGACAACGATATATTCCTCTCTTCAGAACCAGTACTATAATCATTTTTACTATAATGAGTTTCAAAATGAAATGCCTCACAGAAATTCGGCAATGGTTACTGAAACTATGAATCCTTTCTTTTATTATTATATGGGAAAGAAGTATCTGTTTGTTAAAAATACAGACGTAAGAAATTCAAGCAAAAATATTCCTTACGGTTATAAGGAAATAAAAAGAGAAGACAGTATTACTTTGTTTGAAAATGAAAATGTAATGCCTGTGGGATTTGCGTCTTCAAATTTAATGAGTAGTTCTCAGTATGATAAATTAGTATATCCGTATAATATGAAAGCATTAATGGACTATACTGTTGTCAATGAAAACATACCGGATGTTTCAGTTGATGGCATTGAGGATATAGGTTCAGATTTAGCAGACGAGCTTTTTGCAGAGCTTCCTGATAATATCAGGTATGATAAAGAGAAAAATACAGTTTATGTTGATACGGCTGAAGAAGTTAAAAGAACCTTTAAAAACTCTTTAACAAGAAATTCGTTTGATTCGGATAAGTGTATTGTATATTTAAAAAAGCCTGTTGACGATTATTTTATTATAACTTGCGTTTCAGATAATAAGGTTTCAAAAAAACCTACGGATATTCATCTGACTATTAACGGAATAAAAAATAAGCTTACAGATCCGGAATGGAAGTATTATAACAATAACGAGAAATTTTGTTTTGTACTTTCGTCTAATGAGCCTTTAAAAAGTATTGAGATTAAATTTTCAAAAGGGGAATACAAGCTTAGTGACTGGAAATTCTATTCTGTAAAAAAAGACGAACTTGACAGCTTGAAAAACAGCGTTGACGAGTTTATAATAGATAAGTCAAAAACAAGAGGAAATAATTACGAGGGAACGGTAAATGTTTCAAATGATAACAGCTATTTTAAGTTGTCTGTTCCGTTTGATAAGGGATTCAGCGCATATGTAGACGGACAAAAGACTGACATTCAAATAGTTGATAAAGCATTTATCGGTTTTAAAATATCAAAAGGAAAACACAATATTAAGATAGTTTATACTTCTCCGCTTTTAAAGGAAGCTAAGATAATATCGGTTTTTGGATTATCCCTGTTTGCACTTGTAATAATCATACAGATTTTAAGAAAAAGTCATTTTAAATTAAATTAATATTCACTGTTAATAAAGGAGAAATACTTACTATGAGTTTAATTATAAATAAGATAAGAGGCATTAAAAAATGGAGTCTGGCAAAAAAGATATTTGCAAGCTTTTCTGCTTTTATTATATTGTTCACATTAAATGCAGGTGTGTTCTGGATGCATAGAATTTTTAAAAGATATAGTGATATTGCAGCTCTTGAAAATCTTGATATTTCAGGCGTCAACAAGTTAATGATCGTTGCCCATTCTGACGATGAAACTATTTGGGGAGGGGAACATCTTATGAAAGGAGGATATCTTGTTGTATGTTTTACGGGAGGTAGTAACAAAATCAGAAAAGAAGAATTCAATAAAGCTGTAAAAAAGCTGAACGAAACTAATATACCTTTTATTCTTGATTTTCCCGATAAGACATTTGGAAAAAGAGACAATTGGATAGGAATTAAAAACAATGTAATAAATACGGTTGATTATCTTCTTGAAATGAAAAATTGGGATTTGATTGTTACTCATAATAAGGACGGAGAATACGGACATATTCAACACAAGACAATCAGCAATATAGTAAGCAGCGAATACAAAAAACTGGTAAATAACAGTACGCTTTATTATTTTGGTAAATATCACAGCAAGAAAAAAATGCCTGAATTTGAAAACCGAATGATTCCAATGGATGATAATTCTTATAAATCAAAGGTTGAAATCTTGAAATCTTTTTTGTCACAAAAAAGGGTAATTGATAAATTGTTTCACATGATGAAATATGAAAACTGGATCAAATACGACGGTTAATACTTTTATTGGAGAAGTTTGATATGACATTAAAATCAAATACACAGCCAAATAAAATTTTATCAGATAACCCTGATAAAAAGAACAGAATAAAAATTATTATGACAAAGACGCCGGTCATGGTATTCTGTGCGATAATATGCTGTGCATTATGGGGAAGCGCTTTTCCCTGCATCAAAATAGGATACGAACTTTTCGGTATAGGGAATGATGACGCGTTTTCACAGATATTATTTGCCGGAATAAGATTTTTCTTAGCCGGTATTTTTACGGTATTGACAGGAAGTATAGCTGAAAGAAGATTTCTTTTTCCAAACAGAACTTCAGCTGGAAAAATAGTAATACTTTCTATGTTTCAGACTATTATTCAGTATTTGTTTTTCTATATAGGTCTTTCTCATACAACAGGCGTAAAGGCATCAGTACTAGACGGTGCAAGTGTTTTTATTGCTCTTTTTGTATCGTGTATAATATTCAGGCTTGAAAGAATAACTTCATCAAAAATATTGGGATGTCTTATAGGATTTGTCGGTGTAATACTTATAAATCTCACCGGACTTGATTTTCAGTTTCGATTTACGGGCGAGGGCTTTATACTGATTTCAGCAATAGGATACGCAATGTCGTCTGTATTTATGAAAAGGTATTCGGCATATGCAAGTCCTTTGCTTTTAAGTGGATGGCAGTTTATGTTCGGAGGCGCAGTTATGACAATGGTAGGATTGATTTTTGGCGGAACACTAAAAATCACCTCTGTTAAGGCTGTGTTTATGCTCTTATATTTAGCGTTTCTTTCGGCAGCTGCATATAGTCTTTGGTCTGTGCTTTTAAAATACAATCCTGTATCTAAGGTCACAGTTTTCGGGTTTATGAATCCTGTGTTTGGGTCAGTTTTCTCAGTTGTTTTACTGGGTGAAACCGAGTCGTTTAGTATATCGGCTGTTTGTTCGCTGGCTTTAGTCAGTGTCGGAATTTATATAGTAAACCGCAAAGATGCCGTTAAGAAAGAGAAAAAGTGTTCATAGTATTATGAAAGAGGTTATATTTATGGAAAAGATAAAATATGATTATAAAAATTTTAAAATCGGCGGCGGAGGTTTTGTAACCGGATTTGTATTTCATAAAAAAGCTTCTGATATTCTTTATGCAAGAACCGATATAGGCGGAACATACAGATATGATTTTGAAAACAACAAGTGGATCTCTCTTATCGACAGCGTTACATCAGTAGAGCCTGATCAATGCTACCCTTTGTCGATTGCGTTAGATGAAAACAATAAGGACATTCTTTATATGGCATGCGGAGATAATAAAAAGGGTGAGCTTTGCATAAGTCATAACAGGGGTGAAAGCTTTGAAACAAAATCCATTCCGTGTCCAATCCACGGAAACTGTATGGGCAGGGCAACCGGCGAGCGTTTAATTAAAATCGGAGACGATTTGTTTTTTGCCTCTCAAACTTCAGGACTTTTGAGATCGAGCAATGAGGGCGATAGCTGGGATAAGCTGGATGTAAACGGGGAAACAAATTTAACATTTGTAAATGTCGTTCAGTCGGCAGATAACCGTACAGTTTTTGTAGGCACAAGCGGAGGAAATAATATGTCTGAAAATGGCGGTCAAACATTCAGAGGACATTCGCTGTATGTTTCATATGACAACGGAGAAAGCTTTGTGAAAGTACGTCAGCCTGATGCGGATCACTTTGCAAAATCGGTCTTGGCAGGATTTGTTGCTCAGAGAAGTACTTTTGGTACAGATAATAAGACGAAAAAGCGTTATTTTTATGTTACATTCACTCAGACGGGAAAGGACGAAAATCCTGACAGATATACTTGTGATTCGGCGTCAGTGGTAAGCGGTAAGATATTCAGATATGAGCTTAATAAGCAGGGCAGGATAATAGAGAACTCGGTTCAGGATATTACACCTGTTGATGTAGACGGAGTGGGACTGAGCGGAGTGGATTTCTGCAATGGTATGCTTGTTTTATCCGAAATAGGAGAAGCTCACCCCAACAGCATTTACATAAGCTTTGATAACGGAGACAGCTGGAAGAAGATTTTATATAATTTAAGCGTGGGAAGGGTCAATTTCACAGTACCGTATATGAAACCGGAGTATAATTCGGGAATGCTTTTGGTTCATTGGATGAGCGATATAAAAATAAATCCTTTTGATCCTGATATGGCGGTGTTTAATACAGGAACAGGAGTGTTTGTTTCAAAGAATTTAACTGCATCTAAGAATGACGGCGTTGTTGAATGGGAACCTCTTTGCGATGGTATGGAAGAAACTGTCCATATCAATGTATATAGTCCTCCTAAGGGAAAAATAAGATGTATAGATATTGTTGGCGATTTAGGAGGCTTTGCATTTTCTGATGTTGATGAAATCCCTGAAAATTCTTTCGCAAACGATAAGGGAGACAGATACATAACATGTCTTAATGCGGATTACACAGATGAAAAGCCGGAGGTGGTCGTTGCAACTCCCAGGGGGAACTGGACAGGAAAAACTATCGGCGGAGTAATTATTTCTTACGACCAATGCAAAACATGGAGACACTTAGGTTTTCCTTATGGGTTGAGCGATAAGATTGACAGGCTTTGCGACAATATAAAAAAGCCGAACACAGATTCCGGATGGGTAGCTGTTTCAGCGGACGGAAAAAGAATAATTTGGGCGATTGCACAAGAACACGAATTTTTGACCGATAGTGTTGTTTATACTGATGATGAGGGGGAAACTTGGGCTAAATCTGAATTTATAGGAAGCCGAAATTATGAAGAAAGTCCTGTTCCGTTGTTTATTATTGCTGACAGGGTAAATTCGAGTATCATTATGGCGATAAACAAAGAATCAATAATGTTTATAAGTACTGATAAAGGAAAAACCTTTTATGAATGTTCTCCTAGTATGATGTTTGAAAAGCCTAAAAGCAGAAAGAAACTTAAACAACGGCACATTGAAGTGCGTGCCGAAAGCGGAAAGGAAAAAACTCTTTGGGTATCATTCGGACCGGCAGGACTTTGGCGTTTGGAATTTGATGAAATCACTAAGTCTGTAAACTGTGTTCATATTACAAAGACAAACGAGTTTACTCTTGGCATAGGTTTTGGTATGCCGAAAGACGGTTCTGATGTACCTGCTATATACACAAGCGGAGTTATAGACGGTAAATACGGATTTTGGAGAAGCTTTGATTACGGAAAAACCTTTGAGCTTATAAGTGATGATAATCAGCATTTCGGAACGGTGATAAGTATTTCGGGAGATCCGAGAGAGTACGGAACATTTTATATTGCGTCAGGCTCCAGAGGACTTTTTTGTGCTAGGGAAGTAAAATAAATGAAAAATAAATGCATGGCTATAATTTAAGTCCTGGTTAGTAAGGTTATCATATTTTACAAAAATATCAATACATTTTAGTGCAATATTACGTTTTGTATTTCGTTGACGAAATACTTTAGAAATGGTATAATTATTTTTGGTAAACATTTAATAACTGTAACATTTTATAATGCTTTGGCGTTAAGTGTGGTGTTATGGTAATACAGGAGGATTGTTATATGGCAGACTACAAGATAAAATCCGTTTTTGATCCGGAATTTAAAAAATACGGTAGAGTTATTGAGGGATATAATCTTAACGATGTTTTAGACGCAATGGAAAACACACCGCTGCCTGTGGATGTTGCATATGTTCCGAGTGTTCCGTCGCTGGAGGCACTTAATATTAAAAAGACATTAGTTGCAGAGGTTTACGGAGGTCTTCCTTGTCAAATAGGATATTGCAATGGAAATAATTATGCACTAAATGCACTTGAATATCACCGTTCATGTGAGATTAACATTGCGGCAACCGATCTTATTCTTATGCTTGGCTGGCAGCCTGATATTGAAGACGACTTTACATATGATACAAGCAAGGTTGAGATGTTCAAAGTACCAAAGGGAGTAATGATTGAGGTTTATGCTACAACGCTTCACTATGCTCCATGCAATGTCAATGAAGGTGGATTCAAATGCGTAGTTGTTCTGCCTAAGGATACTAATACAGATCTTTTAGAAAATGTTGATAGATCAATAGGCGACAATAAGCTTTTGTTTGCTAAAAATAAATGGCTTATCTGCCATGAGGAATCCGGAGTTCAAAATGATGGCGGATTTGTTGGTCTTAAGGGTGAAAACCTGAAGCTTAATTAATTCAGTTGCAAAAAGCATAAAGCTTTATAATAAAACTAAATATGGAGGAAATTAGAATGTTTGATAACATGCCAAAAGTTAAAATAGGAATTGTTGCAGTTTCAAGAGACTGTTTTCCTGAGAGCCTCTCTGTTTCAAGGAGAGAAGCATTAGTGAAAGCTTACAAAGAAAAATACGGAGCAGATGATATTTACGAATGTCCTATTTGTATTGTTGAAAGCGAAATACATATGGTTCAGGCTCTTGAGGACATAAAGAAAAATGGATGTAACGCTTTGTGCGTTTATCTTGGAAACTTTGGTCCTGAGATTTCTGAAACTTTGCTTGCAAAGCACTTTGATGGACCTTCGATGTTTGTAGCGGCAGCCGAGGAAAGCGGAAACAACCTTTGTCAGGGCAGAGGCGACGCTTACTGCGGAATGCTCAATGCAAGTTATAACTTAAGACTGAGAAATATCAAGGCTTATATTCCTGAATATCCTGTCGGAACAGCAGATGAGTGTGCTGATATGATAAATGAGTTCGTGCCTGTTGCAAGAGCTGTTATCGGACTTAAGGATTTGAAAATTATTTCGTTTGGACCTCGTCCGCTCAACTTTATGGCATGTAACGCTCCTATCAAGCCTCTGTTTGATTTGGGCGTTGAAATAGAGGAAAACTCGGAGCTTGATTTATTTGAAGCTTTTAAAATGCACGACGGTGACGAGAGAATTCCTGATGTCGTTAAGGATATGGAGTCTGAACTGGGAGATGGTAATAATAAACCGGAAATCCTCCCAAAACTTGCGCAGTATGAGCTTACTCTTTTAGACTGGATTGAAACACACAAGGGATACAGAAAGTATGTTGCCATAGCAGGAAAATGCTGGCCTGCATTCCAGACGCAGTTTGGTTTTGTTCCATGCTATGTAAACAGCAGACTTACTTCGAGAGGAATACCTGTTTCCTGCGAGGTTGATATTTACGGTGCTCTCAGCGAGTTTATCGGAACCTGTGTAAGCGATGATATAGTTACGTTGCTTGATATTAATAACACTGTTCCTTACGATTTATACGATGAGGATATTAAGGGCAAACACAACTATACAACCAAGGATATATTTATGGGCTTCCACTGCGGAAACACAAGTTCAAAAAAGCTCACAAGCTGTTCTATGAAGTATCAGATGATTATGGCAAGAAGTCTGCCTGAAGAGGTTACTCAGGGTACGCTTGAGGGTGACATTATTCCCGGTGACATTACATTCTTCAGACTTCAAAGCACATCAGACGGAAAGCTTCGTTCATACATAGCACAGGGCGAGGTTTTGCCTGTTGCAACACGTTCGTTCGGAGCGATTGGTATATTTGCCATCCCTGAGATGGGACGCTTTTACCGCCATGTTTTGATAGAGGGCAACTTCCCGCACCACGGAGCTGTTGCATTTGGTCACTTTGGAAAGGCAATTTACAGTGTATTTAGATATTTGGGTATCGAGGATATAGGTTTTAACCAACCAGAGGGAATGTTATACAAGAGCGAGAATCCATTTAAGTAAATCAGTTATGTAAAATCTGAAAGACCAGAATAAATAATATAATTGACTATATTAAAGCCACCCAAAAACACAGATGTGTTTTATTATGGGTGGCTTTTAACTATGCATAAAAATAAAGAGGAAAGCCAAGCCTTCCTCTTTTATTATTTATTATTCTTTGCTTATTAAATTATAAATATCCTGATAAGCCTTTGTTCCATCAGGAAGATCTATTATGTTGCAGGATAATAAAGCATGAATAGTTTTTCCGCCGGTTGTGTTGATAGTAATAGGCTCATTGACAGCATAGCAATGTTCTTTTCTGTACTTCATAAATTTATCGTCAAAATCATATAAATCTGCCGGAACTAAGTTTCGCATATAATTGCCTATATGCTTATCATGAGCCATATTCTTTTCCGCATCAGTTTCAAGATCCATAAAGATCTCTGCATATTTGTCATTAAAATCAATAACAACGGGATTTTCCTCAACAGTATAATGCAAAACCGCACAAGGTATGTTCTTGTATAGTGGATGAAGATATTGATAATATGTTTCAATTCTTTCATCGGTGGTATATGTATTATGCTTATCAGCCAACTTATCTGTAAGCTCAATAAATGTATTCTGAACATAACTCTCTTTATCAATGGTTACCGTATTTATCTTACCGATTACCCAGATTACTGTACCGTCACGCTTTTTCATTCTTATTTCATAGGATGTATAATCCTGAATCTGAACGTAGTATTCTATAAGAAGCTCGGCATAGGTTTTATCGTCATCGTAAATTAACGAAATAGGGTTATTTACAATTTCAGCAATAAATTCTTCATTGGTATAGCCTAAAATTTTAGGTGTGTAGTCATTGTAGTAAACAACTTTTGAAGATTCGCTATTTGCATCCATAATCATTATAGCACAAGGAAGGCTGTCAAAAGTGTTTATAATATTACCCTTTGACTTGTTTGCTTCAAGGTTAAGAGAATCCAATTTGCTTTTAATTTCTCTTTCTTCGGTTATGTCTTTAGTATTTACTAAAATTAAGGATTCCTCTGAATTGCCGTCGAAATAAGAAATTTTAGTATTTATTATCTTTACGTCTTTTCTGCTTTTGCGTTCAAGAGTGATAGTTCTTTCATTTTTATCATCAGCTACAAGCAAGCAACTTTCTTTAAGCTTATTAAGTTGCTTAGGATCTGACATACGAAAACTTATATCTTTTGTTTCAGGGTCTTTATATGATGAGTGACCGGTCATAGAGATATAAGAATCATTTGCGTAAATGAGCTTGAAGTCGTCGCCTTTTACCGAGTATATAGAAACTCCGTATGGAATTTTTCCAAATAACAGATATGGCGTATTGTTTTTAGATTTAAGAAAATCAAAGTCAAACGTATTTTTTATAAGATTGTAACGGTTTGAATTAAAGTTGATTATCTGTTCTGAAATTTCGTTGAAATCATCAGTTGTAACAGGACGTGAAAAATAATACCCCTGAAGTCTGTCACATCCGATGCTGTCTAAAAATTCAACGTGTGATTTGGTTTCAACACCTTCTGCAACAGTAATTATATTAAGACTTTTTGCCATATTCACAACTGATGTAAGAATAACTCCCGATCGTGAAGATATTGTATCACTTCCCAAAAAGCGCATATCTATTTTTAAAATGTCAACAGGGAAGTCCTTTAAGAGATTAAGCGAAGAAAATCCGCTGCCAAAGTCATCCATAGCAACAATAAACCCATGCGATTGAAGATATTCGGTTTTTTCCAAAAGCTCCTGCGGATTGTCAATATAAGCGCTTTCGGTAATTTCCAGTTTAAGCATACCAGGGTCAACTTTATATTTTTGAGTAAGTCCTATAATCAGATCGCAAAGATTTGGGTTTTGAACATTAACTCTTGATATGTTTACCGAAACGGGTATTTTTCTCAGATTCTTTTTCTTTCTGTCGCTTAAAAACTTGCAGGCTTCTTCCCATACAAAATAATCAAGCTCTTTAATAAAGCCGTTTTTCTCAAAAATCGGAATAAAATCATTCGGAGGTATCAATCCTTTTTCCGGATGCTTCCAGCGTATTAATATTTCACCGCTGTCAACACAGTTGTTATGTAGATCTATAATAGGCTGAACGTAAATTTTGAACTGCTTTTCCTTAAGAGCAACAGTCATATCGTTGTAAATTTCCTGTTCGGCAATAAGTGTATCTCTTAATGTTTTATCATAATATGCATAGTGAACAGAATAGTCGCCTTTTATTTTTTGAAGAGCCAGATTTGCACGGTCGCACATATGATCCACAGGAACATTAGGATCTTCAACATCATATATTCCAAAGCAAGTTGTTGCAGTAAAGTTAGGACTGATATTATCAAAAAAGTGCTCTGCTTTTTCGCTCAGTTCTTTGATATTCAGAAACTTTTTGTCAATGCATATTGCAAAATGGTCAGCGGAAATTCTTCCGAATGTACCGTTATTGCCGACAATTTTCTTTAATTGCTGAGCCATCTCACATAGCATTTTATTGCCTATCAAAGTACCGAAAAGATCGTTTATAACTTTAAATCTTTCAATATTCCAATAGATTACAACAAACTGCGTTTTAGGATTATTTCGTATCATCTCAGATGTCTGAGAGTAAAAGGTTTCCTGATTAAAAATACCCGTAAGCTTGTCATATTCAGCCCTGTAACGAAGCTCAGCTTCATTGTTTTTAGAGTTGGTGACATCATTTGTAATAGTAAGTAGAATAGAATCATTCTCTGAATAAAGAATTTTTGATAATTTTAAGTTGATCCATCTTATTTCGCCTGAGCTATTGTATATCTTAAAATCAATATCAAAATTATCACCATTAAAAAGAGCGTCTCTTGAAGCTTTTTTTATGCGTTTTCTGTCTGAATCGTGAACAAAATTGAAGGTGCTTATTTTATTTTTAACTATGCAGTTTTTTAATTTATTAAATCCTTTACTCTCATAAAGATTTATGATTGTCCCATCAGAAAGAATTTTAGTTAATGCAACTCCTCCCGGCATATTGTCGAGGATCATCTCCAGCTGTTCCTGATCTTTGCTTTTACGTTTTAGAAGTATATTTTCACGCTCTGTTATTTCACAGTTGAGGTTGTTGACAATATTTAAAATTCTGTTCTTAACGATCTTGGAATTAAGCGGCGTGGTTATAAAGTCAACTGCTCCTAAATCAAGAGCCTTCATCTCGACCTCGGGACTGTCATAAGCTGTTATAACAACAACAGGAATTTTTGAATAATTTTCGTTTTCTGATTTAATACGCAGAAAATCATATCCGGCAATTTTAGGCATAACAATATCAAGCATAATAATATCGATTTCATTATACTTTACGCTAAGTATACTTAAAGCGTCTTCGCCGTTTTCTGCTTCATAGATTTTAAAGTCTTCTTTAAAAATCTCATTTAAAATATTACGGTTAATTTTAGAATCATCCGCTAAAAGCATAGTATATTTTTTATCCATTTTATCACCGGCTTAAATGTTTTTATGGCTGATATATTAATATTTCAACTTTTAATTCTCATAATTTTAATTTTAAACACTTAATAAAATAATTATATAACATTTTAGTATAATTTGCAATACTTACACTGTGTTTTATAAGTAATATTGTGAATAATATACAAAACAAAAGGAATGTTTTAGGTTACAATTTTTATGTTAATACGTAAGTGATGTTAATTTTAAAAAGTTTATAATAAAATTATTTTATTGGTTATTTGATTTCTTAAAAATTATACATAGGATTTTTATTCATAATCAGTTAATTTTTTGTTGAAGCATTGTAAATAAAATCAAGTATATTTTCACTGCGAAAAGAAGTATAATAATATTAATAACTGTCGAAGAATATACTTTTATGTATATTTCGATTAAAATATAAATATAGAGAGATAAAAAATTATAGGATTTACGGAAAAAGGTTAGGAGAAAATGAGGGAGTTTATTAAAATAATTAACTATAAAAGGCTTTCATCAGTCTTTGCAGTATTTTTATTATTTATTTTACTGTGTATTTCAATTTTTTCAGGATTTTCAGGTAATGAAGCTGATCAGCCTCTTGCGAAAAAGGTAAGTATAAACAGCAGTAAAATAACAAATGAAAGACCTGATATAAATGAATTTATTAATTCTAAAATTAAATTGACTTTAAAATCAAGTAAAGAAGGTTTTTTGCTTGAGTATACAGAAATAAAAAACCGAACATATTATGAGATTTACAGAAAAATAAAAGGAGAGAGTAAATATACTCTTATCATAACGACAAGTGATACAAAATATTTTGACGAAACAGTTATTTCCGGTAAAACTTATGTTTATAAGGTAAGAGCTGTTTTGAAACAAAAAGAAGGTCAGCTTAACGGAAAATGTTCAAACAAGGTGCAAAAAAAATATGTACGGTTTGACAAAAACAAGAAAATGGTTGCTCTAACCTTTGACGATGGACCGGGCAAGTATACAAAAGCAATTTTAAAATGTCTGGATAAATACGATGCTCATGCTACATTCTTTGTTTTGGGAAGTCAGGTGAACGACTATAAATCTGCTGTGAAAAAAGCCGATCTGATTGGCTGCGAAATCGGAAGCCATACTTTTGATCATGTAAATCTGACTGCACTGTCTAAAAAGGGGATCAAAAGTCAGATAAATAAAACGGATAAGCGTTTAAAGGCTATTATAGGTCATGGAGCTACGCTCATGCGTCCTCCGTACGGATATGTTGATTCAACTGTTAAAAAGACCGTTAAAAAGCCTATTGTAACATGGAATGTCGACACTCGTGACTGGGAAACGAGGAACGCGTCATCGACATACAGCAATGTGATTAAGAATGCAAAAGACGGTTCCATAATACTTATGCACGATATACATGGTTCTACTAAGAAAGCAGTGTTAAAAATTATTCCGGAGCTTAAAAAGCAGGGATACCAAATAGTGACCGTTTCAGAATTGGCAGAATATAAAAACATTCAGCTAAAAAACGGCAAGGTTTATAATAAAATTAAGTAGTTAAAGGGCAGGATGAAAATCCTGCCCTTTTAATAAATTATCATAACATTATTAATTATGAAAACATATTCTCATATAAAAGTATGATTGCGTTTTAATTTACATCGATCAGTCTTTTTTAAAAGTTATTAATAATTCTCTGCTTTTACTTCAAAGTATGATTTCGGATGTGCGCAAACGGGGCAAATTTCAGGAGCTTTTTTGCCTACCACTATATGTCCGCAATTAGAACACTCCCAGATAACATCGCCGTCTTTAGAAAAAACGCAGTCGCCTTCTATATTTGCAAGAAGCTTTCTGAATCTTTCTTCATGAGTCTTTTCAATTTCTGCTACTTTTTCAAATAAGAAAGCAATTTGGTCAAAACCTTCTTCTTTAGCTGTTTTAGCAAATCCTGCATACATATCAGTCCATTCATAATTCTCACCTGCGGCAGCGTCTGTAAGGTTTTTGGTTGTGTGAGGCATAGTGCCTTCATTTATCAGTTTGAACCAGATTTTAGCGTGTGCTTTTTCGTTGTTTGCAGTTTCTTCAAAAAGCTTTCCGATTTGAACATAACCGTCGGTTTTAGCTTTTTTCGCATAGTAATTGTATTTTGTGTATGCTTGAGATTCTCCTGCAAATGCGGCAAATAAATTTGCTTCTGTTTTTGTTCCTTTTAACTTTTTTGAATCGCTCATAATTATTCCTCCTAGGATTAAGTTTTATTTAACAATCGGTATTACCCGACAGTTTACGAATTAAGTGTTGGCAGTTAAAAGAGATTTAAACATAAAAAGAACTTAAAGTCTTTTTTGTGCAAAATTCTCAAGATCACCTTTATTGTTTTGCAGCTTACCGTCTATTACAAGATTCAGCATTTCATTAAGGATTTTGCCTATTCTGTTACCTGAAAAACCGATTTCTATAAGATCATTTCCGTTAATATCAAGTTCTTTCAAAGTAAGGGGAAAATCTGAATTTATAATTTTTTCACCGATAGACTTTATATTGGAAATAACACGCAGCTTTTCCTCTCTCATATAATTTGATTGAGCTAATATATCTGCTGTTCTTACTTTAATATAGTCTCTGAAAAAAGTTTTGCCGTATTTTGATAAAAATTTTTTCACCGATTTATCTTCGGCAGGGAATCTGTTATCATGCTGAGATATAAGAGCGCAGATATATTTAGTATCTTTATTTGAAAATTTAAGACGAGTTAATATCCTTTCCGCCATTTTTTCACCGACAGATTGATGTGTTTTAAAATGAGATATTCCGTGTTCATCGGTTTTCAAGGTGTCTGGTTTTCCTATATCATGAAGAAGCATAATCATGCGCAGACGAGGTGAAGGTTCTATATTTGAAACCGAATGTGCTATATGTTCATAAACATTATAGCAATGGTGCGGAGTGTTTTGCGGCGTTAAATCACATTTATAAATCTCAGGAATTATATAAAATATAACTTCTTTGTATTCAAGAAGGACAGATAATACATTTTTACCTGAAAGAAGCTTTAAAAGTTCATCACGTATTCGTTCGTAAGAAATAAAGTCAAGCAGCTTTATTTGTTCAAACAAGGCAAGTTTTGTGTTATGATCGATATAAAATCCAAGAGTTGATGCAAATCTTACTGCACGAAGTATTCTGAGGGCATCCTCTTCAAATCGTATATAAGGATCCCCAACGCATTTAATTGACCTTTGTTTTATATCATTTAAACCTCCGAAAATATCTACAAGTCCTACTTTTTTGTTAAAGGCAAGCGAGTTGATTGTAAAATCACGCCTTGAAAGGTCGTCTTTAAGACTTGTAACATATTCAACACTTTGAGGATGACGATGGTTTAAATAGCTTACGTCTTTTCTGTAAGTTGTAATTTCTATGTGCATACCGTCAATTATAACTGTGACAGTGCCGTGTTTTAAACCTGTATCTATTGTATTGTAATTGGAGAACAAATTTTTAATCTTGTCGGGTTTACAGCTTGTACATATATCCCAGTCGGCAGGATCGTTTCCCAACAGAGAATCACGCACACAGCCTCCTACACAATATGCTTCAAAGCCGTTTGACTCAAGGATATCAATGGCTTTTTGTGCAGGAAAGGGAACATTGATTTTTATATCTGATATTATTTTGATTTCAATTCCCATTTTTCAGCCTCTTTGTTTTATATATTTTAATCCTGTCTTATGACGAAAATCAAAAAAACCGTTATAAGTATTATATCACAGAACCAAATACAATGACAGCCTATATTTTTTGATAACAAAGCTCCGATAAAAGCGCCTAAAATAAATAACAAAATTATACCTATATATTTGATGCAGCTTAAAAGAGCTTGTATATTTTTTTGATGTGTATATTTATAAAGGTTTTCAAAACAGTTTCTTATATTTCCGGTACACATTGTTGATGCATAAGGCAGCCCCGTTATTTTTCTGAAACTGTTTACTTGTATTGAACATATAAATGATACGGTAACATTTACTATTCCCGGCGGCACGTCTTTTGGTATAAATCCTACTGTAAACAAAAGTACTATTTCAATTAGTATAACAAAATTCTCCCATTTTATAAACGCTACTTTTGTAAATTTTGTTTTTATGATTTCCGTTATATAAACTCCAAGTGCAAACGCAAGAATAGGGATTATATGAAAGCCCGCCTGATAAAAAGCTCCTTTTGCAATGTTGATTGCCAGGAGAACTACATTTCCCGTTTGTGCGTTTGCAAATACTCCGCCTCTTAAGATGTATGTATAAGCGTCTAAAAAACCGCCGACTATGGCAAGAAGTCCGCCTGTTAAAAATAATTCATGAGTTTTAATGCGTCCGGTTTTTTCGCTCGACATATTTTCGGGCTTTTCTTTCATATTTATATCATTCCTTTTGAATATATGGCTTAAATTTAAAAGCTTATGTGACAGGACTATAATATTATAAGTAATTTTTTATCATAATAAATATTTTATTTCGTTATGTTAAAAATAATTGATATGGAAAGTAAATTAAAAAAGATAAAAATATTATTAAAAAGAGTATACTTACCGTGCATTTCAGCAGTAATAATGGGACTTTTACAAACCTGTCTTGATATTCCGCTGCTGTGCTTTGTCGGTCTTGTTCCTTTGTGCATAAGCGTTATCAACGAGCATAGTTTTTCGGTTTATATTAAAAAAATCACTGCCTTTGCGTATTTGTACAACATAATAAATTTCAGCTTTTTTATAAAAATTACCGATCTGATAAAAACGCCTAAAGCAGTAAGTATAGCCGTCTCTATTTTAGTAATTTTGTTGATGTCAGGATTTGCCTCAATTATTCTTGTTTTAGTGATGTCGGCGTTTCAAAAGATAACAAAGGGAAGAATACATGATTCTTTTTCATTTGCTTTTCTTTTTGTGTTCGGGGAATATCTTATGGAAATTATTCCATTCGTTTCGTTTCCATGGTCAAGAATAGAACTGTCTTGTATTAGCTTTGCACCAATTATGCAGATCGCCTCTTTGTTTGGAGGAAGATTTACAGGAATAATAATTGTATCAATAAATGCACTTATTGCAGTTGGGATAAAGTCTTTTTCATATAACAAGAAAGCCTTTACTTCGTTTATATCAGCAGTGTTTATATATTTGACCGTATTTGGATATGGAATGGTAAAGCTGAGTTGTGAAATCAAAACAGATAATATAAGAGATGACAAAAATATAAGCGTACTTGTTGCACAGGGTTCAATAATGGGCGCTGAGAAGTGGAATGTTTCAAAGAATAAGGTTTTCTTAGAATATGATGAAATATTAAGAAGTGTTGAACTTGACAATATTGATTTGGTAGTTATGCCAGAAACAGCAGTGTGTGAAAATATAAACGAGAGCTCTGCTGCGTCATATCTTAAAAGCATTTCAAAGAGAACCAACACGCTTATTGCAACAGGAAGCTTTTATTATGATATGTATAACGACAAGAGGTATAACGCTCTTTCATATATAGATCCGAAATCAGATGATATTTTATCATATTATAAGCAGCGGCTTGTACCGTTCGGGGAATATATTCCGTTTGAAAAGATACTCTTTAACAAACAAACTCTCGTATCCGGCAAAGATAATTATGCGATCAACACATCACTGGGTAAAATGGCATCGGTTGTTTGTATTGAATCTATATACTCTTCGATCCCCAGAAAGCAGGTTAAAAACGGTGGTGAAGTCATTTTGGTTTCTACAAATGACTCTTGGTTTGAAAACACCTCAGCAAGAGAACAACATTTCAGACACTCAATGCTTATGGCGATTGAAAACGGAAGATATGTTTTAAGAGCAGCGAATTGCGGTATATCAGCGGTAATAACGCCGTACGGAACAGTAAAAAAATCAATAACAAGCATCAAAAGCGGAAAAATCATTTCAGATGTCAGGCTTGTTTCAAAGCGTACTTTCTATACGATGACAGGGGAACTTTTTTGGTATATATCGCTGATAATATTTCTAGCAGGAATAAATAAAATGATAAAGCAAAAATATAATTATAAGTTTTTAAATAAGGTTTGAAAATCATCTTTTTAATTAATAATACCATATATAAATTAAAAAATCTACGTTTTTGAATAATAAATAAAAAATGTGCAATAATATGAACAAGTTCCTCAAAGGGCTTTAAAGGCTTTGCAATGGCGCAAAGCTGAAAAAACGGCAGTCTTGATTAATTTTAGATTTATAGCTTATTAAAGTATTAAGGTTTGCTGTTGTAATAATTAAATATGGTCATAGCGTGAAATTTTATTTTTACGCAGGATTAGTGCCGATTAAACTAAATGCTTTTGTTTATTGATAACAGCATGAGTATCGGCATAAAATCCAATAAGGAATGGAGGATTATTATGAAAAAGCTTATTGCAATGAGTTTAAGTCTTGTAGTTTGTGCTATGATGTTTGCTGGCTGTGGCAATGATAAGAATAATAATGATAAAGCCTCAAGCAATGATACAACAACTACTGAAACTTCAACAACTGAAAGAGAGACAGATAACACTGATAACTCTACAACAAATGATGTTGAAAAGGACGCAGATGATTTAGGCGACGATGTTAAAGAAGGTGTTAACGACGCTATGGACGGTGCCTCTGACGCTGTTTCAGACGTTGTAAGCTAAGACAAAAAGTGTTTGGTTTATCCATACAAACCCAATAACCCTTTATTATTCGCAGTTTTATGCAATGGCGCATACTTACTGCGAATTTTTTTAAAAAAGGACTTGAAATTTGGATTTTTTTGTGCTATACTTATTGCATTGACTTTCATTGGAGGAAATAGCTATGACTAAAGTTGAAATTATTAGCGGTGTTTTACTGTTAATCTCGAGTATATTAATCATTCTTGTAGTTCTTGTTCAGAACAATAAGGATCAGGGAATGACATCTGCAATAGGCGGAGGTCAAAATGATTCCTTTTATTCGGGGAATATGGGAAACACTCGTGACGCAAAGCTGTCAAAGCTTACAAGAGTTTGCACGGTTATCTTTTTTGTGGTAACATTGGTTGTTAATTTTATTACTTATCGTTATAATTAACAGAGAAAGTTTTACCCTGCGTAATAAAATTACGCAGGGCTTTTTCATATACAGAGTAAATTGTATACAACATAAGAATAAAGTAAAAAATAATTAAAAGACATAAGCTAAGATAAATATAATTAGGTGAAAGTATGTCGAAGAAAAAACATAAATCAAAGCGTTCTGAAATCGAAAAATTCAATAGGGAATGTTCCGCTAAAATTATTCGTGTGCTGAAGGAAAGCAAAGATCCTGTTTCATACAGTAAGCTGATGAAAATATGTAGGGATAAAAACTTTAATTTTCAGCATTTCTCAATCTGTCTGAAGACGTTGAAAAAGCAAAGAAAGATCAGTAAGGTATCAGACGGATTTACTTTGCCGGAAAAAGTAAATCTTATAAAATGCGAAGTTGTCAGATTAAACAGAACATATGGATTTGTCAGGGACTGCAAAACCAATGAAGAGATTTTTATATCAGGAAAGCATCTTTTAGGTGCAATGCCCGGAGATATCGTGTCCGTGAGAACTTTCAGGGGAAACGGAACTCATGAAGAGGGCGTGATAATGGAAATTGAGGAGGAGAGTATTCCTCGATTTATCGGAAATATAGTTTTTGAAAACGGTAAATATATGGTACAGCCCGATTCAATATTTAAGTATGCAATTGAGTTTGGCAATCCGCTTGGAATAAAATATAAAGAAAATGATAAGGTTTTAGCTTTAATTACTAAGAGAGGCAAAAGCCATAGCGAACATAAATGTGAACTCGTTTCTAACTTTGGTAGTTCGCTTAACGCTTCGTCCTGTGCATTGAGTATTCTCGAGCTAAACGGTATAACTCCTGTTTTTCCCGATGAGGTTATAAGCGAGGCAAAGAATGTTTCTGATGAAAGTAAAATCAAGGCTGAACTTAAAAACCGTATTGATTTAAGAAATATGACTATATTCACTATTGACGGTGCTGATACAAAGGATATTGACGATGCAATATCAGTTGTCAGAACTGAAAATGGTTTTGAACTGGGCGTTCATATTGCGGATGTATCTCATTATGTAAAGCCTAAGTCTGAGCTTGATAACGAGGCGTTCAATAGAGGGACAAGCGTGTATTATGCAAATAGGGTAGTCCCCATGCTGCCTAAGGAACTTTCAAACGGGATTTGCTCTCTTAACCCTAACACTGACAGATTAGCTTTTTCGTGTATTATGAATATAGATAAAAACGGTATCACAAAAAGCTATAAGTTTTTAAAATCGGTTATTCGATCTAGAGTAAAAGGCGTATATTCTGAAATAAACAAATTAATTTCAGGTGAGGCAGAAGATGATATTAAGAATAAGTATTCTGAGGTTGTCGATACTATCCCCGTTATGCTTGAGCTTTTCAAACTGTTGGACAGAAACAAAAAGGCACGTGGGTGTCCGAATCTGGAAACCAGTGAAAGCAAGCTAATTATAAGCGAGAATGATAAATGTATTGGAGTAGAGGGAAGAATAAGAGGTATAAGCGAGGAGATCATTGAGGATTTTATGCTTGCGGCGAATGAATGTGCGGCAAAATTCGGGAAGGAAAATAATCTGCCGTTTGTTTATCGTATACATGAAGATCCTATTGAAGATAAAATCAATAATCTGTTTGACGGGCTTAAAAAGCTTAATGTTTCTTTTAACTCAAACGGGAAGGTTACCGCAGAATTTTTGAATGATATACTTATAAAAACTAAAGGCAAGCCTAAATCTGTTGTTGTGAACAATTTGGTTTTGAGAAGTATGGCAAAAGCGAGGTATTCAGTAGAGCCAATAGGACACTTTGGTCTAGTTCTTGATGATTATGCTCATTTTACGTCTCCTATAAGACGCTATCCCGATTTGACTATTCACAGGATTATGAGTGAGTACCTGGAAAATCCTAACCTGTCGTCAATAAAGGCTAAATACAATAAATTTTCTTATGCATCAGCAGATCAGTCAACCAAGCAGGAACTCGTTGCAATGTCGGTAGAACGAGATTGCGAGGGCTGTTATAAAGCAGAATATCTGAGTACCCATATAGGAGAATCTTTTGACGGCTTAATTACATCAGTTATGGATTTTGGGTTTTATGTTGAACTTCAAAACACTTGCGAAGGTTTGGTAAGGGTGGAATCACTTCCTGAGGGCGACTACGATTTTGACGGTTCAATGACGCTGATAAATCGTTTGACAGGTCAGAGCTTTATGGTTGGGGATACTATTTCGGTGAAGGTCGTAAACACAAATATAAGTTCAGGCAAGGTTGATTTTGAAATATTACAATAATTGTGTTTATTTTAGGAATATTTTTAATTATTAGCAAATATAAAACGCCTGACAAAATTAATTGCCAAGCGGGATTATTATATGTTGAAATTACTAAAGCAAAAAAAGTGAAATGATTATGCAAAAAAGAAAAGTATCTTTTATAGGAAAAATTTCTTTTTTAAAATAAAATCAAATGCTTCACTGTTTTCAATAGCATGATTGTATTTTTCAATTGCATCAGCATGTGCGTGCAAGCTTTCAGATGTGTGAATAAAATCATTACGTTCATGCAAAGCGATTTGCATTGGAACAGGCAGAGAGAGAAAGTATTTTCTGCTGCTGCTGCTATTATAGATTAAATCCTGTAAGTTATTGTAATGCAACTGAATCACCTCTTAAGTAATATTTGTAGAAAATAGCAATCTATTCAAAAAAACAATAGCGCTTTTTGATACATATATTTCTTCTTTATAAAGGTTATTATATTCAGATTACATTTTAAGTGTTAACTATGTGAGTTGGGATAGTTTGAAGTAAGCTTTTAATTTTTATTTCAATAAACATAATATTTTATATTAAATTTGCATAAATTAAATAAAAAGAATAAAAAATATGTTTTTCATTTATTTTATTGTTTTATTAAATATTACCTCTTATATTGATGAAAAAGAGAGAAATAATAATAAGGCAAACTCAAATACTTGAAAAGGAGTGAATTGAAATGAAGGGTATTACTACTGAGCAAGGCAGACAGAATCTTGAAAAGTTTAAGATGGAGGCTGCAAACGAAGTTGGTGTAAACCTCAAGCAGGGTTACAACGGTGATTTAACATCTCGTCAGGCTGGTTCAATAGGCGGACAGATGGTTAAAAAAATGATTGACGCATACAAGACAGCTGAATAGTTATAGGCTGAATATTTATAAAACCCGGTATAAAATTTATATCGGGTTTTATTTTGTGCAAAATTTACAAATAAAAAAGCGGTCATTTGTACAAAAAGTCTTAAATTGTCTTAAAGACTTTAAAAAATAATTATCGTGTGATATAATTTAATATAAATAATAAAATGAAATAATTTATTTTTTATGATATGTAATTTTTAATCTGAAAGGAGGATTGCTCCTGATGGAGCACTATCAATAATTATGTCACAAAATATTTGGAGAAATCTTAAATATAAAAATGTTGCTGTTTTGTTAGCTGTGATACTAATATTTATATTAATAATAGCTTCGTCCTGTTCCAATAGTGAATCTGATAATAATAGGAATGTAGTTTCTACTGTTGCAAATCAACAAAGACCTGAGAATGATAAATCGAAAAATATGCTGTCTAAAAATTCAGCATATGTTGAGGTCGTAAACGCTGATACTCTTTATTCGGGGAATTTGATTTTGGTAAACAGGAATTATGAGTATAAATATAAGGATCAAGAGCCTGATAATCTTACCTCAATGTATGATTACAGCACAACAAAAAAAGGTAAGATGATATTTGCTCTGACTGATTCGTCTGTTTCTGTATCTCAGAATTTTGCGGTTGCACTTAAAAATATGATTACCGATTTTTACAGGTCAACAAAAAATGATACTCTTATGCTCAGGAGCGGTTACAGAACAGTTGAGGAACAGAAAGAGCTTTATGATGATGATACCGAGTCAACAGGTTCAGCATCAACAAAGTATAATAAAGAAGGTTTTTCTGAAAGCCATACCGGGCTGTCAATAGATCTGGGAATAAATACAGACGGATATCCTTCATATAAAGGAACAGGGGACTTTAAATGGATCACCGATAATGCTGCTAAGTATGGTATAATAACTCGATATACAAAGGACAAGCAGTCTGTTACCAGCATTCAAGGAGAGCCTTGGCATTTAAGATATGTTGGTGTTCCTCATGCTGAGATCATGACTGAAAAAGGTTTGTGTCTTGAAGAGTATGAAGATTTTTTAAAGGGATATTCTTATGACAAGCCTTTAATGTATACATCGTCTGAAAATATTAAATACGGTGTTTATTATATTAAAGCAGGAAAAGATAAAACAAATATTCAGATCCCGCTGGATGAGAATGACGAACAGTACAGCTATGAGTTATCGGGAAATAATATAGACGGGTTTATCATAACGGTAAATCTCGGTGAAGATAGTGAAGCTATGGCTGCTCAGTTCTCTGACACAACAACAAGTTCAATAACAGAGGCTGCTGTAAATAATAGTACTCAGCCTACACAGGCAACGTCTGACGGAGATTCAG
Organism: uncultured Clostridia bacterium; assembly: GCA_947584375.1. Taxonomy (GTDB): domain Bacteria; phylum Bacillota; class Clostridia; order Oscillospirales; family Ruminococcaceae; genus UMGS1601. Next base: position 89,676 of record CANPWL010000001.1, on the reverse strand, counting down.
ATTCTGTAATTACGGCTTCTACGACAACTGTTCCTCTGCAATGATAATTTTTAAATAATTTAATTATGGTCTTTGACTTGTGAACGCAGGTCAAGGGCTTTTTGCTTTATAATAGTTTATAATATAGTAAAAAATCAGATATTGAAAAAATACAAAAATATTAATAAAAATATGTCAAGGTACCTTGACATATTTAAGAAGATTTGCTATAATACTAAAGTATACAAAATGAAAGGGCAGATGTATGTGGAGCAGGATATTACATCCCTTAACCATGAGATTATAATGAAGCTGCGTGAATGCGGTCATTTTTTGCATTACAGAATGGGCGGAAAAGCAGGAAAAATAAGAATACTGATTGCGTTATCAGAGCATAAGGAGCTTTTGCAGAGAGATCTTCAAAGTCTTCTTAACGTACAGTCCGGATCGCTCAGTGAGATGATTATTAAAATGGAAACGGACGGCTTTATCGAGAAGGTGAAAAGTCAGCAGGACGGACGTAATTTTGTACTCAGGCTGACAGAAAAAGGTCATAATCTGTCTGAGGATTGTAAAAGAGACTACGAAAAACGTATAAATAAGCTGATGTCATGTTTTTCTGAAAATCAGTTGGAAGAGCTTTATAATATGTTGGATGAAATGGTTGTCCATTGGAGAGACGTCGGGAAAGATTGGGAATATTCCTCTGATAGGCTTACAAAATAAAATATTATAATTAAGTAGTGTTTATCACGCAGATCCTAAAAATAAATACTACTCTTTTTATGTGACGAAAGGAAAGGTTAAAATTATGATAAAAGAACTTGCCAAAAGTATTAGGGAATATAAGAGAACATCGATCGCAACCCCTATACTTGTAGCGCTTGAAGTTGTAATGGAGTGTATAATACCATTTATTATAGCGAATCTTGTAAATCAGATCAAGAACGGTTGCAGTATTGAGACAATTATTAAATACGGTGTTATACTGGTTATTATGGCAGGGCTTTCTTTGATGTTCGGCTCAATAGCAGGCTATACTTGTGCGACCGCTTCCTGCGGATTAGCTAAAAATTTACGTAAGGATATGTTTTACAGCGTTCAGAAATTTTCATTTGAAAATATTGATAAGTTCCTTACATCATCGCTTGTAACCCGTATGACAACAGATATTACAAATGTTCAGAACGCATATATGATGATTATAAGAATGGCGATACGTTCACCGTTGATGCTGATATTTGCATTTGTTATGGCAGTTATTATGGGCGGCAAAATGGCATGGATTTTTCTTATAGTTATACCTGTTTTGGGTGCAGGACTCGGAATCGTAATATATAAAACTATGCCTCTGTTTAAAAAGGTATTCAAAAAATATGACAATCTAAACAGCTCAATACAAGAAAATGTAAAAGCAATTAGAGTGGTCAAATCTTTTGTTCGTGAAGATTATGAACAGGATAAATTTAATATTGCCGCACAAGACGTACGCAATGATTTTACCAAAGCAGAGCGTATTTTGGCGATAAACAACCCTTTGATGCAGTTTTGTATGTATTCTGTTATGGTGTTTGTTCTGTCATTTGGCTCTTACACTATAATTACTTCTCACGGACTTAACCTGGATGTAGGACAATTCTCTGCACTTCTTACATACAGCTTTATGATGTTAAGCAGTTTGATGATGCTTTCTATGGTTTTTGTTATGATTACTATGGCGGGTGAGTCAGGCAAGCGAATTGTAGAAGTGCTTTCTGAACAAAGTACATTGTCCAATCCTGAAAATCCTTTATATGAAGTCAAGGACGGTTCAATTTCCTTTGAACATGTAAGCTTTAAATATTCTTCCAAGGCAAAGCGAATGGCGCTTTCTGATATAAACTTAAATATCAAGTCAGGTGAAACAATAGGCATAATAGGCGGAACAGGATCTTCTAAGTCATCGCTGATTCAACTGATTTCACGGCTTTATGACGCTACCGAGGGAGTGGTTAAGGTCGGAGGAAAAGATGTAAAGGAATATGATTTGGAGAGCCTGCGTAATCAGGTTGCAGTGGTACTCCAAAAGAACATACTGTTTTCAGGAACAATTAAAGAAAATCTCCGTTGGGGAAATAAGAACGCTACCGATGAAGAGATGATACAGGCTTGCAAAATGGCATGTGCAGATGAGTTTATCACCAAGCTTCCTAATGGATATGATACATATATTGAGCAAGGCGGAGCAAATGTTTCCGGCGGACAGAAGCAGCGTCTGTGCATTGCAAGGGCATTGCTGAAAAAACCTAAAATCCTTATTTTGGACGACTCTACAAGTGCTGTTGATACCAAAACTGACGCAAATATCCGAAAGGCTATGAGGGAATATATTCCTGAAACTACAAAGATCATCATTGCACAGCGAACTGCTTCAGTAGAGGATGCAGACAGAATTATTGTTATGGACGGCGGCTCGGTAAGTGCAATAGGTACTAATAAACAGCTATTAGCAGAAAACGAGATCTATCGTGATATATATATTTCTCAAAACAAGGCAGGTGACCAAGTTGAAAACTAGCAAAAAGAAAACTGTAAGACGTTTGTTGAAAACGATATGGCAGTTTTATCCTGTTATGCTGCCGGTTGTAATAGTGTTTATTATCTTTAATGCTATCGTTACATCAGTACCTGCTATTTTTATGCAAAAGATTATAGCAATAGTCGAACAAAGCTGGAAAGACGGTAACTGGAATGACGTAGGCGGACGGATTCTATCACTTGTCGGTGTATTGGTGGCATTTTATATTGTATCTTTGATACTGGGATTTATCTACGGTCAGTTAATGGCCATTATTACACAGGGAATTCTGATGAAACTGCGTGAGAAAATGTTCAATAATATGCAGAGACTTCCTATTAAGTATTTTGACAGCAACAATCACGGAGATATTATGAGTCATTACACTAACGATATTGATACTCTTCGTCAGATGGTTTCTCAAAGCTTTCCTCAGCTTCTTACATCGATGATAGCTGTAACTACTGTTTTTGCAATTATGATTTATTACTGTGTATGGCTGACTATTGTTGTAGTTGCCGGTGTAATATTTATGCTCTTCTTAACCAAAAAAGTAGGAGGAGGTTCTGCAAAATATTTTAGGCGTCAACAAAATGCACTAGGTAAGGTAGAAGGCTTTATCGAGGAAATGATGAACGGTCAGAAGGTTGTCAAGGTGTTTTGTCATGAGGAGGAGAGCAAGGCTGATTTCGATAAGATCAACGATATTCTGTTTGAAGAATCTGAAAAGGCTAACAAGTATGCTAACATCTTAGGACCTATTCTTAATAATGTAGGAAATGTACTTTATGTATTGGTCGCAATTGCAGGCGGTGCTTTAATGATTTCAGGCATACCTAATCTTAGTATTTCAGGTCTGCCTATTGGAATCAGTATAGTTGTTCCTTTTTTGAATATGACAAAGCAGTTTGCAGGAAATATCGGTCAGGTCTCTCATCAGATAAACGCTGTGGTTATGGGATTAGCAGGAGCTGAACGTATCTTTAATCTTATAGATCAAAAGCATGAGCAGGACGATGGATATGTTACACTGGTAAATGCCCGTGAGCAAAACGGAGTTATTACTGAATGTGAGGAAAGAACCGGAGTTTGGGCTTGGAAGCATCCTCATCATGAGGACGGAACAGTTACATATACCAAGCTGACAGGAGATGTTCGTTTATTTGATGTTGACTTTGCATATCAGGAGGGTAAAACTGTTTTACAAAATGTAAGCTTGTATGCAAAGCCGGGTCAGAAGGTAGCTTTTGTGGGTGCAACGGGTGCAGGTAAGACTACCATAACAAATCTGATTAATCGTTTTTATGATATTGCAGACGGAAAGATACGCTATGACGGCATTAATATAAATAAGATCAAAAAGAGCGACTTGCGAAGATCGCTTGGTATGGTATTACAGGATACTAATCTATTTACGGGAACTGTTATGGAAAATATCCGATACGGCAAGCTTGACGCTACCGATGAAGAATGTATTTCTGCTGCAAAGCTCGCAGGTGCTGATGACTTTATTACGCGCCTTCCGCAGGGATATCAGACAAACCTTACGGGGAACGGTGCAAATCTTTCGCAGGGTCAAAGACAGCTTCTTTCTATTGCAAGAGCTGCTGTTGCCGATCCTCCTGTTATGATTTTGGACGAGGCGACATCTTCAATTGATACCAGAACGGAGGCTATTGTTCAGCGGGGTATGGACGCTCTTATGGAGGGCAGAACAGTTTTTGTAATTGCTCACCGATTGTCTACTGTTAAAAATTCCGATGTGATAATAGTTCTCGATCACGGTCGTATCATTGAACGGGGAAATCATGACGATCTTATCGCTCAAAAGGGGCAGTATTATCAATTGTATACCGGGGCTTTTGAATTGGAATAATATTAATATAAACATATAATAAAGAGTACGCACGGAGATTTTCCGTGTGTATTTTTTATGTCAGCTTCATATTTTAACAAAAGTCAGTATTGTCAATATATTGAATTTTTAATTGATTTTGCTGAAATGTAATCAGTTATACAGCTAAAAGTGCTAAATTTCCATAGGTATTATTATGTCTTTGAAAGATAAAAGATAAAAGCACAAAATTTTCTGAAAAATTTTATAAAAATACTTGACAAGTTTTTGGTATTATAATATAATTATAAAATGTATCATAATGGAGTTTTACACCTATTACAACGAAATTCTATGATAAAGGGAAGTGAAATTTAGGTTTTTATTTAGCTGTTTTTGTGTAAATGTGAAGCTGAAATGGTACACCCTAAGCTAGTTTATTTAGATTAAGGAGTGATTAAGCCTATGGTAAATGTCAAGGATGTCAAGCTTGGCAAAACAACCCGTAAGAGCTTTGCTAAGATTAATGAGGTTTTAACTATACCTAATCTTATTGAAGTTCAAAAAAAGTCATACAAATGGTTCTTGGATGAAGGTTTAAGAGAAGTATTCAGAGACGTATCATCTATTACTGATTACAACGGAACTCTTAAACTTAGCTTTATTGATTACAAAATTGATGACGAGCCTAAGTATTCTGTTGCTGAGTGTAAAGAAAGAGATGTAACATATGCAGCACCGTTGAGAGTTACGGCAAGACTTAATAATACAGAAACCGGAGAAATCAAAGAGAGTGAAGTCTTTATGGGAGATTTTCCTTTGATGACGGACAGCGGTACGTTTGTAATAAATGGAGCTGAGCGTGTTATTGTATCACAGCTTGTACGTTCTCCGGGCGTTTATTATGCTTGTGATAAGGACAAGACAGGAAAGGATTTGTTCAGATCCACGGTTATTCCAAGCCGAGGCGCATGGCTTGAATATGAAATGGATTCCAATGACGTAGTATATGTCAGAATAGATAAAAACAGAAAAATTCCTATTACCACTTTTATCAGGGCTATTGGTATAGGTACAAATACAGAAATATATGAAACATTCGGCGAAGATGAAAGACTTATTCAGACGATTGAGCAAAAGGATCAGACTGTTAACAGGGAAGAAGCTTTACTTGAGGTGTACAGAAAGCTTCGTCCGGGAGAGCCGCCCACAGTTGACAGTGCAGTTTCACATTTGAATAATTTATTCTTTGACGCTAAAAGGTATGACCTAGCAAGGTTTGGAAGATATAAATTCAACAAAAAGTTGGGTATTGCGTCAAGATTGGCAGGACATACGCTGTCAAGACCTGTTGTTAATCCTTTGACCGGTGAAATAATTGCTGACGTCGGAGAAACTGTTAATTATGAAAAGGCAGAGGAAATAGAACAAGCAGGCGTAAAGATCGCTTATGTCAATGTTGAGGTAAAAGAAATCTTAAATATTGAAGGCGAAGTAATAAACAAGATTGAAGAAAAAGAAGTAAAAATCATCGGAAACGGAATGGTTGACATTAAAAACTATGTTGACTTTGACGTTGAAGAGTATGGCATAAATGAAATGGTTTCTTTTGAAATTTTGAAAGAGATCCTTGAAACATCCGAAAACGAAGATGAACTTAAAGAGAACATTAGACTTCGCGCGGATGAGTTGGTATCAAAGCATATAACTTTGGATGATATTATTGCAACAATTTCATATTTTCTCAATCTGTGTGAGTGTGTAGGAACTGTTGACGATATTGACCATCTTGGCAACAGAAGAATAAGAAGCGTAGGAGAACTTTTACAAAATCAGTTCAGGATCGGCTTTACCAGAATGGAAAGAGTTGTTCGTGAGAGAATGAACATTCAGTCTCAGGACTTAGAGGTCGTTACTCCTGCCGCACTTATAAATATCAGACCTATTACAGCGGCTATTAAAGAGTTCTTCGGGTCATCTCCGCTGTCACAGTTTATGGATCAGAACAATCCTTTGGCTGAGCTTACGCACAAGAGAAGGCTTTCAGCATTAGGACCCGGCGGTTTATCCCGTGACAGAGCAGGATTTGAAGTTCGTGACGTACACTATTCACATTACGGAAGAATGTGTCCTATTGAAACGCCTGAAGGACCGAATATCGGACTTATTTCATATCTTGCTTCATTTGCAAGAATAAATGAGTATGGATTTATTGAGGCTCCTTACAGAAAGGTTGACAAGAAGACAGGTATTGTTACTGACGAAGTTGAATATATGACGGCTGATGTCGAAGATAATTATATTGTTGCACAGGCTAACGAGCCTCTTACTAAGGAAGGCAAATTTGCAAGAGCAAAGGTAAACGGACGTTACCGTGATCAGATCTCTGAGTTTGACAGAGAAGAAGTAGACTATATGGACGTATCTCCTAAGATGGTTGTTTCTGTTGCTACTGCAATGATTCCTTTTTTGGAAAACGATGACGCTAACCGTGCGCTGATGGGTTCTAATATGCAGCGTCAGGCTGTTCCGCTGTTACAGACAGAAGCTCCTATCGTTGGTACAGGTATGGAGTATAAAGCTTGTGTTGACTCAGGAGTTGCTGTCGTTGCAAAGGCTGACGGTATTGTAAAGAGTGTATCTGCGGATGAGATCGTTGTTTGCGAGAATGACGGAAACATCAGAAAATATACTCTTACAAAGTTCAAGCGTTCAAATGCCGGAACGTGTACAAATCAAAGACCTATCGTTGATAAGAATGAAAAAATTGAAAAGGGTCAGGTCATTGCAGACGGTCCTGCTACATCTAACGGCGAGATTTCTTTAGGTAAGAACGCTCTTATTGGTTTTATGACATGGGAGGGCTACAACTATGAGGACGCTGTACTTTTAAATGAAAACCTTGTTAAGGATGATAAATATACTTCTATTCACATTGAAGAGTACGAGATAGAGGCAAGAGATACAAAGCTCGGACCTGAGGAAATCACAAGAGATATTCCGAATGTCGGAGAAGATTCGCTTAAAGACCTCGATGAGGACGGAATTATAAGAATAGGTGCTGAGGTAAGATCAGGCGATATACTTGTAGGAAAGGTTACGCCTAAGGGAGAAACAGAGCTTACTGCCGAGGAAAGACTTCTCCGTGCAATTTTCGGTGAAAAGGCTAGAGAAGTTAGGGATAACTCTTTGAAGGTCCCTCACGGAGAATCGGGAGTTATTATTGATGTTAAAGTATTCACAAGAGAAAACTGTGATGAATTGTCACCGGGAGTTAATAAGCTTGTAAGATGCTATATCGCTCAGAAGAGAAAGATAAGCGTTGGAGATAAAATGGCAGGACGTCACGGAAACAAGGGTGTAGTTTCGAGAATTCTTCCTCAGGAGGATATGCCGTTCTTAGAGGACGGAACACCTCTGGATATAGTTTTAAACCCTCTCGGAGTGCCTTCACGTATGAATATCGGACAGGTGCTTGAGGTTCATTTGGGTATGGCTGCAAAGAAACTCGGCTGGAAGATAATGACTCCGGTATTTGACGGAGCACACGAAGAAGATATACGTGAATGCTTTAAAGAAGCAGGTATGGCAGAAGACGGTAAGGTTACGCTTTATGATGGAAGAACCGGTGAAAAATTTGATAACCGTGTTACTGTCGGATATATGTATTATCTTAAGCTTCACCACTTGGTAGACGATAAGATCCATGCACGTTCAGTCGGTCCTTATTCGCTTGTTACACAGCAGCCTTTAGGAGGTAAAGCACAGTTCGGAGGACAGAGATTCGGTGAGATGGAGGTATGGGCTCTTGAAGCTTACGGTGCAGCTTATACTCTTCAGGAGATCCTTACTGTTAAATCTGATGATACAGTCGGACGTGTAAAGACTTATGAAGCGATCGTCAAAGGTCAAAATGTCCCTAAACCGGGAATACCTGAATCATTTAAGGTGCTTGTTAAGGAACTTCAGTCATTGTCACTCGATGTAAGAGTATTGGATAACTGCGGAGAGGAAATCGATTTAAAGCAGTCATTGGATGACGATGATATGGCACCAAAGGCAGCGATAGATGATGACATTCAAATGTCTTTAGAGGATGATGAACTTGAAGAAGGATTTTTTGCAGAAGACGATGAAGGAAATATAGAAAGCTTAGATATTGACGATGAGGAAGATGAAGACTCGATTGAAGACGAGTCGGATTACTTTGATGACGATATTGAAGATGATCTCGCATTGGATATTGCAGATGATGAAACTGAAGAATAGTAATTTATATTTCCGAAATGCTTAAATATAAGGAAGAAGGGTCGAATATTGGAATTTAATACTTTTGATTCAATAAAAATCGGTCTTGCATCACCTGATAAAATAAGAGAGTGGTCATACGGTGTTGTAACAAGACCTGAAACGATAAATTACAGAACTCAGAAGCCAGAAAGAGACGGACTTTTCTGTGAGAAAATCTTTGGACCTTCAAAGGATTGGGAGTGTCACTGCGGAAAATATAAGAAAATCCGTTTTAAGGGAAAAGTCTGCGAACGATGCGGAGTTGAGGTTACCCGTGCTAAGGTTAGGCGTGAAAGGATGGGTCATATAGAGCTTGCCGCTCCTGTTTCGCATATATGGTACTTTAAGGGTACGCCTTCTAGGATCGGTCAGATGCTTGAGGTTTCTCAAAAGCGTTTGGAGGAGGTTTTGTACTTTACAAAATATATTGTGATCGATCCGGGTGATACCGAGCTTGAAAGATGTCAGCTTCTCTCAGAAAAGGACTATGTCGAGATGAGAGAAAAGTATGAGGACAAATTTAAAGCGGGAATGGGTGCTGAAGCTGTAAAAGAGCTTTTGGCTCAGATAGATTTGGATAAGCTGTCGAGCGAGCTTAAGTCGGAGCTTGACGGGCTCCCCGCAGGACAAAAGAGAATCAAGCTTTTAAAAAGGCTTGAAATTGTTGAGGCTTTCAGAACATCAGGAAACCGTCCTGAATGGATGATTTTAGATGTAGTTCCTGTTATTCCTCCGGAACTCAGACCTATGGTTATGTTGGACGGAGGACGATATGCAACTTCTGATTTGAACGACTTATACAGAAGGGTTATAAACAGAAATAATCGTTTACAAAGAATGTTAGAGCTTCAAGCTCCTGACATTATTATTAGAAACGAGAAGAGAATGCTTCAGGAAGCCGTTGACGCACTTATTGACAACGGCAGACACGGAAGACCTGTTACGGGACCGAACAATAGAGCATTCAAGTCTCTTTCTGATATGCTTAAGGGTAAGCAGGGACGTTTCCGTCAGAACCTTCTCGGAAAGCGTGTTGACTATTCAGGACGTTCGGTTATTGTTGTAGGTCCTGAACTGAAAATGTATCAATGCGGACTTCCTAAAGAAATGGCACTTGAACTTTTCAAGCCGTTTGTTATGAAAAGACTTGTAGATACAAATCCGTCAATCAATATAAAATCTGCCAAGAAAATGGTGGACAGGGCAAGACCTGAAGTTTGGGACGCACTGGAACAGGTTATACAGGGACATCCTGTACTTTTAAACCGTGCTCCGACGCTTCACAGGCTTGGTATTCAAGCATTTGAGCCTGTTCTTGTCGAGGGAAGAGCTTTAAAGCTACATCCGCTTGTATGTACGGCATATAACGCTGACTTTGACGGAGATCAGATGGCTGTTCACGTACCTTTGTCAGCAGAGGCTCAGACGGAAGCTCGTTTTCTGATGCTTGCAGCTAATAATCTGTTAAAGCCGTCTGACGGACGTCCTGTTGCAATTCCTACTCAGGATATGCTTCTTGGTTCTTATTATCTGACATTGTTGAAAGAGGGAGAAAAGGGAGAAGGAAAGGTATTCAAAGACGTAAACGAGGCTCTTATGGCATATGATGCAGGAGTTGTTTCACTCCATGCTGCCATCAAAGTCAAGGTCACTAAGCAAATAGGAGATAATCAGGTTTCGAGAATTATTGACGCTACTGTCGGAAGGCTTATCTTTAATGAAAATATTCCGCAGGATTTAGGATTTGTTGACAGAACAAATCCTGATAATCAGTTTGACCTTGAGGTTTCATTCCTTGTTAAGAAGAAACAGCTTTCAGATATTATAGAAAGATGCATAAAAATTCACGGAACGACAACAACAAGTGAGGTTTTGGATAAAATCAAGTCAACAGGATATAAGTATTCGACAAAGGCTGCTATTACTGTTGCTGTTTGTGACGCTGAAATCCCTGAAGCTAAAAAGGATATCATAGAAAAGGCTGATAATCTTGTAAGTAAGGTTGACGCACAGTATAAGAGAGGTTATATTTCCAGAGAAGAAAAATCTAAGAAGTTCATTGAGATTTGGAATAATGCAACCGATGAGGTTACAGACGCTCTTAAAAACGGATTGGATCCATACAACCCGATCAATATGATGGCTGATTCTGGAGCTCGTGGTAGTATCAACCAGATAAGACAGCTGGCAGGTATGCGCGGACTTATCGCTAATACATCAGGATCAACTATTGAGATGCCTATTCGTGCTAACTATCGTGAGGGTCTTAACATTCTTGAATATTTTATTTCTTCACGTGGTGCAAGAAAGGGACTTGCCGATACAGCTTTGAGAACGGCTGACTCGGGTTACCTGACAAGAAGGCTTGTTGATGTTTCTCAGGATGTTATTATCCATGAAGAGGACTGCGGAACCACTCATGGTATTGAAGTATTTGAAATTAAAAACGGTAATGAAATAATAGAGCCTTTGAATGAAAGGCTTGTTGGACGTTTCTTAGTTGAGGATCTAAGAGATGAGGAAACAGGAGAGCTTATACTGTCTCACAACAAGCTTATGAATGAAAGTGATGCTGACAGAGTTGCCGCATTTATGGAAGAGCATAATATTGAAAAGATAAAAATTCGTTCGGTACTTCATTGCGAATCAGAGCACGGTGTTTGCGCTAAATGCTATGGAGCTAATTTGGCAAACGGAAATCTTGCCTCTGTCGGTGAAGCTGTTGGAATTATCTCCGCACAGTCAATCGGCGAGCCGGGTACGCAGCTTACTATGAGAACATTCCATACCGGAGGTATTGCGTCTGCTGAGGATATTACTCAGGGTCTTCCCAGAGTTGAAGAGCTGTTTGAATCGAGAAAGCCTAAGGGTGCGGCTATTATTTCAAGTATTAGCGGAAAAGTTCATATTGAAGAGGTTAAAAAGACAAAGCAAATCGTTATTACAAATGAAGATATCAACAATCCGGAGCAGGAAAGCTATACGATCCCATACGGCTTCAAGATAAAGGTTCATGAGGGAGATATAGTTAAGGCAGGAGACTCTCTCACTGAGGGTTCAATTAATCCAAACGACATTTTGGCTGTAAACGGTGTTGAGGCTGTTCAGAATTATATCATCACAGAGGTTCAGAAAGTTTATCGTTTGCAGGGTGTTGATATCAACGATAAGCATATTGAGGTTATCGTTCGTCAGATGATGAGAAAGGTAAAAGTAGACGACCCAGGAAGCAGTTATCTTCTTCCCGGAGCTTTGGTTGACGCTCATGAGATTGCGGCAATCAACAAAGAAATTCAAAGTGAAATAGATGCCGGAGATATCAATGGAAAACTCATAACAACTTTTCCTGTTTTACAGGGTATTACAAAAGCGTCATCCAATTCAGACAGTTTCTTGTCTGCTGCTTCATTCCAGGAAACTACAAAGGCGTTGACTGACGCTGCAATCAGAGGAAAGAGCGATCATCTTATCGGACTTAAGGAAAACGTAATTATAGGTAAACTGATTCCTGCCGGAACGGGTATGGATATTTACAATAATGTTCAGATCGCCAGTACAGCTGTTCCTGAACAGTCAAAGACAACAGTTTAATAATTATTATAGAACAGCTCTTAAACGGGCTGTTCTTCTGTTTTATATTTATAAATCCTTAAAAAAGGAGAGATCGACTTGAAAATCGCGAAAAACAAAAATATATTAATTATTGCATTAATAATCGTATTTACAGCAATAATTATGACTATTATTATGTTAATTTTTAATATGAAATACGCCGATGAAAGTAGTTTTAGTGTTTTATATCATGCAACAGGTATTGTAAGTAATGTTGATTTAGAGAAAAAGGAAATCACGCTGACAGATATCGTTTATGGTAATAATAAGACGCTTGATAAATTGATCTTGTCAACAGAAGATGTTGATTTATATAATAATAGTGAGAAAAAAATAGAATTAAACAACATTGAAAATTCTAGCAAATTAAAATTCAGTTATTTTGATACGGAAGAATATCTTTTGAAAGAAAGTGCAAAAGTAAAGCCTTATAACATATATGATTTATCAGAATGATAAATAATAGCTCGTATAGAATAAATACGGGCTGTTTTGTAATTATATAAATATCTGTTTATTGATGATGTCAATTAATAATTACGCCGTTGGAAAATTATCATCATTTTTCTATATAAATGCTTGACAAATGAAATTATTAAGTATATAATATTTCTTATGCTGACCTCGTATGGTCTGCGGAAGATTTTAGGAAAGGAGAGAGAATATGCCTACATTTAACCAGTTGGTAAGAAACGGCAGAAAGATGTCTACATCAAAGTCAACTGCACCTGCTCTTCAAAAGGGTTTTAACGCTCAGAAGAAGGTTGTAATTGATCAGAGCTGTCCTCAAAAGCGTGGAGTATGCACAGCAGTTAAAACAGCTACACCTAAGAAGCCTAACTCAGCTATGAGAAAGATTGCCAGAGTAAAGCTTACAAATGGTCAGGAAGTTACTGCGTACATTCCGGGTGTTGGTCATAACCTTCAGGAGCACAGCGTTGTTATGATAAGAGGCGGAAGAGTTAAAGACCTTCCTGGTGTTCGTTATCATATCATCAGAGGAACTCTTGACGCTCAGGGTGTAAACGGAAGAATGCAAGCCCGTTCAAAATACGGTGCAAAAAGACCAAAGGGCAAATAAGCCTGCAAAATTTAAGGTAGAACTCAATTACCACAGTTAATGTGGAGTATTATATATATAGTACCTCTGCATTGGACTGACGGGGCTGCGGTTATGGTCGCAGAGCGAGTACCTATGATATCATTCTATGAAGGAGGGAATTAAAGTGCCAAGAAGAGGTAAAGTTGCAAAAAGAGATGTTTTGCAAGACCCGATATACAAATCAAAGCTGGTTACACGTCTTATCAACAACGTAATGTTGGACGGTAAGAAGGGTGTTGCTCAGAAGATAGTATACGGAGCATTTGAAATTGTAGAAGAAAAAACAGGAAAGCCTGCATTAGAGTCTTTTGAACAGGCAATGGAAAATATCATGCCAAGTCTTGAGGTAAAGGCTCGCCGTGTCGGAGGTTCGACATATCAGGTGCCTATGGAGGTACGTCCTGAAAGACGTCAGACACTGGGACTTAGATGGCTAACGAATTATGCAAGAGCAAGACACGAAAAAACTATGAAAGAAAAGCTTGCAGCAGAGATTATGGACGCAGTAAACGGCGTTGGAGGAGCTTGCAAGAAGAAAGATGATACACACAAGATGGCAGAAGCAAACAAGGCTTTCGCTCACTATCGTTGGTAATATTAATAGGAGGATTTTATGGCAAGAGATTGTTCATTACAGGATACCAGAAATATTGGTATCATGGCTCATATTGATGCTGGTAAAACAACCACGACAGAGCGTATCCTATTTTATACCGGTATTAACCATAAGATAGGTGAGGTTCATGAGGGTGCTGCTACAATGGACTGGATGGAGCAGGAGCAGGAAAGAGGTATTACAATTACTTCGGCTGCAACTACTGCATTTTGGAAAAATCACAGAATCAATATTATTGACACTCCGGGACACGTTGACTTTACAGTTGAGGTTGAGCGTTCATTGAGAGTTCTTGACGGATCTGTAACAGTTCTTTGTGCAAAGGGCGGAGTTGAGCCGCAAACTGAAACAGTATGGAGACAAGCTGACAAATATCATGTTCCGCGTATGGTATACGTAAATAAAATGGATATTATGGGAGCAGATTTTTACAACGTAGTTGACATGCTAAAGACAAGACTTAAAACAAATGCTGTTCCTATTCAGCTTCCAATCGGAGCAGAGGACACATTCAAGGGTGTTATTGACCTTCTTGAAATGAAAGCGTATGTATATTATGATGACCTTGGAAAAGATATTCGAGTTGAGGAAATTCCTGAGGATTTGAAGGAAAAGGCTCAAAAATATCATGATGATATGATCGAACATGTTGCAGAGCAGGATGAAGAGATCATGATGAAATATTTAGACGGTGAAGAACTTACGATTGATGAGATCAAACTTTGCATCAGAAAGGCTACTCTGGCTAACCATATGGTTCCGGTAGTATGCGGTACGTCATATAGAAATAAGGGTGTACAGAAGCTGCTTGACGCTATTGTTGACTATATGCCGTCACCGATTGACGTTCCTGCAATTAAGGGTACAAATCCAAATACTGATGCTGAAGAGGAAAGACCTTCATCAGATGAAGAGCCGTTTGCAGCATTAGCATTTAAGATCGCTACCGACCCATTTGTAGGAAAGCTCTGTTTCTTCAGAGTATATTCGGGAGTTCTTGAAAAGGGATCTACTGTTTACAATGCTTCTAAGGATGATAACGAGAGAATCGGTAGAATTCTTCAGATGCACTCAAATAACAGAAAAGATATTGATCAGGTTTATGCAGGTGATATTGCAGCAGCTGTTGGTTTGAAGAATACCGGTACTGGTGACACATTGTGTGATGAAAAACACCCTATTATTCTTGAATCAATGGAATTCCCTGACCCTGTTATCGATTTGGCTATCGAGCCTAAGACAAAAGCAGGTCAGGAGAAGATGGGTATTGCTTTATCAAAGCTGGCTGAAGAAGACCCGACATTCAGAACTCATACCGATGAGGAAACAGGACAGACTATAATTTCAGGTATGGGTGAGCTTCACCTTGAAATTATCGTAGATCGTTTGCTTCGTGAATTTAAGGTAGAGGCTAACGTCGGAGCACCTCAGGTTGCTTATAAGGAAACTATTAGAACCACAGCTGATGTCGATCATAAGTATGCAAGACAGTCTGGCGGTAAAGGTCAGTACGGACACGTTAAAATCCTTGTTGAACCTAATGTATCCGGCAAGGGTTATGAGTTTATTAACAAAATTGTTGGAGGAGCTATTCCTAAGGAGTATATTCCTGCTGTTGACGCCGGTATTCAGGGTGCAATGCAAAGCGGTGTATTGGCAGGTTATCCGGTAGTTGATGTTAAGGTAACTCTTTACGACGGATCGTATCACGAGGTCGACTCATCTGAAATGGCATTTAAAATTGCCGGTTCTATGGCTTTCAAAGAGGCTATGAAGAAGGCAGATCCTGTTATTCTTGAACCTATAATGAAGGTTGTAGTTATAGTTCCTGAAGAGTATATGGGCGACGTTATCGGAGACCTTAACTCACGCCGTGGACAGATTCAGGGTATGGACGCAAGACCTGGTGCACAGCAGATCAATGCTTTAGTTCCGCTTTCCGAAATGTTCGGATATTCAAACGAGCTGCGTTCAAGAACACAGGGACGTGGTCAATATTCAATGGAGCCTGACAGCTATATTGAGGTTCCGAAATCAATTGCAGAAAAAATTATGTCAAACAGAAGCAAGAATAACGACTAAAATTTGTATTTAGATAAAAAAATACGTAAAAAGACTTGAAATTCTTGGGGAAGTAGGGTATAATACTTTTGTAACTTTTATAAAGTAAAAAATATCAAATTATTTTTAAGGGAGGAAATTCCAAATGGCTAAGGAAAAATTTGAAAGAACTAAACCCCATGTCAACATTGGTACTATCGGACACGTTGACCATGGTAAAACAACTTTAACAGCAGCAATTACAAAGGCACTTCATTTAAAGGGTCTTGCACAGTTTGAAGCTTATGATCAGATCGACGGTGCTCCTGAGGAGAGAGAGCGTGGAATTACAATCAATACAGCTCACGTTGAGTATGAAACTGATAAGCGTCACTATGCACACGTTGACTGCCCAGGACACGCTGACTATGTAAAGAACATGATAACAGGTGCCGCTCAGATGGACGGAGCTATCCTTGTTGTAGCTTCATCAGACGGACCTATGGCTCAGACAAAAGAGCACTTGCTTCTTGCACGTCAGGTTGGAGTTCCTTATATCGTAGTATTTATGAACAAAGCTGACCAGGTTGACGACCCAGAGCTTCTTGAATTGGTTGAAATGGACATCAGAGAAACTCTTAACGAGTATGAGTTCCCTGGTGATGATATTCCGATCATCAAGGGTTCAGCTCTTAAGGCTTTAGAGGCTCCGGATGATATTAATGACCCTGCATATGCTCCTATTCTTGAGCTTATGGATGCAGTTGACGAGTATATCCCAACTCCTGAAAGAGCTTCTGACCAGCCGTTCCTTATGCCTGTTGAGGACGTTTTCACAATCACAGGACGTGGAACAGTTGCTACCGGTAGAGTAGAAAGAGGAAAGCTCACAACCGGTGACGAAGTTGAAATCATTGGTTTGACAGAGGAGAGAGCTAAGACAGTTGTTACAGGTATCGAGATGTTCAGAAAGATTCTTGATTATGCTGAGGCTGGAGATAACATTGGTGCTCTTCTCCGTGGAGTTCAGAGAGAGGACATCGAAAGAGGACAGGTTCTTTGTGCACCTAACTCAATTCATCCTGAAACAAAGTTCAAGGGTCAGGTTTACGTTTTGAAGAAGGATGAAGGCGGACGTCACACACCTTTCTTTAATAATTACAGACCTCAGTTCTATTTCAGAACAACTGACGTTACCGGTGTTATCACACTTCCTGCTGACAAGGAAATGTGTATGCCTGGCGATAACGTAGAGATCGGCGTTGAGCTTATCACTCCAATCGCTATTGAAGAGGGACTTCGTTTTGCTATCCGTGAGGGCGGCAGAACAGTAGGTTCAGGCGTTGTTACAGCTATCGAAAAGTAATTAACGTATAAATATAAAAACCATCGGAAGCTTTCCGGTGGTTTTTTGTTTACAGATATTACTTTTTATGGTACAATAAATTAAAAATCATAAATCGGAGAAGTTGAATGGATAAAACCTTTTATATGAACAGAGCGTTGGAGCTTGCGTCTAAGGCATCAGAGATCGGAGAAGTCCCTGTTGGGGCAGTTGTTGTAAATAAAAAAACGGGAGAAATAATAGGCGAGGGCTATAATCGACGTGAAACTGACAGATCTCCTCTTGCACACGCTGAGATAATCGCCATTAACGAGGCAAGCAGAAGTCTAGGAGGGTGGCGGCTTATAGGCTGCGATATATATGTGACATTAGAGCCTTGTGCTATGTGTGCGGGGGCAATTATAAACAGTCGTATAGAAAAGGTTTATATTGGAGCGTTTGACCATAGATTCGGGGCAGTGGGTTCTACAATAAATCTGTTTGACGGAAGGTTTAATCATTGTCCGGAGGTTGAAAGCGGAATTTTGCTTGATGAATGTTCGGAGATAATAAGTGATTTTTTTAAAAAGCTGAGAAGAGAGAAATTATAGGATTATATAAAAAAGGTGTACATCTAATTTAGATGTACACCTTAAATTTTTATCTGACAGTCAAATGTTTATGTTGTTCAAGAAGATTTTTTATTTTCTCGTGCGGATCAATTATAGATGAAATTGACAGATCGTGGTTCAGAGACGCTATAAAGTATGCAATATACTTTGAAACGTCTACCTCGTAGAACCAATCTCTGCTTAAAAGCTCAGGTGAACGATAGGTAAGATTCGTTCCGAAAACTCCATCGATAATGCCATCATTGACAGCCATATCAAACTTATCAAGACCGTTTGTGAATATAGCATAAGTAGCATAAGCGTAAATCTTTCTTGCCTTTCTCTTTTTTAACTCATAGGCGAGGTCAAGAACAGATTCTCCCGAAGAGATAATGTCGTCTGCTACGAAAACATCCTTTCCCTCTACATCATTACCCAAATATTCGTGGGCAACAATAGGGTTTCTTCCGTTTACAATAGTTGAGTAATCACGCCTTTTGTAGAACATTCCTAGGTCAACGCTTAAAACTGAAGCATAGTACATATTTCTGTTGATAGCACCCTCGTCAGGGGATATGATCATAAAGTGGTCTTTGTCTATAACTATGTCGTCGAGATTTCTGAACATTGCTTTTAAAACTTGATACGAAGGTATTACATTGTCAAAGCCCATCAGCGGAACAGCGTTCTGCACACGTGGGTCATGTGCGTCAAATGTGAGAATGTTTGAAACGCCCATTGCCTCTAGTTCCTGAAGAGCAACTGCACAGTCTAAGGATTCACGGTAGCTTCTTCTGTGCTGTCTTCCGCCATAGAGAATAGGCATTATAACATTGATTCTATGAGCTTTTCCTCCGGCTGCCTGAATTATTCTTTTAAGGTCCTGATAGTGGTCATCTGGAGACATATGGTTCTTCATTCCGAAATAATCGTATGTGCAGTTGTAGTTTCCGACATCGCAGATGATGAATAAGTCATCACCTCGTACGGTAGATTTTATAATACCCTTTCCGTCACCTGATGAAAATCTCGGACAATCGACTTCTATCAGATAGCTGTCTTTAATAATTCCGCTTTCTGCCGCCCATTTAGTAAGGTATCTGTCGATTTTAGCGCAAAGCTCCTGAGTACCGTTCATTCCGATGATTCCCAGAGGTCCCACTTGAGTTTGAGGTTCAAATAAAACTCCGTTAGTATTGCTTGTCATAAAAAATCTCCTTAATATATAAATTTAAAAAATATCCTGTTTTTTCTTTCTTGAACGTCTTATGTTCAGGAAAAACGTCAGAGCAATAGAAATCAACAGAAAAGCAGGTACAAGCCATGGTGACTTTGATTTTTCGATTTTGATTTGATTCCAAAGCTCTTGCGTATAAGCATTAGTCTCGTCAGACAGATTTATAAATACTTCGGTTTTCTCATTCAAATAATCGTCAGGCGGGCAGCGCAGGGGATTAGCTTTTGTTTTTTCATCAAAAAGGCTGTAAACGCCTGTGTGCGGAGTTGAATAGCATAGATAATCACAGTTGGCATATGCAACCTGAACTTCATTCAGAAAATTGATATACATCTCTGCTGCCTCTTTGTTTTTTGCGGCTGTCGGTATACAAGCCGCATCAACAAACTTGTTAGTGCCTTCTTTTGGGATACAGAAGTCAAGATTGGGGTTTTCATCGATCATTGTCTGAACATCACCTGCATAATAAGGCGCTATTGCCGATGATTCTCCTCCGATTTTATCAAAAATTTCGTCCATTACATATGCTTGAACAAGATTTTTTTGTTGTTTTAAAGTGCTTGCAGCTTCTTCAAGTTCTCTTTTGTCCTCAGTATTCTGTGAATATCCAAGGTAGGTAAGTGCAATGCCGAAAGCATCACGTGGATTATTGAACATAAGAATATTATTGTCGTTAGCATCGTCCCAAAGATCGCACCAACCGGTTATTTCTTTTTTTACCATCTTTTTATTGTATACGATGCAAACTATTCCCCATGTGTATGGAACAGAATATTCGTTTTCAGGATCATATTCAAGTCCCACAAACTTTTTGTCAATATAACTGAAGTTCGGGATATTATCAAAATCGAGCTTCTGAATAAGACCCTCTTTTATCATTTTTGAAATCATATAATCAGAAGGGATAACTATATCATAATCCCCTCCACCGCTTTTCAGCTTTGAATAAAGCTCTTCGTTGGTGGCAAATGTCTTATAATTGACTTTTATTCCGGTAAGCTTTTCAAACTCTTTATTAACGTCAAAGTAGTCATCTTGGTTTACCGCCATATATTCACCCCAGTTACAAACATTCAGGGTTACATTTTGATTTTTAAGTTTTGAATAATCATATTCAGAAAGCATGCTTTTATCTAGCGTAGTCAATATAGTGTCCATATTAACATCGTCTCGGTTAATACTATTTACTGATTGTGAGCTGTTTTTGCTGTTTTCCATGCTGACGGTATTTGAGTTACTTTTATTTTCAGCATTGTTTACTGCCGAGAAATCACTGCTTGAATGAATATTATTTCTCGGACAGCCGCTAAATAGTGCAAGCATAAGCAATAATGTAATTAAAAGAACAAAGTTTTTTTTCATTTACAAGCTCCTTTGTCAGTATAACACAAATTTAGAAATTTATCAAAGAACGTACAGTGAAATTATGATTTAGACGCTATATATTCAAGCCTTTGTTTTCTAAGATTATAATTTGATATGGCATTTTTAATAAGCAAAACTGCAAGAATAACGATAAAGATAATGGTTGAGAGTGCATTGATCTCAGGTGATACCTTTTTTCTTGTCATTGAGTAAATTGTTATAGGAAGAGTTTCAACGGTCGTTCCTGAGTTGAAGTAACTTATAACAAAGTCATCAATAGAGTAGGTAATAGCCATTAAAAATCCCGATAACACACCGGGCATTATTTCGGGAATAGTTACTTTGAAAAACGCCTGAGTAGGACTGCATCCTAAATCTTGAGCCGCTTCAACAAGATTTGGATTCATCTGTCTAAGTTTTGGCATAATACTGTAAATAATATAGGGAATATTGAAGGTTATATGAGCTAAAATAAGTGAAATAAATCCGAACTCGAAACCCGAATATACTGTAAACGCTCTGAATAAGAGCATCAATGAAACACCGGTTATAATTTCAGGATTGATAATTGGAATATAAGTTACGTTCATAATAACGGTTTTTGTGATAGGTTTCATTTTATTTATTCCTATTGCAGCCGCTGTTCCTATAACAGTTGCTAACAGAGAAGAAATAATAGCAATAACAATCGTATTGAAAAGAGCTGTGAGAATGGCTTCGTTGTGAAACAGTTTTTCATACCATTGCAGACTGAAGCCTGTGAAGTTAGCTCTTGATTTTGATTCGTTGAACGAAAATACAATAAGCACCAATATAGGAATGTAAAGAAAAATTATAATTAAAGCAGTGATCGTTCGAAATAAAACTTTATTCATTAAATGACAGCCTCCTCACTTCCGAATTGATTGAACAGACTCATAATCAAAATTACAATAACCATAAGTACAATAGCCATAGCTGAACCCAAATGAGGATTATAAGAGTTTCCTAAAAATTGTGCTTCTATTATATCTCCAATCAAATCGTTAGTTCCGCCGCCGAGCATTCTCGATATGATAAATGTTGATACGGAGGGTACAAATACGGTGATAATACCTGTTGAAATGCCTTGCTTTGAAAGAGGGAGAATAATTTTTGTCAAAATATGAAAACCGGAGCATCCCAAATCCTGAGCAGCTTCTATAACGCTTTTATCGATCTTTGTCATCACAGAATAAAGAGGGAGGATCATAAAAGGAATATAGTTATATATCATTCCCAGAATAACCGCTCCAGAATTATTAATAAGATTGAACGGTCCGAGGTTAAAAAGACCTAAGAAACGGTTGATTAATCCGTTTTCTTCAAGCAAAGTCATCCATGCGTATGTTCTAAGCAAAAAGTTGATCCACATTGGAAGAATGACAATCATAAGCATAGTACCCTGTTTTCCTCTTGCTAACCTTGAGATTAAATATGCAACAGGAAGCGCCAATATAAGACAAATCACTGTTGCTATGACCGAGTATTCAATTGAACGGAACAAAACGTCGAGATAATCGTTCATAGCAATTATATTCGAAAAAGTGAAATTACCGTTTTGAGTTGTAAAAGCAAAGAATATTACAAGTCCAAGCGGTATAACAGTGAATATAATCATCCATACAATATATGGAACAGCCAGAATTTTAGATTTCATAGTTATAAATAAGCCCCTTAAGGAGCGGTTCTCCTTCCGATATTTTTGTCAGCGTAATTGAGTAATTATTCATCCATTTTGTGCATGATATGAATATCCATAGGTTCAATATTCATACCTACAATAGAACCTACATCTTCATGCAGGGTAGATTGAACTTTCCATTTATAACCGCTTGACTCAACGATCATTTCATAGTGAACGCCCTTAAAAATAACGCTCTCAACAACTCCTGTAACAGCTCCCTGAATTTGAGGAACGATCTTAATATCCTCAGGTCTGATAACAACGTCTACAAGCTCGTCATTTTCAAATCCGGAGTCAACGCAGGTAAAGGAATTTCCTGCAAAATCAACAAGGAAATCCTTTCTCATAATACCGTCTATTATATTGCTGTCACCGATAAAATCAGCTACAAATGCATTTTTTGGTTCGTTATAAATATCAACAGGAGTACCTATTTGCTGAATAATACCATCGTTCATTACTACAACGGTATCAGACATTGTCAGAGCTTCCTCCTGATCGTGAGTAACATAAATGAATGTTATTTCAAGTTCCTGCTGAATGTTTTTAAGTTCTATCTGCATTTCCTTTCTAAGTTTTAGATCCAAAGCTCCCAAAGGCTCGTCCAAAAGAAGAACCTTTGGTCTGTTTACTAAAGCCCTTGCAATTGCAACTCGTTGCTGCTGACCGCCTGAAAGACTGTGTATAGAACGCTTTTCAAATCCTATAAGATTTACAAGCTCAAGAGTTTCCTGAACTCTGGATCTTATTTCTTTATCGCTGAGCTTTTTAAGCTTAAGTCCGAAAGCAATATTATCGTAAATATTCAAATGGGGAAATAATGCGTACTTTTGAAAAACAGTATTAACCTTCCTTTTATGAGGGGGCAGCTTTGTAATATCTTTATCATTGAAAAAAAGAGAGCCGCTTTTCATTTGTTGAAATCCTCCGATTATACGGAGAGTTGTAGTTTTTCCGCAGCCCGATGGACCAAGTAGAGTGACAAATTGTTTATCAATTATATCAAGATTTATATTTTTTAAAATCTGATTACCATCAAATTCAACAATGGCGTCTTTTAAACTGATAATAATGTTTTCCAACTTAGCTAACACTTCCAATTCATAATAATTTAGACGATAATCGCTATGTTGATTATAAAGTATTTTGTTTTAATTTACAATAGTTATTTATTATATTTTGTTTATTTCACAAAAAAGTGTGAAAAATGCTACTTACTTTTAACATTTTGCATTGAAAAATGCTCAAAAAATATTGCTATTTATTTGAATATAGTATATAATAAAATAGAATATTTATATCTATTTACATAGTATTCGATCTTATAAATGTTTACATATTTTGTTGCTGTGATTATAAAATCAAATTTACAGAGTATTTTATTTTGAGGAGATTAGTTATGACAAAAGCAGAGATTTTTTTTGAGAAAATAAAGGATAAAAAAATTGCTTTTATAGGAACAGGAGTAAGTCATAATGACCTGATAAGTTTATTTTTGAAAAAGGGTTATAATGTAGTTATCTGTGATAAAAATAATTTGGAAGTGAAAAATAAAGAGCTTTATAACGAGTTCAAACAGGCTGGAGCTGATTTCTCTTTCGGTGAGAATTATCTTGATGAGATCTTTAATTGTGATATAGTTTTCAGAACTCCGGGAATGTATTATAATGATCCGAGATTAAAAGAAGCCCGGAAGAAGGGTATTGTAATAACAAGTGAGATGGAGGTTTTTTTTGATCTTTGTCCGTGTAAAATCTATGCGATAACAGGCTCAGACGGAAAATCTACCACAACTACGCTTGTATCCGAGTTTTTTAAGGCAGACGGAAAAACAGTACATTTTGGCGGTAATATAGGAAAGCCTCTTTTATATGAGATAGAAAAAATCAAGGAAACTGATG
This sequence comes from uncultured Clostridia bacterium, assembly GCA_947584375.1. GTDB lineage: Bacteria > Bacillota > Clostridia > Oscillospirales > Ruminococcaceae > UMGS1601. The sequence goes on along the minus strand of CANPWL010000001.1, from coordinate 65,503 downwards.
TTGCAGTTGTTGAACTTTCAAGCTTTCAGCTCATCTCTATGAGAGAATCTCCTTATGCTGCGGCAATAACAAATATTTCACCAAATCATTTGAATGTACATGGTACGATGGAGGAATATATAGGTGCAAAATGCAATATACTTGCCCATCAAAATGCCTTTTCAAAGACAGTTCTCAATATGGATAATGATGAAACAATGAAGCTATGCGATTTAGTAAGAGGGAAACTTTCACTGTTCAGCAGGAGAGGTGTTCCAAATTGCGGCAGTTTTTTGGATGAAGAAGGCTGGCTTTGTTATAATAATTATGGAGAAGTGACAAAGATAGTTCATATGAACGACATAAGAATTCCGGGTATACACAATGTAGAAAACTTTCTTACAGCAATTGCACTAACTTGGAGCGATGTTTCAATTGAGAGCATTGTAAAAACGGCTAAGGAATTTGGCGGGGTTGAGCATAGGATTGAGTTTGTAAGAGAGCTTGACGGAGTGAAGTATTATAATGATTCTATCGCTACAAGCCCGACTCGTGTAATGGCAGGACTTAACTCGTTTGATCAGAAAATAATTGTTATTGCAGGAGGTTCCGACAAAGGAGTTCCGTTTGATACGTTAGCGAAGCCTGTTAATGAAAAGGTCAAGGTTTTGATCCTTATGGGTGAGACGGCTGAAAAAATTGAAAAAGCAGTAACTGAATGTGAATATTTCAAAACAAGTGGTTTGAGAGTAATAAAGGTAAAAGATATGGAGGAAGCTGTTCATACGGCAAAGGATAATGCGGTAAAGGGAGATATTGTTTCTCTTTCGCCTGCCTGTGCAAGCTTTGATATGTATCCTATGTTTGAAGTTAGAGGCAGGCACTTTAAGAGCATAGTAAATTCACTTTAATAAAGTTTAAGGATTTGTTTATGGATAAAAAAGAACTAACGGAAATTTTATTTAAGCTTACCGAGCAAAACGGAGTTTCGGGTGATGAATTTTGTGCCGCACAAACAGCGGCGTCAATACTTGAAAAGTATACATCCGATGTGACTGTTGATGATTTCGGAAACGTTTTTGCAAACATCGGAAAGCGTGAAGAGGGAAAGCCTCATATTATGCTTGATGCACATATAGATGAAATCGGGTTTATTGTAACATACATTACTGACAACGGATTTTTAAAAATTTCAAACTGCGGCGGAATTGACAGACGCTTGCTTTTAGCCCAGCAGGTTGAGATTTTGTGTTCAGATGGTAGGAAAATTTTTGGCGTTATAACATCGACTCCACCGCATTTAGAAACTGATGATAAAAAAGCTCCTAAATTGGAGGATATCTATGTTGACTTAGGAATGCCAAAAGATAAAGTAGAAGATATTGTTTCTTTAGGTGACAGAGTTGTTATATTAAATCAACCATGTGTTCTTTTGGATGATATGGTAACGTCTAAATGCCTTGACGACAGAGCAGGAGTTTTAACTCTTATTCAAACCCTTGATTTGTTGAAGTATGAGTTTGAAAGCCTTAACTGTTCGATTTCAGTGGTGTTATCATCACAGGAGGAAACAGGTGAGCGTGGAGCAAAAACTTCGGCATATAAGATAAACCCCGATATGGCAATAGCAGTTGACGTCTCCTTTGCAAAAGTTGATGGCGATAAAAAAGATACCTGCGGGATCATTAAAAAAGGTCCTATGATCGGTATTTCACCATCTCTTTCAAGGGATTTTTCAGACAGGCTTATTCGTATTGCAAAAGAAAAAGATATTCCTTATCAGATTGAGGTCATGGGCGGAACAACAGGTACAAACGCCGACGCTATCGGCATAACCAGAGGCGGAGTAAAGACGGTTACCGTTTCAATACCGCTTAAATATATGCATACCCCTGTTGAGATCATTTCAATATCGGATATTGAAAGTTCAGCTTGTCTTATTGCGGAGTTTTTAAGAAACGGGGTGAAAGCTGATGTTTGATACATTGTGCGACCTCTGTGTTTTAAACGGGATTTCAGGCGACGAGGAGAAAATAAGAAGTTATATTATCTCACGAATTTCCGGTAAATGCGAGTATAAGGTCGATAATTTGGGTAATATTATTGCGTTTAAAAAAGGCAGAAATACTCCTAAGAATAAAGTTTTGTTGTCTGCTCATATGGATGAGGTAGGATTGATAGTTAAATATATAAACGATGATGGAAGTTTAAAAGTAGAAAGTGTAGGCGGAGTTGATCCCAGAGTTGTTTTCGGACGTCAGGTAACTGTCGGAAAGAATAATACAATAGGAGTAGTCGGAGGTGTTGCAATTCACAACCTTTCAAAAGATGAAAGGGATAAAGCTGTTCCCTTTGATAAGTTGACTGTTGACATAGGTGCTAATAACAGAAGTGAAGCGGAAAAAATAGTTTCATTAGGAGACAGCGTTTGTTTTAAATCCGATTATATAGAGTTTGGCGAAGGATTTGTAATGTCAAAGGCGATTGATGACAGATTCGGTTGTGCGGTTTTGCTTGAACTTATTGAAAGCGAACTGGAGTATGACGCATACTTCACATTTGTTGTTCAGGAGGAGGTAGGACTTAGGGGAGCAACGGCAGCTTCTTATACTGTTGACCCTGACTATGCGATTGTTATTGAGGCTACAACTGCGGCTGATATTCCGTCAGCAGACGGTGAAAAGTCAGTATGCAAATGCGGCAGCGGACCTGTTGTAACATTTATGGATCGCTCAACAATATATAATAAAGAGCTTTATAATTTGGCGTTGGACACGGCAAGGGAAAATAATATACCCTGCCAGACTAAAACAATGATAGCCGGCGGAAATGACGCCGGAGCAATTCATATTTCAAGGGGCGGAGTAAAGACATTAGCTGTTTCTGTTCCTTGCAGATATATACATTCTCCGTCATGCATGGCAAAAAAGGATGATATGAAAAATTCGCTTACACTTATAAAGCTTGTTACAGAAAAGCTTTATAACAGATAAGAAAGTAATGTTAGAAATAAACTTAAACGGAGGAATGTCCCTTAAGGGGCGAGGTCATATAAATGATAACTGAAACTCACGATATAACAGAAAAGCTGCTTAATACTCTTGAGAAAAATCATTATTCAAGACGAATAAAGTCACATTTTTTAGCATATGGTATAAGCTATGATTTTTGCAGATTTTATTTTGTACGTGAAAATGGGGTATCATGTAATGACGCTGTGGTATCTATTTTTAATGCGTCAATGGTTGTTTCTGTTTTTGAGGATCATATTCTTTCTGATGACGAGATTTCTGAACTTGCAACTTTGATTTTTATGACAAAGCCTGTTACTGTTGAGATCGAAGCATATTATTCCAATAGACTAAGCTTTCTTATAAGTGAAGATTATAATGCGTTTGACAGAACTATGTTTGAGTTTGTATGCAAAAATCATATTCCAAAGCTTGATGTAAATGAATTTCCTAAACTTGACGATGTTTATGATATTTTGGCAACCAGCTTTCCGGCAATAAGAAACTCTTATTCGCTGTGGCTTACCGATATGTCTCATAGAATAAGGAAGGGGCTTTCACAAAGCTTTACACTAAAAAACTGTTCTTCCGCAACTATCCAGTATATTATTGACGGAATCGCTTTTGTAAGTCACGTTGCAACAATTCCGAAAGAACGTGGAAAGCATCATGCAAGAGAGCTTTTATACTGGCTTGGAGAAAGATTAAATAATGATGGATTTTCTGTTCAGCTTTTTGCAAGGAACTATAATGTAAGCTACTATACCGAAATAGGTTTTACACCTATATATGATGATGTAGTATTTGAAAGGAAAAACTTAGATGGATAATTCTTTTTTTGAAATAGATGAAAGGCTTTTAAAGCTTGCAGATGAGGCAGAAGTTGAATGTGGGAAAGTTTTTAATGATTTCAGCAGGGTTTCTAATTACAACGGTCAGAAGGTTTTAAAGGCTTTTATAGATAACCGAGTATCTGAAAGTTGTTTAAAAGGTACGACAGGATACGGATATGGAGATGTTGGCAGAGATACGATTGATAAGGTGTTTGCTCAGTCATTAGGCGGAGAGGACGCTTTGGTACGTCACACATTCGTCAATGGAACTCACGCTCTTTCAACTGCTCTTTTCGGAGTGTTAAGAGCAGGTGATATAATGGTTTCTGTAACCGGAAAGCCATATGATACATTAGAAGAGGTAATTGGTATAAGAAATGCAAAAGAAAGCGGTTCGCTTGTTGACTTTGGCGTTGTTTATGAGCAGGTAGATTTGCTTTATGACGGAACCCCTGACTATGATGAAATCTTTAAAAAAGCAAAATCTGCGAAGGTGGTTTATATTCAGCGGTCGAGAGGATATTCACTTCGTCCGTCACTTTGCATTGATATTATAGAAAGAATAGTTAAGACTGCTAAATCGGCAAATAAAAATGTAATAATTATGGTAGATAATTGTTACGGCGAATTTGTTGAAAAGCGTGAGCCGCTAGATGTAGGAGCGGATTTGATCATAGGTTCTTTGATAAAAAATCCGGGCGGCGGAATAGCTTCAACAGGCGGGTACATAGCCGGAAAAGCTGATTTAGTAGAGAAGTGTGCCGACAGACTTACCTGTATAGGAATGGGTAAAGAGGTAGGCTGTTCGCTTAATCAGAACAGGGAGATCCTTTTGGGACTTTTTATGGCGCCGCAGGTTGTTGAGTCGGCATTAAAAACTTCGGCATTTGCGTGCAGATTTTATGAAAAACTGGGTTTTAAGACATTTCCTGAAAGCGGAGAAAAACGAACGGATATAATAGCTTCAATCCTTTTGGGTGATGAAAAAAAATTAACTGCGTTTTGTCAGGGAATACAAAAGGGTTCTCCTGTTGACAGCTTTGCCGTTCCTGAAGCTTGGGATATGCCGGGCTATGACAGTAAGGTTATAATGGCAGCAGGTGCTTTTACAATGGGAGCTTCAATAGAGCTTTCTGCCGATGCCCCTATAAGAGAGCCGTTTGCTGCTTGGCTTCAGGGAGGCATTACATATTCTTCGGGAAAGATGGGTGTAATTCTGTCGGCAATGGAAATGCTGAACAGGAAATTAATAGATCTTAAGAGTTTAAGATAAAAGGATGGTGCCTTATGAATGAAGTATATACAGTGGCGTTAAAGCGCATTATAGACGAGTTTAAACTGGAGATTATCAGCGCTCCTGCTAATTTGGATGAAATCCTTATTTCGGATAATGACTTAAACAGACCGGGTCTTCAGTTAAAGGGATTTTATGAGTATTTTAACTCTGAGCGTATACAGGTTTGCGGAAATATGGAGTTCGCTTTTTTGGGCTCAATATCTTCTGAGGAGAGAAATAAGGCTGTTAGCAGGCTTTTTGAAACAAAAATCCCGGCATTAGTTGTTGCAAGAGGACATGAAATATTCCCTGAGGTAATAGATGCAGCAAAGAAGTATGATATACCTTTGCTTAGAACAGAAGAGAGTACGACAAGCTTTATAGCCGCATTGATTGGCTTTTTGAATCTGCATCTTGCACCGAGAATCACCCGCCACGGAGTACTTATTGAGGTTTATGGAGAAGGGTTGCTTATTGTCGGAGAAAGCGGCGTCGGAAAGAGCGAAACTGCTGTTGAGCTTGTTAAAAGAGGACACAGGCTTGTTGCTGATGATGCTGTTGAAATAAGAAAGGTATCAAATAAGTCTTTAGTAGGTTCTTCGCCTGATAATATAAGACACTTTTTAGAGTTGAGAGGCGTGGGAATTATCAATACCAGACGTTTATTCGGTATGGGTGCTGTTAAAGTTACAGAAAAGATTGATTTAGTTGTAGAACTTGAGGTTTGGGACTCTACAAAGGTTTACGACCGCATGGGTGTTGATAATGAGTTTACAACGATTTTCGGAATAAAGATACCAAGTCTTACTATTCCTATAAAACCGGGAAGAAACTTAGCAATCATTTTAGAAGTTGCAGCTATGAACAACCGTCAGAAGAAGATGGGGTATAATGCAGCACAGGAGCTACTTAATAATTTAGGATTAGAGGTAGATAAAAAGGATACCATAAAGAGTTGGGATACTTTTTAATATTTTGCGGAAAGTAATTTGTTTGTTTTTTATTACAAGGCATATAAATAATACGGAGGAAATGCAGTTATATGAAATATGAAGCAGATTTACACACACATACATTGGCTTCAACACACGCTTATTCGACAATTTTGGAAAATTGCAGAGCGTCTGCCCGAAAGGGTATTAAGATGATAGCAATGACTGATCATGCTCCTATGGAACCTGATTCTCCCCATATATGGCATATTGAAAATTTAAATGTGCTTCCTGATAAAATAGAGGGAGTAAGGGTTTTAAAAGGTGTGGAAGCTAATATTTGTAATGTTGATGGTAAACTGGATATAAGCGAACGTGTTTTAAATAGGCTTGAATGGGTTATAGCGTCCTTTCACAGTCCGGTTTATTGGACTGATAGTGTTGAAGAGTTGTATAATACATATAAAAAAGTTTGTCAAAATACTTACGTTGATTTAATCGGTCATCCTACAACAGCGAGCGTTGATTATGATGCAGAAGAGTTAGCAAAGCTTTTCAAGGAATATGACAAGCTGGTCGAATTGAACGAGGCTTCACTTGTTTCAGGACGTACCAAAAGGAATAAGCTTATAGATCTTATTAAGGCGTGTAAAAAATATGAAACATTTGTTGCGGTAGATTCTGACGCGCATTTCTGCGACAGGATAGGCGATGTTTCAAATGTAGAAAAACTGATCAATGAATTGGATTTCCCCAAAAAGCTTATTGTAAACAATGATTATGAAAAAATCAAAGAGAGACTATTAAAAAAACGGCCGTGGATAGAGCTATAAAAATAATTAACGTATGGAGGATATCTTATGGTAAAGGATAATGTTATTGAAAAGATAATCCGGAAGGCAAAAGAACACGGCTGTCAGGTAGCGACTGATGAGTATTTAAGCGGACATACAACCTTTAAAATAGGGGGTCCCTGCAAAGCTTTTATTTCTATAAACAGCATTGATTGTCTGAATGATCTGATAGAAATTGCCGATAAAGAAAATTATCCGTATTTTGTTTTGGGAAAAGGTTCTAATCTGCTTTTTGATGATAAGGGATTTAACGGAGTGATTTTCCACTTGGGTTCTGATTTTTCTAAAATAAGCCTGATTGATGAAACGACTATTAAAGCAGAGGCAGGATGTTCGCTGATAAATGTTTGCAGGTTTGCTTATGAAAACGGACTGGGCGGACTTGAGTTTGCTTTCGGAATACCCGGTTCAGTTGGCGGAGCCGTATATATGAATGCAGGAGCTTACGGCGGAGAAATTAAAGATGTATTGGTTTCAGCCAAAGTAATTTATAAAGGTAAAATATCAGATATAAATTCTAATGATATGGATTTATCTTATAGGCACAGTATATTTCAAAATAACGGCTCTATTATAACAGAGGCTGTTTTTAAATTGTATAAAAAGGATAAGTCCGAAATTAAGTCCTTGATGGATGACTACTTAAAAAGAAGAAAAAACAAGCAGCCTTTGGAATATCCGAACGGAGGTTCTACATTTAAAAGACCGGCAGGACAATTTGCAGGCAAGCTTATTGAGGATAGCGGACTTCGCGGTTTTAGCGTGGGAAATGCCGAGGTTTCCAAAAAACATTGCGGGTTTGTAATAAACAAGGGAAATGCAACATTTGAGGATGTTACAGCTTTGATTGAAAGGGTTCAGAAAACCGTTATGGAGAAAACAGGATTTTTTCTCGAATGTGAAGTAGAAGTAGTAAGATATAAATCTGATGAAGTTAAGCATTGATTTATATTATAAAGCGGTGTAAGCATTATTCGGAAGGATGGATGAGTTAATTGGGAGAAATGAAATTTGTTATAGTTACGGGAGTATCCGGATCAGGAAAATCAACCGTAGTTAATGTATTGGAGGATATGGGATATTACTGTATTGATAATATGCCGCCTGAACTTATACTGAAGTTTGCAGATATAACAACAGGTACAAATGCCATTGAAAAGGTTGCTTTTGTAACGGATATAAGGGGAGGAAATTTTTTCAGTCATCTATACGATACTATTAAACAGCTTCAGAAAGAGCACATGAACTTAAAGGTGTTATTTTTAGACGCTAGCGATGAGGTTATAATAAGACGGTATAAGCAAACAAGAAGAAAGCATCCTCTTGATGTTCAGATGAAGGGAAACATATCTAAGGCTATTCATGTAGAACGGGATATGCTTGCAAATGTTAAGGGGATTTCAGATTATTTTATAGATTCTTCATTTCTTTCTGCAAATCAGCTAAGAGAAAAGGTAAAAAATATGTTTTTGGCTGCCGATGATGAATTTATGCAAATTGACATTACATCATTTGGATTTAAGTACGGTCCTATGAGAGAGGCAGATCTGGTTTTTGATGTTAGATGTCTGCCAAATCCTTATTATGTAGATGAGCTTCGTCCTAAAACCGGACTTTGTACAGAAGTATCAAGTTACGTTATGAAGTTTGAACAATCAGTTCAGCTTAAACAAAAACTGGAGGACTTAATGGATTTTCTTATTCCTCTGTATAAAAAAGAGGGAAAAAGCCAGCTTATAATTGCGTTTGGCTGTACCGGCGGAAAGCACAGAAGCGTTACCTTTGCCGAGAATATGATGAAGTATTTATCAGAAAAATATCATAAAGTAAGAATTTCTCACAGAGATATAAATAAGTACACATAAGGCATGGTGATTAATATGCAGTCTTTTTCGTATCTGGTAAAATCGGAAATAATCGATAATCTCAATTCTTTTGACAAGGCAAACGCAGCTGTTTTGGGTATTTTAAAGCTTTCTAAGAATTTTGACAGAAGCAATATCACGATGATAACTGAAAATGAAAAGGTTGCTGACTTTTTAACTAAACAATTAAATAAAATCTGTTGTCATGAGGCTGTGAATGAAAAGAATTTAAGAAAATCTGAAAAGTCAAATCTGTTTACAGTCAGCGTGGATAGCCAAGCAGACAGAGATTTAATTATAAATTTTTTTAAAGTTAAGGATAAACTACTTTCAAAAGAGGATTTGCCTAAGAAAAAGTATATTCCAAGTTTAATAGCAGGTGTTTTTTTGGCTTGCGGAAGCGTTATAGATCCTAATAAGGAATATCATATAGAATTTGTGATGCCGAATTTAGAGCTTTGTAATGATTTTGGAATTATTCTGATCGACTATTTTGATATTTTGGCAAAACACACAGAGAGAAAAAACTCAAATATAGTTTATATAAAAGAGAGTGAAAACATTGAGGATATGCTAACTCTAATGGGCGCTCCAAAGGCAAGCCTTGAAATTATGAATGTAAAAATTTTTAAAGATGTGAGAAATAAAATTAACAGAGCGGTAAATTGCGATAATGCAAATATAGAGAGGTCTTTGAGAGCGGCAGAAAGACAAATAGAAGATATTGAGCTTATTGAGAGAACAGTTGGTTTTGAAAGTCTTTCTGACGATTTGAGGGAAATGGCAGAGATACGATATAATAATCCTGATTACAGCTTAAAAGAATTAGGGCTTGCATTGAATCCGCCAATTTCACGTTCGGGAGCAAATCACAGACTAGAGAGAATAAGAAAAGCGGCTGATGAAATTCGTAAGAAAAAATCAGCAAACAGAAACTAAGTTTTTTATAAAAGCTGCTTAAAAGCAGATAAAGGAATTATAAAAAAAATATAGGAGGATAAATTATGATTATTATTTTATTATTGGGAGTTTTGATAACAGCGTCTGGCATATGGCTTATAAAAACAGTTATAGACGCAAAGAAAAAGAAATCAGATGAAAACAACAAGGTAGAATTTACTGAAGAAACGGGGTATACTCTTACATCAATGGGCGTTGTTATGGTTATTTCGTCTATTGTAAAAATGTCCGGCGGTATTGGAACAGGCGGATTTGTATTTATTTTTCTTTTAAATATTATCGGTCTGGCAGGACTTCTTTATCTTATTTATCAAAAGCATTATTCTCATAACTGATATATTTTGGGGCTTGTAATCTATGTTTTCAAGCCTCAATTTGTTTAGCTTGAACAGCGAACTCATAGAAAGGAAGTGGTTGGATATGACCGATTTTGTGCATTTGCACGTTCACAGCGAGTATTCGCTTCTTGACGGTGCATGCAGAATAAGTGAGCTTGTTAAAAAAGCAAAGGATTTGGGACAGGATGCAGTAGCTGTAACCGACCACGGGAATATGTATGCCGCTGTTGAATTTTATAACGAATGTAAAAAACAAGGTATAAAGCCTATAATCGGCTGTGAGGTTTATGTTGCTCCCAGAACGAGGTTTGATAAGGTAAATCGCATTGACAATTCGCCGTATCATTTGATTTTGTTATGCAAAAATATAAAGGGTTATAAAAATCTTATTAAGCTTGTTTCAATCGGATATACCGAAGGTTTTTATTCAAAGCCGAGAGTTGATTTGGAGTGTCTGAAAAAACACAGCGAAGGACTTATTTGTCTGTCTGCCTGTTTGGCAGGAGAAGTTGCAAGAAAACTGTCGAACGGCGATTACAATGGTGCTAAGGAAACAGCATTACTTTATCGGGATATTTTTGGCGATGGTAACTATTATATTGAAGTTCAGAACCACAAATTCTATGAGCAGGAGAGAATTTTGCCTCTTCAGTTTAAACTGTCAGAGGAAACGGGAATACCGCTTGTTGCAACAAACGATTGTCATTACATTTCAAAGGATGACGCTAACTCGCAGAGGATTTTAATGTGCATTTCGACAAATACAACTGTAAACGATCCAAAGTCGCTTGAGTTTCCGACAGAGGAGTTTTATGTAAAGAGCGGAGATGAAATGTTTGAGCTTTTTAAAAGCACTCCGCAGGCTGTTTCAAATACAAGAATTATTGCAGATATGTGCAATGTAGAATTTGAATTTGGAAAAACAAAGCTGCCTTATTTTCACATTGACGGTGTTAACGATAATATTGAGTATTTTAAATCTATGTGTGAAAATGGCTTAAAGGAAAGATACGGCAGCCCGACAAGTGAGGCTTATAAAAGGCTTGATTATGAGATAAGAATAATCGTTCAGATGGGTTATGTAGACTACTATCTAATAGTCTGGGACTTTATAAACTATGCTAAACAACATGGTATTCCTGTTGGACCGGGAAGAGGCTCGGGAGCGGGAAGTCTATGTGCTTATTGTATTGGAATAACGGAAATTGATCCTCTTAAATATAATCTTCTTTTCGAGAGATTTTTAAACCCTGAGAGAGTTTCTATGCCTGACTTTGATATAGATTTTTGCATTGACGGCAGGCAGAACGTTATAGATTATGTTCAGAACAAATACGGTTCAGACCACGTTGCTCAGATAGTTACCTTTGGAACACTGGCGGCAAGAGCGTCTATAAGAGATGTTGCAAGAGCAATGGCTCTTCCATATCAGACGGCTGATATGGTTGCAAAGCTTATTCCGAGAGAACTTAATATAACTATTGAAAAGGCTTTGGAGAAGTCTGCTGACTTAAAGGAATTATATAATAAGGATCAGAAGATAAGAGAGCTTTTAGATATGGCAAAGAAGGTAGAGGGTATGCCTAGAAACACCTCGACCCATGCCGCAGGAGTGGTAATTACAAAAGATCCGGTTGACGAGTATGTTCCGCTGCAAAGCAACGACGGGCAAATTGTAACTCAATACACAATGACTGTTTTAGAAAGTCTCGGGCTTTTGAAAATAGATTTTCTGGGACTTCGCAACCTTACCGTTATAAATAATTGTCAGAAGCTTGTTCGTGATATTGAGCCTGAATTTGATATTAAAAATATTTCATATGATGATAAGGCTGTCTATGAAATGCTGTCAAAGGGTAAAACCGAGGGTGTATTCCAGTTTGAAAGTGCAGGAATGACGGCAACTATTATGAGGTTACAGCCTGAGCGTCTTGAGGATCTTATAGCTGTAATATCACTATACCGCCCTGGACCTATGGATTCTATACCGACATATATAAGAAACCGGCACAATCCTGAATTTGTCAAATATAAAACACCGCTTTTAAAAGATATTTTAGATGTAACTTACGGATGTATCGTGTATCAAGAGCAGGTTATGCAGATTTTCAGAACGCTGGCAGGATATTCCTACGGCAGGGCTGATATAGTAAGACGTGCAATGGCAAAGAAAAAGCATAAGGTACTGGAGGCGGAGCGAAAGGCTTTCATTTTTGGTGAGAAAAATCCCGATGGAACAGTAAACTGCGTGGGAGCAGTTGCAAACGGAGTGGAGGAAAGCGTTGCAAACGAAATATTCGATGATATGACTTCCTTTGCATCATATGCTTTTAACAAATCACATGCGGCGGCTTATGCTACTGTTGCATATCAGACGGCTTATCTGAAGTGTCATTATTACAAGTCTTATATGGCGTCACTTATGACCTCTGTTATCACAGATAATACGTCAAAGCTTGTTGAGTATATTACCGAGTGCGAGAAAAATCACGTTAAGATGCTTCACCTTGATATCAACAAAAGCCAAGAGGGATTTATTGCAGAGGATGACGGCATACGTTTTGCACTTTTGGCGATAAAGTCATTAGGCAGAGGTGTTATAGCTAAAATAATTGCAGAAAGAAATACAAATGGAAATTATAAATCTCTTCAGGATTTCTGCGAGAGAATGTATGACGATATTAACGTCAGGGCAGTAGAGGCTCTTATAAAAAGCGGAGCGTTTGACTGCTTTCCGACCAACAGAAGGCAAATGATACAGAGTTATGAGATGATTTTACAAAGTCTCAATGATAACAGTCGGAGAAACATATCTGGACAGATGGATATGTTCGGGGATATTTCTGAAAGTGAAAGCTCTATGGAGATTGAGATCCCATATGTAACTGAATTTGATAAAAACGAGCTTTTGGCAATGGAAAAGCAGATACTCGGTATCTATGTTTCGGGGCATCCGCTTGACAGCTATTCGGCAATCGTCAGAGCGTTGAGATTTACATCGATAGGTAATATAGTAAATCAAAGCGGTGAGGGTAATTATGCATCGAAATATAAAGACGGTGATAAGGTAAAAATTTTTGCTATGCTTTCTCACAAAAAGCTTTATACTACTAAAAATAACTCACAAATGGCTTTTACTGAATTTGAAGACAAAACCGGCGAGGCGGAGGTTATTATTTTTCCCAACTTGTTTGAGCAGTTCAAGAGTATACTGGGCGATGGTTCTATTCTTATTATCAGCGGACGGATTTCATTCAAGGACGATGAGCCGCCTAAAATTATAGCGGAAAATATTGAAAGTCTGGAGTTCTTTGAAAATTCTCTTAGTAACAAGTCTGTTTGGCTGAAATTAAATTCATTTGATAAGAAAAAAATAAATGATGTGGTTATGTGTTCAAAGAAAAATAAAGGGCAGTCAAAGGTGTTTTTCTTTTTCGATGATATTAAGAAAAAGACAATGCACAAGGAAGTTACCGGAATTAAGATCACCAATGATTTTTTAAATGATCTTGAGGAAATTTTAGGCGAGGATAATGTTGTAGTAAAGTAGAAAAAGAAATAAATTTTAAAAAGCGTGGTAAAACATAATAAATTATGGTATAATAACATTAAATACAATTGTTTTGATTATTTAAAGGTCTAGTGAAAATTAAAAGTTTTCGCTAAAGCCTTTTTAAAAGGCTTGCGGGTCAAGGGCGGAGCCCTGTCGCCAACTGCAGTTGGAGAAACCCTTTACGGAGTGCGCTCCGCAAAAGGTGAATTTTAAAACAGTCCAGCGGACTGTTTTAAAAGAAATAAAGCCCTGCAAGAGAGGGCTTTTCTTAAAATTACTGCATGTTCAGTCAGTTTAAAAAGAATTGACATAGATAATGTCAGATATGATTATAGTATTTTTTGAATGGAGAAGAATAATGGCAAATAGTAAAAAAAGAGAACAAATTTCCGATGGAGTTTACGTTACAACAATACATGACAAAAAGTTTAATGTAAACACAATTGGTATAAGATTTATTTCAATGGTTGACGAGAAAAAAGCGTCTGCATACTCATTGGTTACTAGAGTTCTTCAGATGTCAAATTCCAAATACACATCAAGAACAAAGCTTACAAAAGAGCTTGCCAGACTTTACGGAGCAGGTATTTCACAAGGCGTGTTCAGATTAGGTGACTGCCAGGCTTTCTACCTTGGAGCAAATTGCGTATGCGACAGGTATGCTCTTGAAAATGAGGAGATCACCAACAGCGTTACAGAAATTTTGCTTGATTGTATTTTTTCTCCCAGTCTGGAAAATGGAATATTCAATAAAAGCAATTTTGAAATTATCAAGCGCGAGCTTATTGAAAATATCAATAATAAGATAAATGATAAAAGAGGATATGCGATTGATAAAGCTTTGGAAACTGTTTTTAAAAACGAGCCTGCAGGAATTCCTCTGGATGGAACGGTTGAAGTCTTGGAAAAGCTTACTTGTGAGGAGGCATATGAGGAGTATAAGGAAATGCTTAAAACTTCACGCATAGAGATAACTGTTTCAGGCGGCGGAGAATTTGAAAAAACCGTGGAGCTTATAAAGAGCAGGTTTATTGATCTAGAAAGAGATTTTACGTCAATTGGATTCATTTCGTCCAGCCCTGTAAAAGAAAAGCCTGCTGAAGTAAATGAAAGGTTTGACGTTTTACAGTGCAAAATGGTACTTGCATTCAAAACGGAAATAAAAGATCATGAACAACTTAAACTGTTTTCACTTATGTTTGGGGGACTGCCATCGTCAAAGCTGTTTATGAATGTTCGAGAAAAACTGAGTCTATGCTATTATTGTTCTGCAAATAATATATCCGAAAAAGGAGTAATGCTGATAGACAGCGGTGTTGAAAGTTCTAATCTAAATAAGGCTAAGGACGAGATATTAATACAGCTTGATGAAATGGCAAACGGTAGTTTTTCAGATGAGGAATTGGAAAACGCAAAAACAGCAGTGTGCAGTTCATTGCGTTCTTATAATGATACTGCGTCAGGACTGGCAACTTGGTGGCTTACACAATTATGCGTTTTGAACAGAGATTTTTCACCGGAAGACGCAATTAAAAAGTTTAAAAGCATCACTAGAGAAGATATTATTGAGGCTGCTAAAAGCTATAAGCTGGACACAATTTATATTATGTCTGGTAATGATAAGGGAGGTGCTGAATAGTGAGTATAGAAAAACAAACGATTAAGAGCAAGCGATTAGGCGAGAGTTATTATAAGATAAAGCATCCGTCTGGACTTAATATTTTGGTGTGGGAGATGCCCGAATTTTCATCAGTATATGCTCTATTCGGCACAAAATACGGCTCAATAAACACAAAGTTCAAGACAAAGAATGACAAGGATTTTATAGAAGTTCCTGAGGGAATAGCGCATTTCCTTGAGCATAAGCTGTTTGAAAATGAGGACTGTGATGTTTTTGAATTATATGCAAAAACAGGCGCAAGCGGAAATGCGTATACCTCTTTTGATCAGACGGCATATCTGTTTAGCTGTACCGAGAATTATCAAGAGTCGCTCAAGATCTTGCTTGACTTTGTTCAGGCACCGTATTTTACTAAGGAGACTGTGGATAAAGAGCAGGGAATAATCGGTCAGGAGATAAGAATGTGCGAGGATACTCCATATAGACAGGTTTTCTTTAATCTATTGAGGTGTTTGTATGTAAACCATCCTGTTAAAATTGAGATCGCAGGTACTGTTGAATCAATAGCAAAGATCGACGCAGACTTGCTTTACAGCTGTTATAACACTTTCTACAACCTGAATAATATGGCTCTTGCAATTGCGGGGAATGTAAAGCTTGACGAGGTTCTCGCAATATGTGACGAGCATTTGAAGGTTAAAGAAAATCCCGAGCTTGAAACTGCATTTCCTAATGAGCCGGAAGAAGTGAATAAGGAGATATTTGTACAGAAAATGCCTGTCGGAACTCCGCTTTTTGCAATAGGTTATAAATCCGTCCCGTTTGACGGAAAGGAAAGAGTAAAAAAAGAGCTTGAGGCGTCTGTTTTGCTGAACTTGATCTGCGGTTCAACATCAACCCTTTACAAGGAATTGTATGATGAGGGATTGATTAATTCTAATTTCTATACTGAAGTAGATTCAGGCGACGGTTTTTTTGCATGTGTTTTTTCAGGTGAATCGAAGTCGCCTAAGGAAGTATTTAAAAGGATAAAAGAAGAGATAGAGCGTATAAAATCCGAAGGCATAGATTCAGATTTATTCGAGATTATCAAAAAGGCTGAATACGGCAAGATGATAAGCGGATTAAACAGTGCGGAAAAATGTGCAACTATTATGTTTGAATCTGATTTGCTTGTCGGAGTTGACGCTTTTGAAAATATTGAAGCTTTAGCAAGCATTACTGAAAAAGATATTTTGGATTGTATAGACATTTTGTTTGACAATAAAAAAACTGCTATTTCAATAGTGGAATCAAACACCTAAGGAGGACTTAAAATGACAGCATCGACACTGGAAATGTTAGCAATGGCAGTTTCAGAAACTAAGCAGAGCGAGATTACTGCAAATCCTGATAAGGTTTATTTTCCGTTTTTGGGCGGCGACAACATCTTTACAAACGGATTTAAGCTTGACAATGTTATGTTTAAAATTCCGGGAACTGATTTCGTGATTTATTGGTACGGCTTTTTAATAGCTTTGGGAATTTTAATAGCAATGATATATGGTTTTAGGAGAATGAGAAGCTTTGGTATTAATCCTGACAGTGCCACAGATTCGGTTATCGGAGGATTGATAGGAGCAATTATCGGAGCAAGGCTCTATTATGTAATATTCAGTTTAAATGATTACTTAACTGAATCGGGTTCTATTGACTGGAGGGCTATAATAAGCGTTCGTGACGGGGGTCTTGCAATTTATGGCGGTTTGATAGGGGCTATTTTAGTCGGAGGACTTATAGCTAAAATTAAAAAGCTAAAGCTGATAACCTTACTTGATGTTGTTGCTCCTTGCTTTTTAATAGGTCAGGCAATAGGCAGATGGGGAAACTTCTTCAACCAGGAAGCGTTTGGTTCAAATACAACGTTGCCTTGGGGAATGATGAGTTCAAAAACTGTTTCTTATCTGGCAGAGGTTCAGACCGACCTTGCAGATAAAGCAGGAGTTGTAGTTGACCAGTATGCTCCTGTTCACCCATGTTTTTTGTATGAATCTTTATGGTGTGTTTTAGGATTTGTTATTCTTCACTTGTATGCAAAGCACAGAAAGTTTGACGGAGAAATTTTCTTGATGTATATCGGCTGGTACGGCTTGGGAAGATTCTTTATCGAAATGCTTAGAACAGACAGTCTTTATCTTGCAAACATAAAGGTATCAGAACTTGTTGCAGGAACCTGTGTTCTGGTTTCGCTAGTGCTTATTATAGTGTTTAGAAGTATGGTCAACAGGAATGGTGATTACAAGCTGTATGCTGATACAGATATATCAAAAGCACAGCTTGCCGAATATGATATGTTTGAAAAAATGAAGACTGAAAAATCAGAACTTAAGAAAAAGATAAGCGCTGCAAAAGCTAAGGGTGAGGATTTCTCAGCACTTCAGAATGAATATGATAAAAAATTCGGAAAGAACGCAGTTAGGTCTGAGATCAAGGCAGAGCCGGCTGATGACGTAGAAGAGTATAAACCTATTGTTGAAGAAGATGAAACAGCGGATGTGGATATGGATAATATCGAAGATGAAAACGATATTAAGGAACTTGACAAGCTTGAGCCTATTGAGGATAAGAATGACAGCGTGGAGGAGGAAACAAAAGATGAGTAATATTATTGACGGAAAAGCGGTATCACAAAGCGTAAAGGACAGAATTAAAGTTGAGGCTGCTCAGCTTAAAGAAAAGTACGGCGTTACAGCAGGTTTAGCTGTAATAATTGTGGGAGATGATCCTGCGTCGAGAATTTATGTAAACAACAAGAAAAAGGCTTGCGAATATGTGGGCTTTGATTCGTATGAATATGCACTGCCCGAGGAAACTACTGAGAGCGAACTTTTAGAGCTTATAAGTAAGCTGAACAATGATGATAGGATAGACGGCATACTCTGTCAGCTGCCTTTACCGAAGCATATTGACGAGAATGTGATAATCAATAATATTTCTCCTTATAAGGATGTTGACGCATTTCACCCTGTTAATGTAGGAAAGATCATGATAGGGGATTATAACTTTCTGCCGTGTACTCCTGCAGGAGTTATGGAGCTTATAGCATCTACCGGAGTTGATATAAAAGGCAAGGAATGTGTTGTAGTCGGAAGAAGCAATATTGTCGGAAAGCCTATGTCTATGCTTTTACTTCACAAAAGCGGAACGGTAACGATCTGCCATTCAAAAACTAAAGATCTAAAGGCAGAATGCAAGAGAGCTGATATTCTGATTGCAGCGGTGGGAGTTCCTAACCTCATAAAGGGCGATATGATAAAAGAGGGCGCTGTTGTTATTGATGTCGGAATGAACAGGCTTGATAATGGAAAGCTGTGCGGAGATGTTGAGTTTGAATCTGCCTCAAAGGTTGCAAGTTATATTACGCCTGTTCCGGGCGGAGTAGGACCTATGACTATTGCTATGCTTATGCAGAACACTCTTACCGCAGCTAAGGTGAACAGAAACTTGATATAATGTATTTACTATTGACAATAGATGATATAGCTTAGGCAAATTATTAAAAAATTGTAAAAACTATTTACATTTGAGATAATTTGTGGTAACATAATTAGCGTTGTAATTCAACACTAAAACCCTGATCTTGGATTATGGCGAATGCCCATAAAACGGGAGGTATCTATACCATAATCTACGACAGTGGAAAATCTTAAAGGAAAGAGGTACAATTATTATGCTGAGAAAAGAAGAAAAAACTGCTGTTATCGAAGCTAACAGAAAGCACGATACAGACACGGGCTCACCGGAAGTGCAAATTGCAATTCTGACAAGAAGGATCAATGATTTGACTGAACACCTAAAGGTTCACAAGAAAGATCACCACTCACGAAGAGGTCTTTTGAAGTTGGTCGGTAAGAGAAGAAATCTATTAAGTTATCTTCAGAAAAAGGATGTTGAAAGATACAGAGCTACTATTGAAAAGCTGGGTATCCGTAAGTAAATTTTGTTATCAATAAGGCAGAGGCGAGCATTCGCTGTCTGCCTTTTGGTGTATATTGGCAGTGAGTAATTAGCAATAAATAGAGGATTATTAATGGCAATTAATTATGTAGTAATCCTGTATTTTTTGCTAAAGCTCCTGTCACAAAAAATGAAAGCAACGGCTTTCAATTAAAAATTTTAATGAATAGGAGTTTTGCGTGGAATATGCTTTTCACGTGTTTTGAGCCTTTGCTGCAATAATAGATACAGCAATTTAAAAAAGATAAATCGGCTCGAATTCCTAAGAAAGGAATGTATTAAAATGTTTGAGAATTTCAGGACCTTTGAAACTACCTATGCAGGCAGACCGCTTGTAGTTGAAACTGGCAAAACGTGTGAGCTTTCAAACGGCTCATGTTGGGTGCGCTACGGTGAAACGGTAGTAATGGCAAACGTAACAGCTTCGGCAAAGCCGAGAGAGGGAATAGACTTTTTCCCGCTATCGGTTGATTATGAGGAAAGACTTTATTCAGTCGGAAAAATTCCGGGTTCTTTTACAAAGAGAGAGGGCAAGCCAGCTGATAAGGCGATACTCACATCAAGAATGGTTGACAGACAGATAAGACCATTGTTCCCAAAGGATATGAGAAACGATGTTGGCGTCGTGATGACTGTTTTGTCAGTTGACCCTGATAATTCACCTGAGGTAGCTGGAATGGTTGCAGTTTCTATTGCGCTTTCAATTTCTGATATTCCGTTTAACGGACCGATAGCAGGACTGAGCGTAGGACTTGTTGACGGAGAGATCGTTCTTAATCCAACATTGGAGCAAAGAGAGAAAAATCATCTAAATCTTACAGTTGCAGGATCTGCTGAAAAAATTGTTATGATTGAGGCAGGTGCTGACGAGGTTGACGACGACACAATGCTGGAGGCTATCTTAAAAGGTCATGAAGAGATAAAGAAAATGGTTTCATTTATTTCCGATATTCAAAAAGAGATTGGAAAGCCTAAGTTTGAGTTTGAATCACAGGAAGTTGACCATGATTTATTTGACGAGATAGAGGCTTTTGCCGCAGAGGATGTAAAAACAGCGCTTGATACCAACGATAAGAATGTCCGTGACGCAAGATTACAGCCTATCATTGACGCTATCCATGAGAAGTTTGATGATGAAGAAAAAGAAAACGCTGTAATGATTGACGAGATAATCTACAAGCTGCAAAAGAAAATTGTAAGAGCATGGCTTTATGAGGGTAAGAGAGTTGACGGACGCGGCATTGACGAGATAAGACCGTTGGCGTCTGAAGTGGGAGTTCTTCCTAGAGTTCACGGCTCGGGTATTTTCACAAGAGGACAAACTCAGGTTTTGACTATTTGTACGCTTGGTCCTGTAAGTGAAGCTCAGAAATTAGACGGCTTAGACGAAGAGATTTCAAAGAGATATATCCACCACTATAATTTCCCTTCATATTCGGTAGGCGAAACAAGACCTTCAAGAGGTCCGGGCAGAAGAGAAATTGGTCACGGAGCATTGGCTGAAAAGGCTCTTGTTCCGGTAATTCCAAGCGTTGAGGAGTTTCCGTATGCTATCAGAATGGTTTCTGAGGTTCTTTCTTCAAACGGTTCTACTTCACAGGGCTCAATATGCGGTTCTACACTTGCTTTAATGGATGCCGGTGTGCCTATCAAAGCTCCTGTTGCAGGCATTTCCTGCGGGCTTATCACAAAGGACGACGGAAGTTTCCAGACAATGGTTGACATTCAAGGTCTTGAGGACTTCTATGGAGATATGGACTTTAAAGTAGGCGGAACAAAGAAGGGTATTACCGCTATTCAGGTTGATATTAAGGTTGACGGTCTTACTCCTGAAATTATTAAGGAAGCATTTGAAAAAACACATAAGGCAAGGCTTTATATTTTAGATGAAATAATGCTCAAGGCAATTCCTGAGCCTAGACCGGAAGTCAGCAAGTGGGCGCCTAAGATGTTCACAACAAAGGTACCTGTTGATAAGATAAGAGAAGTTATCGGTTCAGGCGGAAAGGTAATTCAGAAAATCGCTGCTGACTGTGATTGTAATATTGATATTGAAGAGGACGGAAACGTATTTGTTTCAGGTCTTGACAAGGAAAAATGTCAGGCAGCTATATCTATTATTGATACAATTGCTAACGATCCTGAGATTGGCTCAATTTACAAAGGCAAGGTTGTCAGAATAATGAACTTCGGCGCTTTTGTTGAGATAGCTCCCGGAAAAGACGGTCTGGTTCATATTTCAAAGCTGGATAAGGAAAGAGTAAACAAGGTCGAAGATGTTGTTTCAATCGGTGATGAGATAGTAGTTAAGGTAATGGAGATTGACGATCAGGGAAGGATAAATCTTTCAAGAAAGGACGCATTAGCAGATATTGAAGCTAAAAAGGCTGCAAAAGGTGAATAGTTGATGTTTAAGCACTTGCGGAGATTTGTTTTTCGTAAGTGCTTGTCTTTTGCACTTGAAAAAGAGTATCTAAATATAGTATAATTATTGTATCACAATTTTCCTTTGACTCATATTATGAATCAGAGGTGAGTAAGATGAGTGAGCTATTTGCTGCATTATTTTTGATTGTATTTGTTTTATTGCTTATTTATGTTGTGAAAAAGCTTTTGGATTCTGATAGGAAAAGTTCTATGTACAGAAAATTTATTGTAATTCCTATAAGAAACAATATGACTGATATTGCAAAGATGATAAAGGCAGTATATTGGGATAATAAATTCAACGATGCAGATGAAAGCGAGATTTTGATTTATCCTGCGGAAGAACCTGATGAAAACTGTCTGGCAGAATTAAAAGGATTATACGATGAGCTTGAGGGCATGAAAATAATCAGGCAAAATAAGCTTGAAGATTATATCAATTCAAATGTGTAGAGCTTTGCGAATATTTGTATATAATTTTACTGTATAGTATTATATAGTGAAGATTGGGGATTAAGGTGTACGAAAAAGAGCTTTGTCAAATAGAAGGCACTGTTGATAGTGTCGTTTATAATAACGAAGAAAACGGATTTGCCGTCTTAACGCTTGACGTTGACGGCGATCCTGTTACTGTCGTAGGGGAAATCGGGGAAGTAGATGAAGGAGAAGATTTATCTCTTACAGGTGAGTTTATAAATCATCATAAATTCGGCGAACAGTTTAAAGTTACTCTTTGTGAGAGAAAAATGCCAACAACTGAATTAGCCATAAGAAAGTATCTTGCAAGCGGAGCAATTAAGGGAATAGGACCTGTTACTGCGGGAAAAATCGTAGATAAGTTCGGTGATATGGCTCTTGAGATAATGGAAAAAGAACCTGAACGTCTTTGCGAGGTCGAGGGCATAACACGAAGAATATGTAGGAAAATATCAGATGAGTTTAAAAATGTAAACGGAGTTCGTTCTTTAATGGGATATCTGTCAAAGTTCGGTATCTCGGCAGGCTACGGAACAAAGGCGTGGAAACGGTGGGGTCAGCCGGCAGAGGAAATGGTTAGGAGCAATCCGTATGTTTTGTGTACTCAAGGGATAGAACTTCCCTTTTTTAAAGCTGATGAAATGGCTTTTGGCATAGAGCTTCCAAAAGATAATGAAAACCGTATACGTGCAGGAATAACTAATGTTCTTATACAAAACTCATATGCAGGTCATACTTGCCTTCCAGAGGACAAGCTTAGAAGTATCACCTGCAAGTTTTTAGACATTGAAGAGGATAAATTCAACAAGGTTTTAGAAGATGAGCTGAATGATGAGAATCTTTATATGTTCAGTAAAAAGAAAAGACCTTTTATACTTCTCAAGGATTACTACACTGCTGAGAATTATATCGCAAGACGTTTATGTATTATGAAAGAATGTCTTTATGACAGTAAGATAAATTATGATGAAATAATTGCTCTTGCAGAAGAGCAGAATAATATAGTATATGAGGAGCTTCAGAAAAAAGCAATAAACACGGCATTGTCCTGCGGATTTTTAGTTCTTACCGGAGGGCCGGGAACAGGAAAGACAACAACGCTTAATGCAATAATTTCTCTGTTTGAGCAGCAGGGTATGAATGTACTTATAACCGCTCCGACAGGACGTGCGGCAAAGAGAATTTCAGACCTGACCGGTTATGAAGCAAAGACTATTCACAGAATGCTGGAGGTTGCATTTTCAGACAGCGGAAGACCGAGGTTCAAGCACAATGAAAACAATCTTCTTGATTGTGATGTTATGATAATTGATGAAATGTCTATGGTGGATTCGCTTTTGTTCGAAGCTCTTTTAAGGGCTATACCTATGACTTGTAAGCTTATTATGGTAGGTGACAGCGATCAACTGCCGTCTGTCGGAGCTGGGAATGTTTTAAAAGACATTATAGACAGCGGAGTTGTGCCGATAGTAACGCTAAAAGAGATTTTCAGACAGGCAAGAAAAAGCTCAATAGTTGTCAATGCGCATAAAATAGTAATCGGAGAGCATATTGACTTAAGCCAAAAGGATAATGACTTTTTCTTTTTTCAAAGATTACAGCATAATGAGCTTCAGTCTTTAGTGGTAGAGCTTGCAAAGGACAGGCTCCCAAAAGCCTATGGGTATTCATCGATTGACGATATTCAGGTTTTGTCCCCTACCAGAAAAGGACCTTCCGGCACGGTAGAGCTTAACAAACGGTTACAGGCAGAGCTTAATCCGCCGTCTAAGGAAAAATCGGAGATAAAGACATTTCAGTATACATATCGCGTAGGAGACAAGGTCATGCAAACAAAGAATAATTATGATATTGTATGGTCAAAGGATTTAGGCGATGGCGTCAAGGAAAATGGAGCAGGTATTTTTAACGGAGATATAGGTATTATCACAGCCGCTAATAAATATACAGGACTTGTTACCATTGATTTTGAGGGCAGGGTGTGTAATTATACGGTTTCAATGCTTGAAAATCTTGAACTTGCATATGCGATAACTGTACACAAAAGTCAGGGAAGCGAATTTGATGCGGTTATACTAACCGTTTTCGGGGGCTTTGATAAACTGTATTATAGAAACCTGCTTTATACGGCTGTGACAAGGGCAAAAAAGCTTTTAATTATAATAGGTTCGTCAAAAAAACTTGAGAATATGATTGATAACAATCGAAGGACATTGAGATATACTGTTTTAAAAAATATGCTTATTCAGGATGGTAACAGCGATGAGTTTTCAGAAGAAATTGAATTTTGACGATCTGAAAAAATATATTATTGATATTTTCTTTCCAAATAGATGTCCGTTTTGCGGCAAGGTTGTCAAGTGGAATGAAAGCTGCTGTGAAAAGTGCTTTGATGAAATACCGTTTATCAAAACAAAGCACTGTAAAAAGTGCGGGCAGGAAATTTGTATCTGCAACGATACAGAGATTTTCTATGACGGCTGTGTAAGCATTGTGGATTACAGAGGAGTTATAAGAGAGGGAATAATTAATTTAAAGTTAGACAAGGCTGTTAATCTTGTTGACGTTTTTAAGGATGACATCTATAAAAAGCTCTCAGACATAATCGATGTTGAAAAAATTAATATAGTTACGGCTGTGCCTATGCATAAATCAACAAAGCGGATCAGGGAATATAATCAGGCTGATGTTATAGCTGAAAAGGTATCTAAGACTATTAATAAACCTTTTAATTCAAAGCTCTTAATAAAGCTTAGTAATGATGTTGCTCAGCATAAACTCACACGATTGGAACGGTCAAAGGCAGTCAAGGGGTTGTTTTCAGCTGAAGAAAAACATATAGGTGAGATAGATGGCAAGATAGTTTTACTTTGCGACGATATTATCACTACCGGAAGTACGCTTAATGAGTGTGCTAAAATTTTGAAATATAATGGTGCCGAATCCGTATATTGTTTTACTATTGCTTCCACCAGTTTGTGTGACGATAAAAGTGAAAATGTATAATATAAAGATTGTGTAAAAAGTAATAATAGACTATTGAAAATATGCTCAATTTGAGGTATAATTATTAGGAATAATATTAATATACAGGGAGATATTGAAAGATGAATTTATTAAGTTCCTTGTTTGCGGACGGTATTGATATGAACTTTGAATATGTATCGTCTGTTGTTGTAACAGGATTAACTGTTGTGTTCCTTTGTTTGATTTTACTGGTTATTATTTTATTTTTGTTTGGGCTTGTTTCAAAAGCACGAAGAAAATCTGACGAAAAACGTGCAGAATCAAAAATAGAAGAAAAAAGTTTTGATTTAGATTCGGCTAAGACTCAAATTGTCAAAACCGTACCTGATATTGAAGACGGTATTGAAGAGGAAATAGTAGCGGTTATTACTGCGGCAGTTCTTCAGATGAGTGAAAATAGCGGTAAAAGACTTTCGTTAAAGAGCATCAAGGCTGCTAAGACTCAGAGAACAGCATGGGCTGCTGCGGGCATTATTGACAATACCCGTCCATTTTAACGAAAGGATATACAAACTATGATAGATAAATTTCTTGATACACTTGTAGATTTGGCGACGACCTCCGGCTTTGCCGGGTTTATTAATAACGGCGGCTGGAAATCGCTGATCATGATAGGCATTTCGTTTGTTTTTATGTATTTGGCGATTTCAAAGGGATTTGAACCGCTTCTTCTTTTGCCGATTGCTTTTGGTATGCTTTTGACAAACCTGCCTTTTACGGAAATGTACCACCCCGACCTTTGGAAAATAACAGGCGAGGGTATAGATTTCGGAAAAGTTCTGCACAACGGAGGACTGCTTGATATACTCTATTTAGGTGTAAAGCTCCAGCTTTATCCGCCGCTTATATTTCTCGGAATAGGTGCTATGACCGATTTTGCTCCCTTAATTGCTAATCCAAAGAGCTTTTTGCTCGGAGCAGCTGCACAGGGCGGAATATTCTTTACGTTTATCGGTGCTGCCTTGCTAGGTTTTTCTGCCGCTGAAGCAGGATCTATTGCGATTATCGGGGGCGCTGACGGACCAACGGCTATTTATGTTTCTTCAAAATTGCTTTCATCGGGCGGTTTTAAAATAGATACGGGTACTATCGCACTTGCCGCATATACTTATATGGCTCTTGTTCCTATTATTCAGCCTCCTATTATGAAGGGTTTGACGACCAAAAAAGAGCGTTCAATCGTTATGGGGCAGCTAAGACCTGTTTCAAAGACTGAAAAGATTATTTTCCCGATAGCAGTTACAATTGTTATCTCGCTTCTTGTTCCCTCGGCGGCACCTTTAGTAGGTATGCTTATGCTTGGAAATCTTTTGAAAGAAAGCGGAGTTTGTGACCGACTTGTAAAAACAGCTCAGAATGAGCTTATGAACATTATCACAATTTTCTTGGGAATTTCTGTTGGTGCTACAACAACAGCTGATAAAATAGTAAATAAAGAATTTTTGGGAGTTATTCTTCTCGGTGTTGCCGCTTTCTGTTTGGGAACTGCTTGCGGAGTAATTTTCGGAAAGCTGATGTGTTTCTTCACAAAGGGCAAGGTAAATCCGCTTATCGGTTCGGCAGGAGTATCTGCTGTTCCTATGGCGGCGAGAGTGTCTCAGAAGGTAGGTCAGCAGGAGAACCCAACGAACTATTTGCTTATGCACGCAATGGGACCTAATGTAGCCGGAGTTATCGGTTCGGCTGTTGCGGCAGGTGTGCTGTTGAGCATTATATGATATTAATTACGATAATATTAAACTGCAATAAAAAGCGAAGCACCTATTGCTTCGCTTTTTTAGAAAGGAAGTCGAAAAATGAAAAGCAGTAAGTTTTTTGCTATCATTTCAAGGATGAAGTATATAAATCGCTGGAGTCTAATGAGAAATACTGTTACTGAAAATATAAGCGAGCATTCGCTTGATGTTGCGTTTATAGCTCATCTTCTGGCGGTTTTGAGAAATAAACGCTTTGGCGGGAATGTAAATCCCGAAAGGGTTGCTCTTTTGGCAATGTACCACGATACAACCGAGATAATAACAGGGGATTTACCCACACCGATCAAGTATTATAACAAGAATATAAAATCAGTTTATGCTGATATAGAGGAAAATGCAGGCAGACAACTTTTATCTTATCTTCCCGATGATATCAAAGAGGAGTACAAATCGTTGATTTGTAAAGATGATACCGAAAGCGAGCTATGGGAGCTTGTAAAAGCGGCAGATAAGATTTCCGCACTCATTAAATGCGTTGAAGAAAAGCAGATGGGTAACAAGGATTTCAGCGATGCAGAGAGTGCAACTTTAAAAATTATAAAAGATATGAATGTCAAAGAGGCAGATGTATTTTTGGAAGAGTTTATGCCATCTTACGGACTTACTCTTGATAAGCAGACTTAGCAAGTGATAATTGACAATTGACAATGGATAATTACTGTTAGATATGATTAAAGCGTTTGGACTGGCGAACCGCCAGCGGTATTGCCGACTATTATATTTTTGATAAATGTTTGTATTTTGATATACGGCGGATTGTAAAAAGATAAAAGCGTTCGGAATTTTTTCCGAACGCTTCTTGTATATTACATTTGATTTTTAGTCTTATATGTAAGCGTTAAAAGACTGTCCCCAAGATGCACGTTTTCAACAATGATATTATCAAAATGGAGATTTAAGTCAAAGTGTGAAAAGTTCCAAAATGATTTAACACCGAGATCAATAAGTTTTTTCGCAACGCTGAAAGCATTTTCTTTCGGCAGACAAAGCACTGCAATAGACGGATGATTTTCCTTGCAGTAGTTTTCAAGATTTTTTATATCTAAAACCTTAATGTCTGCAACGGTCTGTCCAATGACTTCGGGGTTGGTATCAAATATTGCGGTAAGCATGCATCCCTTTTTCTCAAAGCTTATCTGAGAAGTAATGGCTTTTCCGAGGTTTCCCGCACCTATCATAATGGTTTTGTACTCTTTGTCAACACCAAGAATACTGCCGATTTCTTCATGTAAAGCCTTGATATTATATCCATATCCCTGCTGACCAAATCCCCCGAAACAGTTTAGATCCTGACGAATCTGTGAGGCAGTAGTTTTCATACGGGCGGCTAGTTCCTTAGAGGAAATACGTTCAACATTTTCTTCTATCAGATCCTCGAGATAAGAATAATATCTTGGCAGTCTTTTAATGACTGATGCCGAAATATCATTATTTTTAGACACTGACTTCATCCCTTAAACTATAAATTAAATATATATTAAAACTTATGCATTTACAAGTGTATCTAAACGCTTGCCTATTTCATTTAAGAAGGTTTCAGAGTCAACCTTTTTCTTGTTTTCAAGACTTGAAAGCAGATAAAGGTCGCCTGTCATAACGCCGTCCTCAATAGTTTGAATGGTTGCTTGTTCAAGCTTGTTTGCAAATTCAACTAAATCAGGAGTATCGTCAAGCTCGCCTCTCTTTCTCAATGCACCGCTCCAAGCAAAAATGGTAGCAACTGAGTTTGTTGAAGTTTCCTCTCCCTTTAGGTATTTGTAGTAGTGTCTTTGAACGGTTCCGTGAGCGGCTTCATACTCATAAATGCCGTCAGGAGAAACCAGAACAGAAGTCATCATAGCGAGAGAGCCGTATGCAGTGGAAACCATATCGGACATTACATCACCGTCATAGTTTTTGCAAGCCCAGATGTAGCCGCCGTTTGAACGGATTACTCTTGCAACTGCGTCGTCGATAAGGGTGTAGAAATATTCTATACCTGCCGCTTCATATCTTTCTTTGTATTCATTATCGTATATTTCTTGGAAAATGTCTTTGAACCTGTGATCGTATTTTTTAGAGATGGTGTCCTTAGTTGCAAACCAGACGTCCTGCTTTAAATCGAGACCGTAGTTTAGACAAGCTCTTGCAAAGCCTGCAATGCTTTCGTCCTTATTGTGTATACCCTGAATAACACCGTCGCTGTCAGAGAAATCATAGATAAGCTCTCTTGACTCGTTACCGTTTTTGTCTGTGACAACAAGCTCTGCCTTTGAATCTTTGTTTACCTGCATTTCAGTATTCTTGTAAACATCACCGTATGCGTGACGGGCAATAGTAATAGGCTTTGTCCAAGTCGGTATATATGGAGAAATACCCTTTACGATAATAGGTGTTCTGAAAACAGTTCCGTCTAGGATAGCCCTGATAGTACCGTTAGGTGACTTCCACATTTCTTTTAAGTTGTATTCGGGCATTCTTGCCGCATTAGGCGTGATAGTAGCACACTTAACAGCTACTCCATACTTTTTTGTAGCCTCGGCACTGTCGAATGTGACCTTGTCGTTGGTTTCGTTTCTGTGCTTTAAACCCAGATCATAGTATTCGCAGTTTAAGTCAACATAAGGCTCAAGAAGTATCTCCTTTATCCATTTCCAGAGTATTCTTGTCATTTCGTCTCCGTCCATTTCGACGAGAGGCGTTTTCATTTTGATTTTTTCTGCCATAGTAATTTCCTCCGTAATTAATTATTTATTTATCCCACATCCACACAATAAATATCTGATTGATACCTTCAATATTAACAGGACAAGATTTGTAATCTTTTATATCGTTTTTGTCAAAGTATTCTGTAAACTGGTCATACTGCTCACTGCCTGAAAAATCCAAGGCAAAATGAAAATCTCCCTTTGAGGAAAAATCCATTTTTTTACCCTTCATATCTTTTTTATAGGTTTCAAGGCTAAGAGGATCACATCTTTTCAAACATTTATAGCTTTTATAATCGCCTGAACCTTTGATCTTAATGTAAGAAGCCGAAAGTTTTCCGTTATCAGTATAGGCATATATGTAAAGATCGTCTGAAACCTTAATATCCTCGATTATCTTAGCACTTTTACTTCCCGCAGCGGTCAGAACATCAGTTATCTCATTCTTGTAGCTGAAAATGTTGATGTATAAAACTATATAGACAACTATAACAGCAATTAATAAGCATACAAGCTTAATAAGCAGCGATAATCCGGGAGTTTTCCGCTTTTTTATATTGTCAGGATAGTAAACAGGTCTTTGCGGGTTTTGATAATTGAAATTAGGATTTGTGCGTCTGTCAGATCCGCTGTTTTGTTTTCCACTGAAATTTGAATTATACGGTGAATTATTTTGTCTCATAGCTTTGATCCTTATTTATTAAGCTGTTCTCTTGTGTAATCTAAAAGTCCTCCTGCAAGAACAATATCCTTTGTTCGTCCGCTTAGCTCACATAAAACAGGAATTTCAACATTCTTAGATTTGTTTATAAGCTTAAGCTCGCTTTTTCCGTTTACAATATCCTGTCTTACATTCTCAAGAGCAAGCTCGTCTCCCTGACCGATTTTGTCATAGTCAGCCTCGTTTACAAAAGTAAGAGGCAGAATACCTGCGTTTATAAGATTAGCTCTGTGAATTCTTGCAAAACTTTTTACTAAAACTGCCTTTACCCCAAGATAAAGAGGAGCAAGTGCAGCGTGTTCTCTTGATGAACCCTGTCCGTAGTTTGAACCGCCTACGATAATGCTCTTACCCAGTCTTAGCGCTCTTTCCGGGAATTCTTCATCACATACTGTAAAGCAGTGCTTTGAAATAGCTGGAATGTTAGAACGCAAAGGAAGTATTTTAGCACCTGCCGGCATAATGTGGTCTGTTGTGATATTGTCTCCGACCTTCAGTGAGCAAGGGGCTTCAATAGATTCATCAAGCGGAGAGGTCTTGGGAAAAGGCTTTATGTTAGGTCCTCTTAAAATTTCAACGCTGTCCATTTCTTCGACAGAAGCAGGCGGTACAATCATATTGTCGTTTATAACGAATTTTTCAGGAAGTTTAAACTCTGGCATATCTCCCAATGTTCTTGGGTCTGTTAAAACTCCTGCAATTGCAGATGCCGCAGCAAGTTCCGGAGAAACAAGATAAATCTGTCCGTCCCTTGTTCCTGAACGTCCCTCGAAGTTTCTGTTAAAGGTTCTAAGAGAGATTCCTTTTGAGTTGGGGGACTGACCCATGCCAATGCAAGGACCGCAGGCAGATTCAAGTATTCTTGCACCTGCGTCTATCATAATAGATAATGCACCGTTTTGAGCAAGCATATTAAGTACCTGCTTAGAGCCCGGGGCAATTGAAAGAGAAACATCAGGGTGAACAGTTTTGCCCTTTAAGATATGAGCAACCTTCATCATATCCATAAGTGATGAGTTAGTACAAGAACCTATACAAACCTGGTCTATTTTCATAGGACCTAACTCATCAACAGTCTTTATATTATCAGGAGAATGAGGACAAGCAGCCATAGGAACGATTTTTGACAAGTCGATTTTGATCTCCTCGTCATAAACTGCATCGTCGTCAGCTTTAAGTTCAGTCCAGACATCTTCTCTGTTCTGAGCCTTTAGAAATTCAAGAGTTGTTTCATCAGAAGGGAATATAGAAGTTGTCGCACCGAGTTCTGCTCCCATATTGGTTATTGTAGCCCTTTCAGGTACGGATAATGTTTTAACACCGTCTCCGCAGTATTCGATAACCTTTCCTACTCCGCCTTTAACGGTGAGAATTTTAAGCACTTCTAAAATAACATCCTTTGCGGCAACCCATGGAGAAAGCTTTCCTGTCAGTTCAACCTTAACAATTTTCGGATAAGTTATATAATATGCGCCGCCGCCCATTGCAACAGCAACGTCAAGACCTCCTGCACCGATAGCGATCATACCGATTCCGCCGCCGGTAGGGGTGTGGCTGTCAGAGCCAATCAAAGTTTTTCCGGGAACACCGAATCTTTCTAAGTGTACTTGATGACATATACCATTTCCGGGACGTGAAAAGTAGATACCGTGTTTTTTTGCCACAGAACCGATAAATCTGTGGTCGTCGGCATTTTCAAAACCCGACTGAAGTGTGTTATGGTCTATGTAGGCTACCGAACGCTCTGTCTTAACACGCGGAACACCCATAGCTTCAAATTCAAGATAAGCCATTGTGCCGGTTGCGTCCTGAGTCAATGTCTGATCGATCTTTATTCCAATTTCGTTTCCCTTAACAAAATCGCCGTCTACAACGTGATTTTTAAGTATTTTCTCTGTTAGAGTAAGTCCCATAATATTAAATCCTTTCATATAAATTATTATTAATATAATTTTAAAACAAAAAAGATACTTTGTCAAGAATTTAACAAGCATTCGACAATATAGTTAATTAAATATTAAATATTTATTACTAAAGTGCGGTAAAAATATAGGTTAAAAAAAGAATATAAAAAATTATAACGATTTTTGCCATGTCCGGACGTGAATATTATACTGCAAAATTATTGACATATTTATTGTAAGTGGTATAATATAAAGATATGGAAAACTAAATATTTAACACGTATATTGAAGTTGTATTTTAAAAATTTTGAATATTTTCTGTTATAAAACGAAAAAATATTAATATATTTTTTTGGAGGAATTATTCAAGATGGCTGAAGTGTTAGGTAGCAAAGATAAAGATGAAAAAAACAATGACACACAATCGCCCCAGGTCAATTCAGAAAACAATGAAAATGTCAAATCAAGGACCGAACAAATAGAAAGCGTAGGTCATGTAACCCTAAAAAATGCGAAACATATCATACATTGTCTTACTATTATCGGTGAGGTTGAAGGGCATTATATACTTCCTCCGCAGAATAAGACCACAAAGTATGAACACATTATGCCCGCACTTGTAGCTATTGAGCAGGACAGTTCCATTGAGGGCTTGGTAATCATAATAAATACTGTCGGAGGGGATGTTGAAGCAGGACTTGCAATCTCCGAACTTATAGCGGGAATGAAAACACCTACCGTTTCAATAGTGCTGGGCGGAGGTCATTCAATAGGAGTTCCGCTGGCAGTTTGTGCAAAGAAGTCGTTTATTGTACCTTCAGCTACGATGACAATACATCCTGTAAGGATGAATGGTCTTATACTTGGGGTACCGCAGACGCTTTCATATTTTGATAAGATGCAGGATAGGATAATAAGGTTTGTTTGCGATAATTCAAATATTACTCCTGAAAGATTTAAAGAGCTTATGATGACAACCGGAGAGCTTGTTATGGATGTAGGTACAGTGTTAGATGGCGAAAGTGCTGTTAAAGAAGGGATAATTGACAGTTTAGGAGGATTATCTGACGCAATTGAATGTTTGTATGAACAGATAGAATCAGATAAAATGCAAAAGGATTCAAAAAACGGTGATTGATAATGTTTCAAACAATTTTAAATACCTTTGATGTCTTTTGCGATGTTGAAAAAATCAACAAAAAATGTGTTGCAAAAGCAGGGGAATTCAATAATGTTAAGTATGATTATCTTGAATATGGAAGCAGTCAGTGCTTGAAGAATATTCATTCGACAGATCCGTATGACTATTTAATGTTTTTGAATAAATATCAGTAGAAATATAGAACAAAGACAACAAGACTATAAGAAAGGAACGACACAATGTCAGCTATAAGTGCGATTTTTCAGGCGATTATTCAGGGATTGACAGAATTTTTACCTGTTTCAAGCTCAGGACATTTATCATTATATCAGCATTTTACAGGAAACAGCGGAGAGGGAGCGTTGCTATTTTCGGCAATATTGCATTTGGGAACACTCTTTGCGGTTTTTATAGCGTTTTGGGATACCATTTGGGATTTGATTTGTGAGTTTTGCCGAATGGTCAAGGACATATTCAAAAGGCAGTTTTCCTTTAAAGATATGAACGCTGACCGCAGAGCAGTGCTTATGGTAATACTTTCAACAGCAGTGCTTATCCCGTTTTACATATTTAAGGATTTCTTTGAAGGCTTTGCTGAGGATTCAACCATATTTGCCGAGGGCGTATGTTTTTTATATACGGCAGCTATTTTGTTTCTTGCTGATAAATGCTCTAAGGGAAATAAAAAGCTCGGTGATATAACTGTCAAGGATTCTGTGTTTGTGGGATTTTTTCAGAGTATTGCACTTTTACCCGGCGTTTCACGGTCAGGCTCTACAATTTCAGCAGGATTGTTTTCAGGCTTTGAAAGAGAAACAGCGGTTAAATATTCATTTATACTGGGAATACCTGCAATACTCGGCGGATGTTTGGTAGAGGTTAAAGATGCAGTTAAAACAGATATGTCATTTAGCTGGACTTATATTCTTGGATTTATAATTGCTGCAATTGTAGGAATATGTGCAATAAAAATGGTTAATTGGCTGGTTAAAACAGATAAGTTCAAAATATTTTCGTATTATACAGGAGCACTTGGAGCAATAGTGATTTTAATTTCAATTTTTGAAAAAATTGCTTCATAAATATTAAAGAGTTGTCGGTAAAATAAACAGAGAAAAAAGAGAAGTTTAATAAAGGAGTAATAAAGAATGGCTGCAAAGAAAAAGCCTGCAACAAAGCGAAAAACAAATACAAAAGCAAAAACAGCTGCAAAGAAAACTACGGCTAAAACCGGTAAGGCTGATTTAAAGAAAACAGCTGTGCGTTCAAAAACGGAAGAAATGGCGGATCACACTCGTACATATTCGATAGTTCTGTTTGCATTGGCGGCTTTTGTATTTTTACTCACATATGTGTCGGGGTCTGCTTTCTGGCATTCAATGCACATTGGTATAAGAGGACTTTTTGGTTGGTCGGTATTTTTGCTTGCACCTGTAATTTTATATATTGCTATAATCTGTGCTTTGAACAAATCGCAAAATATTATACTTGCAAAAATAATAGAAAGCGTAGTTTTGATACTTTTGATTTCTGCACTGTTTCATGCAATAATGACAGGACTTCCTGCACCTGTAAACGGCTCATTTTTCAGGAGAGTTTCATCATTGTATAACAGCGGGGTTAATTTGAGAGGCGGCGGAGTTATCGGAGCTGTTCTAGGCTGGCCTTTATATGCATTTCTCAATAAGATAGGTTCTATAATAGTTATATCATTGCTCATTGTAGTATTTATAATGCTTCTCACAAACAAGACAATTGTTGATTTATTCAGAGGAGTATCAAAACCCATTAAAACAGGTTACATAGCTGTAAAAGAGGACAATGCACAGAGAATACGAAACAGTGAACACAGACGTGCAATGGAGCTTGAGGCACATAATAAAAATGCAAGAGTAGATATAGCAAAATATCTTGATTCAGACGTTAAAAAGCCTGTGAAAAGAAAAAGCTTTGAGGAAAGGGCTATGCCTGATAAGTTTTTTGATCCCGATCCGACAGATTTTATTGATTTGGGCACAGTTTCCGATAAAGATAATAAAGAGAGAAAAGCATCAGGAAAAGCTAAAAGAGCAGGAGCTGTTAAGAGTAAGGATATCAAGGAAATTGTTAAGAATGCGATTCCTGATAAAAATACGGGAAATAAACAGGACTCAGAAATATATGTCGATAATAACGGTCAGACAACATTTTTCAATGATGGAGATTCTAAATCTGTTTACAGTATGCCTCCGATAACTTTGCTGAAGTTACCTGTACATAAAGGAGATTTGGCAAGCTATAAACAGGAACTTGCAAATCGCTCTGAAACTTTAGTCGACACCCTTAGGAGCTTCGGTGTTCAAACAAGAATAGTAGACATTCACAGAGGACCGTCTGTAACCCGTTATGAACTTCAGCCTGCGGCAGGCGTAAAAGTATCTAAAATAACCGGACTTGCTGATGACATTGCACTTAATCTTGCGGCAGAAGGTATAAGAATAGAGGCTCCTATTCCCGGTAAGGCCGCAGTTGGAATAGAAATTGCAAACGAAAAAAGAGACAGTGTATCAATAAGAGAGCTTATCGACAGCAGTGAGTTCAGAAATTCAAAGGGTAAGCTTTCATTTGCAGTAGGTAAGGACATAGAAGGAAATATCGTTATGGGTGATATTTCAAAAATGCCTCATATGCTTGTAGCAGGAACAACAGGCGCAGGTAAGTCCGTATTTACAAACTCTATAATAATGAATATTCTTTATAAGGCTTCTCCTGATGAGGTAAAACTGATACTCATTGACCCTAAACAGGTTGAATTTCCTATCTATAATGGAATACCTCACCTGCTCATCCCCGTAGTTACTGATGCCAGAAAGGCGGCTGGAGCCTTGGGCTGGGCGGTTTCTGAAATGCTTAAAAGATACAAGAAATTCGCAGATAACGGCGTCCGTGATCTTCAAGATTACAACGAGTTTGTCAAGAATAAAGAAGATATGGAGCCTATGCCGCAAATTGTAATTGTAATAGATGAGCTTGCTGACCTTATGATGGCGGCTCCGAAAGAGGTTGAAGATTCAATTTGCAGAATTGCACAGCTTGCCCGTGCAGCAGGAATGCATCTTATAATTGCTACGCAGTCGCCTCGTGTAGATGTGGTAACAGGACTTATTAAGGCAAATATACCGAGTAGGGTCGCGCTGAAGGTTTCAAATAATACAGATTCACGTGTAATACTCGATGAGGGCGGAGCAGAAAAGCTTTTAGGAAAAGGAGATTTGCTTTATAAGCCTGTGGGACTTGGAAAGCCTATGAGAATTCAAGGAAGCTTTGTTCCTACGAGCGAGGTTAGGGCAGTTGTTAATTTCCTTAAAAATCAATCAAAGGCTGAGTACAGCGATACTATTATCGAGGAAATCGACAGTCATGTTCCTCAGCAAAAGGGAGAGAAAAAAGGCGGCTCTGACTTTTTAT
Organism: uncultured Clostridia bacterium; assembly: GCA_947584375.1. Lineage (GTDB taxonomy): Bacteria > Bacillota > Clostridia > Oscillospirales > Ruminococcaceae > UMGS1601. The sequence continues at coordinate 28,697 of CANPWL010000001.1, read as the reverse complement.
CTGAAGGCTCTGATGATAAGCTGGAAGAAGCAATTAAAGTAATTGTAGAAAACCAAACTGCGTCAACTTCGTTCTTGCAGAGAAAGCTGAGTTTAGGTTATGCAAGAGCTGCAAGAATAATGGACGAGCTTGAGCAGATGGGTGTAATAGGTGAAGCTAACGGATCAAAGCCGAGAGAAATTTTAATGTCTAAAGAGCAGTGGCTTGAGCGTTCAGCAACTAAAAGTGAGTAACGGGAGAATTATATCTGATGGCAAGGAAGTCAATGAATAAATCCCAGAAAATAGCGTTTGTTATTACTATTGCTGTAATTACTTTGATTGCTGCAGTTATAACGCATTTTACGGATTTAGACGAAACGGTTAAGGAAAACAGCGGACTTGTTCAGAGAGCGGCATCAAGCGCTGATTTATCTGTACATTTTATTGACGTGGGTCAGGGCGACTGCACTCTTGTTATGTGCGAGGGACATAATATGCTTATTGACGCAGGAGAAAGCGATCAGGGAGAAAAGGTTTTAGAATATCTAAAGGCTCAGAAGATCGATTGTCTTGACTATGTTATCGGCACGCATCCTCACTCTGACCATATCGGAGGGCTTAGAGCTGTTGTAAACAGCGATATTAAGATTAAAGATATAATAATGCCCAAAATACCTAATGACCAGGTTCCGACATCTTATACATATACTAAGCTGTTAAAGGCTATTATAAATAAAGGACTTACCGTAACAAGTGCTGATGATATGCAATACGATCTGGGCTCTGCTGTTATAAATACATATGTACCTAAGAAAAAATATAAGGACTTGAATGATTATTCTGTCGCAACCAAAATTACGCACGGTGAAAACAGCTTTTTAATAACAGGCGATTTGGGAAAGAAAAGCGAAAAGGAACTTGTAAATCGAGGCTGTGATTTATCTGCAAGTGTTTTGCAGGTTTGCCACCACGGCAGCAGAGATTCTTCATCAGAACTGTTTTTATCAAAGGTCAATCCGTCGTATGCGGTTATTCAATGCGGTGCAGGAAACAGTTATGGCCATCCGCACGAAGAAGCACTTGAACGCATAAATAAATATATGTCAAAAATTTACATCACATATACAGACGGAACAATTGTATTTGAGTCAGATAAACGTGGAATGAATATCAAGACTGAAAAGTCCGGCAAAAGAAGCAATGAGGATCAATAATATGAAAAACGACATATTAATTGTTGAAAAAATCGAGGACGGTATAGTTACTGTTGAAAAGTCAGAAAATGAATTTTTCAATATAAAGTTGGACGAGCTTGATTGCAATGTCCATGAGGGGGATGTTTTAAGATTTGTTGACGGAAAATATTCTGTTGACAAAGATAAGACAGAGGAACTAAGGAAAATAGCGGTTTATCTTCAAAATTCAGCTTTTGGTATTGATAATACAGACAAGTAGCAGTATATTTATGCCAGCAAAAACATCGGAAGGAGTATAGTCATAAATATGGAAAAGGATTTATTGGTGACGATAGAAGAAGGTTTTTCTAAGCTTTCAAAGGGACACAAGCTTATCGCTCGATATGTTTTAGAGCGTTTTGATAAGTCTGCATTTATGACTGCGTCAAAACTTGGACAAACAGTAGGTGTGAGTGAGTCTACCGTAGTAAGATTTGCAATCGAGCTTGGTTTTGACGGGTATCCTGATTTTCAGAAGGCACTTCAGGATGTTATGAGAAATAAACTGACGTCATTTCAGAGGATAGATGTAACATCCGGTCAAATAGGCGAAGATGACATTTTAGAAAAGGTTTTAAGTCTTGATATAGACAGAATAAGAGGTACATTGAATGAATGTTCAAAAAAAGATTTTTATGAAGCTGTTGACAGAATAGTAACGGCTAATACAATATACGTAATCGGAACAAGGAGTTCGGCGGCATTAGCGTCATTTACATCATATTATCTCAATTTGATATTTCCGTATGTAAAGCTTGTGCGTCCTTCTTCAACTAGTGAAATGTTTGAACAGATATTAAGGGTTGACAGCAATGATGTCGCAATAGGTTTTTCTTTTCCCAGGTATTCAAAACAGACGCTTAATGCTCTTAAATATGCGCATGACAAAGGAGCGGGAGTTATTGCATTTACAGACAGCAAAAATTCACCTTTGGTCAAATATGCAGACAATGTTCTTATTGCACAAAGCGATATGGCGTCATTTGTGGATTCTCTTGTAGCTCCTCTGAGTTTGATTAATGCTTTGATTGTTGCTGTATCTATGAGAAACAAAGAGAAACTTTCAAATAATTTTAAAAAGCTTGAGGATATATGGGAAAAGTATGATGTTTATGAAAAAAGCGAGGTAGGCGAAAAGGTATAATTAACAAGCTTTCAAAGAAAGGAAGATGTTATATTGATAAGCAAATATGATGTTATTATAATCGGCGGAGGTGCATCCGGTCTGTTTGCTTCAATATTGCTTGCCCGCAGGGGAAAATCTGTTTTAATTTTAGAAAAAAATAAGATCCTTGGGAAAAAATTATTAATTACGGGAAAAGGCAGATGCAATGTTACAAATAACTGCGACGCTTTAACCGTTCTTAACAATGTACCCCGCAATTCAAAATTTTTGTACAGTGCTGTTTATTCTTTTTCACCGAGCGATACTATGTATTTTTTTGAAAAGCTTGGTGTTCCGCTGAAGACCGAGCGAGGCAACAGAGTTTTTCCTGTAAGTGATGATGCAAAGGATATAGTAAAAGCGCTTTCTGATGAAATAAATAGACTTGGGGTAAAGGTAGTAAATAAAAAAGTTACAGAACTTATTATTGACGATAACAAGGTTATTGGTGTAAAATGTAACGATGTGGATTTTTTATCTAAAAATGTTATCGTGTCAACGGGAGGAAAATCCTATCCGAAAACAGGTTCAACCGGCGACGGGTATAAATTTGCAAAGAGTGCAGGACATATGGTGACCAACATAAGACCGTCTTTAGTTCCGCTTGAAACAAAACAGAACTTTCCTCAAAATCTTATGGGACTTTCCCTTCGCAATATTAAGCTGAGCCTTTGGAAGAGCGGAGATAAAAAGCCTGTATATTCAGATCTTGGAGAGATGCTGTTTACGCATTTCGGAATTTCAGGACCTCTTGTATTATCAGCAAGCGCACATATAAATGACACAGATAAAAACGATTATTATATTTTGATAGATTTAAAACCGGGTCTGGATGAAAAATCTCTTGATAAGCGGATACTTAGGGATTTTTCTGACAATCCAAACAGAAATTTCAGTAATGTTTTAAAGAAATTGCTGCCTGCAAAATTAATACCTGTTATAATAGAATTATCGGGTATTTACAGTGAGGAAAAGGTAAATAATATTTCTAAAGAGCAGAGAAGAAAGCTTGTGTTGCTTATTAAATATCTGCGCATAGATATAAAAGGGTTCAGACCGGTAGACGAAGCTATTATAACACGCGGCGGAATAAATATAAAGGAAATAGACCCCGGAACTATGGAATCAAAGCTCATATCGGGGCTTTATTTTGTCGGAGAGGTACTGGACGTTGACGCATATACAGGCGGATTTAATCTTCAAATTGCATTTTCAACGGCAAATCTTGCAGCACAGAATTTGGAATAAAATGTTTCAGTTTTATATATTAAATATTACGGAGGAAAATTATGAGCATTAACATTGCATTAGACGGTCCTTCAGGGGCTGGAAAATCTACAATTGCAAAGGCTGTTGCTAAAAAGCTTGAATATGTGTATGTAGATACGGGTGCGCTTTATCGCTCTATTGCATTGTATGAAATAGAGCATGGCGTGGACTTGAATAATACCGATGACATAATAGCGTCTTTGAAAAATATAGATTTAAAGCTTGCTTATATTGATGGGTCTCAAAGGGTTTTGTTGTGTAAAGAGGATGTTTCGGATAAAATAAGAACTTCTGAAATTTCAATGGGTGCTTCAAAGGTTTCTGCAATACCGGCAGTAAGAGAATTTCTTTTCGACCTTCAGCAGAATATTGCAAGAGAAAACAATATAATTATGGACGGCAGAGATATAGGAACAGTAGTGCTGCCTAATGCCGATGTCAAGATTTTTCTTACCGCTTCTGCTGAGGAACGTGCAAACCGTAGATTTAAAGAGCTTCACGAAAATGGAGATACATCATCATATGAAGAAGTTTTGGCAGATATAAAACAGCGAGATTATAACGATATGCACAGAGAAATTGCACCGCTTAAAAAAGCTGACGACGCTATTGAGATTGATACGACAAAACTGGATCTTGATGAGTCTGTTGAGGTTATTTATAATACTGTTATTGAAGAACTTAAAAAAAAATCTGAAGGACCAAGTGAAGTAAAAAAAGAAATTTCAAACATTCAAAATAAGGAAAATAACGGGTTGTTAAGAGGTCTTGATGTTAGAATTGATAAAAACAACAGACTTTCTCATTGCAGAGTGTTTTTCTATAATATTTTAAGATATATAGTGCTGTTTGTTTTTCATATATTCTACGATCTGAAGTTTGTCGGCAAAGAGAATATCCCAAAGGACGGCTCGAACATTTTTGCAAGCAATCACAGAAGTTACGCAGATCCTGTACTTATAGCTCTAGGTGTTAGAATTCCGTTTTCGTTCATGGCAAAAGAGGAATTGTTTAAGAAGAACATCTTTTTTACCATGCTTATAAAGGCACTAGGAGCTTTTCCCGTAACCAGAGGAAAGGGCGACTTTTCTGCGATTGATATGTCGCTCAAACGCTTGAATAAAGGACGTAATCTTGTTATTTTCCCTGAGGGAACACGCTCAAAGGACGGAAGAGTAGGCAGAGGTAAAACAGGGGTTGCTTTGGTAGCAGCAGCGGCAAATGTTCCGATAATTCCGGTAGGTATTGTTTTTGAAGGAAAGTTGAAATTCAGGAAAAAGATTGTTGTAAAGTTTGGTAAGGCTATTTCTCCCAACCAGCTGAATTCATCAGAAATTAATCCTAAAGAGCTTAAAAAACTTAAACAAACTATAATGGAAAAGATAGTAGATTTAGTTGAAATTGATAATTTATACATAAATAGTTCAGACAATGAATAGTATTTTATAGCTGTTCGGAGGTATAAATGTTAACAAAATGTAAAATTTTAGTTGCGGAAACAGCAGGCTTTTGTTTTGGTGTAGACAGGGCGGTTAAAATAGTGTATAATGAATTAAATAGCCAAAATAATGTTGTCACATTAGGACCAATAATTCATAATCAGAGTGTTGTTTCTGATTTTGAAAGCAAGGGTGTAAGAGCAGTAAACGATATAAGCGAAATAGAGCAGGGTCAAACTGTTATAATACGTTCTCACGGCATATCAGAAAAAATATATAAAAGTTTGGAAAAGCTTGCTGTTAATGTCGTTGACGCTACTTGCCCTTTTGTTTCCAGGATTCACAAAATTGTAAGAGATAAATCTAAAGAGGGTTATCTGGTTGCAATTGCGGGTGACAAAACTCATCCTGAAGTAATTGGTATAAGCGGACATTGTAAGAGCAAGTGCTATGTATTTTCTGATTTAGAACAGTTAAAGGCAGTACTTTCAGAGGCGGGAGACGAAAAGATAATTTTTGTTTCTCAGACTACATTTAACAAACAGCTTTGGGAAAAATGCAGACAATACATACAAAATGTCAGAAAATCTGCGTTGATTTTTGATACTATATGTGACGCTACATCTAAGCGTCAGGAAGAGGCGGTAAGAATTGCGTCAAAATCTGACAAAATGATTATTGTAGGCGGACATCACAGCTCTAATACTTTAAAGCTTAAATCAATATGTTCAGAGTATTGTCAGTGCTATCTTGTTGAGGACGCTAATGAACTGTATGATTTGGATTTTGATGATGTGCATTATTTAGGTATTTCTGCCGGGGCTTCAACACCGGCATATATAATAGAGGAGGTAGAACAAACCATGAGTGAAATTCTGGAAAACAGAGAAGAGGAATTTAATTTTGAAGAGGCGATTGAGCAGTCTTTAAAGAAAATATATATAGGAGCAAAGGTAACCGGTTATGTAACTGCTGTAAATAAGACAGAAGTTTTGGTCGATATTGGTACAAAGCACACAGGTATCATACCTAAGGATGAGCTTACTAACGATCCGACCAAATCACCGGAGGATATTGTTTCAGTAGGTGACCAGGTTGAAGTTATTGTCTTAAAGACTAACGATCAGGAAGGTGTTGATACTCTTTCCAAAAAGAGAGTTGATGCTATAATCAGCTTTGAAAATGTTGTAAAAGCAAATGAAGAAAATGCAGTATTGACAGGTGTTGTAACAGATATTTTAAAGCGTGGGATATTAGTTTCATCAAACGGATTTAAAGTGTTTATACCTGCATCTCAGGCAACTGAAAGACGCAGCGACAGCTTAGATGATTTATTGAATAAAACTGTGGATTTCAAAGTCATTGAGGTTGATAAGAACAGAAGAAGAGCAGTTGGCTCAATAAAGATCATTGCCAATGAAAAGAGAATGGAAGCTAAAACAAAGTTCTTTGAAACTGCTGAAGCTGGTAAAACAGTAACAGGAAAGGTTAAGTCTATTACCGATTATGGTGTGTTTGTAGACCTTGGCGGAGTTGACGGTCTTGTAAGAAAGGCTGATTTAACATGGAAAAGAATCAAGCATCCGTCAGAGGTGGTTTCAGTAGGTGATGAGATAGAGGTTACTGTAAAGGATATTGATAAGGAAACAGAAAAGGTATCTCTTGTATACAAAAAAGACGAAGATAATCCTTGGACAATTTTTGATAAAAATTACGGTGTAGGACAAGTTATTACTGTGAAAATAGTTTCAATAACTTCATTCGGAGCATTTGCTCAGATAATTGAAGGAATTGACGGACTTATTCACATTTCACAGATCGCCAATCAAAGAGTTGACAATGTCGCTGATATTTTAAGCGTTGGTCAAGAAGTTGAAGTTAAGATTACTGAGATCGACGAAGAAAAGCATAGGATCAGTCTGTCAATGAGAGCATTGCTTCCTGAGCCTGAAGAGGAAGAACCTGCTGAGGAAGAAGCAGATACTGAAACAGACAATGCAGAGAACGAGTCAAATGTGGTGTATTCAACTGAAAATCCTCCTGTCTTTGACGATGAGGAAGAGTCTGTGAAGGAACAGGCAGATAAGACTGCTGATGAAGTTTCTAAAGAAGTGTCGGAAGAGCCATCGCAAGAAGTTTCTGAAGAAAAGGCAGAAGAACCTGCTGAAAAGCCGACTGAGGAAGTCGTTGAGGAAAAAACAGAGGAAACTGTTGAGGAATCGGCTGAAGATAAGGCAGAAAAATAACTTGATTATACTTTGTTTATCAATGGACAGGATTATCCTGTCCATTTTTGTTTGATATAAGGGGGATAGGTAATGAAAATTAAATTAATGAGAAATATGGTGAAACTGTATTAATTCATACAGTAAATAAAACAGCAACAAAAATAAGACAAAACGTTGGAGGTTTTATGAGTAAAAAAGACAAAAATAAATCGGTAAAAGAACATTTTATATTTTCAAATTTTATATATGTTTATAAATATGTATGGAAGTATAAAAAATCAATGTTGATTTTGACGCTTTTGTGGATAGCGTCATGTGTATCATTAAATTATATTTGGAACTTTACGTCAAAGTTTATTATTGATGATGTAATGGCAGGAGCTTCTGTCAGCTCGCTTGTTGTCACTTTGATAATAGCGGGAGTGATAAGTGCAGTTACAAATTTCGGGGCTCAGGGAATTGATTATTTGTGGTGGCCGAGAGCACATTTCATTACTTTTAAATTTGTAACAAGATACAACCAAAAATTTATGACAATGAGATACGAACATCTTGAAAGACCTGAAATTCTCGACAAGGCTGAAAAGGCAAAGAAAGCTGCAGACTGGGGAGGCTCGGCAGGCTTTTTAAACAATTCCAAATTCTTTATGCAGTATGCTGTAAATATTGTTGTTTCTGCGGTAATTATATGTACGCTTAATCCGCTTTTGCTTATTGTGTTTACGGCTACCGGTCTTTTAAAGGCATATATGAATGTTAAAACAAAGAAAGAGGACAAAAGGCTTTGTTGGGACAATATGGCACCTTTTAACCGTAAACTAAGGTATCTTGGTCAGATTCAAAGCGACTTTTCATTTGCAAAGGATATAAGAATTTACAATATGCGTTCTTTTCTAAAATCAAAGCATACCTCGGTAAATGATCAGGCGCATAAGCTGTTTATAGGTCATAAAAACAGGTGGCTTAAATGGGAAATGAAAAATTATGTGGTAACCTTTGCAGAATTGCTTTTCCAGTACGGATATCTGATTTTTATGCTTGTAAACGGAAATCTTGAGCTTGGAAACTTTGTATTATATTCAACGACTATGGATAATTATACAAGGTTTTTAAGAACGACTTTTGTTATGTATTCTGAAATGAAACAGCGTTCTATGGAAATAGACGATTTTCGTGACTTTGTAGACGATGACTCAACAAATGACGTTTCGGAAAATACAAGACCTGTTCCAAAGGCAGACAGCTATGAGATCGAATTTAAAAATGTGTCGTTTAAGTATTACGGCAAGGAAAAGTATGCTATTAAAGATCTGAGCCTAAAGCTAATTCCCGGCAAAACGCTTGCGATAGTGGGATTAAACGGCGCGGGAAAGACTACATTTATAAAGCTTCTTTGCAGAATATACGATGTAACAGAAGGGCAGATACTTTTAAACGGTGTTGACGTTAGAGAGTATGACCGTCTGGATTATTTTAAGATATTCAGCCCTGTATTTCAGAATGTCGAGATGTTTGCCCTTAATCTGGGTGAGAACGTCGCAATGCGACCAGATAAGAGAGTTGAGAGTGACAAAGCGATCGGAGTTTTAAAGGCTTCGGGACTTAGAGATAAGCTGAGGTCAATGAAAGACGGTCTTAAAACCCAGATGACTAAGGTGATTTATGATGAGGGTATAGACTTGTCAGGCGGAGAAAAGCAAAAGCTTTCGCTTGCAAAGGCACTCTATAAAGACGCTCCTATCGTTCTTTTAGATGAGCCAACTGCTGCTCTTGACCCGCTGGCTGAGTATGAGCTTTATCAGTCGTTTGACGAGATTATCAAGGGGAAGACTGCTGTTTACATTTCACACAGACTTTCTTCTACAAGGTTCTGCGATAATATAGCTATGTTTGAAAACGGCAGTCTTATCGAGTACGGAACTCACGAATCTCTTTTAAAAAGCGGAGGAGCTTACGCACATCTGTTTGAGGTTCAGGCTCAGTACTATAAGGAGGAGCAGAAGAAAAAAGAAATGGAGGCTTATGAAAGCGAGGTGGCTTTCAGTGAGTAAGAAAATAGTAAAGGTAAGCGATTTAAAAAAGAGCTTTATTACATTAAAATACTTTTATAAAATTATCTGGAAAAAGTTTAAGAGCTACATAGTATTTAACCTTATAGCTGCGGTTATGAGATCTATATATCCGTTGTTTATAGTGTTTTTGCCAAAGATGCTTATTGATGAATTCCAGTCTGGCAGAAATATAAAGCGCATGGTAATTATAACTCTGATATTTGTAATAGCTTACATTTTAGTTATGGCGATAGACTCATTTTGCACTCAGACATATCAGAAAAAGGTCGATGAGTTCACAAGGTATTTTGAAATGCAGCACAAGCAGAAATGTGCGGAGATGGATTTCGACCTAACGGAAGACCCCAAAATACTTGACCTAGCCTCAAAGGCTCAGAACGGTCTGAACTGGTATGGCGGAGTAGACGGCTTTATGACCCAATTTACAAATATGATTTCAGGTATTCTCTCTATTCTTTCAACAGGAGCCGTGCTGTTCACAGGTTCTGTATGGGTAATTTTGATTTCAATAACTGTTCTTGTTCTCAATTTTTTGATTAAGAAGAAGTCGAACAGCATTAAGAGAAAACAAAATGAAGATACAGCAGTTCTTGACAGAAAGCTAAATTACAACTTCTGGCAGTCTTATGATTTTAAATACGGGAAGGACATAAGACTTTATGACGCGTCGGATATGCTTATAAATAACTGTAACGAAGTCGCAGATGAATACGTCAACGTAATAAGAGTTGGAAACAACAAAATAGCAGGGTTGACAGGAATTTCTTCTATTATTAATACTGCAAACAGTGTCGGAATGTATGGGATTTTAGGTTTAATGGCTATAAAGAAACTTATCTCAATTGGTAACTTTACAATGTATGCTTCTGCGGCTAGTCAGTTTACAAACGGTATGATGTCAACGATTAGTTCCTTGCAATACCTGTTTATGGTTTCTACATATTTGTATAACTATGTTGATTTTATGGGTATTGAAACTGATTCAGCGTTCGGCAGCGACCCGATTAATGAAAACGGAAAGCATACTATTGAATTTAAAGATGTTTGGTTTAAATATCCGAGAACGGATAAGTATGTTCTTAAGGACGTTAATATTAAGATTCATAGCGGCGAAAAACTGTCAATTGTAGGATTGAACGGAGCAGGTAAGACTACATTTATAAAACTGCTTTGCCGATTGTACAAGGTAGACAAGGGAGAGATACTCATAGACGGCAAGAACATAAACAGCTACGATTTTGATGAGTATTCAAAACTTTTTTCAGTAGTGTTTCAAGACTTTAAGCTTTTTGCGTTTAAAATAAATGAGAACATAGCTATAAGTGAAAATCCTGATGACGAGAGAGTTAAAGAACTTTGTGAAGAGGTAGGACTCGGGGAGAAGATATCCTCTCTTGAAAAAGGAATTGACACCTCGATTTTCAGGCAGTTTGACAAAGAGGGAATAGAACCGTCGGGCGGCGAACAGCAGAAGATGAGCATAGCAAGAGCGTTGTATAAGGATTCGCCTATTGTTATTCTAGATGAGCCGACAGCAGCACTGGACCCTGTTGCCGAGTATGATATTTACAGACAATTTAACAGTTTTGTTGAAAACAAAACGGCAATTTACATTTCTCACAGGCTTTCAAGCTGTAAGTTTTGTGACAGAATAGCCGTATTCTCAGGAAATAACATTGCAGAATACGGAACACACGATGAGCTTGTACAAAATAAAAATGGAATATATTCAAAAATGTGGAATGCTCAGGCTCAGTACTATGCTTAATAATTTATGATTTAGCGCCTCTGACATAAGGGGCGTTTTTTTGCAGTTATTATAAAAAAGTAAATAATTTAATAAAACTTTTGTTGATGTTGACTTTTAATGTATAATTTGATACTATAATAAAGCGAACAGCAAAATATATGAAAGGGGCTATAATATGAAAACCAAAAAATTTTTTACTTATATTCTTGCAGCATTAATAATGTTTGGAACGCTGTCCTTGCAGGGTATTTCTTCAGTAATCAGTTCGGCAGAAAATGTTGATAACGGTGTAATGCGTGATAATATGACCGCTCAGCAGTATGCTGACGATATGGGTCTCGGAATCAATTTGGGAAATACAATGGAGGCGTACTGGCTTGACAGAAACAGGGAAACCTCTGGTTCTTCTACGGGACCCGGAAAAACACCTCATGACTTTGAAAAATGCTGGGGTGCTGTTGTCACTACTCAGGAAATTATTGACGGAATGAAAAATGCCGGCTTTAATACTGTCAGAATTCCTGTTTATTGGGGTAATATGATGGAGGAAGACGGAACATATACTATAAATCCTCAATACATAGGCAGAGTTAAAGAAATAGTTGACTATTGCCGTAAAGCGGGTCTTTATGCAGTTATAAATATGCATCACTATGATGAGTTTGTAATAAGACATTATACGACTTTTGGTACATTAGATGAGTGTGCTGAAACGATCAAGCATCTGTGGACACAGATAGCCGAATATTTTGAGGGTTATTCCGACTATTTGATTTTTGAGGGATTTAATGAATATTTAGGCGGCGGTCCATATAAGTTAGACGAAAACGGCAAGATCTTGACTGACAGTAAGAGTAATCCGACCATTCTTGATCTTCCGAAGGACGAAGCATATAAATGGACTAATACATTAAACCAGGCTTTTGTAGATGCAGTAAGGGCTACCGGCGGTAACAATACAAAGAGAATGCTTATCGCATCTGGTTATTTTACCAATATTGACAACACGACTAATCCGGCTTTTAAGATGCCAACTGATACAGCTAAGGACAGATTGATGGTATCAGTTCATTATGTTGACAGTAACGCATATTGGTCTCAACAAATTGGAAGTAAGTTTTGGGAGTTATTTAGTATAAGTCAGTTAAATCTTCTAAAAAAATCTTTTACAGAAAGAGGAATACCTGTATTTATAGGAGAAACAACTTCTATATATAATGATGATCTCTTTTCTGAAAATGCTAAAGTAAAATCAACAAGTGTGGCTTTGGATTATATTATGAGACTTATAAAGAGTTATGGGTTTATTCCTGTTTTGTGGGATGTTCATAATATTGAAGAAGGTACTAATAAAAATATAAGTTTTTATTCAAGAGAAACGTGTAAGATACAGTCGGAAGAAAATGAAAAAGTTATTAAAACCTTATCTAAGGAAATCACAGATGGAACTTTTGTTCCTATTGATACCAGTTATCTTCAACCAATAGAAAAAGAAGACGCTTTAGGTGTGATTAATTTTGGAGATCTTCCAATTAATTTGGCAAGCGGGACGGCTGACTCTTCTATGGCAGGAGCAAAAAAGATAAGGTATATATTTGACTGCGCTTCAGATGTTTCATTCAATCCTTGGGCAGGTATTAATTTGTCAGCGATGATTGCCGGAAAAGAATCAAAGACGACTGTAATGGGCGAAAATGACATCAAAGGAGAACCTGCAGTTGAAGTAATTTTAGATCTTTCCAATCAGATTAACAGTGGTGACAGCTATACTGTTTTTGCTTCAACATATTCATGGGAGGATGCCAGGGATTATGTTTATTTGATTAGATGTATTGAATTTCTTGATGCAAGTGGAAATGTTATCAAGACAATTGGAAATTCAAAAAGACCGTTAGCACAGACAACAGACCCAACTACTACGAAGAAGCAACAGCCGGCTGCATCAATAACAACAACCAGAAAGCCTGTAAATACTACAATAAATCTTGAAAAGGTTAAGAAGGATAAAACAGCGGCAAAGAAATTGATGAAAAAGGCTAAAATTAAAAAGCTTACTCTAAAGAGCAAGTTAAAGAAAAAGGTAACTGTATCATGGAAGAAGGTAAAGAAGGTAAAGGGTTACCAGGTACAGGTATCAGCGAAGAAGAACTTCAAGAAGATAATATACAAGAAGTTTGCAAAGAAGAATAAGCTTACTGTCAAGAGCTCAAAGATAAAGAGCAAAAAGACTTACTATATCAGAGTGAGAGCGTACACAACGTACAAAGATAAGAATGGAAAGGCTAAGAAAGTATATAGCAAGTGGGCAAAGGCAAAAAAAGTAAAAGTTAAATAAGTATGTGATATTATATAAAATCCGCCTCCGGCAAATTCGTCAGAGACGGATTTTTTGTTTGTCATTATTACGCTTGTATTTTGTTTATTTTCTGTTTTTTCATCAGGATTTTGAATTGCATCGAAAATTTGACATTAGGTGTGATATTTGGTATAATTATTAATCAATATAAATATGGGATTTAGAAAATAATTAGCTTTCAGCTTTAAGTGTTGGGAGGTTATCCAAGGTGGAAGAAAATACGCCAACTGTTTTGGATGATGAATCTTTAGAAGATAAGAAAAAATCAGATAAAAAGAAGAACAGACTTATTAAAATAAAAAACTTTGTTAAAAAATTTTTACAATGTAATATTCTTTTTGTGACATATGTTATTTTAATGCTTTTGAATTCAACTGTACTAAGATTTTTTACAGTTAAGAATTTCTTATCAATCAAACCTGTGCTTGCAGATATAGCTGTAATATTGATAATAGGTTTATTCGGTTATTTTATAAAACCCAAAAAGCGATTTGTGTATTATATAATTTGGATTAGCGTATTTTCAATTCTATCTATGGCTAACTCTATTTACTATACAAATTATAAGTCATTTATTTCAGTATCGCTTTTGTCTACGGCCTCTCAGCTTGGAGGGGTTTTTGATGCAGTAACTGAAAATATCCTTGAGGCTAAAGACCTTGTTTTTTTACTCTCTATATTAATATATGTAGCTATTTATATTGTGCTGCGAAAAAGAAAAACATATTTTGAAAAGGTTGAAAAAACGAATAAACGTCCTAAAATAACTGCAAGGAATATATTGTTTACAGGACTGGCATTTGCTGTATTATTTTCAACCACACTAACCAAAACGGATGTCTCCAGATTGGGCAATTCGTGGAACAGGGAATATGTTTTATCGGCTTTTGGACTGTACACATATACTTTCAGTGATATTATAACAAGTACAAAAGCTCAGCTCAATGTTTTATTCGGAGAAAAGGAAAGTGCAGATGCTTTTCATGCGTTTTATGATGATAAAAATGAATCCGATCCGGTAAGCGATAACAATGAATATACTGATATTTTTAAAGGAAAAAATATGATAGTTATTCATGCAGAAAGCATTCAGCAGTTTACAATGGATACTAAAATCAACGGGAAAGAACTTACTCCTAATATAAATAAATTAGCACGGGAAGGAATATATTTTTCAAACTACTATGCTCAGGAAAGCGTAGGAACAAGTTCTGATTCTGAATTTACTTTTTCTACATCGCTTATGCCTGCTTCAAGCGGAACTGTCGCTATCAACTATTGTGACAGAACTTATGTATCAACACAAAAGCTGTTAAAAGAGCAGGGATATTATACGTTTTCAATGCATGGAAATAATGGTTCATATTGGAACAGGTTAAAGCTTCACGAGTCACTGGGATATGATAAATTTTATAACTATTCAACTGATTATAATATAGATGAAACTATTGGATTGGGATTGTCGGATAAATCATTCTTCAGGCAATCGACCGATATAATTAAAGAAATCTCGAAAGAGCATGATAAGTTTTACGGAACGCTGATAATGCTTACTAATCACACTCCGTTTACTGATATTGAGAATTACAGCGATTTTGATGTAGACTTTAAGTATCAAAAATATAATGAAGAAACCGGTAAGTATGAGGAAGCATCTACGCCGTTTTTGGAAACAACAAAGCTGGGAAGCTATTTTAAGTCTGTTCATTATGCTGATGAGGCAATAGGAGAGTTTATTGATGAATTGGATTTAAACGGATTGCTTGAAAATACGGTAGTTGTTCTATACGGAGATCATGACGCTAAAATAAAAGAAAGTGAATATGAATATTATTTGAATTATGATCCTTATACAAATACAGTATTAAGTGAGGGCGACGAGGGATATATTCCGGTTGACGAGTATTGCTACAATATCAACAGACGTGTTCCGTTTATTATTTGGACAAAAGACCATAAAGAGTACGATCCGGTTGAAATAAAAACCGTTGCAGGTATGTATGATGCTCTGCCGACTTTGGGAAATATGTTTGGCTTTGATAATAAATATGCTCTAGGTCACGATTTGTTCAGCAGTTATGCAAAGGATAATATCGTAGTACTCCCTAATGCGAATTTTATTACAAACAGTATATACTATTCAAATTCTAAGCAGGAATATTTTGATTTGGATAACTATAAAAATATGATTACTTCAGTTTCATGCAATCAGGTTTATGATTATTCAAACGGCTTACCAAAGCTTAAAGACAACTCAGGATTTTTAAATTCAAACAGAATAAATTATTCCTATGAAAATTTGATGAAAAGATATAATGATAACATTGTTGATGAAACTTATATTCAAGAGAGAAGCAAGTATGCTGAAACAAGAATGAATATATCAAGTTCAATAATTTTCCACGATATGATTGCAAAAAGTCAGGAAACGGAAAACTCTGAAGAAACTGACGGAATATCTGTAACAGAAGTAAATGAAAAGCAGAATGATTCTGCTGAGGATAAAAAAGCAGTAAACGAAACATCAAAGAAAAAAGCTTAATAAAAAACAAAATCCGCGGACAGTAAGTCTGCGGATCTTTTATAATAATAAAAAGAACAGCTGACTAAAAGTCCGCTGTCTTAATCTAAGATTATTTATGCTCTTGTTACTTTACCGGAACGTAAGCATCTTGAGCATGCATGAACGTGACAAGGAGTGCCGTTAACGATTGCCTTAACTCTCTTAACATTCGGCTTCCATGTTCTGTTTGTTCTTCTGTGTGAGTGAGATACTGCAGTTCCGAAAGCTACACCCTTTCCGCAAAAATCACATTTTGCCATGAGGCTGCACCTCCTTTAATCCATTTTTTAATTGCAACTATATTAGTTTAACAGATATTTTCTTAAAATGCAAGTATTTTTATAAAACTTATTAAAATATTCATATTTAACATAGCAGTACGATAATATGCAGGTGAAACGTAATATTCTTGCAAATATTAATAAAACTATTGACAATATAAAAATAATCATATATAATATCTAAATGTTAATGCTGCTATGGCTCAGCAGGTAGAGCACTTCCATGGTAAGGAAGGGGTCCCCGGTTCGAATCCGGGTAGCAGCTCCAGCAGTGATATACTGTGTTGATTATACCTTTAGAAGATTTTCTAAAGGTATTTTTTATAAGAAAAATATTAAATACGTTTGTGAAAGCTACGCCTGTCAAAAAGGTAAGATAAAAGATTGACTAGTCGGGTGAGATGCTTGACTGGTTTGTGTTTTTAATAAATCTTAAGTAATATATGTTATAACTTTATAAAGTTATAAGAAAAAGAAAATATCCTGTTAAGACTTTCAGCTATCGTTGACGCTGTTTTAAATATGCGTCAATAAAGGGGTCAATATTACCATTCATAACAGATTCAACATTTTTCACCTCACAGTTTGTTCTGTGATCCTTAACAAGGGTGTAGGGCATAAAAACATAAGAACGTATCTGTGCTCCCCATGCGATCTCTTTATGCTCGCCTTTTATATCTTCTATTTTTTCTAAATGTTCACGTTCTTTTATTTCAATTAGCTTGGCTTTCAGCATTTTCATTGCGTAATCTCTGTTCTGATGCTGTGATCTCTGTGTTTGACACGAACATACTATTCCTGTGGGAATGTGAGTTATTCTAACAGCGGAGTCCGTCTTGTTAATATGTTGCCCACCGGCACCGCTTGCACGATATGTGTCCATTTTTATATCCTCAGGCTTAATTTCGATAGGGGTGCTGTCATCTATTTCAGGCATTATATCAACTGCCGCAAAGGAAGTGTGTCTGCTGCCTGAGCTGTCAAACGGAGATATTCTTACAAGACGGTGAATACCTGCCTCGCTTTTTAAAAATCCATAAGCATTTTTTCCTTCAATAAGTATGGTAGCACTTTTGATTCCTGCCTCACCGCCTTCAAGATAGTCGAGCATCGTAACCTTAAAAGAGTGCTTTTCCGCATATCTTGTATACATTCTCAAAAGCATTTCTGCCCAGTCCTGAGCTTCTGTTCCGCCTGCGCCAGGATGAAAAGACACAATCGCATTGCTGCGGTCATATTCTCCTGTAAGCAAAGTGGTAATTGTCAGAGCTTCTATATCTTCTGATAGTTTTTTTAGCTCTGCATTTGATTCAAGAGCAAGACTTTCATCCTCGTCCTCTTCTGCAAGTTCAAGCATAAGAGAAATTTCATCATACTTTTCTTTTACGTCAGTATAAGATTTTATAGTATCTTCAAGCGATTTTATCTCTTTTAATACACTTTGAGAAGTTTCAGGATCATTCCAAAAATCGTTGTCTAGGGTTTTGTTTTGAAGCGTCTGTAAGCTTTTTTTAACACTGTCAATCTCCAAGACTTCATAAAGTTCGGAAAGCTTAGGAGCATAGTTTTGCAGTTCCTGTTTTATTTCTTCTAAAATAATCATAATTTTCTCCGTATAAAAATAAATTATAATTATTATACTTTCTTTTGGAAAAAAAGTAAAGATTTTTAAGAAAAACTTTATTTTTCAAAATTTATGTGATATAATAATGGCAAAAGGGCAGGCTGTTTTCGGCTTTGCCGCTTTGAAAGATATAATTGATTTTAATTTGTACAATTACGTTCTAAAGAAATTGATATTTAATGGTTGACAGTTTAATATGAAATATAAATGTTAACTGCTGACTATTTATCGATTTTGCAGTTCGCTTTGATTTTTTTAAAATAGCAAAGGAGGAATGCTCCTTTAGGAGCAAAATTGTTAAAATGGCAAATTACAAAGGCTCAAAATGTATTGTATGCGGTGTGGATTTTGAAGAAACTGATGACATTGTTGTATGTCCCGATTGCGGAACACCTTATCATAGAGATTGCTACAATCAGGTTGGGGAATGTATAAATTCCGAGTTGCATAATGAGGGAATTTCATGGAATCAGAAAAAAATTAATGAGGAAAAGACTTTGGAAGAGAATGAGGAAGTCAAAGAAGAAATATGTC
This sequence comes from uncultured Clostridia bacterium, assembly GCA_947584375.1. GTDB lineage: Bacteria > Bacillota > Clostridia > Oscillospirales > Ruminococcaceae > UMGS1601. Next base: position 10,200 of record CANPWL010000001.1, on the reverse strand, counting down.
CACGATGTGGATTTGTCAACGACTCTAAGCAGAACTTTTGCTCTAGATGCGGACTTCCTCTTAATAATGGCGCAGATTATCAGCATTTTAATGAAGGCAACAGTCAGAAGACATTTCCTAATTTCGGACCGATGGGTCAGGGCTTCGGACAGCAAGGCGGTCAGTTTCAGAATGGACAGCCGTTTAATCCTTTTGCAGGCGGTTTTGTAAAAATTGAGGAGGATACTGATATAGACGGCGTAAAGGCAAAAGATATTTCAGATTATGTGGGAAGTAATAAGCTTTATTTCCTTTCACAGTTTATGAGGTTTGCTAAACTGAAAATAAAAAGATCATTTAACTTTTGCGCATTTCTTTTTCCTGAGTATTATTATTTTTACAGAAAAATGTTAGGTCATGGATTTTTCTTTCTGACATTTGAAATAGCCATGTGGATTTTAATGCAAATAATTGTTTTGAAATCAAATATATCTCCTGATATGACAACTTCGGATATTTTCACCAACATATCTTCATCTTCAATGCTGTCAAGTGCAATTATGGGAGTTTCACTAGTGTTTTTCATCATTCGAATTATCAGCGGGATGTTTTCAAATTTCTGGTATTTTAAAAAGACAAAACATGATATAGAACAAATTGATAAGGTTGCACAGTCTGAAGTACAAAGACGGGACACTATTGCTAAAAAAGGCGGAACATCCTTTGCATATACAATAGGAGCAATAGCTGCATATAACATTATAATCAGAATAATAGCTATGCTGATAAGCTAGAATTATATACCGGACGCAGGAGAAAAAGTTTTCGTTATCGTTTTTATAAACTTCTATCCTTTCTGTCGTCTTGCTTATAACAACTAAATAGGAGGATGCTCACTTAAGGAGCATAGTCATAAATATGAAGATAAAAAAGGCTGTAATTCCTGCCGGTGGATGGGGAACCCGTGATTTGCCTGCAACAAAGGCGATGCCAAAAGAGCTTTTGCCCATTGTTGATAAACCTGCTATTCAGTATAATGTTGAGGAGGCTGTAAAAAGCGGTATAACGGATATATGCATTATACTGAGTCCGGACAAGGATATAGTAAAAAAGCATTTTGCAACAAATGAGAGATTAGAACAGCATCTTAAAAACGGCGGGGAAAAATATGAATATAAATTAAAAGAAGTACAAAAAATTTCCCGCATGGCAAATATCACATATGTTATACAGGAAAAGGCAATGGGACTTGGTCATGCTGTTTTACTCGCAAAGGATTTTGTGAACGGCGAACCGTTTGCCGTTTTATATGGCGACGATATAATAGTCGGGGAAATTCCATGCTGTAAGCAGATATGCGATGCATATGAACAGTATGGTTTGGGTACTGTTGCAATAAAAGAGGTATCAAATGAATTTATAGTAAAGTATTCCTCAATGAAGTGTAAAAAGATAGAAGACAATGTATACAATATATCAGATATGATAGAAAAGCCAAGTCTTGAGAACAAGTTTTCTAATTTCTCTATTTTGGGAAGATGTGTTCTTCCGTTTGAAATATTTGATATACTTGAAACTATCCCCAAAGGCAGCGGAGGAGAATATCAGCTTACTGACGCTATGGCTGTTATTGCCCGCAATAAGGGAATGATAGGTATTGATTTTTTAGGAAGCAGATATGATGTCGGAAGCAAGTATGGAATGTTAGAGGCTGCAATAGAGATAGGTCTTAAACACCCGGAAGTGAAAAATGATTTGGCAAAATTGATAAAAAAATTAGCACAGAAAATCAATAGTTGACAATGTTTAGTTTTTGTGTTATAATTCACTAGTTATCCTTGCTTGTACTTGAAAGTACAGGCGAAATCTAAAAGGAGGTGTAGTTGTAATGGCTAAGGTTACAGAAAAGTATGAGGCTATGGTAGTACTCAGTACCAAGCTTAGTGAAGAGGAAATTAATGCTCTTACACTTAAGTTCGGCGACATGATTTCAGCAAATGCCGAGGAGGTTACAATTGATGAGTGGGGCAAGAGAAAGCTTGCTTATCCTATCAATTTTGAAAATGAAGGCTACTACATTCTTTGGAACTTTGTTTCAAAGCCAAGCTTTCCGGCAGAGTTAGAGCGTGTACTTAAGATTACTGACGGTGTTCTGAGATTTTTAGTTACAGTTAGCTAATATTAACAGAAAGGAAGATGCGTTATGTTGAACAGAGTAATATTAATGGGCAGAATCACACAGGATTTGGAGCTTAAACAGACGCAAAGCGGTATAAGTGTTTTATCATTTACTATTGCTGTTGACAGAGGTTATGCAAAACAAGGTGAAGATAAACAGACTGATTTTATAAACTGCGTTGCATGGCGTCAAAGAGCCGAGTTTATTAATAATTATTTTGGTAAAGGCAGAATGATTGCCATTGAGGGAAATCTGCAGACAAGAACCTATGACGACAAAAACGGCGTTAAGCATTATGTTACTGAGGTAATTGTTGATAACGTATCATTTACAGGTGAATCTAAACAACAGAGCAGTACTACAAGCTCTACGTTCCGCACACCTGCTCAGAATACTGCTAATAACGAAACTGCAAATGAGTCGATTGCTATTGGAGATATCGATGATTTTGAAGTTGTTATTTCAGATGACGGAGTTCCGTTTTAATTCAAATCAGATTTTAGGTAATGTTAGAATTAAATCATGTTAAGGAGGAAAATATCATGGAAAAAGCCGGCAGACCAAACAAGAGAAGCCGTAAAAAGGTTTGTATGTTCTGTGTTGACAGAGCAGAGAAAATCGATTATAAAGATGTTGCTAAGTTAAGAAAGTGCATGACCGAGAGAGCAAAGATTCTTCCTCGCCGTGTTACCGGAACCTGTGCATACCATCAAAGAGAACTTACTTCTGCCATTAAGAGAGCACGTCACGTTGCGTTGTTGCCTTATACAGCTGAATAAGTAATTATATCGTCGACCTAAAGCTCGGGGCAATGCTCCGGGCTTTACTTTAATTGGGGTAAAATAATAATTTTATTATTTAATTGAAAAATGTTAATATATTTTACATTTCAGAGCTTTAAATACAGATTTGATATCATTGTTGACATATCTTAAAACTATACATAGTCATAAAAAATAAGTGTTACCCTATGGCAGGAAAGTAATGTTATAATATTAAAAAGTAAAATAAGAAAGGTGTAATTAAATGAAAACATCAGTTATCGGATATCCCAGAATAGGCAAGGAAAGAGAACTGAAATTTGCTTTAGAGAAATATTTCAGAAATGAAATCACAGAAAATGAGCTTTTAGAAACCGCAAAGGCTTTGAGATTATCCCATTGGGAAATACAGAAGTCAAATGGAATAGATTATATTTCATCAAATGATTTCTCATTCTATGATAATGTGCTAGATACAGCGGTTCTTTTAAATGTGATTCCAAAGCGTTATAAAGAGCTTAACTTGTCAGAGCTTGATACATATTTTGCAATGGCAAAGGGCTATCAGGGCGAGAACGGAGACGTTAAAGCACTTGCAATGAAAAAGTGGTTTAACACAAATTATCATTATATGGTCCCTGAGTTTGAAGACGATACAAACATCGTTTTAAATGGAACAAAGCCGTTCGATGAGTTTTTAGAGGCAGATAAAAACGGAATAAAAACAAAACCTGATATAATAGGAGCATTTACATTTTTAAAGCTAGTTCGTTTTACCGGAAGCAAAACAGCAGATGATATTGCAGACAGTGTTGCTCAGGCTTATTGTGAAATTCTAGAAAAGTTTAACACATTAGGTGCAGAGTGGGTTCAGTTTGACGAGCCTTATCTGGTAAGAGATTTAAGCGATTCAGATAAAACACTTTTTGTTTCACTTTATAAGAAAATACTGTCACATAAGGGAAGCGTTAAGGTTCTTCTTCAAACATATTTCGGCGACGTTCGTGACTGCTGTGGTGAAATCAGTTCTCTCGACTTTGACGGAGTCGGCATTGACTTTGTTGAGGGAAAGATGTCGCTTGAAATTTCGGGTAAGATTGACAGCAATAAGGTTCTGTTTGCGGGAGTTGTAAATGGAAAGAACATCTGGAAAAACAACTATGAAAAGACAATTGGCATTATCAATAAGCTGAAAAGTCATTTTGGAGAAATAGTTCTTAATACATCCTGCTCACTTTTGCACAGTCCGTATACTTTAAAAAGCGAAACAAAACTCAATGAATCTTATACAAAGCACCTTGCTTTTGCTGAGGAAAAGCTGGGTGAGTTGAGTGAGCTTAAAAAGATTCTGAGCAGTGAGAATCCGTCTCAAACTGAAGAATATAAAGCAAATGTTACGCTGTTTTGTGAGGATAGGGATTGTGATAATAAAGAAGTTCAGGCAAAGACCGCAGCATTAAACGAAAAGGATTTTGTAAGGCTTCCTGAATTTGCAGAGCGTGAGAAGATTCAGAAGTCGAAATTTAATTTGCCGGTTTTCCCTACGACTACAATAGGATCTTTCCCTCAGACAACAGATGTCAGACAAAACCGGGCAAAGTTCCGCAGAGGAGAAATTTCAGAAGAGGAATATGAAACATTCAACAAACAAAAAATTAAAGAATGTATTGAATTACAGGAGAAAATAGGACTGGACGTTCTCGTTCACGGAGAGTTTGAACGTAATGATATGGTAGAGTATTTTGGAGAGTGTTTGGATGGATTTATATTCACCTCAAAGGCATGGGTGCAGTCTTACGGAACACGTTGTGTTAAGCCTCCTATTGTATGGGGAGACGTTTCAAGAGCAAAGCCTATGACTGTAAAGTGGTCGGTTTTTGCCCAAAGTCTGACAGAAAAGACTATAAAGGGAATGCTTACCGGACCTGTTACCATTCTCAACTGGTCGTTTCCGAGAGAGGATATTTCTCTTAAGGAGTGCGCTTATCAGATTGCACTTGCTATTCGTGAAGAGGTTCTTGATCTTGAGGCTAATGGAATCAGAATTATTCAGGTTGACGAAGCGGCTCTCAGAGAAAAGCTTCCTCTTAGAAAATCTGATTGGAAATCTGATTATCTTGACTGGGCAATTCCTGCATTCAGACTTGTTCACAGCGGCGTTAAGGCAGAAACTCAAATTCACACCCATATGTGTTACAGTGAATTCACAGACATTATCAAGGATATTGACAATATGGACGCTGATGTTATTACCTTCGAGGCTTCACGTTCAGATTTGACAATTCTTGATTCGCTTAAGGAAAATAACTTCAGAACACAGGTAGGTCCCGGAGTTTATGATATTCACTCACCGAGGATTCCGTCAGTTGAAGAAATTGTTACTGCGGTTAAAAAGATGCTTAAAAAGATACCAAAGGAAAAGCTTTGGATCAATCCGGACTGCGGACTAAAAACAAGAGGTAATGAGGAAACAGTTCCGAGCCTTGAAAACTTGGTAAAGGCTGCTAATATAATGAGACAATGATGGCGTTGTGTTCTCTGTCGTTTTTTGATAAGTTTGTTTAAAATGATAAATTGATTAACGCGGGTCTGACAGATTGGAAATTTAAAAGTAAGACTAATATATTTAATAATAACTGCTGTACGCTTAAAAATGAAATGTACAGCAGTTATTTTATCATATTTTATTCTATTATTTCATATCCGCAGTTCGAGATAAGTTTCTTCAGCTCTGATATATAGTCTTTTGCAAAACGGCTAAGCTTCATCTTTGTATTTATTACGTATCCGATAGTCATATTTTCATCAGTTATGAGAGGAACAGAAACAATATTATCTCCGTTTAAATCACTGTTAAGAATTCCTGAGCATATTGTATAACCGTTAAGACCTATAAGCAGATTAAATAGTGTTGCACGGTCGCTTACGTGGATTATCTTTTTTCTGGGAACAGTGCTTAGAATTTCTTCTGAATAGTAAAAAGAATTATTAGTGCCCTGTTCAAATGAAAGAAACGGATAATCTTTCAAATCTTCCGTAGTGACTGATTTTAGATTTGTCAGCGGATGTTCAGAGCTTATAAAAACATGCGGATTGGCTGTGAAAAGCGGATGAAATTCCAGCCTGTTTTCAGAAAATATTTTACGCATAACCTTTTGGTTAAAGGCGTTAATATATAAAATACCTATTTCGCTTCGAAAATTGTGAACGTCGTCAATAATTTCAAATGTGCGTGTTTCTCTCAGGGTAAACTCATACTCATCGGAGTCAAGCCTGCTTATCAAATTAGAAAAAGCGTTTACTGCGAATGCATAATGCTGAGTTGAAACCGAACAAAGCTGCTTAGACGGCTTTTTGTTTTTGTATCTTTCTTCAAGCAATTCAGTTTGCTCAACAACCTGTCCTGCATAGGCGAGAAACTCTTCGCCGTCAGCAGAAAGCGAAATGCCTTTTGATGTACGATTAAATATTTCAATTCCAAGCTCGGCTTCCAGATCTTTCACAGAGTTTGACAGGCTGGGTTGTGAAATAAAAAGACGTCTAGCTGCTTCGGTTATTGAACCGCACTTAACAATAGTTATTATATATTTTAGTTGTTGTAAAGTCATACAAATCCCTCAATAAACAAGTATAGATAATATTATACTTTATTTTGTCAGCTTGTCAACAGATTAGTCTTTGTGTATGATAAGATTAAACTTGACTTTTGATTATGATTTTTTAACTGGCATATTATAATGAATATAATTCCTGTTGCAAAAATTTGTGAATGCTGTTATAATAACTTTAATCGAATAGTGTTAATACACTGTCAGGTTTCAACAACTATGTGTAAGCAAACAATAGTGTCAGAACAAATTTATAAAGAAGCTTGCCGATAAATAACATAGTGTTGCCGTTGTTTGGATGTCGGATAAATTCTTTATAACAAGTTAAAATTTAAAAGAAAGGAAAATACATATATATGAATGATAAGATAAAAAATGCCAGCAGTAAAAGTATACAGGTTATGCCTTGTGTTGCAATGAGGGATATTGTTGCGTTTCCTAATATGGTGATGCATTTTGATGTTGCACGAACAAGGTCTGTATTGGCGCTTAAAGCAGCTCTTGAAAATGACGGAATGGTTTTTTTAACAACTCAAAAGGATTTGATTATAGATAAGCCGGAGTTTAAAGATTTGTACAAAATCGGTGTAATAGCTGAGATAAAACAAATTATAAAAGCTCCGGATGGCTATTCAAGAGTTCTTGTAGAGGGACTTTACAAAGCAAAGGCACAAAATGTTTATCTGATTGATGAAAATTATCTGGAGGCAGAGGTAAAGAGACTTCCTGTATATTCACGTGAAAAAATGAATATATATGAGCTTGAAGCTATAATGCGTGAGGTTAAGCGTACTTTCAGAGAGTATGCTGAAAATGTTCCCAGAATGCCTAAGGAAATTTTAGCGTCAGTATATTCTGCTCAGACGCCTAAGGATTTGTTTGAATCCATAGTATTTAATATTTCTATTTCTGCTGAATATAAGCAGATGCTTTTGGAAAATAAAACTGTTGGTGAGAAGCTGACAAATCTTATTGGGATTTTGTCAAACGAGCTTGAAGTTTTGACAATTGAAAAGGAAATCCAGTCACAGGTTTCTAAGAATATAGAGGAAAATCAAAAGGAATACTACTTAAGAGAACAGCTTAAGGTAATACGCTCTGAGCTGGGAGAAGATTCAGAGGAAGACGATATTGAAATATATACAAATAAAATTTTTGAACTGAATCTTCCTAAGGAACAGCAGGATAAGATTTTGGGCGAGGTCAGAAGGCTTGAGAAAATGCCTTCAGGCTCTCAGGAGGCTGTTGTTATCAGAACTTATCTTGATACATGTTTATCACTTCCATGGAACAAGTCAACTGAGGATACAACAAATATAGAAAAGGCACGAAAGATTCTTGACAGGGATCATTACGGGCTGAAAAATGTAAAGGAAAGAATATTGGAGATCTTGTCAGTAAAGGCTCTTAACCCTGATGTTAAAGGGCAAATTATATGTCTTGCCGGACCGCCGGGAGTGGGTAAAACATCAATCGGAAGATCGATTGCTCATGCTCTGGGCAGGGAGTATGTAAGAGTATCATTAGGCGGAGTTAAGGACGAGTCAGATATCAGAGGTCACAGAAAAACATATGTCGGGGCTATGCCGGGAAGAATTATAACTGCTCTTAAACAGGCAGGAACAAATAATCCTGTAATGCTTCTTGATGAAATTGATAAGATGAGCAATGATTTCAGGGGAGATCCTTCGTCTGCAATGCTTGAGGTTCTTGACAGCGAGCAGAATAAGGAGTTCAGGGATCATTATATTGAGATGCCTTTTGATTTGTCAAATGTTCTTTTTATTACTACTGCAAATAACTTGAATACTGTTCAAGCACCTTTGCTTGACAGAATGGAGGTAATTGAGCTTTCAAGCTATACAAGAGAGGAAAAGTTTAATATAGCAAAGCGTCATCTTATTCCTAAGCAGTTAAAGGCTAACGGAATGAAGGCAACGCAGATGAAAATATCAGATGACTGTATATACACTATTACCGACAGTTATACAAAGGAAGCAGGAGTCAGAAAGCTAGAGAGATGTATTGCTTCTTTGTGTAGGAAAGCTGCTAAGGAAATAGTGGAAAACGGCGTTAAAAAGGTCACTTTTAAGGAAAACAATATTGAAAAGTTCTTAGGAGTAAAAAAATACCTTCCTGATCTTGTTGCCGAAAGCAGCGAGATCGGTCTTGTAAACGGTCTTGCGTGGACGTCGGTAGGCGGGGTTACTATGCCTATGGAGGTTCTTGTGCTTGACGGAAAAGGAGACATAACTCTTACCGGATCGCTTGGAGATGTAATGAAAGAAAGCGCAAAGATCGCAGTAAGCTATTGCCGAAGCGTGGCGGATAAATTTAAAATAGACAAGGAGTTTTATAAAACTAAGGACTTACATATTCATGCGCCTGAGGGTGCAGTGCCTAAGGACGGACCTTCGGCGGGAGTTACAATGGTCACGGCTATGATTTCAGCACTGTCGGGAACTCCTGTTAAAAGCTCTGTTGCTATGACTGGTGAGATCACCCTGCGGGGAAAGGTTCTTCCTATCGGAGGTTTAAAGGAAAAATCTATGGCAGCTTATAAAGCAGGAATAAAGACAATAATAATTCCATATGACAATAAGGCTGATATTGAGGAAATCGATGAGAATGTTAAGTCTTCTGTTGAAATTGTTCTTGCTAAGAATATAAGCGATGTTTTGGAGACGGCACTTGATTTTAAGGAGCATGAGAATGATATTCCGCTTGGTATGATTTCAGGTGAAACGGCTAAAGAGAAAATATCTGCTGCAATTTAGTTTGAACAGTCTGATAAATCAATAATTTTTAATGCCGATTTAAAAATGACATAAGGAGGAATGCTCTGCAAGGAGCATAAATATAGACTTGAATTTCAATAATGTAGAATTTAAAACATCATATGGACGTCTTGATCAGATCCCTAAGCCTGAACGTATAGAAATAGCCTTTTCAGGACGTTCAAATGTCGGTAAGTCATCGCTTATAAACAAGATTTTTAACCGAAGACAGTTGGCAAAGGTAAGTTCAATGCCCGGAAAGACAGTTACTATCAATTTTTTCAGCTTTGAGAATATATACATTGTCGATTTGCCCGGATATGGATATGCAAAGGTCTCTAAGGGCGAAAAGAAAAGATGGGCAAGTCTTATAGAAGGCTATCTTAATGATAAATCAAGAAGACTGGATTTAATATTTCAGCTTATTGATATGCGCCATCCGCCGTCGAAGGACGACCTTCAGATGATAGATTTTATGGTTGAAAACGAGCTTCCATTTATTATTGTTTTGACAAAGGCTGATAAACTGAAGCCAACAGCCAGAAGTCTAAGAATGGAGGCATTTAAGAGCGAGATACCTTATTTTGATGAAATAAATGTTATACCATGCTCTGCACAGACAGGCGAGGGAATAGATAGAATCAAAGAGATAATAGAAGATATAAGTGAATAGATAATTGATATTCTGAATGTGGCAGCTTTTAAACTTTTTTATATTTAAAAACCTTGACACCTCTGTCGAAATATGTTATTATAACAATACAATATCAAAGGATGTGACAATAGTGTGCAGAATTACTAATTCCATTATATGTAAATGGGGGGGGGCTTAAAAGTCTAACCTTTATTAACTTTGCACAAAATGATTCTTTGAAATATAATATTGAATATAGGGC